>NZ_JBYMUW010000003.1:0-924064 GCF_057814995.1 Caballeronia sp. SL1002 | reverse complement strand
GATCATCTCCTTTCCAATGAAGGGAGATTTATTTTGCGCCGCTCGGGATGGTCGCTGACCGACCCTCTCCTGCCATTGGGTCATGCACCACCGTAACGTCGGCTTTTGTTAAGGATTGTTGGACGCCTGCCCCAAAGCGCAGGCGTGTAACTACCCCGGCGCCGGCGGGCAGGCGTCCAACAATCCTCGAGGGAGGAAACCGCGGAATGCTCAGAGGCGGCTCGAACTGGCAGCCGTTATGGCGATTTGACCAGTGGCGTTGTCGCCCAGGTCTCGACAAACGTGTAGAGATGCCAGCGGATGCTGAGTTGAGAGCCTCGATGCCCCTGTTTTTGCAAAGTCGCGCGATGTCATTTGGCTGCGATCGACTGGTTTGGGGCGTCGGACGCAACGGTCCCCTAGCGGCTCTCGTTGCCGAAGAGCCGACCGTAGGTTAATGCACTGCGGCGCGATGAGAGTCACGCGTGACAGTTCTCCACAGGCGGGGCTCGAATCGGAGCGCTGCGTTGAAAGATGTCGATAAAGATCATCAACGACCCGCAATGTCGACACACGAAGCTTGGGCCTGCCGCGCACGTTGATGCACCTGCGACGGGATCGACCGCGCGTGGCAACACATGCAGCAACGCTCGTATCCTCGAGAGATTGTCGCGGCGTGACGGGTTTGCGAGCAGGCCGTAGTGGCGAATTCGGTGGAAGCCACCCGGCAACACGTGCAGCAGGAATCGGCGGACGAACTCATCGGCCATGAGCGTCATCGTCTTATTGCGTGTGTGCCCGTCCATCCGATAGTCTTTCCAGCGGCAGGTGACGCCACGCTCATCGAGTGCGATCAGTCGTTGATTTGAGATCGCCACCCGGTGCGTATAGCGCGACAGATAAGCCAACACGGCTTGCGGTCCCGCAAATGGTCGCTTGGCATACACCACCCATTCGCACGCACGCATCGGGGCAAGCCACTCGGCGAACACTTCCGGATCGGCAAGCGCGGCGCATTCGCCGAAGAATCGCAATTGACCGCGGTCATACGCGGCGGCCAGCTCTTCGAGGAACCGGCGCCGGAACAGTCGCGAGAGCACGCGCACAGGTAGGAAGAAACCTGGCTTGCAAGCGACCCATCGGCCCCGATCAGGAGACAGGCCACCGCCAGGGACGATTCCGTGGACATGAGGATGGTGCGTGAGCGCTGAGCCCCATGTGTGTAAAACCAGAGTCGCGCCGACCTGTGCTCCGAGGTGCTTCGGATCCGCGGCAATCGTGCGCAGCGTCTCGGCGGCCATATCAAACAACAGGCCGTACATCACCGCCTTGTTGTAATACGCAATCTCGCTGATCGGGGCCGGTAGTGTGAAGACCACGTGGTAATACTCGACGGGCAGAAGATCTTCCTGGCGTGCGTCTAACCACCGTCGTGCGGCCGTGGCCTGGCACTTTGGGCAGTGTCGGTTGCGGCACGAGTTGTAGGCGACTTCGACAGCCGCGCACCCTTCGCAACGCAACACATGTCCCCCCAGTGCCGCGCTACGGCACTGCTCGATCGCTGACACGACCCAGACGCGCACTGGGATCGCGTTATCGACGGACGGGCGCCTACGTTAAATGTGCTAGGCAGAAAGGCGCTCCGAGGCTGCGCAAATGACTTTGGGCGTCCCCTCACAACGGCCCCCCGCCCTGCCCGAAAGTCTTTGCTCAAGGCTACTGCAAGACCTTGAACACCGAGACCGTTTGACGCAGGCTTCGCGCCTGATCCGCCATGGCCTGTGCCGCCGCCGTTGCCTGCTCGACTAGCGCGGCGTTTTGCTGAGTTACCTCGTCCATCTGGCTAACAGCGACATTGACCTGTTCAATGCCGGTGCTTTGTTCATTCGATGCCGAAGCGATCTCGCTCATGATGCCCGTCACTCGCTTGACCGAGCGCACCAGCTCACTCATTGTTTGGCCAGCATCCAGCACCAGCGACGAACCCGCGGTGACGTGTTGCACCGACGTACCGATCAGTTCCTTGATTTCTTTCGCGGCCGTCGCGCTGCGTTGCGCAAGCGAACGTACTTCTCCGGCGACGACCGCGAAGCCGCGGCCTTGCTCGCCAGCACGGGCGGCTTCGACCGCGGCGTTGAGCGCAAGAATGTTCGTCTGGAATGCAATACTCTCAATCACTGTGATGATCTCTGCGACCTTTGATGAACTTGTCGATATATCCTGCATAGTCGTCACCACGCGCTCGACAACTTCCCCGCCCGCCTCGGCAGTACCCGATGCTGAGTTGGCCAACGTGCTCGCCTCAAGGGCATTTTCGGTGTTCTGCCGCACGGTGGCGGTAAGCTCTTCCATACTTGCCGCCGTTTCCTCGAGCGACGCCGCTTGTTCTTCTGTACGTTGAGAGAGGTCGACGTTGCCTTGCGCGATTTCGCCAGAAGCGACAGTGATCGATTCCGCCGAGGCCTTGATCCCCGCCACAACGCCGCTTAACTGCTTGCGCATTGATTCAAGCGACGCCATCAGGCTGTGCTGGTCGTCGGCGTTGTGGGCGATTCGGGTGGTGAGATCTCCAGCGGCAATGGTGTGCACCATCTCTACCGCGTATGTGGGTTCGCCGCCCAAAGCGCGATACAGACGTCGGCCCATAAAAACACTAATGCCTGCACCAATCACAAGGCCCGCAATTGCAAGGGCGATGAGAAAAGCGCGCAGCAGCGAAAAGCGTTTTCGCGACACCTCGTACTCGTCTTTTGCCTGATCTACTTGAAGCTGCCGAAGGCTGCGCATAGCGGTCAGTACCTGCGGCATTGCGGTGTCCACGCTTTGATGCAGTACAGTGGACGCCTGCTGCGCGTTGGTGCTCAATGCGGCGCGCAGCGGACCGAATCCGTTGGATTCAACGCCGTCGTAACTGGTCCTGAATGCATCAGCGAGTTGTTTCTCTGTCGGAGTAAGGTACGTCGATATGTAATCCTTCCACAATGCGTCGACTTCTCGCCGATCTTTTTCGGCCCGTTCAACGGCCGATGCAGGGGAGGAAGCCTGCGGGTCCAGGGTAGCTCGCGATAGAGCAAAGACTTCATCCTGCAAACGGTTGCTGATCTGGGCGAGTTGCTGAATGCACACCGTCCGATCCTCATAGACGCTGCGCAAAGCTTCCCCGGTCTGGTTCATTCCATAGAGGCCGACAAACGAGGTTGCCAGCATCGACAGCCCCATCGAGCCTGCGATTAGGGCCAGCTGCAATTTAACGGTCAGACTTTTCACGGTATTTCTCAAACAAAGTTAATGCACCATATGTCGGCATATATGCACTAAACTTGAGCATTCCGCAATCCAATGGTATGCACCAACCACCATCCGCGTGATTGGCATTACTGCACTGCATATTTGAAAACGGCAATACGCACTGAGAACGCACCGCGATGGGCAGACACGCGTCGGCCCGGACTATGCAGCTACGATCGGCCGACGTATTAATGTCGCCGCGAAGCTGATTGTAATATTGCGAACATGTCCAATAATGACTCGGGGGCATTGTCAAGTTACCGAGAGCGGGTCGGCACGACGGCAGGTGTGACAACCATCAGAAAGCGGCCGACGGATTTTGGGCGAGTTCGACGAATTCTCGCCATGCAACGAACCGAGCAGCGAGTTGTTTACGATAGATTGAAGCGCGCAGAAGATGGCGCTTAAGCGCGAAATGTTGCCGGATCGGCCCGAAGCACGAGAGAATTTTTTGTGTACGTTTTGGGTCGCGAAAGCCACGCATACGACGCTCGTGTGTCGGTGGGTGGCTATTCTCTGCGCGGTTGTTCAGCCGAGCTGCCGCTTTGACGAACACGTGCTTCACGTTCGCAAGCTCCGGAATCTCGGCTTTTGCCGCCGGGAGCTGCGCAACCGATCAGTGACGATCTTGCGCGGCACCGGGCTCGATCGCAACACACGCTTGAAGAAGCGTTTGGCGGCAGCCTTGTCGTGCCGCTTTTACACCAGAATGTCGAGTTCGGCGCCATGCTCGTCGATCGCACGCTACAGCAGCGGTTCGCCACGCACGGTGACGAACATCTCGTCGATGTGCCACGTGCTACCCGGCTTGCGTCGCCCCGCTTTCACCCTATGAGCAAAGTCTTTACCAAACTTGTCGCACCAGCGTCGGATCGTCTCGTATGTCACGATCACGCCGCGGTCGAAGAGCAGTTCCTCGACGTCGCGCAGGCTCAACTGGAAGCGGAAATACCATCGAACAGCGCAGCTGATGACACCAGCCGGCAAACGGTGACCGTGATAAAGCGATTTCGATTTCTTCATCGTGCCAGATTATCCGACGAGTCACGCAACCTGATATTGCCCTTGAAGCGCATGGTCGCGGTCACGGCGCGGATCGTCGGACGCGATCTTGGCTCAACCGGCGCCGATGTGGAAAAAGCGCTGGGCGCGGCTAACCTGCTTCCGAAGGGCGTCTAGTACGAACTCGGCGGCCTCTATCAGCAGCAAATCGCGTTCAAGGGCTCGATGACTGTGTTCGTGGCACAAGAATCAACAAGGAAGCTTCTGACTTGCTTCAGCTTCATAAAAGATAACTAAAATATATCTCTTAAGCCACTCTCTCTTTCGTCGTCAAAGCGTGAAACCCATCTATCTAAAGATGGACGCCTAGGACTTGCAGAAGATCGCACCCGCATATCGGAGGTGTAGCGCTTCTATAGGCCATAGGCGTGGATCTTGTGATCGAACCCGGCAACAAACAACTGCCCGTTCACTACCGTCGGCGAGGTCAGAATTCCGCCACTCACGCGCTCGGCGGGCGGAAGATTATTTGTGCTCCAAAGCTGAGCGCCGCTCCTCGCGTTAACTGCAAAGACTTCGCTCGCGATACCATCTGCGTAATACACAACGCCATTCGCAACGACCGGGGAAATCGAAGGGTTCTGTCCTCGCGAATTTACACCGACGGGTAGATTCCATAAAATTGCGATCGAGCAGTCGGAGTGGATCGACAATGCAACCAGCCCGTGGCGGACAAGTCCTGAACTTGAGTCGACCGGATTGCCGAGATACAGTTGGTTTAACGCCGGATCGAACGCTGGCAAGCCTATAAAATTGCCACCGGGTGTACTCGTGCCGATCTGAAATGAATAAATTGGTCCGCTTGCGAACGTGTTTCGGTTATAGATGTAAAGCCGACCCGTCTTCTGCATAGCAGCTAACATGGGCGGGCATGTACCTGCCTGGAACAGTAGTGGAGTCGCACCAAAGTCCGCATCGATAATATTAGGGGGCGGGGGCGTGTTCGCCGCGTCGAGCGCCAAATCGGGCGTCAATCTCACGACGTACTCCGCGTAGCGTGCGTTTTGCGGCTCAGGAAAGGCGTTACCCGTTGCGGTGTAGATCCAGGAGCCGTTCGGGCTGATTGAGACGCCGCCCGGACCCCAGATACCGCCGCCGTCAGGACCGTTCTTCCCGGTCGAATACCATCGTTGCAGGACTGTGCCAGTCGAGGCTGATGCCCGAATTACTTGCCCATGATACGGACGCACGTCGCATGGGCTTGCGGTTGCAATATAGACGTCGCTTCCATTGAGCGTCGGACTCCCATACACAATAGTTCGCGGCGATGCATTCTGTGCGTCGAGGAGCTGCACCCATGGAACCACGTCGGCCCCCGTCGATAAGTCCAGCATATGCAAGAAGCCGTAGCCAGTCACCACGTACATCCGGTTCGTACGACGATCGAGAGTCGGCGTACCAATCGTCCCAACGAAGCCACGCGATGCAGTGAAGTTTCCGCAATTGGTCTGTACGGTGGGCGCTTGGACACTCCAGATTAAGGCGCCGGTCGCAGCGTTTAATGCGACGATCCGCCCTGCCCAGGTGGCTGCATAAAGCACGTCGGTCGGCTTCCCTTTGATCAGCACGCCGCTCATCAACGTTGGTTGCGTCGTGATCGGTCCGCCGATATCGGTTGTCCAATGGTGACGCAACTGAGAAACGTTGCCCACGCTTAGCATGGCTTCAACCGCGTTGTAGCCGGTGCGTTGTTTGTTCATCCCGAAAGTGGGCCAGTCAGTCACAACCGCGGCTAAAGGAGCGGCAGACGTCGTCGCGGCTGCGTTTAAGCTGGAGACAGGCGCCGCCATGAAAGGCGAATCGGCGGCCGGGCCGGTATCGTCGTGATCGACATTGAATCCGGGCGTCGCCTCTGGCGTCTGCAAGTGAAATTCGCGTTGGATTACGGTCGAGTCAAGCACCATCTGCTGTGTTTGGGAAAAGGCCGGAGACGCCGTCGACAACACGGCGAAAACTTGGCATACCGCGCCGAACCGAGCTGCAGGAATGTTGCGCATAAGACACTTCTCCACATGAAGGGAAACGTGCGGGGCGGTTAGGCCGTCATAGCAGCAGAAGTCTGCAAGACGGGCCGACCGTTAAGCGGATGCTTGAGGGCGCGAGATCGAGGTGGCAGCGCTTTTGTATTTATCTGGCTGCATCAAAGCGAGTGTGCATGGCGTCGCGGAACCTGCTTCTTCACGGACATTACAACTTCGGCGACGTACGCACAACGTCTTTTCGCATCCCCCGAGCGTCGCCGATCATAGAGCCGCCGCCTATCAGAAGCTCCGAGTCGAATAGCAGCGTGCCAACAATGAAAATGATTTGGCATCCTCGGACTAGGGATCGTAATTAGTTGCATTCCTGCGGGCCTCCTATCGGGACGTACTCGCCGCGCCGGAACTGCGGAGTGTAAGACCTTACTAGTAGGGTTGTTGCCGGTGCCGTCATGGCATCATCAAAACGCCCGAATTCGCACGGCGCGCACGTTCGCTAAGCAATGTATCTATCAGGCGCTGAGGAGCACAACTCGCGCGACGAGTAGCGGTAGTCCAAACTTACGCGATTCAGACGGGACACAATAGTAAATCTCATTACCTCGCGCCCCGTAACGACTGCTCACCGAGAAAGGCATACGGCATCGCTCGCCCGACCCGTCAAAACCCGTCCGTGTTACCGCGCACTGACAACAGCTTTTGCTTGGGTGATTGATCATGTGGCTCGGCTCATTGCACGACAACTGCATGTCGGCTCGCAGACATTGCAGTGCCAAATTGCGGTCGATCTCCGCCACGTCCATTAAATTTCAGATTCGTTACGGGTATAACGTCGGCCCAATGCAGACCATAAAGAAGTTTTACTTTCCGATACTTCGTCACGCCGCCATTGTGTGATCCAGACAGCTTCTCCACCGAACGAAGCAAATCGCGTCGATGGGTAAATAGCCGTCTCCTTAAGGAACCATTCCTTAAGGTTTGCTTAAGAACGCATTGGATTAAGGCCGTCGTTCTGAACCGGAAGATTTCCGGCACTCTGGATTCATCCCAGACCACGGTCAACCAATAAACACAAAGGAGACGAATCGATGGAAACGCGCATGATGGGCTTGATGTTTTTCGCTGCGGCTGCGTTGACCGGCTGCGGGGGTGGAGATGACGCCAGCGCACCGCCCCCCCAAAGCTAATCACAAACATCGCGGTGCCTAATGCTTCAAGCCCACCATTCAGCTTCGACATCGGCTATGTCGAGGCCGGAAGGTACTATCTAACCGACCGCAATAACAAAGCAGTCGATGTCGTGAACACCAAATCGAACACCTTGATCGCACAGATCCCCGGGCCGTTCATCGGTGCTGGTGCCACGACGAACGAGTCCGGTCCGGACGGAATTGTTGGCATCACCGGCACGAACACGATCTACGTCGGCGACGTCGATTCAGTCAAAGTGATTGATACTAACGCGCAAAAGACCGTCAACACGATCGTTATTAGCAATTCCGGGTCGCGCGTCGACGAGGGTTGCTACGATCCTGACGATCACCTCGTGATGTATGCGAGTCCCGGAGACTCGCCGCCGTTCGTTACGTTCATTTCCACGCTGACCCAGAGCCGTGATAAAGCTCCCTTTCAACGGTTCATCCGGGCTCGAGGCATGCACCTATGATCCTGCCTCAAAGAGCTTTTTGATCAACAATGACGGGACCTTGGCGAATCCAGATGGTCAGCTCGACGTTATCGCCGCCAGTTCTGCGGTGGCTGGCAGTCCTGCTGTCAGCAAATCGTTTCCGTTAGGAAAGTGCGGACCGGCGGGAATCGTGCTTGGTCCGAATAACGACGTGCTCATTGGATGCGACCCGCCGGCCGGCGACCCGCTCATCACCCTGATCCTCGATCGTTCGGATGGCGCAATTAAGGCCAGCCTTCCATTTGGCGGGACAGACCAGGTCAACTATGATCCGGCTTCCAACCGCTATTTCTTGCCCGCTAGGCACTACGTCTCAAACGGCACTGCGGCAACTTCAGGATTTAGCCCGCAGATGGGTGTGATCGACGGCACGTCACGACAGTTGCTCTTTAAGGTCCCGGTGGGCACAGGGGCGCACTCGGTTGCCATCGACAGCACGCTTGGACAAGTCTATGTACCGTTCCAACCGGGCGCGGCAGGATTCCCGACGGGCGGAATCTCGGTATTCTCGACCCATTAGTTGCCAAGATCTGGTCATTGACTGGCGTCCTTGTCTGATGGAGACCGCTCAACACACGTCGCAACAATAGACGAACGGACGCTCCCACCATCGCTCTGTGATCCAGTAGGCTACGGGTTCGGAGCGCCGGTGGTGTGCGTCGTTCATTGGGATGGAGCATCCGTTCGCAGGCGCCTCAATCGCCGCATACTTTCGGTCTATTGCAACCCGGCGATGATTCAACGACCTCGGGCATCCACTACCGGCTCCCGATCGTCGCTTGGAAGTTTCACTTAACGAGAGCTTTGGTTCAAGGCCTTCGGGATAAAGCGCTCAATCGATCATGAGGGAGAAGGTCGAGCGGCGGCGCTGTGGCATCTATCGTGAATACGGCGGCGATCCGCTGAAGGGCCATCGCGTCGACGGGTGACGTCGTGCGGCTCGCAGACGATCGACCCCTACCTCGCCGTGCGCGACGCGTTCGCAAATTTTGCCCGAGAGCGCAGTAAGTATCCCGGCGAATTCATTCGGCGCGCCGTGGGCTGGGGTATAGATGTCAAACAAAAGGAGACGAACCGCCGCGGATGACTCTCGACCGGCAGTGAACGCACTCACGCAGGCGTGACTCTGTTACGCCGTCCCTTTTGTTCTTAGATGCTTTGGCATCGAACACCGGGCTCCGAAAGCCCGTACCGGACCAATTGCACCGGTGCGCCTGCGCACAAATCGCGTCGTCAGGGATGCAAGCATTGGGTACAGCAAAGACCACACCGCATCCCGCTAGCGGGACCCTTTTTAGATCGCGAGCAACGTTGACATCGACGTTCCTAGGTTCCGTCAATGCTCGCCAGACTAAATGGCCTGCCGGTAAAGCGCAGATGAAGGACCACCAGCCAACCACGGGGACAGGTCGTCGTTACGAGCACCTTTTGAGAGGATGACACGCAAGGGACCACGTGATGGCGCTGAACGGCCAGATCGAACGCGACACGGGCGCGATGGCGTATCGCCATGACACCGCTAATAGTCACAATAATCGCGACAAGTCTGGATGGTGTCGAACTCAAGGCTTCCTGTGAAACCGGCAGAGTCAGCAAGGCAATCAACGCGAGAAATTCGATGGCAATGGCCGTCATCGAAGCCGCCATCAAGTGCGCCCGCAACATATCGACAGTAACTGGTTTCATGGCGTGGTCTCGGGGACGGACGGCCGCACGGCGTGACACACCGTGTTGATTGGCCTCCAAAAATCGCAGGCCGATTAACAAGACCGCGATCTGACATTTAAGCGGCGCGAGCCGCTCGTATGACGCTGTTATGTGTGCGTTTAACGGCGAAAATGAGCGGAGGCTATTCAAATTCAATACTAGCGATTAAGCCTGAAGGAAAGCTTAAGTGTTCGACGTCGAGAAGCGTTGTGCGACTAACATCGTGGTATCAGTTCGAATCAGCGGTGCGATGCTCCCTTGAGAGATCACGCCTCCCGTAAACAGCAATCAACACAAGACAGGATCTGCGAGCCATGCGCATACTCTTCGTAGAAGACGACGATCTGATCGGCTGTGGTGTCGAGGCAGGGTTGCGTCAGGCCGCCTTCACCGTCGACTGGGCCCGCGACGGTCACGAGGCCGACCTCGCCCTCGCGACCACCACCTACGCGATGGTCGTGCTGGATCTCGGCTTGCCCAAGGTGTCGGGCATGGAACTGCTCAGGCGCTTGCGCGATGCCGGCAAGAACGTTCCGGTGCTCGTGCTGACCGCGCGAGGAACCGTGGTCGATCGCGTCGGCGGTCTAGAAGCGGGCGCCGACGATTACCTTGGCAAGCCGTTCGATCTCACCGAACTGATCGCGCGTTGCCGGGCCTTGCTGCGCCGCGCGCAAGGGCGCAGCGTAGAGCTGATCCGATATCACGATCTAACGGTTAATCCCGCTGCACAAACCGTCGATGTGGGGAACACACGGGTGTCCCTGACCTCGCGCGAATGGGCCATCCTCATGCAGTTGCTGACCCATCAGGGCATTCCTCAGTCGCGCTCAAGTCTTGAAGAAAGTTTGTACGGCTGGCAGCAGGAAATTGAAAGCAACGCGATCGAGGTCCACGTCTCCAACCTGCGCAAAAAGATCGGTGCAAGCCTGATCAGAACCGTGCGCAATATCGGCTACGTGGTGGAGGAAGCGTGATGTCGGCATCGATTAGCTGGCGCCTGGTGTTCCTGGTACTCGCTAGCATCGCGTTGACTTGGGGTATCGCGCTGGCGTCGAGTTATCGACAGGCTGAGCGCGAAGTCGGCGAATGGGAGCAGGCGCGGCTCGCTGAACTCGCGCAAATCCTCGCACTGCTCGACCAACGCAATCTCACCACGCTCGCCAATGCGCATATTGACGTGCGGGAAGAAGAGAAAGGCGGCGAGCCGGGCGCCAACGATAGCGACGACGACGACTCGTTACCCCGCGACGCCCTATTCCAGGTACGCGGCGCAAATGGCGACGTGCTCGCAGGCAGCCCGCAATTGCGGACCTTGCATGCTTGGGACATACCGATGCCGCCGGTCAGCGGCACAGGGGATATGACGCTCGATAGCCAGATATGGCATACGTTCACCTTGCGGGACGCAGCGGCCGGGAAATCGGTACGCGTATTTGAACCCGCCAATACACGCAGCGACCTCGTGAGCGGCGTGGCGAGCCGCATCGCCCGGCCCACGCTCGTCGCCCTCCCGGTGCTGGCATTGCTGGTGTGGCTTAGCATCCGCTGGAGTCTGGCGCCGCTCAAGACCCTATCGGGCGAGATCCGCGTGCGCGACATCAACCGCCTCCAGGCGGTCGATATTGGCCGGGCGCCGACCGAAGTGCGGCCGCTGGTGGATGCAATAAATCTGGTGCTGTCGCGTTTGCGGCGGTCGATTGAGCGCGAACGGGCATTCACCGCTGACGCGGCGCATGAACTGAAGACGCCGCTCGCCGCGATAAAGGTGCACGCGCAAGTCGCGCTAGCGGAGCCAGACGCTGCGCTACAACAACTGGCAATTGAACGCGTTGTGCAAGGCGTCGATCGCAGCACCCGGCTCGCGGAGCAATTGCTGCTGCTCGCACGGCTGGATGCGCACGAGAAATTGTCGGCGGCACGGCTCAAGCTCGCGGAAATAGCCAAAGGTGTTTTGCTCGCCAACACGCGCAATGCCGAGCAGAGAAGCATCCGCCTGACATTGACGGGCGACCCGCACCCGGAAATCGACGCGGAGCCGGTATTGATCGGCATCATCCTCGACAATCTGCTCGATAACGCGATCAAATACGGATGTGAACATGGCAATGTCGAGGTTATCGTGGAGCAAGCGGGCGAAAGCGTGCGGCTCACCGTGCGCGACGACGGCCCCGGCGTTGCGCCCGACGATCTTGCTCGGCTAACTAACCGATTTTTCCGCGCCACCGGCACCGAGGCGTCGGGCAGTGGCCTCGGCCTCTCGATCGTCGCGCGGATAGCCGAGCATTTCGATGCCAACCTCCAACTCGGCACGGGCATCGGCGGCCGCGGGCTAGCGGTGGAATTGCTGTTTCCCGCTTACGTCGAAGCGGATTAAGTCAGGGTACGTGGCGTTCTACCCGTATCGATTGCCGGGACGCGCGCTCCGACGACTCGGCAAACTGCCACGCCAGCAGACCCGGCACGAAGATCAGCAGGTCGCGAATGCGGCGCGCGCCCGCCAGCGCCAGACAGCTCGACGGGTCGAGGCCGAGCGCGCCGCCGATCAGAATAAAACCGCCCTCCTGGACACCGAGCCCCCCCGGCACGAAGAAAGCCGCGCTGCTGACGGCCTGAATCAGCGATTCGAGCACGACGGCCTCCGTCATGCTCACCGGCGCTCCGAGGAAGTACAGCGCGAGCCAGAGTTCCAGCGACGTGAGGACGCACTGCAGCGGTTGCCAGAGGAAGAGATAACGCAGCACCACCGCGCGCCTGCGCCAGATCAGCGTGATCGCCAGATCGATTTGCGCCGACTTTCCTATCAGCGAGACCAGCTTGCCGCTCAATATGCGATCAAGCGTACGCGTGATGCGTTCGAATGGATTGGCGTGCTGTACGAACGCAAACAGTATCAACAGCGGCGTCAGCACTACCGCGCCCCACGCCAGTTGCGCCGCTAGCCGCAGCGTATTCGAATGCGCATGGGCGAATAGAAAGCCGATGCCGATCATCGTGAACAACAACTGACTGACAACGGTGAGCTGCATATCGACGATGATGCTACCCGCCGCGATCGACGGACGTACTCCTTGGCGTTTGAGCATCCTGAACGACACCACCTCGCCGCCGACGCGCGCCACGGGCAGCATGCTATTCAAGGATTCGCGCACCCAGACCAGTTGCAGCATGCTGGCGATGCCCGGCCGCGCTGCGCCACGGATCAGCGAGCGCCAGTCGCATGCGTTGGCAAGCATCGGCAGCCCATGCGAGATCGCGGCCAGCAGAAGTCCCGCGCCAGCGGTATGCAACGCGCCCAGAATCCCAACGGGGTTCTGTTGCCAGACCAGCCACAGCGAAACCAGCAAGCCGGCGAGCGCCGATACGCGGCCGAGATGCCTGATCACGCCGACACCTCGCGTGTTCGGCTCAGTTCGTCCGCGTAAGCCCGGGTTGCGCCACGCTCGTGCCGCGCCGCATACCGAATCCGTCGGTCATTCATCATTCGTCCTGCGCCGCCGACAACAAGCCGTCGCCGTCTACCCTGAAAATGAAGCCGCGCCAGATCACGCGCGAGGACCAGAAGCTCGCCACGAAAATAGCGAACGACACGACATCCCATAGAGGCAATAGCCACAGGTCGCGATGCGCCTGCCGCAATGCGCGATCGGACAAGACTTTCAAGGCGAGCCGGGCACACAGGGCGACCAGCGCGACCGGCCATGCCCACACCGCGCCGGACGAGAACGCGGCGGCGAGCAGAGCGAAAGCGAGCGGATGAATCAACGCAGAACCCAGGTGGCCGAGTGGATCGATGGTGCGAATCGTGCGGCTCCAGCGCAGTTCGTGATCGATCAGCTCCATCGCACTCGATTCGACGCAGGCGTGCGAAATCGTAAAGGGCGGAATCGAAACCTTCTCGCCGATCATCCGCACGGCTTCCCCGATCGCGTGATCCTCGGCCAGGTGTCGGACGAACGGTGTGAAGCCGCCGATTTTTTCAAGCGTATCGCGTCGCATGGCGATGCTTTGCCCAAAACAGGGCCGCGCCAGACCGAGCGCCAGTCCGGTCACGACGCCGGGCAAAAACTGATAGTTGGTCGCATTGGCGGAGAGGCGCGGCCAGAATCCCGGATCAGGTTGTCCGCGATACACACAGGTGACGAGACCGACGCCCGGCCTTTGCAATTCTCCGATCACATTGCGCAGATAATCCCGGCCGACGCTCACGTCGCTATCCGCAAACACCAGCACGTCGTGCCGTGCCTGCGGCAGCATATTGAGGATGTTGCTCATTTTACGGTTCGGGCCATACAGGCGCGTATCGGCAATGACGGTGATGTCGGCGTCCGGATGCAGACGCCGCAAATCATCCACCGTTTGCAAGGCGGGGTCGTTCGAGTCGTGCACGCCGAACAGAAATTGCACGGGGCCTGGATAATCCTGCCGGCAGAAGCTCGATAGATTCGCGAGCAGCGCCCATTCATCGCCGTGCAGCGGCTTGACGATCGTGACTAGCGGATAGCTGGTCGGTTCGAACACGGGCCGCGCGAAGAAGCGCCCGATGAGTGCGCCGGCCAGCACGGTATAAGCGATGCCGAGTACCGCCGCCGTCGCACAGGCGTAGGCCAGCGTGACGGCGAGCAGGTGCGCGGCGCTCACGCTTGATGGGCGCGCAAGAAGCGGAAAAATTCGACGCCTTCACGCAAGCGCCGTTTCATCATGTCCCAACTCGTCAGCATCTCGCGCAGGATTTCCCAGATCTTCGACGGCCGGAAATAAAAGCGCTTGTAAAAATTTTCGAGCTGGTGATACATCTCGTCGCGTGACAGATGCGGATAGCCGATCGCGGCCAGTTGCACCCCTTCCTTGCTGACGAGGTTGATGACCTTGTTCTCCTGAAGCCAGCCGTTCTCAACGGCCTGCTCATACAGTCTCGTGCCGGGATAGGGCGCCGCGAGCGACACCTGGATCGTCAGCGGATTGATCTCTTTCGCGTACTCGATGGTCTTCTGAATGGTTTCCGGCGTCTCGCCCGGCAAGCCCAGAATAAACGTGCCGTGCACCTTGATGCCAAGCGAGCGACAGTCCTTCGCGAAGCGTCGCGCGATGTCCGTGCGCAAGCCCTTCTTTACATTCAGCAGGATCTGATCGTCGCCGGATTCATAGCCGACCAGCAGCAGACGCAGCCCGTTTTCCTTCATGATCTGCAACGTCGAAAAGGGCACGTTCGCCTTCGCGTTGCACGACCACGTCACACCGAGCTTGCCCATTCCGCGGGCGATCTCTTCAGCGCGGGGTTTGAAATCCGTGAAGGTGTCGTCATCGAACATGATCTCCTTCACTTCCGGCATGTAGTCGCGAATCCACTGGACTTCTTCGAGCACGTTCTCGACCGAGCGCACCCGGTAGCGATGGCCGCCGACTGTTTGCGGCCACAGGCAGAAGGTGCACTTGGAGCGGCAGCCGCGGCCCGTGTAGAGCGACACATACGGATGCTTTAAGTAGCCGTTGAAGTAGTTCTCGATCTTCAGATCGCGCTTGTAAACCGGGGCAACGAACGGCAACTCATCCATGTTCTCGAGGATCGGGCGTGCTTCGTTATGATCGATCGAGCCGTCGGCCGCGCGATAACTCAAGCCCCGGATCTGCGGGAACGGCACGCCTTCGGCAATCTCGCGGCAGGTAAAGTCGAACTCTTCACGGCAGACAAAATCGATCGCGCCGCTTGCGGTTAGCGAATTGTGCGGATCGATTGCAACCTTAGCGCCGACCATGCCGAGCAATACCGAAGGCTTGCGCTTCTTCAGGCTTTCGGCGAACAAGGCGTCGGTCGGAAATGACGGCGTACTGGTATGAATGATCACCAGATCGTATTGCTGCGCGATGTCCATCGCAGCCTCCACCGAAAGGCCATCGGCGGGAGCATCGAGAACGCGGCTATTGGGAATAAGCGCGGCGGGCTGGGCGAGCCAGGTCGGATACCAGAACGATCGGACTTCACGCTTGGCTTGGTACCGCGATCCGGCGCCACCGTCGAAGCCGTCATAGGACGGCGCCTGCAAGAAGAGAGTTCTCATCAATGCTCCAACAGGGCTTTTATCGGAGCTCCCATACATCGTTCCAGGAGCTTCTAAAGCATTTGATCCCCGAGATGCGAGCGGACGCGCAAATAGTACGGGGCAAACCTGAAGGAAACCTGAAGAACGGGATCTACGGGCGGCACACCGACGAGACTAGCGCTGACTGGGCGCAGGGATTAGTCAATTTAATCAAAGCGGCAGCGCAACGGGCATCGCGGCACATACAAAAAGTTGACCTCCCAAACTTGCGGCATATATTGGTCATAAAGGGCTTTCGAGTCATGCAGCAACACGACTTACACTGGCGAAGACGGCCAACTGGCTCCTTTCCAGAGGTGTGGTTGGATATCCCGCCTTCACTGAAGGAGCGGCCAATTAACGTCGCTTCTGGATTTCTATAGTTGCGATACATGCGTTAAAAACGGGAGGGGAATGATGTCCGAACGCTACGCGGGCTTCGAAATAGCGGTCTCTGTGGCCGAGACTGGGTCCGACCGATACAGCGGAACCGTGGAGATTTCCAGAAATGGAATCATCATCCGTCGGGAACGGAATCCAACATCGTTCTGGACCGCAAAAGAGGCTCGGGCTAGTACTGAGCCGATGGGGCGTCCTATCGTCGACGCAATAATCGCACTGGCACGCAACCAAATGGACCATCCGGAGCTCGATCAGTCGGGTGAAAACGGCGGGCCGCCGTGACTTGAAGTTGCATGTCACGTTTGCGCCAGGGCCATTAAGAAAGCAGCGTGGTGCGTCCGCTCCATCAAAAGCGCGGTCGCGACAGAGCAGCTCGAAGTCGTCTTGTTCAGTTGATACCAATCACGGCGTCGCGTTTGCGACTCACTGGGGAACCTCAGCGGTTCTGACTGAGGGACATTCCGAAGAACATCTGAACCGAGCAAGCTGATGGATCGCTGTGGGGATAGCGACCCACTGTTTCACGGAGAAAATGTCACGGCTCAAGTCGCACCGAATACAGCACCGACCACAGATGCCACGCCCATCGACAGCGCGCTCCAGAAGGTAACCCGCACTACGGCCGGAACCACGTTCGCCCCTCCGACACGCGCGGCAAGTCCGCCAAGTATTGCCAGGGAAACGAGACCCGTCACCGCGATACTCGCGGCCACGCCTTGCTGTGGGGTGAGCGCGGTGACGATGAGCGGCAAAGCCGCACCCACGGAAAAGCTGCAGGCCGAGGTCAGCGCGGCCTGTAACGGATTTGCCGCCGTCGATTCCGAAATACCTAATTCGTCACGGGCATGTGCGCCGAGTGCGTCGTGCGCCATCAGAGCCTGCGCAACCTGTTTGGCAAGCGCCGCGTCCAGCCCGCGACGCTCGTAAATGGCTGCCAGTTCTCGATGCTCGTGTGCACCATCCGCATCGAGCTCCGCTTGCTCTTGGGCGAGTGCAGCTTTTTCAGTATCCGCCTGCGACGAGACTGACACGTACTCGCCTGTTGCCATCGACATCGCGCCGGCTACGAGCCCAGCCAGGCCCGTCAGCACCAGACGGCCGTGCTCGGTGTGCGCGGACGCGACACCGACTATCAGACTTGCCGTCGAGATGATGCCGTCGTTTGCGCCAAGTACCGCAGCGCGTAGCCAGCCAATCGCCTTGATGCGATGCGGTTCTTTGTGAGTCCTGGGCATTGGCTTACCCTACCGGTTTCGAACCCGTTCACGCGACGAGCCGGTGTGGGGCAGCATCCGCTGTAACACATGGTCTTTTAGAACGAAGCGGTGGAACAGCGCTGCGGCGACATGCAAACCGATGAATGCGAAGAGCACCCACGCGAGGACGCCGTGCACATCCCCCATCTCGTGACCGAAGGCCGATCCCGGCTTGCTCAACGCCGGATAGGGCACGACGCCCAGCAGGCGGACCGCCCAACCGCGTGAGGACGCGTTGACCCAGCCGAGCAGCGGCACCAGCAGCAGCGCGACGTAGAGCAGAACATGCGTTATGCGTGAGACGACGCTGAGCAAGGGTGGCAGTTCGTCCCGCATGGGCCAATGCGTCAATCGCCATATCACCCGAATTGCCATCACGCCGACGAGCGTCGAGCCCACGCCAAGATGCCATGCGATCAGATTGATCGGCTGCGTATCCTTGTGGACATCCGGCATTGTCCAGCCGATCACAAACTGCACAGCGACCAACAGGGCGGTAAGCCAATGGAGCATGCGCGCGACTGCACCGTATGCCGGACTCTGCATTCCTTGAACCTTGACCATTCCTGCTCCTAGACGAATTAGATCGGCCGCTAACTTAGCAATCATCGGGCGCTCGCAAATACCCATTGACCTACTCTTGTGGCAGCCAATACCGGCCTACTGCGAAGGCACGCTTAGTCCGGAAGGCGCTTTCACTCATTTAAAAAGGGCAGCCGGACCTTTAACTGAAACTGCCATTTGACTGGCTGTCGCGGCGGGCAAGCGTTCGGAACCGGCCGCTCACTGGTCTCGGTATTGACGGGCGATCTTGTCAATCCAAGTACGCGCTCTCGAGGCAGCTTCAGCGATCGCGTTCCCGGTTGGATCGAAACGACCGTTTAACCCGCCGGAGAGATCGAATGGGACTGCGCTCGGATGTGATTCGTCACGCACCGTCAGCTTTGACACCCGTACGAATTCGTCTCCAATGGTCTCCACGGTCGCAAGAATGAGGAACTTTTCTGTAAATGTTCACGATAGGAAGATGTCAGGATGTTTCGCCATTCGGGTTGTTGCGGTAGCGAAGCCATTTTCGCCTTTAAACGCTTCCCGACGCACAGCGGACCCTTACAGTGAGCCGCAATAGACGTTGGGAGCACAAAAGGCATACGCCAAAGTCGTCCCGAAAGACGATTTTGGGGAGACGGCCGCGCGCGTATCACACCCTCACACAAGAGATGCCATGTCGACAAACTGGCTTTTCATAGCGGCTGCCGGCGCAAAGCCCATGAAGTCCGACATGCTCGGAGCATGTGCGCGCGCGACGCTAAACAGCGCCAATATCGCGGCGGCAGGCCGGCTCACCTTGTAGACCCCATCATCCGAACGGCTGGTTCAGTCGAGCAAGGCGCAGGACGAGGAGCACGGCGGCAACTCGCTCGACGACAAACATCTCGGTCTGATCATCTACGTGCCGCATTCGCACCTTGCCGGCTGGACGAACGACGAGTACGTGAGGACGACGCAAGTCGCGCCGACCGTCCTGCGCTTGCTCGACCTCGATCCGGCGTTGCTGCACGCTGTCGCCGTTGAGGGAACGCGCGCGCTGCCCGGATTCGATCGCCGACGTTTTTAAGCTTTGCGAAGCGGTACGGCGCAGCAATCCGACCGCGCACTGATGTCTTTGTCTTCTCAACCTACGAGCGCAAGCAGCCCGTATGGGGCTGCTCGATATTCCGCATGTGGAGTAACCTATGTTTGAGGCAGGAATTGTTGGTGCATCTCGGGAACCAATGGTCGACGGCTACACAAACCCATCCGTTCGCTGACGGGCCGCGATGACCGAAGCGCGCGGCGCCCATGCCAACTCTCGATTTAGAAACGGGTGCGCACCCCCGCCGTCGATTCAAGCTGATTCTTGCCGCCGAACGTGCTCGCAACGAGGTAGCCGTTGTGCAACTTCAGATAATCGCCCGCCAGATACACCTCAGTGCGCTTCGAGAAGTGGTAGAAGATCGAGCCGTATAGCGTTTGCTTCTAGCCGCTGCCGGTACCTGAGGGGTTGAAAACTGCGCTCGAGTCCCGAGAACATCGCATTGAGCGACTGGATCAGCGCGCGGAGTTCCGAAGGCGCATGCTCGACGGCGATCCGCGTATGCAGCTTATCCACCGTGAAGTTGTCCGCGCTGCGCGCGAGTTCACGCAGCGGTTTGAGCGACTCGCGCACAAACAGCTAGCTCATCAGGAAGGCAGCCACCACGCCCGCGATGCCCGCCAGATGCAACCGGTCGCGGCACTGGTCGAGCAACATCCAGCGTTCGCGCATGTTGCGCGTGACGAGGATCGTGACGTTCGTGCCGTCGGTCAGCCGCGCATCGGCGGCGAGACTGCGCTGCGGATTGCCGTCGATAGAGGTCGATGGCTCGATGAACAACGTCGTGATCTGCGCGTCCGCTTTCGCGCGCACAGGCGGCAACTGCCGCTCGGACGCGCCGCCGACGTTGTGCTCCATCAGCACGCTACTTCGGGATCGAGCACTTGTAGCCATAAAACCGCGTTGCCGAGCACCTTATTTTCGAGCCGTTCCGCGTGCGCGGGGCATCGGCGGCGTTCGCCAGTTCCTGCGCGAGACGCCGGGTGCGGCGCACGGCGAGCACGATATCCAGATCGTCCTGCGTGCGGACCTGGCGCCCAGCGCGAGATAAAGAAAAATCTTCCGACCAATGCGAACCACGGTGAGCGTCGTGCCCGCGAAGGCGAGCGCCAAAGCGGTCGTCAGCAAACGGGCACGCATCAGAAGCTGTCTTTCAAGCGGAGCACGAAGCCCACGCCGCGCACCGTCTGGATCAGCTTTATCTCGAAGTCAACGTGTATCTTTGCGCGCAGCCGGCGTATCGCGACTTCGACCACCTTGGGGTCGCCGTCGAAATTCATGTCCCACACATATGTTGCATTTCGCGTGCTACTCATCACTTCGCCTCGCCGTCGCGTGAGCAGTTGCTGGAAGGCGAATTCGCGCGGCGTCAAATCGATACGCTTACCGGCGCGACGATCCTTGCGGCGCGTGACGTCGATCTCCAGGTTACCCTCGAATACGCGATCCGAAATCACAAACCCGTTATCTAACTCGCGGCGCACTTGCTGCACGCCGGACGCCCAGAGCCAAGTCTTATGAAACCCTTAAGCCACACCCGATATTAGAAAAATATAGTGCTCAAGCGCTACGTGCACTCGCCGTTACTACGGATGCAGCACCCATCCATATAACGTATCCAGGGATTCACATGAACCTCTCCGCACTGACTCAAGCGGCATTGCCGTCCACGACTCAAGCCGCCGCGAACGCGACGAGCGCGACAGCGCAAACCACCGCATCATCCGCGCCGACAACGGCGACCAAGCCGCAGGCTTCATCGACAGTGAGCATCAGCAACGCGGCGCGCCAGGCACTCGCCGAAGCGACCGAAACCGCGGCGCAAACCGCCAAGGAAGCGGGCGGCGGCGACACGCAGGCGCAGCGTCTTCGGGCGAAAAAGGCCGCAGAGAAAGCATCAACTGCTTAAACGTCCAACGCGGATGACGCGTAGCAAGACGCGTCATCCGCAGACGCGCCGCGTTGGCGCTGCGTCGCATCGGAAAGCCCGTTCGCCCGGAACCGATCGAGCAACCAGAACCGCGCCGTACCCTCTTCCGCGGCCGCCTGAGCGACCGCGCCGAGCCGCATCGTCTGGCTACCCGCGCCCGCGTAGCGCGGCCATTGCCGCAAGCCGCTGCCAGCCCTGCCACTCTTCGCAGGCGGCCGGTCGTTCGGCGGCCGCATGACGTCCCAAGCCCAAGCCATCTCCCCGCTCGACGGCGTGCGTGGCCTCGCGTTCGTCGCGTTCCCGCTGCACCCGGCGGGCGCGCCCGGCATAGAGCGGGCACAGCACTTGGCGGAGGTCACGGTGCCGACTCTCTTCCTGCAGGGCACGCGCGACAAGCTGGCCGAGCTTCCCCTGCTGAGGTCGGTCGTCGAGACGCTTGGGCCACGCGCCACGTTGCATGTGGTGGACGACGCAGATCATTCGTTCCACGTGCGTGCGTCCTCCGGCCGGACCGACGCGGAGGTCGTGCTCGAGCTGGCACGGACGATGTCGGCGTGGTTTTTCGCCGAAGGAAAGCTCGAGCGCGTTGCGTGAGCAAGCCCAGGAATGCTTGTAGTAGCGTCGGGAGGGCGAGCCGGCGAACTCTCCGCGCCGGACTTGCTAGCTCAATCCCTTCGCCATCCGCAGATGGTCTGTCGCAGGCACGATCACGCGGCGCCTATCGTGTCGGCGACGTTTTCCGAATGAGTGAGTCTGTCAGGTCCGCTTGCGGTGTGCGCCCCAGTATATGCAGGGCATCTGGTTCGATTTCCTGGTGCCGATCCATAAGTGACCGCGTAGGGATCCAGTCGAAACCAAACTGGCGGAGTGTCGAACAATGCGCGTCGGCCGGTCACTGCGCGGACGCGGTCGCCCCAAACCCCGCAACCGTCGTTTTCGCGACACCATCTCAAGGGCGGCTTCCGACGTACGACGTCCAATTGGCGGTCTGCTGCGGCGGATGTGCCGACCTAAAAGCGCCACGCCGTCGACCGCTGGCAGTTGGACCACCGCTCGTCCGCCGTTCAGTCAGTGTATCAAGCGTGCGTTGAACATCTCGACACGTCCGGGTGAATGAAGCTCGGCGGCAGACCACGATTCCCGCGACCGGCCGTAGACCCGCTTCAGCCTCTCGAGTCAGCGTGATCCCAAAGATCGCTCACCGCGTTGAAGCGGCCGTTAGCCCTTCGAAAATGACGGATCTCATGACGTGTCTTCTCTGTTTTGCGAGGAGCCGACCGCTGAAGTGACCGGTCAAATACTCGCCGTCTGAGGAACGGGCGCCGCTAGCAACAGGTTAAGCAGTTAGACCTTTTAAGGATACTTCCCGCTTTTTAAACTGCCGCTCGACTCGTCAAACACTTCATAGCAAAAATTAATGGTGCGCAAACCTTTGCGAATACCGACCAAGGTCTGTCCACCCTACCGAGTTACGCTTTCATGTCGTTATGCATATCAGCGATCCCCTTTTCCTGCGACACCGCCAGCGGCCCAGATCCAGTACGAGAAAACCGCTTAAACCCCTCCCTCAATAACGATGATTGGAATTAAAACATGAACTCAAATCGACTTACGGTGAAGGCCAAGCTTTCCATCGCTTTTGGCTTGCTTGCCGTTGTCGTGTTGATCGTATCGGGAATCTCGCTGAAATCGCTGAACGACGCCAACGACCGCTTCTACGGCTTCGTCAATGGCATCAACGCGCGGGCAGAAATGGCTGAGGCCATCCGTACTGCCGTAGATGATCGCGCCGTGGCAGTCCGCAACCTGGTGCTCGTGAGCACGCCGGCTGATGTGGACATCGAGAAAGCCGCAGTTCTCGATGCAGAACAGCGGGTCGAGAGCCGCCTGGAAAAGTTCAACGCGATGGTGGCGGGCGCTCACGACATGAGCGATCAAGCGCGAAGCCTTGCCGCGGAAATATCCCGCGTTGAAATGCTGTATCGCCCGGTCGCTCTGGATATCAATCGCCTTGCGTTGAGCAACCAACGCGAGGCGGCAATCGAGGAGATCACGACGAAATGCAGGCCCCTGCTTTCGTCGCTAATCAAGGCGTCCAACGACTACGCGGAGGTCACACACCAGCGCGCCACGAAAATGGTTCAGGAAGCCGAGGATAAATTTTCCAGCCAACGCAACTTGCTCATCGCGATATGTTTTGCCGCGATCGCGATGGCGGTACTGGCCGGGGTGGTCATTACGCGTAGCTTGATGCGCGCTCTCGGTGCGGAGCCGACCGATCTCGCCTATGTGACCCAGCGCGTCGCCGCGGGCGATCTCAGCCCGGTCGCGGGCGCGGCGAACGCTCCTGCGGGAAGCGTACTTGCGTCAATGGGTGAAATGCAGATTAGTCTTGTGCGCCTGATCGGCCGCGTACGCACCGCCGCAGACAGCATTGCGACCGGATCCAGTCAGATCGCCACGGGTAACACCGACCTCTCCTCCCGCACGGAGCAGCAAGCGGCCTCGTTGCAGGAAACGGCGTCGAGCATGGAAGAACTTACCTCTACAGTGAAACAGAACGCTGAGAATGCCCAGCAGGCAAGTACATTGTCCACGAACGCGTCGGGAGTCGCGCTCAAGGGTAGCGGCGTGGTCGGTCGTGTTGTCGACGCAATGGGAGATATCAGCGCAAATTCGACAAAGATCGCGGACATCACGAGCATTATTGAAGGCATCGCTTTCCAGACGAACATTCTGGCGCTTAACGCTGCCGTGGAAGCCGCACGAGCGGGTGAACAGGGACGTGGTTTTGCGGTAGTCGCCAGCGAAGTACGTAGCCTTGCGCAGCGTTCGTCTAGTGCTGCGAAAGAGATCAAAGAACTGATCAGTACATCGGTGCATAAGGTTCGCGAGGGAGAGGCTCTCGCGAACGAAGCCGGCACAACCATGTCGGAAGTGACTCAGGCAGTCAGCCGTGTCACTGACATCATGAGCGAAATCGCTGCTGCATCGACTGAGCAAAGCAAGGGCATTGAACAGGTCAACCAAGCGATCACCCAGATGGACGAGGTGACTCAGCAGAACGCCGCGCTTGTGGAGGAGGCGGCTGCCGCGGCGAACTCGCTCGAAGATCAGGGCCGGCAACTGAATCAATGCATCGCCCTATTTCGCCTTGAGCCGATAACAAGCAGCTAATGGATCCGGATTGCAGACGGATTACTTGAATGGCCATCATTGGAGGCGGAGCCGACATTCGAATGCGTCGATTTCGTAGCAGTGGTGATTCGCGCTGCCCTGCGACTTTCCCGGGCGCGCACCACCTGAATAAACAGAAAATATCCATCGAATTCAGCAAAATCGGTATTAAGTTTGGGCCGACCCCGCCGTAAATTGGAGTGCGGGGATGACTTATACAAAACGCGACGACTTGCTGATCGCGCACGAAGTTGCGCAGTCGATATCGGCAAGAGGACGATCGACATGCGCCAGCGTAGGTCTGGCGGCTCCCCGCAGCGCAATCCAACACATATATGCGTAGCAACGCAATCACGGGGAGAAACATCGATGTTGAGCAGGACTGTTGTGTGCGTGGCGCTAAGCTGCGTTCTCACTGCATGCGCGTCAGTCGACGCGGCCAAATATGCGCCGTCTGTCGACAATCTTCAAACACTGAAGTCGTCCGGAACGGTCGAAGCACGCATCAAGCCGTTCGAGGCGCCTGAAAGTCACGATAACCCCTATCCCGTCCACCTACGCGCGGCCCGTATGCACTCACCGGTCGGCGACTCGTTTGGTACGTATTTGTCGAACGCAATGGAGCAGGAATTCGCCGTCGCAGGCGACCTCTCGCCGAACGCAAAGTTCGAAGTGAGCGGCGTGCTGCTCAAGAACGATATTGACGCATCGGGTCTGTCGCACGGCGAAGGAACCATCTCGGCACGGTTTGTCGTGCGTCGCGGCTCAGAAACCGTCTACGACAGCGTTAAAACCGCATCGGGCAGCTGGGACTCCTCGTTTATGGGCGTCGTAGCCATCAATAACGCGACTGCTGCGTATCCGCAGATCGTACAGACCTTGTTGGCCAAGCTCTACGCCGATCCGGTTTTCATGAAGACGATTCACTAGGGTACGCACATGCATATTCGCCGATATATCCGCCTTGCCACATTGTGCTTCGGCATCAGCCTCTTTGCCGGGTGCGCGCACAACATCACGATCGCGCCCGACGTGGCATCGCTGACACCCGAAAAGAAACCCAATCAAATCAACGCAACCGTCGGTTTGGTCGTCACGGACGCAATGCGCAAACATGAAACCGTAACGCCCGGCGGCGGTGGGGATAAGGTCGCATACAAGCCATATCAAGATCTCGAATTTCCCGTCTATCTCGCCCTTTCGCAGACGTTCAGGAATGTCGTGAAGCTTCACGATGCACCGAACGAAGCGGCTGCGCGCGCGCAAGGTCTCACCTACGTCATCACGCCGGAGATTGCGACGACTTCGTCGTCGCCGAGTATGCTCACCTGGCCGCCGACCGACTTTAGCGTCACGTTGTCGTGCACGGTCTCCGATCCGTCCGGCAAGGTTATCGCCAAGCCGCAAGTCACCGGCAGAGGCCATGCCGAGTTCGACGAGTTCAAGCACAATCTCGGGCTATCAGCAGATCGAGCAACGATCGAGGCGGTCAAGAAGTTGCCCGATGCGCTCGAGCAGGCGCTTGGGACGAGTACCGCGCAGAACGGAATGGGGGCGCAGCCGGCGGCGCATTGAACGAAAGCCGGGGCGGACAACAACCGCGAAGAGATGTTCAGGAAGCGCCGCGTAGAGACACGCACATCTCTGTACGGCGCGACAACGCTCTAGCGGACCTTCAACAAAAACACCGAGAGGCTTTAAAGGTTCTGCAACTCTACTCACCGATATCGAAGGCATGCGAGCGACGGTGGAGCAGGCGCGGGGACATCTCGGACGGATCGATGTCGTCGTAAGCAACGCGGCCTATGAATCACCAACGCCGACCCGCTTGTAGCGCTTGTAGCGCTTGTAGCGCTTGTAGCGCTTGTAGCGCTTGTAGCGCAGCCTATTCTGTACCCGCGCCACACGCACTGGCACATGGAACTTGCGCCGATAAAAATCCGTTCGGCGTAGACACTTCGAAAGCCAAGATCTAGACTTGAGCCAGCTTCGCCAGATCAAGCGGAGTCTCTCTTGTCCTCCTCCCCGTCAATCTGAATATCGCGTTCGCAACCGCCGGTGCCACCGAAGGACTCGACAGTTCGCCCACTCCCCCGGGCTTCGACATGTCGCCTTGCACGATCAAAATATCGACGTCCGGCATATCGTTCATCCGCATGACACGATACATGTCGAAGTTCTTCTGCACGACCTGCCCATGCCGGATATCGATGCGGTCCGCGGTCGCATGGCCGAGCCCCCACATCAGCCCGCCGTAAAGCTGTTCCTCGACCCCGCCGGGCGAAACCGCCAACCCGCAATCCGCGACACATGTCAGCTTCTCGATCACAACCTCATTACCTTTCCGGGCCACGCGAGCGACGACCGCCACATAACTGCTATAAGCCTGATTGGTCGCCACACCCAGCGCAGTCCCGGCAGGCAACGCCTTCCCCCAGCCGGCCCGCTTAGTCGCTTCCCGCAAAACCGCCTGATGCCGCGGATCCTTCATATGGGCGAGTCGAAAATCAACCGGATCGCGATGCCCCGCGTGAGCCGCCTCGTCCATGAAAGACTCCACCGCGAACACGTTCGGTATATAACTCACCGCGCGATACCACCCGGTCGGCACACCCGTTTCGTGCCGCACCCAACCGATATCCACATGCGGCGCACCATAAGCGAACTCATACTTGCTAATCGCTTCGGTCGTGCTGTAGTCCATCCGGTCCGGCCGATCGAAATAGCCGGGCTCCCACTGTTCCGGGGAAGCAGGCATCACTGCGCGCAATTGCAGCGTCGCCAGATTACCTCGTGCATCGAGCACGGCTTTCGCCCGGTGATAGCTCGCCGAGTGATAGTAAAGCGCGCGCATTTCATCTTCGCGGCTGTTCATCAGCTTGACCGGCTTCCCAACTTTCAACGCAAGCCACGTCACTTCAAAAAGCCAGTACTTCGACTCGCGCGATCCAAAGCTGCCACCTGAAACAAGCTCATGCAGCACGACATGATCCGCCTGAATGCCACCGATCACGCCGGCCGCCTCCTGCACCGTCGATGGCACTTGCAACCCGCCCCAATACTCAATCCCGCCGCCCTGCGCCCAAGCCGTGACGTTGATCGGCTCAAGCGGATTCGATGCCTTATAAGGCATCGAATAAGAAGCCTCGATCACCCGCGCTCCGTGCGGCCACGCCGTCTTCACATCGCCAAGCTGAATAGTCGGCACTACCCGAGCCGCGGGATCATCGAGCCACGCAGCCTGATGCGCGGCAAGCGTGCTGCTATCAAAGGTCTCGAGCGGACTGTCTTCCCACTCCACTTGCAACGCCGCCTGCCCCTTATGTGCCGACCAGTAATCGTCGGCCAACACAGCGACGCCCGCCTGATTGCCGCCGAGAATGTCAGGACGGCCGGGAATCTGCAGAATCTGCCGCACGCCCGGCACGGCCAGCGCGGCTTTGACATCCACGCTGCGCACGCGCGCATCTATCACCGGCGCACGCGTGACCACCGCCACCAGCATGCCCGGCAATACCACGTCGATGCTATACGGGAACTCGCCCCGCGCCTTCTGCGCGGCGCCGCGTTTCTTCTGCAACTTGCCGATGTATTTGAACTGCGACGGGTCTTTCAACCCGACGTCTTTCGGCGCGGGCAATTGCGCGGCGACCTGCGCCAGCGACCCATAAGTTGCACGCTTGCCGCCGACCGTATCGATCACGAAGCCATTTTCCGTCGAGCACGCAGACGGCGCCACGTTCCATTGTTTCGCGGCGGCGGCGATCAGCATCGCGCGCGCGGTCGCGCCTGCACGTCGCAAGCGATCGTATTCCAGCGACACGCTCGTACTGCCGCCCGTCGAAAACACTTTCCACAAGGGATGAATGTAGTCGCTGTAAAACGGATTCTCCGGCGTGATTACATCGACACGAAACAGATCGACGTCCAGTTCTTCCGCGACCACTGCAGCGAGCGCGGTACGCGTTCCGGTGCCGGAGTCGTGCTTGTGGACGACCAGTTTAATTGTGTCGTCCGGCAGCACGCGCACCCATGCATTCGGCTCGAATTCGCCGGGCTGCGGTTTAGGATCGCCGCTTGTGTCGTCGCCCTTGGCGAACGCATCGGGCAACCGGAAGCCGATTGCGAGACCCGCGGTCAACAGCGCCGAACTCCGTTTGATGAAGCGACGGCGCGCGGCGCCGCGAACGCTGCTCAACGCCTCTTTCTCGGCGGACATTCAAGCCTCCTCGTTCGTCACGTGCGACGAGCAGGCGGACGCGCACGCCGGCATCTCCACCGCCGTCAGTGTCGGATCAGCCGATGCCGCACGCTTGATCGCTCGGCGAATCCGCGAGTACGTACCGCAGCGACAGATGTTGCCCGACATGGCGGACGAGATGGTTTCGTCGCTGACGGTCGGCTTATCCTTGAGAAACGCGGCCGCCTGCATTAACTGGCCCGACTGGCAGTATCCGCATTGCGGCACATCTTCGGCGACCCACGCGAGCTGCAACGGATGCCGGCCATCCTTCGACAGACCTTCGATCGTCGTAATCTGTTTTCCGGCGACAGCGGCAGCCGGCAGCAAACAGGAGCGCACCGCTTCGCCTTCGAGATGCACCGTGCATGCACCACAGAAGCCACCGCCGCAACCGAACTTCGTGCCGGTCAATCTGAGCCGGTCGCGCAATACCCACAACAGGGGCATGTCTTCCGGTACATTGTCGAGCGAGTGCCGCGTGCCGTTGACCACCATCTCGATCATGCGCTGTCTCCTGAATGTCGTTGTGCTGCGCGGCGTGTGCGTGAATGGCAGGACCGCGCGCTTGCGGCCATTATTGAAAGACGTCGAGCACAACGCCAGCGACCATTTCTTCCATCACCCGTAAGGCCGGCTAACACCCATGTTGAAGCGCTATCCGTCCATCCAGTCGATGCAGGCCTTCCTGCAAGCCGCGCGTCTCAGCAGCTTTTCGAGCGCGGCCCGGCAGTTGTCGCTCACGCATAGCGCGATCAGCCAGCAGATCCGCACGCTCGAAGAGTTCGTCGGTCAACCGCTCTTTGTGCGAGAAGGCGGCCGCGTGGTGCTGACCGATGCGGGCGTGCTGTTCGCTCATCAGTTGACGGACGGCTTCGAGCAGATCGATCGTGCGCTGTCGTCCGTGAAAGAGCGCTCGTTCAAGCAGTCCATCGTGCTGGACGTCGATCCCGAACTCGCGCAGAGCTGGTTGGTGGCACGCTTACCTGCGCTGCTCGGCGCCACGGATGCCTCGCTTACCGTGCTGTCCACGCCGCGTCATGACCGCGGCGCATTTGAACGTGTGGATATCGCGCTGAGGTATGGGTATGGAGAATGGGACGGCTTCGAAAACGCGCTGATTGCCGGCGACCGTCTGACGGCCGTGGGTTCACCTTCGCTGTTGCAAGCACGCGGACTCAGCGTGCCGCTCACACCTGAGCAACTATTGAATTTGCCGTTGCTCGGCTATACGAAGCGATCGTGGATTCCCTGGCTCGCCGCAGCGGGTCTGCCCGAAGTCGAACCCTACGCCGTCGCCGTGTTCGACAACGCGGCAGGCTTGATTGCCGCTGCCACCGCAGGCGTAGGAGCGGGTTTAGCGCGCGGCCTGCTTGCCGCCGACGCCATACGCACCGGCAGTCTGGTCGAACTCACGCAAGTAGAAATCCCGACGCACTACAACCTCTACGCCGTGTGGCCGCGCGAGAAAACCGAACGCGTCGCGCCGTTGATCGGCGTGATTCGCGAGCTGGTCGCGCAAACGTTCAGCGCGCGCTAGCCCACGTTGGCGGCCACTTCCCGCACGGTATCGAGAAACAGGGACAACGCCGGTGAAGGCGCTTCGGCACGATAGCGCGCGTGCAGCGACACTTCGGGACGGGGCGCCGCCACCGGCACGAAGGCGACACCGCCCGTCGACAATTGCCACGCGGACGAAGGCAGCAGCGCCACGCCGAGCCCTTCACGCACGAGACACAGTAGCGTATGCACCTCGACCACTTCCTGTTCGATCCGCGGCGTAAACCCGGCTTCGACACAGCAGTCCTGTAAAAAGCGCGCCAGTTGCGACTGCCGCAGTCCGAACGACACGAAGCGCTCATTCTCCAACTCACGCAACGCAATCTCTTCGCGCGACGCCAGCGCATGCTCCATCGGCAACGCGATCACCGCCGACTCACGCATCACCACTTCGCTGCGAATCTCCGGATCTTCGTGCGAGACGCGGAAGAAACACACGTCGAGCCGGCGTTCCTTCAACGCGAGAATCTGCGCGGCCGGCGTCATTTCATGCAGCGTCCAGCGCACTTGCGAATGCTTCTGCGCGAATACCCGTAGCGCGCGCGGAATCGGCTCGACCATCGCCGAACTGATGATGCCGATCTCGAGGCTTCCCACTTCGCCACGCCCCGCACAACGCGTCAGATCGATCGCGCGCTCGAACTGCGCGAAGATCAACGGCACCTGTTCTTTAAGTGTTTTCCCTGCATCGGTGAGTTCGACACGATGTTGGGAGCGCATGAACAACGCGGTGCCCATCTCCTCTTCGAGGATGCGAATCTGCTGGCTCAGCGGTGGCTGGGAAATGTGCAGCCGCGCGGCTGCCCGGCCGAAATGCAGTTCGTCGGCGAGCACCGCGAAGTAACGCAAAAGCCGGATGTCCATATCGCAAACGTATCAAGATCGTGGTTAAAAAATATTGTACAGAGCGCTTCTATCTTGTGAGACTGCATCGCAAGCAGCAGTGCACATCAGTGTGACACTCGATGCCGGCGAGGGGAAGGCGCACAAACACTGCGTCTTGCAAAGGGCCGCATGGACATGCCCAACGGCTGCGTTCCATCGATGCGCCTGCCCGCGATCCGGCAACTGGATACGCCAGTTCCTCTCAAGGAGATCGAGTACATGATCATCGACACCAGCTGTTATCCGACCAATCTGGTCGACCTCGCGTGGCGCCATGACGGCGAGCCATTTTCCGGCGAGCGTCTGATCGAGGTGATGGACGGCCCCTACATCATCAACGGCAAGCCTCGCCGCATCGACAAGGCATTCATTCAACCGCCGCAGGGCAACACCATCTACACGTGGACTGACGGCGACCGCTCAGGCCGCGAGTCGATCGACGACTACATGGCGTACACCGTGGAATGCGTTCAGAAGTATCCCGACCGCCTGCTCGGTTGTTTCGTCTACAACCCGCGTTGCGGTCCGGAGAACGGCGCCGAAGCCATCGAGTTCTATGCGAAGGAACACGGCTTCAAGATGGTGCAGTTGCAGGCCAACATGCACGCGTATCGCCCCGACCGCGCGCTCGACTGGCTGCGGCCCGCGTTGCGTAAGTGCGCGGACCTCGGACTGCTGGTGAAGCTGCACACCGGCGACGGTCCGTACAGCATTCCGAGCGAATGGTATCCGCTGATTCGCGAATTCCCGTCGGTGAATTTCATCATGGCTCACTTCGGTGTGCAAACGGGCGGCGTGTATTGTTTCGAGCCCTATCAGATGGCACTGGATACGCCGAACGTGTATTGCGAATCGAGCTGGTGCCTGCAATCGCGCATTGTCGAATTCGCGAAGGTGCTGCCCACACACAAGATTCTCTATGGCTCCGACACGCCGCCGAACGAACCGGGCATGTGGCTGCGCCTGCTCGAAGTGTTGTGTCACGAACCGCCGCAAGGCCTGAATCTCGACGAAGACACGCTCGAAGATTATCTCGGCAACAACCTCGCCCGCATGATCGGCGTCGAGCCCAGTGCGCCGCCAAAAAGCGTCGAAGAAGCGCGGGCCTATCTCAAACACCGTGCCGACGCCGCGACGAAACACGCACGCCTGGCCGACTACGCAGGAGCACGCTGATGATCATCGATACCCATCTGCATCCGACCAATCTCGTCGACGAAGCATGGCGCCATACCGGCGAGCCGTTCACCGGCGAACGCCTGCTGAAGATGATGGACGGTCCGTACATCATCAACGGCAAGCCGCGCCGTATCGACATGGGCTTTATCCAGCCGCCGCCGGGTAACACCGGCTATCGCGACGGCAATCGCCGGGGCCGTGAGGGCATTCGCGATTACATGTCCTATATCGCCGAATTGACGCAGAAGTACCCGGATCGCTTTATCGGCAACTTCACGTACAACCCGCGCTGGGGTCCGGAGAATGGCGCGGCCGAACTCGAATTCCACGTGAAAGAGTACGGCTTCAAGATGCTCAAGCTGCACGCGAACATGCACGGCTACCGGCCGGATCGCGCGCTCGACTGGTTGCGTCCCGCGATGAAGAAGTGCGCGGAACTCGGCGTGGTGGTGCTGATTCACACCGGCGACGGACCGTACACGATTCCGACGCAGTTCTATCCGATCATCCGCGAATTCCCGATGGTGAATTTCATCATCGGTCACTTCGGGATTCAGACGGGCGGCAACTACTCGTTCGAGGCCTTCTGGATGGCGATGGATACACCGAACGTGTATTGCGAATCGGGCTGGTGCTATCAGTCGCGCATCGTCGAATTCGCTCGCGAACTCCCGCGCAACAAGATCGTGTTCGGCACGGACTCGCCGCCGAACGAGCCGGGTATGTGGCTGCGCGAACTTGAAATGCTGTGTGGTCCCGCGCCGCAAGGCATGAATCTGGACGAGGATGGTCTCGAAGACTATATGGGCAACAACATTGCCCGGCTGGTCGGGATCGAGCCCACCAAGCCACCGAAGGATCTCGCCGAAGCGGAAAAGCGTTTGAAGGCGACGTACGTGAATGACCTCACGCAGCCGGCTTAACGCGGACTGGTTGGCGGTTTGAGAGCAGGCGCGGTCAGCGCCGCGCCTGCTTCGCTTGCCTCACCCGGCAATCCGCTTTCGTTATCGGTTCCCACGGAGTTCACTATGGCGGATAACCTCTTCCGCGCCACGCAGGATTTTCATCGCTTAGCGCATGCGTATCGCGAGCACTATCCCGACGATGTATTGACACTCGATCAACCGCTGTCGGCCGATCAGGACGTGACGGCGGTCGTCGCCGAACTTGCTGCGCGCGGCCAGCATCCGATGCTGATCTGCGAAAAGGTCGATGGCATTGCGACGCCCCTCGTCACCAATTTCTTTGCTTCACGTACGCGCATCGGCCGCCTGTTCGACGTCGCCGCGTCCGGCTTGTTCGATGCCTATCAGCAACGTGCCAACGCACCCATCGCGCCGGTGTTCGTCGCGAACGGTCCGGTTCGGGATCGGGTGATCGAAGGCGACGCCGTCGATCTCGCCCAACTGCCGATGATCCGTCACTTCGACACCGACCGCGGTCCGTATATCACCAACGCCGTAATCGTCGCAGAAGACCCGGTCACGGGTGTCGCGAATCTCAGCTATCACCGCTCGATGCGGCACGCAAAAAACGCCTTGGCGACCAGCCTGCACTCACGCGGCCACCTCTGGCGCATGCTGCAAACCGCGCAGGCACGTGGCGATACGCTGAAGGTCGCGATGGTGATCGGCGCGCATCCGCTGTTCATGCTGGCCGCCGCCGCGCGCGTGCCGTTCGGCACCGACGAGCGTGCGATTGCGGGAGGTCTGTTCGGTGCGCCAGTGGCGTTGGTGCGCACGCCACGTTACGGCATCGGCGTTCCCGCGTGCGCGGAGTTCGTGCTGGAAGGCACGATCGATCCGGCCGCTCGCGCAGAAGAAGGTCCGTTTGGCGAATTCACCGGCTACTCGTCGGACCGATCGACCAACAACGTGCTCCGCATCGACACGATGATGCACCGTAGCGACGCATGGCTAGTCGATGTAGTCGGCGGCCCTTACGCCGAGCATCTGACCTTAGCCCGTTTGCCGCGCGAAGCGGAGATGAGCGAGAAACTGAAGGCGCGCTTCCCCTCCGTCACCGGATTGCACTACCCGAACTCCGGCACGCATTTCCACTGCTACGTCGCGCTGAATCAGACTCGCGATGGCGAAGCGCGCCAGATCATGCTCGCGCTGCTCGGCTGGGATCCGTACTTAAAAAACGTCGTCGCCGTGGATAGCGACATCGACATCACTGACGACTCGCAAGTGTTGTGGGCGATCGCCACGCACTTTCAGCCGCACCAGGACGTGTTTATCGTCGACGGCTTGCCGGGCAGTCCGCTCGATCCCTCGTCGTCCGCTGCGGGGACCACGTCGCGCATGGGTATCGACGCGACACGCGGCTCGCACTTCGACGGCATCCGCGCGCGGATTAGCGAGCGTGCCTCGCAACAAGCCGTCGCCATGCTGGCACGCGTCGCCGGAGCACAACGATGAGCGCGCGGCGGATTGTGGTCGGTATCAGCGGCGCATCCGGTTTTGTGTATGGCGTACGCGTGCTGCAACTGCTGCGTCAACTCGACATCGAAACACATTTGAGCGTCTCACGCAGCGCCCTGCTCACGATGACGCACGAGACCGACTACAAGCTCGCTGACGTCGCCGCACTCGCCAGCGCCACGTACCGTAGCGATGACATGGCCGCCGCGATTTCCAGCGGCTCGTTCCGCTCACTGGGCATGATCGTCGCGCCCTGTTCGATGAAGACGCTTGCCGAAATTGCCAGCGGCATGTCGTCGAGCCTGATTTCGCGCGCCGCCGATGTCACGCTGAAAGAGCGCCGCCCGCTGGTTCTGTTGGCGCGCGAAACGCCCTACACGCTGGCTCATCTGCGCAACATGATTGCCGTCACTGAAATGGGCGCGATCGTCGCGCCGCCCGTGCCGGCGTTTTATGCGCGCCCGGCTTCACTCGACCAGATGATCGACCACACGTTAGGCCGCGTGCTCGATCTCTTCGGTCTCGAAGCAGGCACCGTCAAACGCTGGCGAGAAACCGAAGCACAAGCACCGCAGATCGCCTGATAGCCGAATCGCTTTCAAACGAAGAAACGAAGAAACGGAGACGAGCCATGAATCACATTCACACCACCCACAACGAAATCGAGAAAATCCCCGTCACGGTGCTGACCGGCTTTCTCGGAGCAGGCAAAACAACGCTGCTCAATTACATCCTGCGCGAAAAGCACGGCCGCAAGATCGCAGTGATCGAAAATGAGTTCGGCGAAATCGGCATCGACGGCGGCCTCGTGCTCGAATCGACCGAAGAGATTTACGAAATGACGAACGGTTGCGTGTGCTGCGTCGGCGCGGTGCGAGAGGATCTGGTGCGAATCGTGCGAATGCTGGTGGAACGCCCGGACCGGCTCGATCACATCATCGTCGAAACGAGCGGGCTCGCCGATCCGTATCCGGTTGCGCAGACGTTCTTTCTCGACGATCCGATCGCGAAGCAAGTCACGCTCGATGCGGTCGTCACGATGGTGGACGCCAAGCATATCGCGGCGCATCTGGACGATCTGGTGCTGGACGGCAGCGACAACCAGGCCGTCGATCAGATCGTGTGTGCGGACCGTATCGTCATCAACAAGGTCGATCTGGTGGGGCCGGACGATATCGCTTCGCTCACGCAACGCATTCGCGGACTCAACGCGACGGCAGACATCGTCGAGTCGAGCTATGCGCGGATCGACCTGGACAAGATTCTCGGCGTGGGCGCGAACGAGTTTTCGCAAAATCTCGTCGAGGCCGATGGTCTGCATGAGGAAGAACACGCGCACGAGCACGAAGAACATGAGCACGATCATGCCCATCTCGACGACGACCACGCCGACCACCAGCACGATGAAAGCGTTTCCTCGGTCGGCATCGAACTCGATGCCGATATCGACCTCGACGCGCTGCAAGCATGGCTCGTCGAGTTGCGCGACGCGGATGCGGCAAACCTCTTCCGCATGAAAGGCATTCTCGCTGTGCAAGGCCAGTCGCATCGTTATGTGCTGCAAGGCGTGCACAACGTCATCGAACTGCGCGCGGCCCAAGTGTGGGGCAGTGAACCGCGCTCCTGCCGCATCGTATTCATCGGACGCGATCTCGATCGCGCCGCGTTGACCGACCGCTTCCATGCCTGTCTAGCCGCGCCGGTTGCGGCCTGACGGGCAATCCGGTCGGCGCGCAACATCATGCCGCACGACGCGAATCGTGCGGCGCGCTCCGATCGCAACGATAATTCTGGAGACACCTCATGAACTCTGCCATACACCCCGTCGATCGGATTCTGCCGAAGCGCCAGATGATCACGCTCGGTTTGCAGCACATGCTAGTGGCTTACATCGGCGCGATTGCGGTTCCGCTGATCGTCGCGTCTGCTTTGAAGATGTCGCCGGCCGACACGACCGTGCTGATCAGCACTGCGCTGTTTTGCTCGGGCATCTCGACGATCCTGCAAACCGTCGGCGTCTGGAAGTTCGGTGTGCGCCTGCCTATTCTGCAAGGCGTCGCCTTCAGTAGCGTCGGGCCTGTGATCGCGATCGGCATGAGTCCGGGCGTCGGCTTTGCGGGCGTATGCGGCGCGGTGATCGGCGCGGGTCTGTTCACGATGTTCGCCGCGCCGCTGGTCGGCCGCTTGCGAAGATTCTTTCCACCTGTCGTGACGGGATGCATCGTCACCGTGATCGGCTTGCAACTGTTTCCCGTCGCGTATCAATGGGCCGGTGGCGGCGAGGCCGCGCAGCAGCAATTCGGCGCGCTGCCTTTCCTGAGCGTCGCGCTGTTCGTCGCGCTGGTGATTCTCGCGATCAACCGTTTTGCCAATGCGTTCCTGCGTAATCTCTCGGTGCTTATCGGTCTGATTGCCGGCGGCATTCTGGCTTGTTCGCTCGGCATGGGCAACTTTGCGAGCGTCGCTCAAGCGCCGTGGTTCACGATGCCCGTGCCGTTTCATTTCGGCGTACCCGTGTTCTCGCTGGTACCCGTCCTCACGATGATCGTCGTGATGGTGGTGCAGATGGTCGAATCCATGGGCCTGTTCGTCGCGATCGGCGACATCGTCGATAAAGACGTGAGCGAAGAAGACGTGGTGCGCGGCATGCGCGCCAATGGGCTCGCGAGCGCAATTGCAGGCATGTTCGCGGCGTTCCCGTTCATCGCTTTCATGGAGAACGTCGGGCTCGTCATTCTGACCGGCGTGCGCAGTCGCTGGGTGGTCGCGATCAGCGGCGTGCTGATGTGCGTGGTCGCTCTGGTGCCGAAGATCGGCGCCGTGGTGGCCTCGACGCCCTCGGCGGCGCTCGGCGGCGCTGGCATCGCGATGTTCGGCGTGGTGGTCGCGGCGGGTGTGCAGACGCTCGCCAAGGTGGACTTCGAGCGCAATCGCTACAACGTGCTGATCGTCGGCTTCACGATCGCTACCGCGCTGATTCCGGTGATGGCGCCGCAGGTCTTCAAGCACATGCCCGACTGGACGCAACCGTTCCTGCACAGCGGCGTGGTGCTGGCGTGCCTCGTTTCCGTCGTGCTGAACGCGGTGCTCAACGGTGCGCACGAAGAGGACGTCGTGCCGGCGCACGACATGGTCCGCGAATAACGGATGCTAGATGACGAGCGCGGCCGTCGCTGACTGGACGGCCGCATCGCAGTAACTGAAAGGATATCGAATCGTGAGCATGCAAACTGAAGCGTTGCTGATCAAAAACCCTATCGCGGTGATGAGCGGAATGAGCGGCGATCGCGCGCGGCTCGGCCAGGTCGATCTGCGGATTCGCCACGGTCGTATCGAGACCATCGCGCCGAATCTCGAACCTCGTGCCGATGAACGTGTGATCGACGCGCGGTTTTGCGTCGTCTATCCGGGCTGGGTGAATACGCACCATCATCTGTTCCAGAATCTGCTGAAGGCGGTGCCGTCCGGCATCAATGCGGACTTGCAGGATTGGCTGGCCGCCGTGCCGTATCCGCGGCTTGCGCGCTTTACGCCGGACCTCGCGCGCGTTGCCGCGCGATTGGGATTCGCCGAGTTGCTGCTCTCTGGCGTGACGACCTGCGCCGATCATCACTACCTCTATCACGCGGACGGCACCACCGAAACCGGCGATCTTCTGTTCGACGAGGCGGCTTCGTTCGGCATGCGCTTCGTGCTGTGCCGCGGCGGCGCATTGCAGGCGGCGGGCGATCATCCAGGCTTCTCCAAGCTGGCGCTCAAGCCTGAGACGCTCGATCAAATGCTCGCGGATATCGAACGGTTGAAGTCACGCTATCACGATAGCGGTGCGGCTTCGATGCGCCGTGTCGTCGTCGCGCCGACTACGCCAACGTTTTCGTTGCCGCCCGAGTTGCTGCCGGAGGTCGCACGCGCAGCTCGGGGGATGGGCTTGCGGTTACATACGCATCTGTCCGAGACGACCCGCTACGTCGAGTTCTGCAGGGAGCGCTTCAACAAGCTGCCGGTCGAGTTCGTCGCCGATCACGAATGGCTCGGCCCGGATGTGTGGTTCGCGCATCTCGTGCATCTGCAGGCGAGCGAGATCGCCATGCTCGCTGAAACGGGCAGCGGTTGTTCGCACTGCCCGGTCAGTAACGCGCGCTTGGGCAGCGGCATTGCGCCTGCGCCGCAAATGGCGGCCGCAGGCGTACCGATGTCTTTAGCGGTGGATGGCGTCGCGTCGAACGAATCCGGCAGCATGACCAACGAGGCGCATTTCGCCTGGCTCGTGCATCGCGCCGCGCAGGGCGCGTCGGCGACGACCGTCGAAGAGACGATTCACTGGGGCAGCGCCGGCGGTGCGGGCGTGCTCGGCCTCGATGCGGTCGGCACGCTCGAAGCCGGCCAGGCCGCGGACCTCGTGCTCTACGACATCAGCGATCTGCGCTTCAACGGCTTCCACGACGTTGCGGTGGCGCCCGTGACGGCGGGCGAGCCCGCGCGCGTTCGCTATAACGTGGTGAATGGCCGCGTGGTGGTGGACGACGGCGTGATTCCGGGTCTCGATCTCGATGCGCTTCGTCACGAAGCCGCCGAGGGCGTGAAGCTGTTGCTCGCAGATTGAGGCACAGGGAACGAACCGTGATGCACACGAATCGAATCAGGCTCGGCATATTGACGCCTTCGTCGAACACTGCGTTAGAGCCGATCACGGCCGCGATGCTGAGCGAACTGCCGCACGTCAGCGCGCATTTTGCCCGCTTCAAGGTGACGGAAATCGCGTTGTCCGACCGCGCGCTCGGCCAGTTCGACGTGAGCCGCATTCTGGCGGCCGTGCATCAACTGGCCGATGCAAGAGTGGATGTCATTGGTTGGAGCGGCACGTCGGCGGGCTGGCTCGGATTCGCGCGCGATCAGGCGCTGTGCCGGCAGATCACCGAGGCAACGGGCATTCCCGCCACGACCTCGGTGCTGGCGCTCAACGAGATCATCGAGAAGACGGGCGTGCGGCGGCTCGGTCTCGTTTCGCCTTACACCGATGACGTTCAGCAGCGCATCGTAGGCAATTACGAGCAGCTTGGAATCGAATGTGTGGCGGAGCGGCATCTTGGCCTCGTGGACAATTTCAGCTTTGCCGATGTGCCGGATATTCAACTTGCGATGATGATGCGCGAGGCCGCGTTCGCTAGACCGGACGCGGTGACGACCTTCTGCACGAATCTGCACGCGGCGCATCTGGTTCGCGCATTCGAAACGGCTACGGATATTCCTGCTTATGACACGGTGGCGACGGTCGTGTGGAAGGCGCTGAGATTGGCGAATGTGGATACGAAACCGTTGGCTAACTGGGGGACGTTGTTTGCCGAGGCGAGGTAGCTGCTCCGCGTTCGAGTAATAGCGCACACGGCCCTTCCACCGCGACACCGCGTGGAAGCGGAACTCATTGCGGCCGGTTAATCCCGCTCACCCGTCACCTGGCTTTCGATATGAGAGCAGTTATTTGTCGACCTTCTGTAAAGCAGGCAGGGCCACATTTTCCTTCGTGTCGCCGCGCTCGCTTTTCGAATGCGGACGCCGTGAGGACTCGAAATTTTGCCGCCAGGCTCAAGTTTATTTTTGTCCTGCCGTATGTGATGGAGAGCGGTCGTCGCAGCGCCAGATCTTTCGAACTGTGCGTTTTGCGAGGATCCGTCGCGGTCGAACCACGATTGTTCGTCTCTGTCCCAGCCAAGTTGACTTGAAGCCTCATGAACATTCTGAATCGCCTTTCCGTTCGACAAAAGCTCATCTTCGCGATGAGCATCTCTATCCTCATCTTTGTCGTGATCTCCACGGCGCTCAGCTTGACGCTCACGGGCAATAGCCTTAGGGAGCGCGCTGTTAATCAGGAGTTGCCAGCGGAAGTGGGCGAAATTCGTAACGATGTCCTTCGGCAGATCGAAGGGCCGCTGGCGCTCACGAAGGGAATGGCCGCCAATTCCTTCCTGCTGGACTGGGAGGAAAAGGGCTTGTCCGATGAGGGTGTGGACGCCTGGAAGAAGTATGCACGAGGGTTGAAAGCCGCCGCCAAAGCAGACACCATTTCCTGGGTGTCGGACGCCACGGGCAAATATCTTAGCGAGAACGGCGTATCGCGTACGGTATCCGCGAACGACGCCGGCGATAAATGGTTCTACGATTTCCTCGCAAGCAACAAGGCGTTCGGCCTCGATCTGGACAAGGACAAGTCATCCTCGGTCTACAATCTTTTCATCAACGTCCGCTTCAACGCGAACGGCAAAGCAGGCGTTGCGTCGATCGGCTTGTCGGTGAACGATCTGGCGAGGACTATTCGCAACGTCAGGATCGGTGAGCACGGCTTCGTGTATCTGGTGCGTCCCGATGGCGCGTATGTCATTCACCGCGACCCGGCGCTGGCAGACGGTCAGCATTTTCTAAAGGACGCCCCCGGCTTCAGTCCTGAAACCGTGTCGTCGCTGCTCAGCGGACAGAAATTCGCGCACGCCAGTTATCACGCCGGCGATGGCAAGCGCCTCGTCGCCGCGTCTTTCCTGCCCGATCTGAACCTGTACCTAATCGCAGAAGTGCCGGAAGCAGAAGTGCTCGGCAACATCACGAGGACGTCGACCATCTCCGCGCTCGTGGCCGCGCTCGTGGGCGGAGGTATTGGCATGCTGATCATTATTTTCATCAGCGGCGCCATCGCCGGCCCGTTGGGTCGCGCCGCCGCGATGCTGCGGGAGATCGCCGAAGGCCAGGGTGATCTGACGCGCCGGATGAAAGTCGAGACCAACGACGAGGTCGGCGCGCTAGCGCAATCCTTCAACAAGTTCATCGAATCGCTGAACCGCATTATCGGCGACGTACGCTCAAGCGCGGCCACCATATCTTCGGCGTCGCGCGAAATTGCCGAGGGCAATATGGACCTGTCGGCGCGGACCGAGACGCAGGCCTCGAGCCTTCAGGAAACGGCCGCCGCGATGGAGGAACTGACGACGACCGTTCAGCAAAACGCTTCGAGTGCAAGCGAGGCCAACCAGTTGGTCGTCGCGGCCGCCGGGCACGCGCAGCGTGGAGGAGAGGTCGTCAGCAATGTTGTCCGCACGATGAGCAACATCACGCAGTCGTCGAGCAAGATTGTCGATATCACCTCGGTCATTGACAGTATCGCCTTCCAGACCAACATTCTGGCGCTCAACGCCGCGGTGGAAGCCGCTCGTGCGGGCGATCAGGGACGAGGATTCGCCGTCGTGGCTTCAGAAGTACGCGTGCTGGCACAGCGCAGCGCCACCGCCGCGAAGGAAATCAAGGTGCTGATCGACAGTTCCGCGGAAAGTATCGACGCCGGCAGCCGTCAGGTCATGCACGCGCAAGAGACGATGGCCGAGATCGTAGCCGCAGTGCAACGGGTGACGGGCATCATGGACCAGATTGCCACTGCCAGCGCCGAACAGGGCAACGGCATCGGCCAGGTCAATCAAGCGGTCGCGCAGATCGACGAGACCACTCAGCGCAATGCCGCCCAGGTGGAGGAGGCCGCAGCGGCGGCGAAGTCGATGGAGGAACAGGCCGTCGCGCTCAACGGGATTGTGGCTATGTTCAAAATCGAGTGAGCGTCTAGGCGCTCGCGAATGTTGAGCAGCGCGTCCGTTAGTCCAAACGCGGTTCACCTACGACGCGGGGTTGCGGATTTGCAAACGCGTTATCTCACTGCCGATGACTTCTCCGATGTGCCGTTTGAAGGGACCGTGTCGCCGTCGTAGCCGAAGGTCGCGGTTCAACGCCCATCGAGCACTAAGACCGCGCGATAAGCTTCCGTAACCGACCCCGGACTGCCGTTCGAAAGGACGTGACTTGTGCGGCGGATTCCACGGTTTCTCCTCTGTAAGTGCGTGGATGCGACTTGTCCGAAATTATGATATCGGTGGCATCCTAGGGCAAAATCGGAAAGCAAATCGAAAGTAGCCCGTGTCCCAACCCAGCTACGCGGATCGCGTAACTGCGCTTTTGCGCGGACAGAAGCGAAATCAGTCAAGTTTTCCATTTCGGGTTGGGCGCAATCAGCGTCAGGTATGTCTCGTTGACTCTCACGACCGGAGATCCACGCATGTTCGCAATATCTCGAATGCAATCGGTTTGCGCCGTCCTCGCTCTCGCCTGCTGCATCGATGTTAGTCAGGCCGCTCCAAATCCGGCTACTGACGCGACTCGGAAAGCCAATCAGGCAATAGCAGATTACTTGCCATTTTCTAACACACAGGATTTCGACGATGCCCGACACGGTTTCATCGCCGACCTTCCGAATCCCATTATTAAAGGCAGCGCCGGCAACACGGTGATCGATCTCTCACAGTACGACTTCTTGAAGCAGAGTGGTCCTGCTCCAGCGTCGGTCAATCCGAGTCTCTGGCGGCAATCGCAGTTACTCGGCATTCGTGGGCTGTTCAAAGTTGTCGATGGCATTTATCAGGTACGCAACATTGACCTGGCCAATATGACGTTCATTCGCGGCAAGGTTGGCTGGGTGGTAATCGATCCACTCACATCGACGGAAACCGCGAAAGCCGCCCTCGATCTGATCAATAGCACGGTCGAGAAACTTCCCGTCACCGCCGTGATCTTCACGCACTCGCACGTAGATCATTTTGCGGGCATACGAGCGGTCGTGGATGAAAAGGATGCACGGGCCGGCAAGGTACCCGTGATTGCGCCGGAAGGCTTTATGGAGGAGGCGGTCAGCGAAAACGTATTCGCGGGCAACGTCATGAGTCGCCGCGCGTCGTACATGTACGGCAATCTTCTGCCGAAGGACCCGGAAGGGAATGTGGGCGGCGGCCTCGGCCTTACTACGGCAGCCGGCACGATTACCTTGTTCGAGCCGACCAAGATCATTGATAAGACGGGAGAGAAGCTGACGGTCGACGGCATCGATATTGTCTTTCAGATGGCGCCAGGCACTGAAGCGCCAGCCGAAATGCTGTTCTATTTCCCACAGTTCAAGGCGATCTGTCTCGCCGAGGATGCCAACCACACCCTTCACAACATCCTTACCTTGCGCGGCGCAAAGGTGCGCAGCGCTCAGAAATGGGCGAGTACGCTGGATCAGACAATCGACCTATGGGGCGGCGACGCGGTAGTTTCATTCGGCAGTCACCACTGGCCGCAATGGGGTAACGACCGCGTCGTCGAACATCTGGAAAAGCAGCGCGACCTATACAAATACATCAACGATCAGACGCTGCGTATGGCAAATCAGGGCCTTACGATGAACGAGATCGCCGAACAATTCGTTCTGCCGGATAGTCTGGCGAAAGAATTTTATAACCGCGGCTATTACGGCGATCTCAAACATAACGTCCGCGCCACGTACCAGCTTTATTTAGGATTCTGGGATGCCAATCCGGCTGACTTCAACCCGTTACCGCCTGTCGAAGAGGCGAAGCGATACGTCGAGATGGTCGGAGCGGACAAAATGATTTCAACGGCCAAGGCAGCCTATGCCAAAGGCGACTATCGGTGGGCAGCGACCGTGGCGAACAAAGTCGTGTTCGCGCAACCTAAAAACCAGGCGGCACGCAACATCGAGGCGGACGCGCTGGAACAATTAGGTTACCAGGCCGAATCGGGTCCGGCCCGTAACTTTTATCTCTCGGGGGCGCAGGAACTGCGCGGCGGCGTCAAGAAAATGACGACGCCGAATACGAGTTCTCCAGACATCATTCGCGGGATGACGACGGATATGTTCCTCGACTTTCTTGCCATTCATCTGAATGGACCAAAAGTCGGGGACAAGTCCTATGTCTACAACCTGAAATTCCCTGATATCAAGGCGCAGTACGTCCTGAAAGTAAAGAATGGCGTCATGAATTACAGCAAGGACAAGCAGCTAGACAAAGTAGATGGCACGGTCACCCTCAACCGCTCGACACTCGATGACATTGCACTTGGCAAGCTAAAACTGGGCAATCTCACGGACAGCGGCGACGTGACCATCGACGGAGACAAGGCGAAGTTCAAGGAGATGCTGGGTAACTTCGACAAGTTCGATTTCTGGTTCACTATCGCGGAGCCTTGAAGCGAGCCGCACCGCACCACCCCGGTTCAACTAAGAGCGGACGACTTATAGCATTAACAGTAGACATGGTTATCTATAACCGACCGCTCTTTTGACTTGGGCGTGCGACCCGACTGATTCGTGAAGAGGCGTTGCGCTACTGACAGGCGCAGATAAGAATGCGAACTACGGGGTTCGCTGTCCGTCTGGGCGATAAAGGATCGCGGGTTGGGTCCATCGTCCGGACGCAGCGTTCCCGGTCGAGGGCGCGGTCCTTTTAAGTCTTAGAAAACTGGAACGCAGATTTGACGTGGAAAAAATCTGATTCGACGACTATAGAGCCGCGATGCGCTCTCGGAATCAATCGATCAACTGAGATGTTGGGTGCTTGCGCTAGCTTAACTCAAGCCGTTCCCGGCAAATGTTAAAAGGTCCAGGAGGCTCACGCCCCCACCCGCCGCATGGCCCTCATGGGCGAGAATCCCAATATCGCCATCACGCGCTTGAGTTTTACGCCAGAACTACGCCGCCGGCCAACTCAAGTAGCGAAACCGGCGGTTCTTAAACTGAACGAACGGCATATCGCATCCTGCCGTCGCTCGCCACGTTAACTCGCCGTAGCCACCACACCGGCCCGCGCCACATGCAATTTTTTATAGCTGTCGATCAAGCGGTGGTGCCTGTCGAGACCTTCCAGTTTCATGCTCGTTGGAGTCAGACCATAGAAGCGGACGCTGCCGTCCACCGATCCCATTACCGCGTCCATTCGGTCCTGGCCAAACATTCGACCAAAGTTGACCGCGTAATCTTCCATTTCCAGGTCGTCGTCGAGCAGCACCTCCAGCACCACATTCAAGGCCTGATAAAACAATCCGCGCTCAACCGTGTTGTCGTTGTATTGCAGGAAGGCTCCCACCAATTCCTGCGCTTCCTCGAATTGCTGCAAAGCGAGATTGATCAGCAGCTTCAGTTCGAGAACGGTTAGCTGCCCCCAGCCCGTATTCTCGTCAAATTCGATGCCGATCAAAGTGGCAATGTCGGAGTGCTCGTCCAATTCGTTGTTGTCCAGCCGTTCAAGCAGCGCCGCAAGACCAGCATCGTCCAGGCGATGCAAGTTCAAAATATCGGCACGGAACAACAACGCCTTGTTCGTGTTATCCCAGATCAAATCCTCTACTGGGTACACTTCCGAATAACCGGGCACTAAAATACGGCAGGCCACGGCGCCGAGTTGGTCATACACCGCCGTATAAACCTCTTTTCCCATGTCTTCGAGAATTCCGAACAACGTCGCGGCTTCATCGGTATTGGTGTTTTCGCCCTGGCCGGAAAAATCCCACTCGACAAAATCGAAGTTCGCTTTGGCGCTGAAAAACCGCCACGACACCACGCCGCTGGAATCGATGAAGTGCTCGACAAAGTTATTCGGCTCGGTCACCGCGTTACTGACAAAAGTAGGCTGAGGTAAATCGTTCAGACCTTCAAAACTGCGCCCCTGCAGCAATTCCGTCAGGCTCCGTTCCAGCGCCACCTCGAAACTAGGATGCGCGCCGAACGAGGCAAAGACACCGCCGGTCCGCGGGTTCATCAACGTGACGCACATTACCGGGTAGGTCCCACCGAGCGACGCGTCCTTGACCAGCACCGGAAATCCCTGCGCTTCCAATCCCTCAATCCCGGCCAGAATGCCGGGATATTTGGCGAGCACATCGTGCGGCACATCGGGCAATGCGATTTCACCTTCGATAATCTCACGCTTTACCGCCCGTTCGAAAATCTCGGACAGACATTGCACCTGCGCTTCGGCGAGCGTATTACCGGCACTCATGCCATTGCTGACAAACAGGTTTTCGATCAGGTTGGACGGGAAATACACCACTTCGCCGTCCGACCGGCGCACAAACGGCAGTGAACAAATACCGCGCTGCGCATTACCGGAGTTCGTGTCGTAGAGATGCGAGCCAAACAATTCGCCGTCGGGATTATAAATTTCCAGGCAATACGCATCCAGAATGCCAGCCGGCAGCGCATCTTTACGGCCAGGCTTGAACCAGCGCTCGTTCGGATAATGGACAAACTCCGCATTGGCGATGTCTTCGCCCCAAAACGCGCCGCCATAGAAATGGTTGCAATTCAGGCGTTCGATAAACTCTCCCAACGCCGACGCCAACGCGCTTTCCTTGGTCGCGCCCTTGCCATTGGTAAAACACATCGGCGAGTGCGCATCGCGGATATGCAGCGACCAGACATTGGGAACGATATTGCGCCACGAAGCGATTTCAATCTTCATGCCCAAGCCCGCCAGAACGCCCGACATATTGGCGATGGTTTGCTCCAGCGGCAAATCTTTTCCCGCAATGTAGGTGCTGGCGTCGGATGCCGGCTTCATCATCAACAACGACTGCGCATCGGCATCCAGGTTTTCTACTTCTTCAATGACGAACTCGGGTCCGGCCTGCACCACTTTCTTCACTGTACAACGGTCGATGAAACGCAAAATACCTCGGCGGTCGGCTTCCGAAATCTCCGCTGGCAACTCGACCTGAATTTTGAAAATCTGTTTGTAACGGTTTTCCGGATCGACGATATTGTTCTGCGACAGGCGGATATTTTCGGTCGGGATATTGCGATTTACGCAGTACAGCTTCACAAAGTAAGCGGCACATAACGCCGACGAGGCAAGAAAATAATCGAAGGGGCCAGGCGCCGAGCCATCCCCCTTATAACGGATAGGCTGGTCGGCCACTACCGTGAAATCATCGAACTTCGCTTCCAGGCGGAGCTTATCGAGAAAGTTAACTTTGATTTCCATGTTGGTTCCTAAATTCGTGCCTAAAATAATATGCGCGTGCCGTCGCTAGTACTGTCCGTGGTAAAGGCCGCTGAAGAAGCCCCGAAAGTGCCGAAAAATAATCTCCGATATTTGCGTTCGCGGCCGCTTCGCACCCATGCGCCGAGCAAATTCGAATACATGCCGAACGCGCTGGCATCGTCGACGGACACTCTGCCGCTCACGACAGACGCAATCCGACCTCCTCGCCTTACCGAGCGGGTTCGGCTGCATTTCTCGCCAGAACCCTTGAACAGCGACACATTGCGGCGATGATACGCGACGCGCGGCTTCGCTCGCAACGACAGCAGGACGCGCGGATCGGAACCCGGCTCGAACCTCTGCTGTCGAGACGCGTAAAGCGTCGGCGATGAATGTCTCCACCGTCCATGCGCGTCTCTTATTCGCACCCGAAGCCCGCCATACCGCTCATTTCCAGTCTCCGCCCCGCGAACACGTTTTCCGCCGCGCGATCGAAAAGCTCATGCGGATACGTTCTAAGCAGGTGCTTCATTCGGCCTCAGCACAGGGCGGCTATCTTCGAATGACAGCGCAATGCGTCCGCTCATCTTCAACGCTTTCTCGATGAACAGTGTCTCGCATGTCTATCGCGGCATGTGGACCCACGGCACGTCGGAACAGACCCGGCACAACGGACTCGCAACCTGGGTCAAGCTCGCGAAGCTGCTAGAAGAGGGCTGTTTCGACGGCCTTTTTCTCGCCGATGCACTCGGTCTCGACGAAGCCTGTCGCGGCTCATCCGACATCTGTATCGAACAGGGCATCTACTTTCCCGGCAACGACCCGGCGATCCTCTGCGCCGCGCTGATCGGCGCGACCGAGCACCTCGGGCTCATGTTCATGCGCGAAGCCGTTTCCGCTTAAACCAACAAGACCGCTCATCATCACTTTGGGGAAGACCATGATCGAACGTCCTCGTCGTGCGCCGTGCGCCGATCGCCGAAGTGCCCGGGTTCACTGGCTATTCGGGTTCAAGCGCCGACCCCGCGCTGGGACCGGGGCGAAGTTGCGTAGCGGACCCGAAGGCGACGCCGGGCGCATCCTGCAACGGACATTCAGCGCCCTTTCATCGCGCGTCTATTGGGACGGCGGCTTGATTAGCGCAGGAAGCGTTTCCATCCCGCGCGCTTTTCGCTGAGTCCGGCGATGCACAGAAAACCGATGCAAGGCCGTCGAAAATAACCTCTAAGGCGGTCATCTCGACTGTCTCGAAGGAGGCGGCAACCCGTTATTCACTGCGCTATCTCGTGCAGCTTTGCAATCACCGAATTCGAAATCTGCTGCGCATTTTTCCTGATTGTCTGTTTCTCGTCTCCGCCCGCCATCACGAACTTGACCGCGATCACATAGGGATTGAGTTTGATCACCGCGCCTGGCTTGTCCTTGCTGTCGGACTCCGCGACTACCTGGTAGAGCGGAGGTAAATCGGCAGTGGCGAGGCTGTCGCACGAGACCGCCACCTGAATATCGTTCTGGCCCGCACCAAAACCGACCATTGCTCGCCTTAGACGATTGCCGTCGTCGACGCTCAGAAACACACCACGTATTTGCCAGCCCGCCGAGGGTAGTGGCTGGCCCGGCACAATACGGCGCGCATCGACACCCCCTTTTTGTAGATCCATAGTCAGCGCGTCCGCCATCTCGTTCACGATGTCCTTAGCGTGGTCCTGCGGGTTCTTGTCCTTGCCCATCGGCCCTGGACCACTCGGCAGCAGACCGCGCAGCCGGCGCATACGCTGTCCGGGTCCGCTGTCAGGTGTCACGTTCGCTGCATCGAGTTCGAAGTCGGACACATAGACGACCGGTGGCGGCGCCGCGAACGGGGGGCCGTCCGCCGCGGCGCTGATTGCCGACGCCGCGCCCAGACATCCCGCCGCCATCATGATGAGCAGAAATCGACGCTGCATGGCGCATCTCCACGAATGTCCTATAGACGCGGAGAGTGTACTGCTCTCTCTGCCTCAATCGGTTCAAGCGTTGCGCGATAAGGCTTCTCACACCCACGTAGTTCGGCACTGCGCAGCGCATGCGCCTCTGACACGCAAGAAAACTGATTGGCCTGAGTGGATAGCGAACAGCCTGTTGAGCGGAAGCGGTTGAGCAACTTTGCAAACCAGCTCCCCCACCCTCAAGCAACGGTCGACGCCAACAGCAACGGACCTCCAAAAATTTACGGTACTTCCTGGTTTAGCATTCCACGCCCGGTTGCCTATCGGCAAGGAGGCTTCAACTGCGGACCGCCAGAGTAACCACGATCAGCGCCGAGAAGATCAACGCCGGGGCGAGATGCCGGAACGGCTCCCGGTTTCGGAGCAACGTGAAGAGCGCGCCGGTCATGACCGTACCCGCAAGCGCCAGGCCCAAAACTCGGGTTTGTTGCCCAAAAAGAAGCGCTGCACTGATCAACTCGAGCGCGCCACAAAACAGCCGAAACCACGCCGGGTAACCCCAGCGTGCAAAGTCCCGCTTCACCGCGCCGAGTCCTGCGAGGTTGACCACTCCGGCAACCGCGAACAGTGCCGCTACGATCATCGCGAGAATCGATTCGAAAGATGCAGCGTTCAACATCATCGTTATGCTCCGCCGCGTGGCTCAAAGTGCTTCTGGTCAGAGAGGTCTGCAATTAGGCCGGGGCCGCACGGCTCCCACACAAGAACCCGCCGGGCGTGCTCGCCGCTTACCGTCTGGTCTAGCGCCAGAGCATCAGCGAAGGGTCCAAGCGATTTGCGAGCGTCGTCGAGCGGCCAGAATTCGACGCGGTCGGCGCCGACCGAGGCTCGAATCGCTTCGCCCATTTCGGCGACCGGAACGGCAGCTTCTGCGACAACGTTGAAGATCTGTCCGATGACTCGATCGTCCCCGCTTGCGAGCCGCTCCGCCGCGCTCAGGTATGCCGTGGCGAGATCATCGAGATGCACGGCGGGCCAGTAATTGCGACCATCCCCGACGACTCTCACACTCCCGGTCTGACGGACCATACCGGCGAGCATGCCGAAGATCCCCCCGCCATAGCCGTGCACCATCGCCGGTCGGAGGATCACCGCGGCAATCGAGCGGCGTGCTGCCAGCGTCTGCACGTGTTGCTCAACTGCAGGACGCCAGGCGACGAGCGATGTCGGATTGAGCGCCGTCGCTTCAGTTGCGGGCTCACCCTCCGTATTGCCGTACACCCATGTGCCCGATGTATAGACGAACGCCGCGCCCGGATGCGAATGTGCAAGCATTGCATCGACCGCGGCTTTGTCGGCTGCAGCGGCGGATGCGTTGTTGGTCGACGCGGTGTGCACCACGCCATCGGCGGCGCCGGCGGTTGCAGCAAAAGACTGCGGCTCACGCAAGTCACCGCGATGCAGTTTCACGCCGAGACCTGCGAGCGCGACTGCGGCCGCCGACGCGTCGTCACGCACAAGCGCGGTCACCTGATGGCCGAGGCTGATTGCCTTGCGCGCGACCGCTTGCCCGATGTACCCCGTACCACCTGTAATGAACAGTTCCATGATGTCTTCCTCGACGATAGCCTGCGACGTTGAACAAACGAAACGAGACTAATAAGTCTCGTTAGCGCGAAGGTAAACGAGACTGACTAGTCTTGTCAACCACCCGGCGATCTGGTATTTATCGGACATGAACACGTCCTGCCCCCCCGATTTAAGCCCGCTGCAGCGCCGAAAGCGGTCCGCCATCCTCGACGGCGCGAAAGCCGTTTTTTTAAGCCAGGGCTTCGGACTGGCAACGATGGACGATGTCGCCGCGGCCGCTGGCGTCGGCAAACAAACGGTCTACCGCCACTTCAAATCTAAGGAAGCGCTCTTTGTCGGTTTGGTGAGTTCGATGTGCGCTCAGGTAGGTGAACTTCTTGCCAGTGCTCAGGACCAGCAATTGGATCGATCACCAGAAGTCGAGCTGCACGAATTGGGATGGGTGTTGGCACGAAGCCTTATCGAGCCGGACTATCTAAGGCTTTACCGCGCTATCGTTGCTGAGGCCGAACGTCTTCCCGAACTCGGGCGTGTGTTTTACGAAAATGGCGCGAAGGTCGTGCGCGTGTTCTCCGCCAGAATTCTGCGAAAGCGATTTGACGAATCAACTGCTGCATTGCGGGCAGCGACATTCGTTCAGTTGGTGCTCGGCGATGCGTATCTGGAACTGTCCATTGGCTTCACGGTGCCCGACGTTGAAGCCCGCTTTGCGCTGCAGATCGACGAGGCGGTGGCGGCTGCACTGCGCTAACGAATACGGCATGAAAATGTTGAGCCATCGCATGCGGAGCGCAACAGCTTGAAGTGCGAAAAGCGCGACACCGCCCTTCTTTACAGTGACTTTGTGGTGATAGTCCTTAGCTAAGGAAGGTCTGCATAAATCATGCAGGAATTGAGTTGCCAAATATGCCGTCGACTGCGACGATTTGGGCATGAGACAAGGTAATCTGGGATTGGATTTGACGACCAACGAACGCGCAAGCGCGAGTTCCTCGACGAGATGAACCGGGTGGTTCCATGGGGCGAACTGGTGGCGCTGGTATTGCCGCATGCGCCCGAAGGTAAGCGTGGCAGGCCGCCGTTTCCGGTAGAGACGATGTTGCGCATCCACTTTATGCAGCAGTGGTTCACCTTGAGCGATCCTGCAATGGAAGAAGCGTTGCACGATGTGCCGCTGTTTCGAGAGTTTGCTGCACTGGACAACTGGAACATGCGTCTGCCTGACGAGAGCATGACATTGTCAAAGCGGACACGTTGCTGCAGTGGATGGTCGCAATGTGCCCCGGCAAGCGCGCGGCGCTGGACAAAGACGATGCGGTGGATCGCATCGTCAATGACATTGAATACTTTAAAGCAAGCGTTCGCTTTAAGGTAGAGCATCCGTTTCGGGTGATCGGACTGCAGTCTGGCTTCGCGAAGGCACGCTAACGTGGTCTGAAAAAGAACACCGCACAACTGACAACGCTGTTCGCGCTATCCAATCTCTGGATGGCGCGTCGCAAGCTGCTGAAAATGTAAGCGATAGACGCCGCGAGAGTGGCGATCTGCAAACACCGAGCGCAATTTATGGTCAGTAATCGTTCGGCTTGCAACGCTAAAACGAGTCCCGAGACTCAACAATTTCGAATGTGCTGACCAGTTAGGCTGAAAATGATTTATTCAGACCTTCCTTAAGCAAATGCGATCATCCGCCCGCAAAGCTCATCTGGAATCAGATACGCCCCATTCACCGCAGGTTGCTAACGCAGCCCTCACACTCGCGAATTCTTCAACACGGTAAGCCCGAAATTCCGACTACCGACTTCAGAGCGTCAAGTGAGTGGCTTCCGGATCGTCCGGTTCGAACCAATCGGGATTACGCTGCGCCACCGGTCCGAGCGACACCAGGATTTCGCGCAAATGCGCGCGCATCGCGTTTTCGGCCGCATCGGGATCATGTGCCTTCAGACCGCCCACGATCAGCGCGTGCTGCTTGATCAAGAGATCGAGCGGCGATACTTCATGGAGACTCAGATAGCGCACCCGATCCATCTGCGCCTTGATGTCCTGAATGGTTTCCCAGGCCGCGACGCAATCGATCGACTGCGCGATAAGAAAATGAAACTGCTCGTCGCATTCCAGAAACGCAGCGGTATCGTTGGATTTCGAGGCCGCTTTCTGTTCGCGCATGTTCGCGGCGAGGTCAGCGAGCTGGACGTCGGTGATAGCGAGTGCCGCGCGCCGGACCACCGCCGCCTCGATCGCCTCGCGGATGAACCGCCCCTCGCGCACCTTGCGCGGCGAAATGCGTTTGACGAAGGTTCCGCGCTGCGGCAAGACCTGTAGCACGCCCGCTTCGACGAGCTTGATGAATGCCTCGCGCACAGGCTGGCGCGAAACGTGAAACATCTCGGAGACCTCTTTCTCGGAAAGCGGCGTGCCGGGCGCCAGCAGACCCGTAAAGATCGCCTCGCGCAACGAACGGAATATCTGCTTGCCGATCGGCTCGTGCGAGTCAGCCGTTAACCCCGCTAGCGCCCCGGCAAGCGGTGCTTTCGAGTCGCCGCCGGAGACCATGCGAGCGCGCGCAGGCGCTTTCTCCGTCAGGACTCTCAGCGAAGACGCGCCTCTCTCACGCCGCGTAACGACTTTCGGGATTGCAATTTTCGTATCCATACCGGTTGAACCAGAGACTAGTCTCGTAAAACTACCATACTAGCTTACGCTCTGCCGAGGCATTTTGCGCTTTCGGTTCGCGGATAAACACCAATGCGCACAGCGCGCCGAGCACCGCTATTGCGCCAGCCAGTATGAACGCGCCGCCGTAGTGCCCATTCGTCGCCTGCACGATAAAGCCGGTGACCGCCGGACCGATCACGCCCGCGAGGTTCGCGAGCAAATGCACGAAGCCGCCCACACCGCCGACGTTCTCGCGGCGCACCGTGTCCTGGATCACTGCCCAGTAGACGGATCCGGTCACGTAGAGGAAGAATATCGACACGGACATCAAGGCAACCGCGCCCTGCATGCTCGCGACGCGTCCCGCAAAGGCCACGCAAACTGCCGCCGCGCCGAGGCACACCGACAACACGATGCGTCGCGACATCAGCGCCTTGCCGGTCAGACGCAGGATGAAATCGGTGATGAAACCGCCCGCCGCCAGTCCAATGCTGCCGAGTACCCACGGAATCACGGTCGCGATGCTCATGTCGTGCAACGACAAGTGATGCGCTTCCATGAGATAGGTCGGAAACCACGAGAGGAAGAAGAACAGCACGTAGTTGTAGGCGAAGAATGCGAACGCGGTAGCGAGGATAATCGGTTGGCGGAGATAGAAGCCAAGGCCGGCCTTGTGTCCCGACGACGCCTGCTCCATCGACGACGCCTGCTGCTGGCCCGCAACGATCAATTCGAGTTCGTCGCGCGCGACGCGCTTGTTTTGCTGCGGGTGCTCGGTAGTCGTCAGTGTCCACAAGACAAGCCACGCAAGCCCGAACACCATGATCGCGACGAAAGCCCAGCGCCAGCCGAACTGAATCGCCATATAGCCGACCACCGGGCCCGCGAGCGCACCGCCGAGTGGCGTGCCCGAACTGATGACACCGATCGCGCTCGCGACTTCGCGGCGGGGAAACCAGTTGTTCACCATTTTGCTGTTCGATGAACTGAACGGCCCCTCGCCCATGCCGAACAGCACGCGCAACACGATCAGAGAGACAAGGCCGCCGGCGAGCGCGGTCGCGCCGCAAAAGATCGACCAGATTCCCATCGCGCCGCCGAACACTTTCTTCGCGCCGAATTTATCCGACGCGACGCCGCCGATAAAATTAAACAGCGCATAGCCGATGAAGAAGCTACTGAACACGATGCCCATCTGCGCATGCGAAAAGTTCAGGTCCTTTTGAATCAGCGGTGCCGCGATCGAGAGTGCAGCGCGGTCAAGATAATTGATGACGCCCGCGAGAAACAGCAGGCCGACGACGAACCATCGCTGGCTCTTGATCATGTAAGTCTCCGGTTTCCCGCCTCTTCTTCGCCGGGCGGTCAGTGCCTATCGATTCAGTCGAAGTGCAAGTGGACCTTCATCGACTGGCTGCGATCATGCGCGACTTCGAACGCCTGATTTGCGTCCGCGAGCGGAAAAGCATGCGTCATCAGCGGCCGAAGATCGATCTTCCCGGCGCCGAGTTCTTCGGCGGCGACCGCATATTCGTTGGTGAAGCGAAAGGAGCCGCGATAGCACAACTCCTTCGACATCACCAGATTCGCCGCGACCGGCGACTGCCCGGCCGGCAAGTTGCCGACCTGAATGACGGTCCCGCCCGCGCGCGCTGCGCGCAGGGCCGTGTCGAGTCCCGCGGAACTTCCCGACGCTTCCAGGACGACATCGAAGGTGCCGCGCTGCTGCGCCCATTGATCGATGCGCGTCTGGTCGTTGGCGAGCGCCGTTTCATCCGCGCCGAGCGCCGCGGCCATCGCGAGCGCCTTTTCCGCAAGATCGACCGCGACGATCCTGTGAGCGCCCGCGCGTTTTGCGACCGCGAGCAGGATGCAACCGATCGGCCCGCAGCCCACCAGCAGCACCTTTGCGCCGACGAGCGACCCCGCCTGACGCAGCGCGTGCAGGGCAACGGCGAGCGGTTCGGCCATCGACGCCTGCGCGAAATCGAGCGCATCCGGAACCGGCACGCACTGGCGCGCCGCAACCGCGATGTACTGGCGGAACATGCCCTGCATGTGCGGGAACGTCGACGCACTGCCCATGAAGCGCATGTTCAGACAATGGTTCGGCATGCCATCGACGCAGTATCGGCAGACGCCGCAATTGAGACCCGGATTGACCGCGACTCGCTGGCCGACCCGCAAGCCGCTCACGCCTTCGCCGAGCGCGGCGACTTCGCCGGCGACTTCATGGCCGAGCACGAACGGTTCGCGCACCGCGAAGTCGCCGCTCTTGCCCTTGAAGTAATACGACAGGTCCGAGCCGCAGATTCCGCCCGCGCGCACGCGGATCTGGACCTGGCCGGGCTGAGGTTGCGGTGCATCGAGTTCGTCGATGCGGAGTTTTCTGGGTTCGTGAAGAACGGCTGCAAACATTGTGCTGCTCCTTTATGTTCGATGACTCGGTAGTTACCAGTTCCAGAGCGTGCCGTCGTCCAGCCGCGCGACCGGCAAATACGCCGGATCGTAGGGATAGCGCGCGGCGGCTTCCTCGTCGATATCGACGCCATGTCCCGGCGCTTCGCCCGGATGCATCATGCCGCGATCGAAAGTCCACGCATGAGAGAACACGTCATGGGTTTCCTTCGGAAAGCCCATGTATTCCTGCACGCCGAAGTTCGGCACCCACAAGTCGAAATGGAGCGCCGCGCCCATGCAGACCGGCGACAGATCCGACGGCCCGTGACAGCCGGTGCGCACCTGATACAACGAAGCGAAATCCGCGATCCGCTTCAGATGCGTGATGCCGCCCGCGTGCGTGAGCGTCGCGCGGATATAGTCGATCAGTTGCTCTTCGATCAACTGCTTGCAATCCCAGATGCTGTTGAACACTTCGCCGACCGCGATCGGCGTAACCGTATGCTCGCGGATCAGCCGGAAGCCGGCCTGATTCTCGGCGGGCGTCGGGTCTTCCATCCAGAAGAGCCGATACGGCTCGATCGATTTACCGAGCCGCGCGGCTTCGATCGGCGTCAGGCGGTGATGGACGTCGTGCAGCAAATGCGAGTCGAAACCGAACTTGTCGCGGACCGCCTCGAACAGCTTCGGCACGAAGTCGAGATATTTTTCCGTCGACCAGCTCTGCTCCTCGACCGCGCCTTTCGTCGCCGGTTCGTACGTGCCGCTGCCCTTCGACACGCCGTACACCGACCGCACGTTCGGCACGCCGCACTGAATGCGGATCGCCTTGTAGCCCTGTTCGAGATGCTCCTCGTAGCGGTCCAGCGCTTCCGGAATATCGCGCCCGGTCGCGTGTCCGTAGACCATCACGCCCTCGCGCGACGCGCCGCCCAGCAGTCGATAAAGCGGAAGATTCGCCACCTTGCCGAGAATGTCCCAGAGCGCCATGTCGACGGCTGCAATCGCGGTCATCGTCACCGGGCCGCGCCGCCAGTACGCGCCTTTGTAAAGAAACTGCCAGATATCTTCGATGCGCCCCGGGTCGCGCCCGATGAGCAGCGGACACACGTGGTCCTTCAAGTACGACGCAACCGAGAGTTCCCGGCCGTTCAGCGTAGCGTCGCCGATGCCGTACACACCTTCGTCCGTCACCACTTTCAGCGTGACGAAATTGCGTCCCGGACACGTGACGATGACATCCGCGCGGACGATTTTCATGGGGATTTCCTTGAGTGGCATTCGACTGAACCGATGCTACCATACAAGTATATTGAACCGTCAACAGCGGGTTTTCCCGCCCCGGAGAACAAAAAATGAACGTTAAATCAAGGATGTGCCGGAATACGCTCGATTCACTGACCGATTACCTGCTGTCTCCGGATTGGCGTGAACCGCGCATCGGGATTGTTCATTTGGGCATCGGAAACTTCCATCGCGCGCACGAGGCTCTATATACAGAAGAGGCGATGATCGCGGCCGGCGGCGACTGGGGCATCTGCGGCGTGACGCTGCAAGGCGACATCACGAAACGCGATGCCCTGATGGCTCAGGACGGGCTTTACAGCGTCGTCGAGCGGGGTCCGGAAGGCGTGCGTGTCACGGTGATTCGCGCATTGCGGGAAGTTCTCGCGATGCCGCACGACCGTGCGCGTCTTTTCGAACTTCTCGCCGACGAAAACGTGCGTATCGTCTCGCTGACCGTGACAGAAAAGGGTTACTGCCGAGATCCGCAGTCCGGCGACGTGGACCTGAAGCATCCCGGCGTCGCTCACGATCTGGCAAATCCGCAAGAACCTTCGACCGTTCCCGGCATACTCACCGCGGCGCTCGCCGCTCGCCGGGCTGCCGGCACGCCGCCTTTCACCGTGCTTTCATGCGACAACCTCTCGCATAACGGCGCGGCGCTGAAGCAGGCAGTCGTCTCGTTCGCACGCGCGGCTGACGGCGACCTTGCCGCATGGATCGACGCGCAGGTGGCGTTTCCGCCGACGATGGTGGACCGTATCGTTCCCTCCACGACCGACGCCGACCGCGAGGTCGCAGCGCAGGCGCTGAAGCGCGACGACGCGGCGCCCGTGCCGTGCGAGCCGTTTCGTCAATGGGTGATCGAGGACCGCTTTCCAACGGGACGTCCGGCGTGGGAGCGCGCGGGCGCGCAACTCGTCGACGATGTGATGCCGTTCGAAATCGCCAAGCTGCGCATGCTCAACGGCACGCATTCGACGCTCGCCTATCTCTCGATGCTCGCGGGTTTCGCCACCATCGACGAAGCGATCGCACACCCGCCGCTCAAGGCGCTGATCCACGCCATGATGACGCACGACATCGCGCCGACGCTCGACGTGCCCGCTTCGTTCGACGTCTTCGCCTACCGCGACGCACTGCTCGCGCGCTACGCGAACACGGCGCTCAAGCATCGCACCGCGCAGATCGCGATGGACGGCAGCCAGAAAATTCCGCCGCGCCTGCTATCGACCATAAAAGCGCGCCTCGACGCAGGCCAGCCGATCGATCGGCTGGCGCTGGCGGTCGCGGCGTGGCTCGTGTTTCTGCGCGGACACGCGGACGACGGCACGCGCTACGACATCAGCGATCCGCTCGCCAGTCGACTGACTGCAAGCCTGCCGGGCGAGCCCGAACAACTTGTCGATACGTTGCTTGCGATCGGCGAAGTCTTTCCGGTAGCGCTCGCACAACGCGACGACTTTCGGCGACCGCTGATCGACGCCGTCTGGTTGCTGCGCGGCGGCGCGCGCGACGCTATCGCTATCGCTATCGAGCGAGACTGAAAAGGCGCGCTAATCCAGACGCTCGACCTGCACGCACATCGGCGTTCCGACGCCGATTTCCTCGACCTGCTCGATTGGCTCGCCCGTCGAAGGATCGAGCCGATAAACGACCAAGCGGTCGCTATCTTGCAACGCGACCAGCATGTACCCGCCGCAGGGCGACAACGCAAAGCTGCGCGGGGTTTTGCCGCCCGCCGCGCGCGTCGAAGTCGAAACGATCGCGCCTGTCGCGGGTTCCAGCCCGTATGTCGCGATGGTGTCGTCGCCGCGAATCGACGCATAGAGGAAGCGTCCGCTGCCGGCAATGCGCAGATCGGCGGGCTGGCTCGCGCTGCTCGGGGCGGGCGTGGCGGCTACGGTGTCGAGGATGCGAAGCACGCCATCGGACGCGGAATACGCCAGGCGACACACGCTCGAATCCAGTTCGTTGACGACATAGGCAATCGCACCGTTCGGATGGAAGGCGAAATGACGAGGACCCGCGCCCGGTCTCACATGTATTGCGCGGACCGGTTCGAGCCGCCCGTTGCCGGCGTCGAGTCTGTAGGTCAGCAACTCGTCGGTGCCGAGATCCGTGGCGATGGCAAACCGGTTGTCGGGACTCGGGACGACACAGTGCGCGTGCGGCACGCTCTGACGGTCCCGCGTCGGACCACTTCCCGTATGACAAAACTCACTCGATGCGACGCCCACGCCACCGTCCGCCATCACCGGGAAGCTCACGATCTGCCGCCGCGGCCGCTCCTCCGGCGTCTCGTGACCGTAGTTGGCGACGAATGCGTAGTTGTCATGCATGTCGAGTTTGCAATAGGCCGTGAGGCTGCCGCGCGTCGCCTGGCGGTTAATCAGCGAGAGCGCGCCGGAAAGCGTGTTTATCCGATAAGCGCTGATCTGTCCTTCGACATCGCCGAAAGTCTCGCTCGTCGCGTAAAGCAGTCCGCGCTTTGCGGCCAGCGCGAGATAGGTCGGATTCGCTACGTCCGTGGTTTCGGAGAGCAGCGAGAGACGGCCGGTCTTTTCGTCGAATGCATACACGGCAATGCCCCGCCCGTTCGCGCTGGCGAAATGCGGCACCGGACGGTTCAGACATCCGACAAAAACGCGTGTGCAAGTAGTCATGGATCAAGGATAGACGGAAGCAGAATACGAACATCTTCGGTTAAACCCTACTTGTATGGTAGTAGAGTTCAAAACTAAGATGCAATCACTGCCCGGACCGCGAGTAAGCCACTGCAACTTGCGCCCCTCGGCGCATAACAATCTGGAGACAACCGTGTTCGTCAAGAATGTCATCGTTGCAGCCGCGGTCAGCGCGGCGTTCGTGGCCGCCAGCGCATCGGCCAAAGTCGCTACCGGCGATACGTCGAAAGACAAGATCGCCCTCTCCAACAGCTACGCCGGGAACACCTTCAGACAGCAGCAGTTGAAAAGTTGGGCGCAAGTTGCGGCCGACGCGAAGAAGGTCGGCACGGTTGCTGATGCTCCCGCGTTCACGACCGCCGAGAACCAGGCGACCGAACAGGCGCAGCAGATTCAAAACCTGGTGTTGCAGGGCTATAAGGCCATCGTTATCAACGCAGCGTCGCCCACGGCGCTCAATGGCGCGGTCAAGCAGGCCTGCGCGGCAGGCGTGTATGTCATCTCTTTCGACGGCATTGTGACAGAACCCTGTGCGTACCGGATAGCAGCCGATTTCCATCAGATGGGCGCAGTGCAGGTCGATTTCCTCGCGAAGAAACTGGGCGGCAAGGGCAACGTGCTGGAAGTCCGGGGGCTGGCTGGCGTGTCAGTGGACGATGACATTCATCGTGGCATCGTCGACGAAATGAAGAAGTATCCGGACATGAAGATCGTCGGGTCGGTCTATGGCGCCTGGACGCAGACCGTCGCGCAGAAGGAAGTGTCCGGCGTGCTGCCGTCACTGCCTCCGATCGACGCGGTCGTGACGCAAGGCGGCGACGGCTACGGCGCCGCACGAGCGTTCGCCGCTGCGGGCCGCAAAGTGCCGACCATCATTCTCGGTAATCGGCAGGAAGAACTCGCGTGGTGGAAAACACAGGGCCTCGACACGTATAAGACGATGTCGATTGCAGCCGATCCCGGTTCCTCGACGTTCGCTTTCTGGGTCGCGCAGCAATTGCTCGCGGGCAACAAACTGCCGCACGAAATGTCGCTCCCGACGCTGACCGTGACGTCCGATTCAGTCGAAAAGGTGCTGGCATCGACCGCACCGGGCACGGTCGCGAGCAACGTCTTCACGCGCGATCAGGTCGTGAAGCTCATCGACTCGCAAGCGAAGCAGTAGTCGCTTTCCCTGCCCGTCCTTCGTCCGGATCTCGCCATGAACTTGACAGACACGCCCACGGTTGAAGAAGCGCTTGATCGGCGGCCGGCGGAATCGTTGATCGCCTTGCGCGAGATCGACGTGACGTTCGGGTCCGTGCGCGCGTTGAAGAGCGCGACCTTCGAGTTTGTCCGGGGCGAGTGCGTGGCGATCGCCGGGCACAACGGCGCCGGAAAATCGACGCTGATGTCGGTCCTCTCAGGCGCACGGCGCGCGACTGCCGGCTGGGTCGAGACGGAAGGAACGCGCCACGAGCGCGGATACGGCGCCGACGTCGCGCGTGAACTCGGCATTCGATGCGTCTTTCAGGAACTGTCGCTGTGCCCGAACCTGACGATCGAAGAGAACATGCGCGCGATGCATCCGCAACTCGCGGGCTTCGGCTGGCGCAAGCGCGCAAGGCGGATCATCGAAGCGCAACTCGATGCCATCTTTCCGGGCCACGCGCTACGCGGCCGCGACATCGTCGGCGATCTGTCGCTGACACAACAGCAGATGGTCGAAATCGCGCGCGCGTTCTCGTGCGTCGACGACGCCGTCAAAGTTGTCATTCTCGACGAACCGACGTCGAGTCTCGACAAATATACCGCCGAACAGTTGCTGGACTTCGTGCGTAAAGCGGCCGCGAGCGGCGTGACAAGCGTCCTCATCACGCACATGCTGGGTGAGATGTTGCGCTGCGCGGATCGCATCATGGTCATGCGGGACGGCAGCGTCGTGTCCACCCTGGACGCCGGCGGCCTGAGCAAGGAGGCCATCATCCGCGCGATGGGGCAGTTCGTCGAAGGTAATCTGGCGCCGCGCCGTGAAGTCCGCGCGGAAGCGTTCTCGTCGTCGGTGTTTCGATGGAATCTCGGTCCCGACGAGCGCACGACGGTTGAAGTGCCGCGCGGCAGTATCGTCGGCTTTGCGGGACTCGCCGGACAAGGCCAGACAGACGCGTTGAACGAAATCTATCTCAAGGCGCGGCGGCGCGGTTCGCATCAGCGCGTCGCTTATGTTGCGGGCGATCGCCGGGCAGACGGTGTGTTTCAAGACTGGACGATTGCGCAGAACTTCGACATTCGTTCGCTTTTCGACCGCGCCTCGCGCTCATGGATCGACACCCGGCAGCTTGAGGAACGCTTTCGCGTGTGGTCGAAACGGCTCGACATTCGTGGCGCTGCGCCTGACGCGAACATTCTCGCGTTAAGCGGCGGCAATCAGCAAAAGGTGCTGTTCGGACGCGCGCTCGCCTCCGACGCCGAGCTTGTTCTGATGGACGATCCGATGCGAGGCGTGGACATCGGCACGAAGCTCGAAATCTACCGGCTCCTTCTCGACGAAGCAGCTAAGGGCCGCACGTTCATCTGGTACACGACTGAAAACGATGAACTCGCGTACTGCGACAAGACCTATGTTTTTCGTTCGGGACGCGTGACGCGCGAACTCGGTGCGAAGGAATGCACGGAAGAAGCGTTGCTTGCGGCCAGCTTCGAGGAGGTGACAGAGTGAAGACCGCCACTGCAACCGTGCAGCGCCCGCGCGACTTGCGTTCGCTGCTTCCGCTTGCATCGCTGATCGCGATCCTCGTGCCGATGGCAATCATTCAGCCCAACACGCTGAGTTACTTCGGCGGCGTAATGCTGCTGAACCTCGGCGTGCCGATCGTATTCGCGACGCTCGCGCAGCTTGCCGTCATCACCGCGAACGAACTCGATCTCTCGATCGGCTCATTCGTCAGCCTCGTTTCCTGTATCGGCGCGACGCTTCTGCAAAGCTCGCCGTGGCTAGGCATATTGGCGCTCGCGGGATGCGTCGTGCTCTACGCGCTCGTGGGCGCGCTGATCGAGTTCCGGCGCGTATCGTCGGTCGTGGTCACGCTCGGTCTGTCGTTCGTGTGGAACGGGATCGCGGTCCTCCTGTTGCCCGCGCCCGGCGGTAAAAGCCCGGATTGGCTCTCGGCGCTAATGGGATTCCAGTCGCCCATCATCCCGGCGCCGCTTCTCTGGACCGCGGCGATCGCCGTGTGCATGCACCTCTTCTTGATGCGGTCTTCGTTCGGGGTGGCGCTGCGCGGCGTGGGCGGCAACGCCCCCGCGATGCGCCGGTTCGGATGGTCAGTGATACGCGCAAAAGCCATCCTGTTCGGATGCTCAGGCCTGTTCGGCGTGTGCTCGGGCCTCACGCTTCTCGGCCTGACGAGTTCGGCCGATGCCAACATCGCCTTGCGCTACACGTTGCTGTCGGTCGCGGGCGTCATCCTGGGCGGCGGCGAGTTCGTGGGCGGACGTGTATCGCCGGTCGGCGCGGTGCTGGGTGCGATTACCTTGACGCTCGCGTCGTCGTTTCTGTCCTTCCTGCAGATCGCGCCGCAATGGCAGATCGGATTGCAGGGCGCCATCCTGATCGCGGTATTGTCACTGCGCCTGCTGTTCCGAAACAAGGGGAAGCGTCGATGAACACATTCTTCTCACTGCGGCGCGCGGTCTGGCTCTGGTCGTTCCTCGGCGCCGTCTTGGTGGGCGTCGCGGCCGGCTTTACCTTCGGCCTCGATACTGCCGGCAGCATGTTGTCGACGGCCTCGGCATTCGTCGTGTTTTCGGTTCTCGTCGGGCTCGGCCAGATGCTCGTCATCACGAGCGGTCCCGGCAATATCGATTTGTCGATACCCGCGACGATCGCCCTGAGCGGCAGTATCGGAATGCAGGTCATGGCGACGAACGATCACGCGATTGTGACCGGCGTCCTCGCCGTCATTGCGACGGGCGCGCTCATCGGACTCTTCAACTATTTGCTGATCCGCTCGCTGCGCATCCCGCCGATCATCGCGACGCTGTCGTCCAGTTTCGTGCTTCAGTCGCTCGCAATCAGTCTGGGACGCGGCGGCGCAGCGCCCCCGCCGATACTCGAAAATTTTGCACTGTCCCGCATCGGTGGCATCTCGGGGCTCGCGTTCGTCGCCCTCCTCGTGACGTCTCTCGTTGCCGTGGTGCTGTTCCGGATGGTGCAGGGACGCAGCTTGTCGGCGCTCGGGCAGAACACGCGCGCGGCGAATCTGGCGGGCGTGAGGGTGACGCTGGTTCACTGCCTGACCTACGTGACTTGCTCGGTGCTGGCAGCGCTCGCCGCACTGCTGCTCGCGGCGTTTTCTGGCGGCGCGACACTCGATATGGGGGCTGACTACATGCTGCTGTCCGTTGCCGTCGTCGTGATCGGCGGGACGCAGGTGTCGGGCGGAAAACCAAGTCCCACCGGGATCTGGACCGCTGCGTGCTTCCTGTTCCTGATCAACGCGCTGCTCAACGCGAGCGGCGCGGGCGCGGGATTACGCGCCATCGTCTATGGCATGTTGATCATCGGCGTCACGGCGATCGCGCCTAGCGCGGAGAATTTGCGATCCTAGCGGCATCTTCCGGGCCGGACAAACCTGCGAATGCTTGCTACACCACGCTTGTATCCAGCCCACTTCGATTACGCAGAAAACGCTGCGGCGTCTCGCCGATCGCTCGTGAAATTGAGCACCCTTGCGACATCGGCCATCCACATACTGTCCCATGCAGTAGCGAGAAAGCACTCGCCGCACGGCGAACCGGCGCGCAGTCGGCGCCTTGAGGCGCTAGCTGATTCCTGCGCCATGACTCGGACCACCTTCGCGCGATTCGCCCTGCGTCAACGCTCCCCGATCGGCATGGCTCAAGGCAGAGATCGCCTTGAGCGTCGTGCTCTTACCCGCCCCGTTCGCGCCCAGCAGGGCGACGATCGCGCCCTGCGGGACCACGAGCGAGACGTCGCGCAACGCCGGAATGATTCCGCCGTAAGAAAGCGCGATCGATTCGACTTCGAGTATCGCAAGCGTGCTCATGCTCATGCTCATGCTCAGAGCTCCTTGGCACAATCGCGCGGTTTGGCGCCCTTTTCCTTCGCATACGCATTCGCCGATTGCGCGATGATCGGTCGCGTAAGCGCGCGATCCGCCTGCAGTCAGCCGCTGATCACCACTCGTTCGCACGCGGGCGCGAGGGTCCAGAAACGACCGTTCCACGGCGCCGGGTGATGAACGGTGCTGTGCGACGCGTGAGGCGAGGCATCCCGGCGCCTCACGAACCAGGCTACGCCGATCGTCGCGCAGAGCATCATCACCGTTGCGGCCATCATCGCGTGCCGCCATCAACCCATTGTGTCGCGCAACTGAGCGGCCATGCGGCCAGCAGCGCGCCAGCCATACCGATCGCGCTGGCGCTCGTCACCGCTCTTCTCTGGCGCGGGCCGGCCCCGCTACTCAACACGTCGTTGAGAAGACCCATGAATACGGGCGCGCAGCCTAATCCGATGTCCGCCTGAGCGCCGATGGCGATCCACCGATGCGTGGCAGGAAAATCGAAAATCGCCGATCAATTGAGTTGCGATGACTGCCACGTAGCTGCGAAAGAACTGGCTCATTACGTAGCTTAGACACAGCGCCCAAAGCCCAAGGTCGCCGATAAACGATGTCGGCTCAATACGCTTCTCGTGCGCGGTCTCGAACACCGATCAAGCCCCTCTGAGTTTCAGATTGATATGCGACACCATTGCCATCGCAGCCGACCGCCGCGCTGAGTGCAGAAGTACCGGCTATCCATGACAGTCGACCCCCGCGCGGGCCTTTTCGAGCCCAGCGACTTGCGCTTCCTCCTCGGTGGCGAAAAAACCGAGGACATCCGACACCGATATTAGCCTGTTGTTGAGGGTGATCGTGCCCCCGAATAGCATGCCCTTACCAGCCTGGACTCCGGTCTCCGTACGCCATTGGTTTCATTAGGCATGTAGCGCAGAAATGCGTGGCGTCCATTTGACGCATGGGCATGAACTGAATATGCTTCGCATTTCGTCGACTTGCTTGCTCATGAGAACAGGACCAGAACCGTCCGCGCTTGACATGTCGGCAACGGAAATCCCGCTACCTCCGCGAGATTTCGGCGCGTCGCGTCGTATGCTTAGGGCTGCATTGGTCGCGTCGATTGTGACGCCCTTGCTCTTTCTGATCGCCTACGGCTACTTCGGGTATCAAAATCGCCTTTCCGACTCATCGGAAGCAATCGACCGGCTCGCACGGGTTGCAGAAGAGCAGGCAGTCAAAGTCCTGGACGTCAATCAGGAACTGGCGCTGCACTTGATGTCCGTTCTAGGCGATGACGGGGACAGCCAGATTCGGGCGCGGCAAGAGAAACTCCATCGCCTTTTGCAGGAAACGGTGCATCGCCTGCCTCCGATTGCCGCCATTGCGATATTCGGCAAGAACGGTGATCTGCTTGTCAGCAGCAGTAGCTATCCCGCCGGGGTTTTGTCCTTAGGCGACCAACCCGAGTTTCGCTCTGCCCAAGTGGGCGATCGAGTTGCCATCACCGTGTCGCCGCCGGAGCGCAATCCGGAAACAGGCCTCGACGTGTTCAGTACGAGTACGCCGCGCTATGACGCGCACGGACATTTTCTTGGCGTCCTGTACATCTCTTTGCGCCGCGACACATTTCTGTCTTTTTACCATCAACTAACATCGCATGACCGAACGCTTACGCTGGGTTTATTCAGGGACGATGCGTCGGTTCTGGCACGCTCGCCCTCTCCAAAGGCCCGACGTGCACCGACGACCAACTTGCCTTTGCTCGACGCCACTCGCGCCAAAAATCGAGACGGCCGCATAAGGATTAACTCAACGCTGGACGACGAGGAAAAGCTTCTGGTCTATCGTAAAGTCGGCCCCTACCCGCTCTACGTGACCGCCGGCATTCCAGTCGCCACCGTGACATATCGATGGATAAGGCACGACGGTCTCATTGCAATCGCCACGTTGCTTCCTTGTGTCGGAATCTGGATGCTTGTGTTATTCAGCTTGCGCCGGCTCGAAGAAGAGCGAATAGCCTGGGAAAGATGGAGGGCGGAGTTCGGTAGGCGCGTATCGGCGGAGTCGACAGGCCGACAGATGAAGCGAGCGAGCGCACTCGGCAATTTAGTTGCGAACGTCGCACACGACTTCAATAATCTGCTGATGGTCGTGAAAGCAAATATGGAACTTGCGAGACGCAAGAACTTCAACGGATTGGAAAAGGAAGTGATGGCGGTCGAGCGAGCTTCCGCAGGCGCGGAAGTATTGGCCCGCAGGCTGCTCAGCGTGGCTCGCAAACAGCCCTTACGCCAGGAAGAAGTCCATTTGCAACGATGGCTTGAGGAAGACGCCGCGCTGATTCGAACGTCCTTGGGAGACAGGGTCAAGCTGAGCTTTTTTTCATTCGATACGATCTGGCCGATCCATGTTGATACTGGCGAGTTGCAGTCAGCTTTGATAAACCTCGCGGTCAATGCCAAGGACGCAATGCCCAATGGTGGCGAGTTCATCATTCGCGGAGAGAATTTAGAGGTATCCAAAGCATCGAGCGGCTTGAAGTCGGGCGACTACGTTGTCATTAGCTGCTCGGATACCGGCGTCGGCATGCCGGATTCTATCGTTCGGCGCGCATTCGAGCCGCTCTTCACGACGAAGTCTGCGAGTGCAGGTACCGGTCTGGGCCTCGCGCAGGTCATCGCGATGTGCGAACAGGCAGGTGGCACCGCACGAATCGAAAGTGTCGTTGGCGACGGCACGACCATTCGACTCTACCTTCCGAGATGGACAGAGCAGTCCGAGATTGAACTGCGTTCGGATAGTTCGGCGGCGGTGCTCACCGAGGCGCCGGGAAAAGGCTCGATTTTGCTCGTCGAAGACAATGATGAAGTGGCCGCGGGTCTTGCTGCCGTGCTGGAGGTATTCGGCTGGAAAGCACACCATGAGGTGACGGGCGACGCCGCGTTGAGGCTGCTGGACGACGGAAGGACGTTCGACCTCATCCTTTCCGACATCCAGATGCCGGGCCTCAATAATGGCATCGACGTCGCGGAAAGAGTACGCCGGAGATGGCCGAAGCAAGCGATCGCCCTCATGACCGGCTACGCGGACGAATTCGAAAGAGCGAAAAGGGCCGGCGTCACCATTCTGTCCAAACCGTTCAACATAGACGACTTGGAGGCGTTACTGCGGAGTGTGCAAGTCGCGGTTTAGAGCGTTGATGGAGGCGTATCGAGCACCTAAGGGAAAGTACAACAATAGATCGAACCGCGCCCGAGCCCAGTGATAGACGCGTCATTTTGATGCTGCTGCGTCGATGTCGGGAACATTGATCGGTACGTGATCGATGCCGGTGACAGGAAGACGCGTCGAGGAAGGGCCTGCCCGGGAAACTCCTCCGGACCCGACACTTCGCGGGCGAAGGCGGAGTCCAACGCACTCTCCATCGCTACCACCTGCCGAAAATGCAATGCGTGATTCGCCATCAGGCAAACAGTTTGGCCGCGGTATCCGCAACGAGCTTGCCCTGATGACGGGCTCCTTCGAGTTCGATCGCACTCGGCTGACGTGCACCGTCGCCGCCCGCGATCGTCGTGGCGCCGTATGGCGCGCCACCGAGCATCACTTTCGCCAGTGCGGTCGGCGCCCGCGCGAGCACTCCGTCCAATCGAGAAACATCCGCTCGGTCGCGTTCATAGCAGTTGCAGTCTCCTCAGTTCGCACGGCCGCCTTTACGTCTTTCGAAAATCGTGTAAATTTTTTTGTGGCTAGGCGCAACATCCGGGACGTCGGCGTTGGCCAAGTGAAGTTCTTTGCAGCAGTTCAAACTGGACTGCGGTTGACTGTTACCCGCTACGAATGAAATGAAATGCCTTTGTCATAGAGACTAATTTCAACCGTGGACGATCGGCGCGAGTTGCGCGATATCGACGGGCTTGCTCGATGAGCGGATGACGCGCATCACAACCCATGCGAGAAGATAGGCCGAACCGCAAACAACGAACAGTAGGTTGTAGCCGGCGCTGATGTGACCGAGCATCTTGAAATGGTCGAGCACTGCACCGACGACCAGTGGGAACAGCGTCGCGCCCAACGCACCGGCTAAGCCGCCGATCCCGACAACCGACCCGACCGCTGCCTTCGGGAACATGTCAGAAGCCGTGGTGAAGAGGTTTGCCGACCATCCCTGGTGCGAAGCGGCCGCAAGACTCAAAAGGCCGACCATCGCCCACATGTTTTCGATGAACGGCGAGAACGCGATAGGCATCACCAGAAACGCAAAGACCAGCATCGTGGTTTGTCGCGCCTTCGTCACGGACCAGCCGCGCTGGATCAGCCTGGACGAGATAAACCCGCCGCCGATGCTACCGATGGAAGTTGCGACGTACACTATCACCAGCGGAAGGCCGAGGTTCTTCAGGTCGAGGTGGAAGCGCGAATTGAAGTACGACGGGAGCCAGAAGAGCATGAACCACCAGATTGGGTCGGTCAAAAGCTTGCCCGCGAAGAATGCCCATGTCGGTCGCAGTTTGAGCAGAGTGAACCAACTCACCCTTTGAGGTGTGGGGGCGGAAGCCGAACCCTCGCTGATGTAAGCAAGTTCTGCTTCGTTGACCTTCGCGTGCTTGGCCGGCACCTGGTACATGAAGTACCAGAAGCCCAGCCAGATAAATCCTGTCAGGCCAGTGACGAAGAACGCGGCCTCCCAGCCATACGTTGCGGCCAGCCAAGGAACTGTCGCGGGCGCGGCCACTGCGCCAATACTGGTACCGGAGGTCAGAATACCCACCGCAAGCGCCTGCTCTTTACGCGGGAACCACTCCGATACGCTTTTCACCGCGCAAGGGAAGCTGCCCGATTCAGAGATGCCAAGAAGCGCACGCATGGCGCCAAAGCCTAGCGTGCTGCGCACGAGCGCATGGCCGCACGCGGCGATGCTCCACAGCAGAACGCACACGCCGTAGCCGATCTTGACACCGAACTTATCGACCAACTTCCCGGACGCCACCATGCCAAAAGCGTAGCAGGCCGTGAACACCATGACGATGTAGCTGTATTGTGTTTCGGTCCAGTCGAAGGTGACCGCAAGCTCGGGCTTGAGCAGACCCAGCACCTGACGGTCCAGGTAATTGATCGTGGTTGCGAAGAAAAGCAGCGCGCAAATGCGCCACCGAATGGCTGTACGGTCCATGAGCGACTCCTGTCTCCTGAGGTTCTTGATCCGCAAACGCGGCTTACGTGACTGCTTAGCGGGTTGGCGATTTACCCGAACGATGCGTGGCGTTTCTCGCGGAATGCCGCGACGCCTTCGATTGCATCGGGCGACGCCTTGCACACCGATGCAGCGAGTTCGTGAGCGTATTCGTGTTGCCCTGTCTCCATCATGCGAAGAAGCCGCTTGCCAACTGACAAGGAAGTCCTCGATCGCTTGATGAGCGTCTCGCAGACCGCGTCCACACGGCTGCACAACTGATCGGGCTCGACGGCTTCGTTGATCACGCCCCACGCGGCCGCGGTATCGGCGGAGATCGGTTCGCCGAGAAGGATCAGCTCACGCGTGCGTGTTGCGCCGACAAGTTCGGAAAGCCGCGAGCAGCCCATCCATCCGGGGATCGCGCCCACCGACGCTTCGGGAAAGCCGACCTTGGCCTGTGTGCTTGCGTAGCGGAGGTCGCACGTCAGCGCGAGCTCGAATCCGCCACCCAGCGCGCTGGCAGAAAGGACGGCGATCGTCGGTTTGTCGAGTTCGGCAATTCGACGGAACACACGGTTGCCTTCACGAATGAAGCGAGTGCCCATCTTTTGAGCATCGATATCGCCCCACTCGTTGATATCCGCGCCGCTGCAAAAGAAGCGCGGACTGGCGGTTTCGATCTTCAGCACGCGGATCTCATCGTTGCGTTCGACGTCTGCCACGGCGCGTTCGATGTCATCCAGCATCCGTAGGGTCAGCGCGTTATGACGCGACACGCGGTTGAGCGTAATGGTGGCGATGCGGCCTTTGGCTTCGTAGAGAATGTCCGTATCAGACATGAGGAACTCCTTCTTCCTGAGAACGATGGAATGCTGGTTAGCGTTAGCCTTAATGAACCGAAGCGCTTTCGAGAAGACGCTCGTCAATAAGCGGCTTGAACTCCATGCGCGCGAGAACGTCGCGGTGCATGTCGACGCCCTTCGACACTTCGACGAGACACACGCCGAGCGCATCGAGCCGGAACACCGCGCGCTCGGTGATGTAGAAGACTTCTTTCCCGTCGAGGCGCGCCTGCACGCCACTAAAGGTCACGTGCCGCACCTTCTTCACGGCCTTCGGGACCGACCCCGGCGAGAGAATTTCGAGCGCGTCGCCTTTGTGTTCCACGCGCAAGCCCTTGGCCTCGAATGCGCCACAGAACACGAGCTTTTTCGCGCCCTGTGCAATGTCCATGAACCCGCCTGGGCCGACGACGGTGGAACCGAGCTTCGATACGTTCACGTTGCCTTCTTCATCGAATTCGCCCATTCCAAGGAAGGTCACGTCGATACCGCCGCCGCTATACCAGTCGAACTGATCGACGCTCGGCATGATGGCGTCGGCGTTGCGCGCCGTGCCGAACATCGAACCGTCGAGCATCGAGCCACGGTGGATACCCTGTTCAACAGACCCCCAGTACTCGTCGCCCCGACCTTGGGCGGCCAGAACGGCCGGGATCGCGCCGGGAAAGCCGAAGCCGAAGTTCACGGACTGATTGGAACCAAGTTCCTGCGCTGCGCGCTCGGCCACGATGAGACGCATACCGTCGGGCATCTCGATGTCAGGCGTCGGGCCGATCCGTTCGCCGCTCAACGTGGCGTCGTATTCGCTGATCTGGCATTGGCGTTGCGACGGTGTCTCGACGGTGAAATCGACCATCACACCAGGTACGCGAACGAGACGAGCAGGCACGTGGGAATGTGGTCGCGATTTGACCTGGGCGATGACTTTGCCGCCGCAGTTGTGCGCGGCCAGCGCGACGGCGTAAATGTCGAGGTCTGCCGGTTCGTGGCGGGTCGAAAGATTGCCCCTGTCGTCTGCAGATGAAGCCATAACGATCGAGAAGTCGATCTTGAGGGGCTTGTAGCGCAGAAACTCCTTGCCGTCGATCTCTAGCAATTCGACAAGATCGTCCGTGGTCGCATCGTTCAATTTGCCGCCACCGAGCCGCGGATCGACGAAGGTTCTCAGACCGACCCGCGTGATCACGCCCGGGCGACCCGCGCCGATTTCGCGGAACAGGGTTGCAATCACGCCGCCCGGAAAGCTGTAGGCCTCGATCTCGCCGTTTTCGGCCAGCCTTTGCATCGCAGAAGACCAGACCCAGTGCCCGCCGATCACGCGCTTGACCATGCCGGCGTGAGCGAATCGCCCGAGGCCGCTCCCCTGACCGTCGCCCACGCCCAGCGCATGAACGACCGTCAAATTGCGCGGATGACCGGTTTCGAGAAACCGCGCTTCGATCGCCGCGAGGATGGCGTCCGGCTCAAGCAGGCCGCCCCCTGAGCCGGTGATGGCGATCGCCGCCCCGTCAAAGATCGAAGCTGCAACTGTTTCTGCATTGGTCCACTTGTTCACAACGCCTCCTTTGCAATTCCACAAACTCTTTAGTACCGAACCATATCGTTACTTGAAGCGGATGGTGTCACAGCGAAAAGGGACATTCAAGTGTGAAAGACGAGAAAGCGGGTTTACGATAACGAACGCGAACGAACCGCTCACACACCGCGATTACAATGCGAAGGTGTTGTCAGTTACCGTTTAACTTTAGATGTGACCCACACTTATGCAGACCACAGTTGAACCGGATAGCGAAGCGCGCGCTGTCGAAAAGCCGGCGCGCGCCAAGCGATTGCGCGATCCCATTCAGACGCAAACCAGGATCCTGGCAGCAGCCAAGGCAGAGTTCGCGAAGGTGGGGCTTGGCGGCGCTCGCATCGAGACGATCGCCGAAAAGGCCGGCGTCAACAAGCGGATGATCTACGAGTACTTCAAGGGCAAGGAGGAACTTTTCCAGACCGTGCTTGAGGAAATGTGGACGGAGATCCGAACTGAGGAACGAGCACTTGGCCTCGATAAACTCGACCCGGTAGAGGCAATTCGGGCTTACGTGACCTTTACGTGGAACTATTATCTGAAGAACCCGGAATTCATGTCGCTCGTGAATAGCGAAAATCTGCACCGGGCCCGGCATGTCAAGAAGTCGAAACGGTTCAGCGATTTGCACCACGGTTTCGCGACCATGCTGCAGCAGATTCTTGATCGAGGCGTGGCATCCGGCGATTTCAAAACCGGCGTCGACGCGAGCCAGTTGCACCTGACCATCGCCGCGCTGGGTTATTACTACCTGACCAATCGCTTCACCGGCGAAGTCATCTTCGGGTTCGATTTCGTCTCGAAAGAAGCCCTGCAAAAGCGTCTCGACTTCAACCTTCAGACGGTCTTCAGTCTTCTGCGCCCGAGCTGAACGCGGCGCGCACGCCCTTTTCTGGCCTTTTCCGTCGATTGATCGCACAGGGTTTTCCGCTTATAGGGAAAACCCTTTTTTGACATGTCTTCGCACAAGATGTTAAATACCGAACTGGATCGTTACTTAAGTTTCGGTTCAGCGAAATCGTGAGAAGAATGTCAGAAAAGCCATCTCGGAGATGACTCATGGAACAACGTCAAATCGCATTGGTCACAGGCGCTCGCCGGGGCATTGGTCGAGCGATCGCGCTTGAACTGGCCGCTGCCGGGTTCGACGTCGCAATCACGGACGTGGAGGCGTCGGAGGAGTTGGTCGCCACGCGCGCCGACATTGAACGGACCGGTGTGAAATGCGTGGCGCTGACGTCGAACCTCGCGGACATTGCGCACCATGACGCACTCTTTCAGGCAGTCGAGGACGCGCTAGGCGCCGCCACCTGTCTGGTCAACAACGCCGGTGTGTCCGTCGCGTCGCGCGGCGATCTTCTGGATGTCACGCCCGAAAGCTACGACCGCTGCCTGAACGTCAACACGCGAGGCACCTTCTTCCTGATGCAAGCATTCAGCCGGCGGGCCGCCAAAGCACCGCAGTCGGCCGTCAGTCGCTCCATCATCACCATCACCTCGTCCAACGCTGTAGCGGCATCGCCTCAGCGCAGCGAATACTGCGTTTCGAAGGCGGGTCTTTCGATGGCGACCACCCTGTTCAGTTTGCGACTTGCTGAATTGGGAGTCGGCGTATTCGAAGTGCAGCCGGGCCTTATCGAAACAGAAATGACTGCGCCATCGAAGGCGCGCTACGACGCGCTCATGGAGAACGGGCTGACCGCCATCAAGCGATGGGGAACGCCCAATGAAGTCGCACGTACCGTGCGCACGCTGGCAACGGGCGGCTTGCCGTTCAGCGTTGGTCAAGCGATCCGCGTCGATGGCGGTCTTCTTGTTTCTAAATACTGATTTCGAGATTTAAGCCATGCAAATCAAGCTCCCCACTCTGGACGGCGCACTCGTTGACTACCGTCTGACCGGCACTCCGCTGCAAATCGTCAAGCCTGCGGCACCGTTCAACCGTATCGCCTATTCGGCTGCGCACGTGGTTGCCGATCCACTGCATAGCGGCGAACTGGGACACGCTTGTGCAATCGACTGGGACCGCACCATCGAATATCGCCGCTACCTCCTTGAGCAAGGTTTGGGGATCGCCGAGGCGATGGATACGGCGCAACGCGGTATGGGCCTCTCGTGGGACTCGGCGAAAGAGCTTATTGTCCGCACGCTGAATGAAACTCGCGACATTCCCGGCGCATTGATCGCATCGGGCTGCGGGACGGATCACTTGCAGGCGAACGACGCGCGCTCATGCGACGATGTGATCAAGGCCTACCTGACGCAAATCGAAAGCGTCCAGCACGCGGGCGGCCAGATCATCCTGATGGCGAGCCGTGCCCTTGCGCGAGTCGCCAAACATGCGAACGACTACGTTCGTGTCTACCGGGAAGTGCTGTCGGCGTGCGACGAGCCCGTCATTCTCCACTGGCTCGGCGAGGCGTTCGATCCCGAACTGAGCGGATACTGGGGCCACGGCGACTTCGAAAACGCGGCCAGGGTCTGCCTCGAAGTCATCGCTGCGAATGAAGCAAAGATCGACGGTATCAAGATTTCGCTGCTGGACGATGCGAAGGAAATCGCCTTCCGCCGTCGCCTTCCTGAGTCCGTGAAGATGTACACAGGCGACGACTTCAACTACCCGAGTCTCATCGCCGGCGACGAGTTCGGTTACTCGCACGCGCTGCTTGGCATCTTCGATGCGATTGCGCCTGCAGCATCGCAGGCGCTGACTGCGCTCGCCGCGAACGACCTGGCTCGCTATGAGCAACTGCTCGCGCCGACAGTGCCGCTTTCGCGACACATCTTCCGCGCGCCGACGCAGTACTACAAGACCGGGGTTGTGTTCCTCGCCTACCTGAACGGGTTCCAGCCGCACTTTTTCATGTTGGGCGGACATCATGGCATGAGGCCGCCTGCTTATCTGGCAGAGGTCTTCCGACTCGCCGATCAGGCGAACCTGCTCAAAGATCCAGAGTTGGCCGTCAGCCGAATGCGAGCGATCATGACGACGCTTGGATGCGCGGAATAAACGCAGACGCCACTCTTTGGTGGCCGTCTCCTGGGATCAGCGGCGCTCAAGAAAGGTTGGATCGTCAACATGGAATCACTGCACCTCACTCGTTGCTCCATCAACACCGCAACACTCGGCCACCGCGAACCAATCGACGTCACCATCGACCGAATTGCGAAGGCCGGCTTCGGCGGACTCGCCCCCTGGCGTCATGAAATTGAAGCGGCCAACGTAAGCAAGATCGCTAAGCAGATTCGCGCGCTCGATCTCACGGTCACCGGGTATTGTCGGTCGACCTACTTCCCTGCCTCGACGCTCGAGCAACGTCTGGCAAATATCCGGTCGAACGTTCGGGCTCTGAACGACGCGGCTGAACTGGGTGCCGAGTGCTTCGTGATGGTTGTGGGTGGCCTGCCTGAAGGTAGCCGTGATCTGTCAGGCGCGCGCTCGCAAGTAAAGGACGGCATCGGGGCGTTGCTCGAAGAAGCGCGCAAGGTCAATGTCCGGCTTGCCATTGAGCCACTGCATCCGATGTACGCGGGCGAAAGATCGGCGGTCAACACGATCGATCAGGCAAACGACATCGCGCGCGAGCTCGATCCGCATAACGATGGCTTTCTGGGCGTCGCGGTCGACGTCTACCACTGCTGGTGGGATCCGCGCTTGGAGGCTGCTGTTGCATCGGTCGGCAAGGACAATCGCATTCTCGCGTACCACGTCTCCGATTGGCTTGTACCGACGTCCGACATGCTGCTCGACCGGGGCATGATGGGAGACGGCGTGATCGACCTGAAGGGCGTCCGGCAGAGCGTCGAGAGCGCCGGATATGCCGGCATGGTCGAAGTCGAGATTTTTTCGCGCGACAATTGGTGGACACTGCCACCCGATCAAGTCTTGCAGACGTGTGCCGCGAGACTGCAATCGGTCTGCTGAGACCCGAGCCAGCGACACCATTGTCTCCTCGTTGAAAGATGCGCTTTTTTCGAGCGGTTCCCCGCGCCCTACCGCAACTCTCGATAAAGCTCACCGCTGTGACCAAGGAAACGACCTTGTATCGACGTGCAATCCGGTGATTGCGACCCGGCTGACATCGTCTATTTCCCGAACTTTTCGCAGCGCGAACTGGTGTCGGAGATGGAACGCCGGACTGGCAACAAGCTCAAGTTGCGCGTGGCAGGCAAGATGATGCTGCGTCTGCTCGGCCTGTTCAACCCGTTCATGCGCGAAGTGGTCGAAATGAACTACCTGATGACCGATCCGCTGATCATGGACGATTCGGCGTTGCAGCAACTTGATTGGACCGATCCGCAAAACGTCGTATGTGGAAGGCATCCAGCAGACGCCTGTCGCAGCGGCGAATACGCGTGTGCCGGCCGCCGCAGCGTGAGGATCGCCATGAACACCTTCACTTCCAGCGCAGTCGCGCGCCTCATACCCGTGCGTCTTTCGGCACGGCCCTGGTGGTTGCGTGGCGCGCCGTGACGTCGACACCGACGCGCCGCTCTCCACCGCGTGGCCGGTTCGGACAAACATCTCGGTCTCACCGACGTGGAGGCCCATCGTGGCTGCAGCCCCGTTGACAGGCCGCTGTCGGTCGGACCGGCATTCAAATGGCAGGAAGCCAAACTCCGGCGTCCATCGCAGTCCAATCGCCCGGAAAAACGCAGCGCCAAGTCCGGCTTTCGGGCCTCTGTTCCAAGGTTCAGTTCCGAGAAACGCATGACGACGCTAAGATCTCTGCTGGCACTGACCTTAAATTGAAGCCGAGGGCATGGAAAATCTACGTCTGCTACGGGATCCCAAAGTATCGGTCGTTCGCGCATGGTGAGCGGACAGTCTCACTCCCCAATGCGGACGCTCACAAATCGCCCGACCATCGCCTCGATTATCGTCACGTAGACAAGCTTGCCAAAATTTCTGCAAGCTTTCCGTAGTCCACGGGCTTAGTCAGGTGAAAATCAAATCCTGCCGACAGGGCTTTATCCACGTCGCTCTGTTGGGCCCAACCAGTCAACGCAATTACGGTGATCCCGGACGGGACTGATTCACGGATGCGGGCGGCCACTTCAAAGCCATTCAGTCCCGGTAGGCCGATATCGAGAATGACCGTTTGCGGGGCGAACGCCTCCACTAAGGCTAGTCCCGTCACACCGTCAAGGGCGGTCTTCGTCTCATGACCGTCCATCTCGAGCAACATGGCGAGACTCGTCACCGTATCCTCATTGTCATCAATTATCGCGATCCGCTGAGCGCGCTGCTGTTCGGCATCTGAGGAAGGCAAGGCGCTCTCATTTATTGCTGAGGAATCGACCGCTGGAATCCGAACGGTGAATTCGCTGCCTTGTCCAGTTCCGGCACTCTGAACGTCGACGCTACCTCCGTGTCGTTCTACTAAGGCTTTTACAAGCGAAAGACCGATGCCGAGACCACCTTGGGAGCGAACCAGACCAGCCGATATCTGTGAATACATCTCAAAGACCGAAGACAAGTGATCGGATGCGATACCGATACCCGTGTCTCGCACCCGGATCACAGCCTCACTTTCTTCCCTGAACACATCGAGCCAGATGGAACCGCGCGCCGGCGTGTATTTCGCCGCGTTGTTCAACAGGTTCTGGATAACCTGCGAGAGACGCATGGGATCGGCGTTCACGACAAGCGCTTCATCGGGCAGACTAATCGTCAGCTTGTGAGACGATGCATCCATGATCGGGCGCGACGTCTCGACGGCGTCTCGAACGATGGTTGGCAGATCCACGGCCGTCGCCCGAATTTCCAGCTTGCCTTCAGCGATACGCGAAACTTCAAGCAGATCGTCCACGAGACGTGCGATCTGTCCGACCTGCCGCTCCAGCACGCCGCGTGACCAAATTACCTGGGGATCAGTGAACTGCTTGCGCCTGAATAGCTCGATGACCGTCCGCAGCGGAGCCAACGGATTGCGAATTTCGTGGGCGAGTGTCGCGAGAAATTCGTCTTTCCTGCGGTCCGCGGCGCGTAGCGCGTCCTCGGCCGCTTTTTGCGCCGCAAGAGCGGCTTCGGCTTTCTGCCGGGCCAGTAGGAGTTCTTGTTCGTACTTGTGACGGTCGGTCATGACCACGAACGCGAAGTCGTCATAGTCGACTCCGTCGTGCTCGTAGCGAGCGGCGTTGATCAACATAGGGATCTTGCGCCCATCGTGGTGCCGCACGTCCAATTTGACTTCCGCCACCGATCGCTGAATCTGCAACAACGGTGCCCAATGCGTCTGATGGAAGACCTTTCCGCCGATGGTGAGGAGGTCTTGTACCCGACGACGATCGAGCAATTCCTCCGCGCCGTAACCGGACCACCTGCAAAAAGTCGCATTTACCCGGACGATAGTCCCGTCCGTTGTCGTAGTCAGCAGGCCGCAGGCCGCGTTTGCATAGGCCGTAGCGATCGAAGTTAGGCTTGATCTTGGACTATCCATCAGCATCTCAGCGTGGTAAGAAACGCCTCGGTTGCCTCCTTGCTCGGGCCCGGCGCACTTAGATGTGGGCAATGTCCGACGTTGGCTACGACGGCCAGGCGGCTTCCGGGGATGTTCCGATGAAGGTAGTCACCGACAGCAAGCGGCGCAAGCAGGTCGTCGCTTGACTGCACGATGAGCGTGGGAGTTGTGACGTTTGGAAGGTCCGCCCGGTGGTCGGCGAGGAACGTCACCCGGGCGAAATGCCGTGCAATCTCCGGGTCCGTTCGACAGAAGCTGTTCGTCAGCTCGTTCGCAAGCTCTGGCTGTTCGGGCGAACCCATGATTACCGGTGCCATCGTGCTCGACCATCCGAGATAATTGCTGTCCAACGCACCTAGAAGTTCCTCGATGTCCTCGCGTGAGAAGCCGCCGACGTAGTCGCCATCGTCGATGAAAGATGGCGACGGTCCGATCATGACGTTAGCGAGAAACAGATCCGGGCGCTTGATCGCGGCTAGCATCCCGATCATCGTACTGACGGAGTGGCCTACATAGACCACGGGACCGTCTGCGAACTCTGCAATGATGTCAATTACGTCATCTGCATATCCGGACAGCGTGCCGTATTTCGTCCGATCATAAGCATCGAGGTCAGACCGCCCCCCGCCAACGAGATCGAAGAGGACAGTTTTATAGCGGCTCGCGAAACTCGGCGCAAAGTGCCGCCACATGCTCAAATCACAGCCAAAGCCGTGCGCGAACATCATGGTGGTCGGACCATTTCCGGATAATTGGACATTGTTGCGAAACTGAACGCTCATGACGAGATGCTCTGACTCATTGAATGGGGGGCTAACTCGGGATTGCCGTGAATTTTGGCATATCGGAACGTTACACTACCCGGGCGGAGAAGCTATTTTCCGACGAAAATCCCGTTTACCACCGCCCGCGCTGTAACATGAATCCCTTCTCGTCGCTCGCGCACTGCACGAGCCCCGGAGTTTTTCAAATCTACCGACGCCAATGATTTGCGTTGAGAACGCGGTTTAACGCAATTCAACCCGTCGGAACCGAATGTCAGCTAGTGAAACAAACAAGCGGGAGGTCGTCATCCGCCCGCGCTTAGGTGCGGGCTGGCGCGTAGAACTGCCGAAACACGATGATCCTCTCGGCGTGTTCGTCGTCGTGGTGGCTAGCAAACCGGATGCGGTCGCACTTGCGGCGCGAATGCGCCCAAATGCTTCGATCAGGATCGTGACCACGCCCCTCGACATCGAAAGCTAACCTCGACAAATGAACGCCAGGTCGGTGCTCTGTTGGCGCACTCGGATCAACTAGCCTCTCAAAGCGCCGGTTTGCGGCGATACCTTCCGCGGCGGAGGGCCGCGCAGCCCTTTCGGCTTCAGTCATTGTCTCCCAGAGGCTGATCCATATAGAGTCTAAACGAGGCATCTAAGAGAGGTTCTTGATGAGCTCAGGACAATGTCGCAGCAACGCGCGTGCGAGCTCGCAGATGACAAGCTCGACGGTCGATCTCGTCCCCTGCACAGTTCCTCAGGTCCTCTACCGCTTCCGCGCTCACGTCGCAGCGGTTCGCAGATACGTAATCCACTGCGAAGAGTCGAGCTATTGTTCGAAAATAGTTTGACAAGTGCCTTCTCCCACTTTAACTGTTACTAAATCGATAACAAAAAACACTTCGACACCGACATACCCTCCGTCGAAATACCTGACGCCGTAGTGGAACAGAACGACTGCTATAACCGCAACCGCACGCAGACCATTTATGTCTTTTCTAAATTCCATATTTTGGTGGTGGGTCAACTCGGGCCACTCAATCTCAGTGCGTTGTAACGTAGTTGCGCGGCGATCGCTATCCTGCCCGCACGCGGCCTACAGAGACAGGCAATTTAGCAGCGGCCGGGGTTGGTCTCGCCTTGCTGCGTGCCTCACCGCCGCATTCGGGCGAGCGAGGCGACCAGCATGCAAGAAGCCACGATTTCTCGCCTCTGGATTTGCGTAAATTTTCACCTCGCGAGCAATGCACAACTGTCCCATCGCGATTGCACCTTACCCAGCCAAGACGAAACGCCTACGTCAATCGCAGATCCCACAGCGCATCGAGTACATGTTGCGTGGAACGTTCGACGTGTCCCACACGATGCGCAATGCCGAGCCGACGCCACAACGCCGGGCGCAGCGGACGCATGACAATACGCCCGTCGGGTAATGGCGTAGTGGCCTCGTGAGGCAACAGCGCCGCGCCATACCCCGCCGCAACCAGACTCTTGATCGCATCGTTGTAGTTGAGCTGAATGCGTGGCGCAGGATGGTGCCCCGCGATCGCAAACCACTCCGCAGTCAGACGCGAGAGACGCGTCGTCGCATCGTTGAGAATGAGCGGTCGAGCGGCGAGCCATTCAGGCGTTATGCGAGCAGGACACCGCCAATGCGCCGGCACAAAGGCCATTACGGGGTCGCGGCGCCAAGGCTTTATCGCGAGTCCTGCCACCGGAGGCTGAGGCAATGCGACCAGACCAATATCCAGTGTCCCGTCCGCCAATTGGGTGAGCGTTTCATACGAGGTCAGTACCGCGATCTGAATATCGATTGCGGGATGGTGCTGACGCAGCGCTCCGAGCGCTTGCGGCAACAGGTGTGCAATCGCGCCGGTCGATGCGCCGAGCCGAACGCGTCCGACCAGCCCTTGAACCTGGCGGTGTACATCGTCTAACGCCTGTTCCGCGTCAGCCAGCAGCCGACGCGCGCGCTCGACCAGCAACTCGCCCGTTGCCGACGGCCGAACATGCCCACGCTTGCGCGACAGGAGCGGAGCCCCGATGCGGTCTTCCAGTTCGGCGATGTGAAGGCTGACCGTTGGCGGCGCAAGGTGCAAAGCACGCGCGGCGTCGGCGAACGAGCCACGGTCGGCAATAGCAACCAGAGTGCGCAAACGGTCCAGGCTGATCTCTCGCATGTCGGCGTCCAGATTCAGAAAACCTGAATTTTCAGGTTGTGATATTCAACTTTCGTTATTCTAGCGCTGCGCGGAAGATAACAGGCTCGTTCTACGTGTTCAGTCATCGGAGTATCCGCGCATGAGTTCTCCCCTTGTTTTCATCGACGGCGACCAGGGCACCACCGGGTTGCAAATTCACGAACGGCTTCGCGATCGCACCGATCTGAAACTCGTCACGCTTCCTACATCGGAACGCAAGGATTCGAGGCGGCGTGCCGAAGCCATCAACGCCTGCGATATCGCCATCCTCTGCCTGCCCGATGCGGCCGCGCGCGAGGCGGTGGACGCCATCGTCAACCCTGCCGTCAGGGTGATCGACGCAAGCTCCGCCCATCGCACGCAACCGGACTGGACATACGGCTTCCCGGAAATGACTGCGGGACAGGCTGAGCGGATTGCGACCGCACGTCGCGTCACCAATCCAGGTTGCTATCCGACCGGTGCAATTAGCCTGCTGCGCCCGCTGCTGCGCGCCGGCTTTATTTCGGAGGACCATCCGCTCAGCATTTACGCGGTGTCCGGTTACTCCGGACGCGGGCGCGTCGGTGTGGAGGAACACGAGGGGCCAGATGCTGCCAGCGCACCGTCCTACCAGGTGTATGGTCTGGAGCTCGCGCACAAGCACGCCCCGGAGATTCAGCAATACGCCGGACTCGCACGACGTCCGATCTTCGTTCCTGCGTATGGTGCGTTCCGCCAGGGCATTGTGCTGACGATGCCTCTGGATGTTCATCTGCTGGCGCACGGCGCTGACGGCGCTACGATACACGCGTGCCTCGCGCGCTACTATGCCGAGGCGGCCCACGTTCATGTCCTGCCGCCGCACGAATCGCGCGTTCTAAAGCATCTAGATCCGCAAGAAATGAACGGTACCGACGATATGCGCTTAAGCGTGTTTCTTAACATGGAACACGGACACGTTCTGCTGTCTGCTGTTTTCGATAACCTCGGCAAAGGCGCAGCGGGCGCTGCGGTTCAGAACCTAAACCTGATGCTCTCCCAGTAAGGGTGACCGACGGCTTACGTTGATGTTTGCAGTACAACCGGAATGAGCCCGGCAGACCGGGCATGGTGCTCAGCCGTTTTAAAGCGGTTCTTTCTGTGCGCAGCCGACGTGATCGAAGAGGACCGACCGGTACCAAATCCGTTCGCAGTCTTGCGAGATTGCGGACGTACCATTTGTGTTCTCCGCCTTGCCGGCGAAACAAATCGCGTGCCGGCGGCGGGCGCCCGTGAGCGGTTGAGCGTCACGAACCCGCGTGTTTCTCACTGTTGTGCTGGAACGCAGCTTCAAGCGCGCGGCCGCGCACCGGCGTATCGCAATCGGCGTTGAGCCATACCATTTGTTCTCTCGAAACGAAACTAGGCTTGCGTCTGCCGTAGAGCGAAGTAAAGTCGTCAACACCGGTTTTGCTAATCGGACGTGTAAGTTTTTCGCTGTCGATTATTGGCACTTTCGATGTATTGGCATATCATTTTTACTCTTCGCGGGACACGGAGGACGCTCGATATTCACCCCCGGCAATGTGCGGCGTGAGCGCTGCGAGCCAAAGTGCGACCGCGACCGCACCGCCATCGGGCGAACCGACAGCCCGTTCGCCGAGATAGCTCGCACGACCTGCGCCCGGCTTCATGGTGGCCGTAGCCTGAGCGCCTTCTTCGGCGGCGAAGACGGCACTTGCCCACGCGTCGCGTGTTGTCTTTCCTGACTCGAGCGCCATTTCGAAAGCCGACGCCGCCGGAATCAGCGCATCGAGCATGGTGCGATCCCCAGCCTTGGCACCGCCCAGTTCGGCGATCGCGTGCACCGCGTCTTTAAAGGCCTGCGCCCATTCAAGCGACGATGGCTCACCAATCCCGGACAGGCGTCGCGACGCGCGCATAAGCGCGGTTGCATAGAACGGCCCTGAACTACCTGCGATCGCACGACGTAAAGCCGCGCCCAATGTGGCGAGTGCACCGTCCGGCGTTCCGAGATCGACCTCCGGCACATCGCCGATCGCATGCGCCGCGCGTACCATACTTGCGCCGAGGTCGCCGTCGCCGGCTAGCGTATCGAGTTCTGTGAGCTTCGGTTCGTTTTCAATCAGGGTATCCGCGATCGCTCGCAACGCACGCTTCGTGGCTTGCATTCGGTGGCGTGCAGGTTCACTTTCAACCGCCGCGTGAAGCTCAACCGGTGCTGCAGGAATATCGATGTGAATCTCGCGATTGACGGCCCCGTTACCCGGCCACGCACGCGCTTCTGTTGGCGCATCGAGCAGATCGAGCGTCGAATCGTCGACGCGCAGCAACGAAATGGAACACCCCGGCATGTTAAGCGCTGACAGCAGCGTCCCAGCCCACGCACGCTCGATGCTCAGATCACGACGCGTGAGGTTTTCGTAAGCGGCGCGGAGCACAACATCGAGTTCCATCTGCGGCGTGGCGCCAAGTCCGTTCACAAGAAGCGCTACGCGCTCACTACTCTTGAGCGCCAGATCGTCGACAATGTTGGAGATCAAGGCCTCGACGAGCCGGTCGGCTGACTTCAGCGAAGTTCGTTCGACGCCTTTCTCGCCATGAATCCCTAGCCCGAGTTCGATTTCGTCGTCGGCAAGCGTGAAACCAGACTTCCCTGCTCCTGGTATCGTGCATCCGTCGAGCGCAACACCCATCGTCCCGAGATTCGCCGCTGCGCCACGCGCGATCGAGGCGACCTCTTGCAATGGCAATCCACGAGCGGCCGCTGCGCCAGTGATCTTGTGGACGAGCACCGTGCCCGCAATACCGCGGCGGCGATCTCGCGCGGTCTGATTGCGCAGCGACACGTCATCGGCGACGATGACAACTTCTACCGGGATGCCCTCCGCGCGGGCCAATTCCGCCGCAAGACCGAAGTTAAGCCGATCGCCGGTGTAGTTCTTTACGATCAGCACCGCGCCGCGCGGCCCCGCCGTCTGGCGGATCGCAGCGAGTACGGCATCCGTGGACGGAGACGTGAACACTTCACCGCAGACCGCCGCGCTCAACATGCCGTCGCCCACGTAGCCGCCGTGCGCAGGTTCGTGGCCGCTACCGCCACCGGAAATCACGGCTACTGCGCGGCCCCCCTTTTCCCCGTTGGATTCCCGCCGCACCAGCACGTTCTCGTCGCCGAGAATCGCGAGATGCGGGGCTTGCCGCGCGGTACCTTCGAGCATCTCGCGGACGACACGGGTAGGATCGTTGATCAGTTTTTTCATAGAAATCTCTCAGCATCAAGGGCGATCGAGCGGCAAGCGAGTCACGCGGCCCGGACCAGCGCGGCGCGATTTTCCTCCGCGTTCTCGGCGAGCACCGAGCGCTCGCTTTGAACGTCGAAGGCATGAGGCGTATTCGCCTTATGCCCAAGTGTGATTGGTTGACCCACTTCGAGCCCCTCGCGGCGTTCGAACTGCGCCACGACGACAGCGTTGCCCGTCGACACCTGCACCATTACCTGCGATCCAAGCGGCTCGATCAGCTCGATGCGGCCATGTACCGAGCCCGCATCGTCGCTTCGATCGCTCGCGTCGATAGGAAAGAGATGCTCCGGACGAATTCCGGCGATAACCTTGGTCTGCGCTGATTGGGCTAGCGCTCGGCTCAAGCGCTCTGACGTATGCAAGCGGAAACCAATGCCTTCGAGCACCTGCCCGGCTTCTTGCACATTCGCCTCGAGAAAGTTCATAGCTGGACTACCGATGAAGCTGGCAACGAACTTGTTCACCGGTTCATCGTAGACATGCTGCGGTGTGTCGATTTGCTGAGCGACGCCATTCTTCATCACGATCACTCGATGCCCCATGGTTAGCGCCTCGAGCTGATCGTGCGTAACATAAAACGTGGTGACTTTGAGGCGCCGGCAAAGCTTGATGATTTCGCCGCGCATATCGACGCGCAGTTTCGCGTCAAGATTGGACAATGGCTCGTCCATGATGAAGATGCGCGGCTCGCGCACGATCGCGCGACCCAGCGCCACCCGCTGGCGCTGGCCGCCCGAGAGCGCAGCGGGCTTACGTTCTAGATAGGGTGTCAGCGCCAGAGACTCTGCCACTTGCCGTACGCGCTCGTCGATACGCACCTTCGGCCATTTGCGCACTTGCAGGCAAAAGGCGATGTTGTCGTAGACCGTCAGATGTGGATACAGTGCGTAGTTCTGAAACACCATTGCGACATCGCGCTCGGTCGGCGTCTGATCCGTGACGTCGGCCCCATCGATGAGAATCGAGCCGGACGACACGTCTTCCAGTCCGGCAATCATGCGCATCGTGGTGGACTTGCCGCAGCCCGACGGCCCTACGATCACGATGAACTCACCGTCCCCGGTTTTCAGATTGAGTGCATCGACGGCATCGATACCGCCGAAGGACTTCTTCAGATTTCGTAATTCGACGACTGCCACGGTTGTCTCCTGATGTCCGGCCGGCGCGATGCGGGCCGATTGTGCTAAAGGGTTCCAACAAATCCCCTGAACTCGTCGAAAATGCGGTCGTAAGCAGCCTGCCATTGCACGTCGGGTTCGATTCGTCTGGTAATACGTTGCAGGGGGTGATGCGTTTCGTCTCGTCGCAGCGCGTCCCGAGCGATGAGCGCGACGCCAAGCGCCGTCAGTTCGTCTTCCTCGACGGCAAAGACAGGCTCGCCCAGGACGCTCGCGCGCAGGCGCAGCAGCACATCGGAGCGCGCCCACCCGCCGATTGAATAGATCGGGCTCGCAGGCGCACCTGCGGCACGAATCGCGTCGCGCATGCAGCGGGCGTAAAGGGAGGCCGCGTCGAGTGCTGCTCGCAACGACACGCTCGCCGACGGTTCGCCTGGACGCAGTGCATTTGCAATCGCCGCGAGGACTTCCGCAACTGGCGCGGGTTCACCCGCCTCCTGGTCGCCCGTGAGGAAGGCGCTCAGGCCCGCGTCACGATAGATTTCGAGGGATGCCGCGAACTCAAACACGCCGAGACAGGCCACGCCCGGTTGACCTAAAGCCGGAACAGAAAACGCCACGAACGGATCGGCGCGTGGGATAAGCGCCGCGACCTCGTCATACATAAGGTTCGCGGTGCCGAGCGAATCGACAAGTGCATGGCGTTCAAGGCGACGCACTGCGGACGCCGCGACCGGATGGTCGTGGCCGCCCGCCACTAGCAGCGTGTCGCGGTTGGCGGCGCCGCAGTCGAGCAGCGGCCCGGTCACGACAGTGCCGATGATCGTTCCGGCTGTTACGACCGGCGGTAACGGCAGTGCGCCGCTTGCATCGAGGAGAGGGGCAATCCACGTGCGATCAAACACGTCGTAGCAGCCGGTGCGCGCAGCAAGCGTCTGAGTCATGAACGGCGTCTGACTCCACCACGCCGTGGGGAAATCGGTCAGCGCGAGCCAATAACGGGCGTCGCGCGCCACCTCCGGCCGGTGACCGCGCAGCCACTTCCATTTCGCGGCTGAACGTGAAAAGTCAAACGCCACCCCCGCTCGCACGGTCTCACCTACGAGTGCTCGCAATTGTTCGGCTTCCTTTGCCGCCCGGCGGTCGAACCACGGAATCGCCACGTCGAGCGGGCGCAGATCAGCCGCAACCGGCACGCCATCCTCGCCCGTTCCCGTCACTGCAATCGCTGCGAGCGCCTGTGCCGCGCCCGCTGCGCGCCAGCCCTCCTCAATCATGCGTTCAAGTTGGCTAACGAGCGCCAACGCTTCCGTTGCCGGCCGTCCCTCGTCGGCGACACGGGGCACCGCGACGGTTTTCGTCCAGATCGTGCGTGCTTCGTCATCGACGAGCGTGACCTTGATATTGGTCGACCCGAGGTCGATGCCGCATACCAACGCTGCACGGATGGCTGTCGCATGCGTCATGTTCAGTCGAAGCGAAGTTGAGTTTTCACCGAATGGCCCGATGCCATCTTTTGCACCGCAGTGGCGAAGTCCCACACCGAGAACGTATCGCCGATCAGCTTGCGGGCCTGCTGTGCAATATCGACCATCAGATCAACTGCTGCGGGGAACTGGTTCGCGAGTGAATTGGAACCGATAATCCGCAACTCGTGCTCGTACACCGTGAACGGATTGATATCCACCGTGGCCTCCACGTGATGCACGCCTACCTGTACTAGCACGCCCGTCTTGCGTATGTGTTTGAGCGCCTGGCGTAGCGCCGGCATGGCGCCTGCCGCTTCGAACACCACTTCATAGCGCTCACCCTCGATCTGCTCCGGCGTGGCGACCTTGTGCGCGCCGACATCGCGCGCGATCTGATGCTTGGCGGCGTTTGGATCGACGACGGTCACTTCCGCCGCGCCAAACTGCCGCGCGATGATTGCGATCAGAAGACCCATCGTGCCTGCGCCGATCACGAGCACCCGGCGATCTTTCACGCCTTGCGACGATTCGACCGCGTGCAGCGCGCATGCAAGCGGTTCGATCAGCGCCGCCACGCCGTGCCCGATGTCTTCTCGTACCACATAGGCATTCTTGCCCGGCACCGCCACCTGTTCCGCTGCCGCACCCGCGCGTCCGACGCCGATCGGAGTAAGCGCATCGCACAGGTGGGGCTTTCCTTCGCGGCACCATTCACAAATGCCACACGTCACGTTCGGATTTACCGCGACAAAATCACCTTCTCGTACGCCTTTGACCTCGCGACCCACCGCAAGCACATGTCCCGCGAACTCATGGCCCGGCGTCACGGGATAGTTGGTTCCAGGAAAGCCGTGTTCGCAAATATGCAGATCGGTCCCGCAGATTCCGCAGGCAAGCGGACGAACCACGATCTCGTCATGCTTTGCGACCGGCTCCGGTACTTCGACGATGCCGATCTCGTGATTGCTTTCGATACGCACTGCACGCATTTCGTGACCTCGATGGATGTGTTTTACCGAACCGCGCCGAAGGTGAGACCGCGAGTAAGGCTCTTTTGAGTGAGCCAGCCAGCAACCACGACCGGAATATTCAGCAGGGTCGCCACCGCCGCGACCTGCGCCGTGTATAGCTCCCCAAAGCTCAAGAACTTCTGCAGGAACACAGGCAGCGTGCTTGATGTCGTCGTCAGATTGACCGCGAGGAAGAACTCGTTCCACGCGAAGATTGCGCAAAGCAACGCGGTCGATGCGAGTCCTGGCATGATCAGCGGTACGACAACCAGCAGCAGTTCGCGGAAGAAGCCAGCGCCGTCGACCCGCACCGCGTCGAAAACCTCCACAGGAATCTCGATCATGAATGAACGGATCATCCAGATCGCAAGCGGCAGGTTCATCGACGTGTAGACGACAATCAACAGGCTCGCCGAGTTGAGCAAGCCGAGACTTTGGGCAACGAGATAGATCGGTACGATGCCTGCCGCAACCGGCATCATTTTGGTCGAGATGAAGAAGAACAGCACATCGCGCCACTTCTCGACCGGCCGCACACACAGCGCATACGCAGCGGGCACGGCCAGGCAAATCACGATTGCCGTCGAGACGCCAGTCGCCAACACCGAATGGAGAGCAAAGGCACCAAAGTCGTTATCGAAGATGCGCCGATAGTGATCCAGCGTTGGCGTGAAAAAGACCTTTGGTGGCGAACTGACGGCGTCCTGTTCGGTTTTGAAACTGGTCAGCACCATCCACGCGATCGGCGCGAACATTGCCAGCGCGCCCAGCCAGGTCAACGCGCTTAGCAACGCATTGAAGGCTCCGTTTCGATTGCGGCGGTTCATGCTCGGCCTCCCGTCTTGAAAATGCCTGCGACTACCTTCAACATCGGCATCACGAGTGCAATCGCAATGACGAGCGTAATCACGCCATATGCGGACGCCTGGCCGAGATCGAATGCGCTGAACGCTTCGAGATAAACGTAATACGATAGGTTAGTGGTCGCATAAGCCGGACCGCCTGACGTGAGGGTCGCGATGGCGGCAAAGTTTTCCAGCACATACATCGACGCGAGCAGCGCTGTCAGTTCAAAAAACGGACGCAGATGCGGAAGCATGAGTCTTCTGAAAGTGATCCACCGCCCGGCGCCGTCAATGGACGCAGCTTCGGTCACTTCCACGGGGAAAGACTGCATTCCAGCCAGCAAAATGAGCAGCGCGAATGACGACCACTGCCACGCAGTCAAAATGATGATCGACAGACGCGGATACTCGCTGACCCAGTTGACGCGTCCGAGTCCCAGGGCTGCGGTGGACCATCCGAGAAGGCCGAAGGTCGGGTCGAACAATCCCGCTTTCCAGAACAACGCCGCTGCTACCGGCATCACGAAGAACGGAGTGATCGCAAGCGTGCGGGCAATAGCGCGCCCATGAAACGCCCGTTGAAGGCCGAGCGCCAGCAGTGTCCCGGCAAAAAGCGCTCCCACCACAATGCTCACGGTCATGAACGCTGTGTTGCCGATGGCTTTCAAGAACACCGGGTCACTGATCGCATCGAGGTAGTTCTTTACACCGACGAACCGTCTCGCGCTGGTCGAGACAAGGTTCCAACGAAACAGGCTATAGAACGCCGTGATAAAAAAGGGCGCTTGCGTCCCGGCAATGACGACGAGCAGGGCTGGCAGCAGCGGAGCCCTCAGCAGCCAGACCTTGCGATGATTGCGCGCTGCGCGGATCGCGGTTTGCGCGTCGTGAGTCGGAGCGGCGCTTGCAGTCGAGTAAGCCATGAGTGTCCTTCTCGGGTTGATGCGACCGGCAGCCATCGCCGCCGGCCTCTTCGAGCCTGTCGATGCGCCTGGCTATTTGGTGTAGCCTGCATCTTCCATCACGTCCTTCATCTTTTTCTCGGACGCTGCAATCGCCTGGTCAACGGTCATCTGGCCGCTGATTGCCCCTGCAATCTGTTGAGAGGTGAAGTCGCCGATCTGCTCAAACTCCGGAATATCGACGTACTGCACACCGGTGTAGGGCACAGGCTTTACAGTGGCATGAAGCGGATCGGCGGCGTTGATGGAGGCGAGCGTCAGGTCGCCGAATGCCGCGACCGCTTTCTTGTACTCGGGAATCTGATAGGTCGACGTGCGCGACCCCGGCGGGACTTGACCCCAACCGCCCTTCTGACCAGCGAGCTTGATGTACTCGGAACTCGTGAGCCACGCAATCAGCTTCCACGCTGCGTCGCGGTTGCGGCTGGTCGTCGGAATCGACAAGCCCCAGGCCCAGAGCCATCCGGATGCCTTGGTCGCTTTTACCGGTGCCATGGCAAAGCCGATGTTGTCGCGCAGGCCCGCTGCGGCTTGATCAAGCACGGGGCCGGCGAAGACCGTGTCGTCGTACCACATTGCTGCATGGCCTTGCGAGAACAGTTGCAAGCATTCCTGCCAACCGTCCTTCGCGGCGTCGGGCTGGCCGTGTTGGCGCAGCAGGTTCACGTAGAAGTTGATTGCTGCTTTCGACTCTGGCTCGGACAGCGCCGGTTGCCATTTCTGGTCGAACCAACGGCCACCGAACGTATTGATCACAGTCGTAAGCGACGCAAGATTTTGTCCCCAGCCAGGTACGCCGCGCAGACAAATTCCCGACATGCCAGCACTCTTGTCGTCCAGCTTCGCTGCAAATTGCGAAATCTGATCCCACGTGGGCGTTGCCGGCATCGTCAACCCAGCTTTGGCGAACAAGTCTTTGCGGTAAAACATAAACGAGGACGACCCGTAGAATGGCGTCGCAAAGAGATGATCCTTATAGGAAACCAGATTGCGTATTGGCTTGAGCAAGTCACCCTGATTCCAGGCCGCGTCAGACTTCGCATACGAATCAAGGTCAACTATCCAGCCTTTCTGCGCCCACAACGGCACTTCGTAGGCTCCGATCATCACCACGTCATACTGCCCCGACTTCGTCGCCACGTCTTTAAGCACGGCGGGGCGTAGCTGGTTTTCCGGCAACGTCTGGAACTTGACCTTGATGTCTGGATACTTCTGCTCGAAGTTGCCGATGAGTTTCGCTGCGGTCTGCATCTGCGGGTTCGCGGCCAACGCAACGGTCAAAGTCGTTTCGCTATGGGCGAAAGTCGAGAAGCAGAAACCAGCCGAGGCGATGAGACAGCCACGTAGTGTCAGCGTGCGCAATCTGATGCAAGAATACATTTAAGTCTCCTAAGTTATTCTCGTGGTCCGTCGTTATGTTCGACGCACCATGCTGGACTTCAGTCGCTATTCATTGCTGTCTGCGCATCCACTGTCACCTTCACAACGTCACTGCGCAGCCATGACGTGTAGAAATCGAACGGCTTGCCGTCTCGGTCCCATGACACTGAGGTCACCAGCAGCAGCGGCGAGCCGACCGGGACCTCCAGCAGTTTTGACAACGTAACGCTTGCGGCAACCGCTTCCACCCCTCGCCGGGCGCGGAACACTTCATACCCGGCGGCTTTGAGGGCGCGGTTCAGCGAGGCGCCCGTAGTGATGACTTCACTTGCCCGCAACACCTTTTCGGTTTCTGGCAACAAATAGTTGACGGAATAAAGTGCCAACTCCCCGTCAAGCCGACGCACACGCGCTACCTTGAAGCCGCTCGATCCAATCTCGAGCTCCAAAGCGTTTGCGGCTACATCCGGCAGATTGCAACGCTGGGCTTCCAAAACCTTCGTTTCGACCGAACGATGTTGCTCGACTTCCGCTTCGAAAAACCCTTGGGCCACTTGCAGAAACCAGCCCGACTGCGTTTCTTGTGCGACAAATGCACCGCGCCGCGGCACCATCTTTATCTTGCCCTGGTCGGCGAGATGCCGAAGCGTCTCGCGCACAGTCGACCGAGCCAGTTCGAAATCGCGACACAAGTCGCTTTCCGATGGAAGCCGGTCGCCCGGCGCGTAATCGCCTCGATCGATCGCCTGTTCCATCAACTGCGCGAGCTGCAAGTAGTAAGGAACGGGAGACGAGCGATCGATTCCGGCTGCGAGTGTTAATTCTCCGTTCATGGCATTGGGCGATGTAGGTGTTGTACGTACAAGACGAACCGAGTATAGGCGGCGTCTTGCACAATAAAAAGAGAGGGAACACCCCTACTTTTGTATGGGCTGTCCGTGTGTATCATACGGTACGTATTGTACGTACAACACGTACAGAGCTTTCTCAACTGGGTGCTTGCGACCGAAGCTGCACCCGCTTTCGCAAGGGACGCACTCATGTCTATGGATTATCGCCTCCGCCGTACGCTGCCCAGTGATCGCGTCGCCATTATCATGCCGGTCGATCACGGGCTGATTTTTGATCGCATTGAAGGCTTGGAAACGCCCTCAGCGCCGTTCCCGACGTGGGGCGAAAGCGATGTCACCGGTTTCATGATGACCCCTGGACAGGTTCGTCAGTCGGCCCGGTACTTCGCCGCGCACCCCCATCTAACGCGCGTGCTGACCATCGACACGTACTATGACTACCGTCAGCAAGATGGTGGTGGCTCACACGGTCTCATTACGAGCGTGGAAGAAGCTGTTCGCATGGGTGTAGACGCAGTGAAGATGTTATTCCCATGGAATATGTCCCGTGCGGAACAGGTCGCAATGTGCACGCGCGTAGGACAGGTGGTGAATGAATGCAACCGATGGGAAATCCCGCTCATCCTCGAACCGGTCATCATTGGCGCCCCGCGTAGCGAGGAAGTCATTGCGCAGGAAGAAAAGGTCGCGCGAATCGCCTACGATCTCGGAGCGCACATCATCAAAATTGCGTTTCCCGGCGAAGAGCGCACACGTCGCCTGGTGGACGAGCTGAAAGTGCCGTTGGTCATTGCCGGCGGTCCGCTGGCGGGCGAGCCTTCAGATACGATAGACGCAGTCGCCCAGACCATTCGAGCGGGCGCACGTGGTGTCATCGTCGGGCGCAATATTTGGCAGCGAGAAGCGAGCGCCGGCAAGAAAGTGCTCGGTGATATTGCGAAGCTGACGCGAGAAGTGAAATTCAACGATTGAGCCGCGGGACCATGTCGGAACGCGCGCAAGCGCGTTCCGCCCCGCGTCGATCTATGCTTAAGCCTAAAGTTGGGGAGACAGAGAAGAACGCCACGCGAAGGCAATCCGCGGCGTGTTCGCCTTTCGTTAGCCCAGCTTGACTCAGCCTGCAGCAGCACTACCTGCTGCAGAAGCAGGATGCTTACGGCTCGTTTAGCCGCCCAGTCCGAGCTTTCCAGCCAAGGACTTGAGCAACGCCCTCCGCTATAGGGGAAGTTTCATTCAGACCCGTCAGATCGGTCATCGCGCGCAAGCGTGCGATCGTCGCCGATGTGAGGACGGCGTTCGGCTGATAAAAATACTCGTCCGGCAGTCCGAGCGCGGTTTCCGTATGGAAAGCTGTCTCCGCTGTGAAGCACTCCCGGTCATCCAACTCCGCAATTCGGCTCAGGTTCAAGTCGAGAGCGAGCGCAAGGTTCTCTGCGCCGGCAGCCTCTATCAACACCCTGAAAGCCCGCGTCATCACAATCGACGCTGTGTGTGCAGGGACTTTTGATGATGCAGGCTTCGGATAATGCTTCTTTGGCGCAGCGGCGCCGCCCGGTTGCCGAGGCGGACGTGGCGGATGCGAGTTTTTGCCGCGCGAATCGGCGCGTTCATACGCTTGACCCCTAGAGTTAGCCCCAAGTTTATGTTCCTCGTTTGCCGTCGAACGATGAAGGTTGCCGACCGGCCCTTTCAGCTTCAGTTGTGTGTCGTTCAAGTCGATGACTGTCGTACACGGGGCCGCAGGCGCCCGGGTAGACCCGCCAGATCGCATTGCATTGCTGCCGCCGGCGGGTCGGACAAAAAAGTCGGCGGACTCAACGACAAAACGCTCACCGCCCGAAATCAGCCGAGTCGAGCTGCACCTCTACTGCCCCGCTCCTCAACGCAAGGCGCTCGGCCACGGCGACGATCCGATGTCGTCCGTCGGCGAACGTTCGCAACATGCGGTTCGCGTCCGCATCAGATCGCAGCCAGAAGTGCTGCTCGAGCGCGGCTCTCGAGATCGTTGCCGTAACCGGCCGTCCGGATGCCTCGATCGTGAACATGACGGCGTTGCCGTCTTCCGCAACAACCGATTCCGTGAAAGTTGCTGTTGTCATCTTGATTCAGAGAAAGCGCGTTCGTTCGGCAAAGTGGCCGTTGAAGACCAACTGGCTCATGCGTCGAACAATGCGCGTCGTTCGACGGCGGCCGCGGGTAGAGCGCGCGCGCTGAAAAAGAGCGAGCGGCGAACGCCCGCGGTTTTAGCGCTCCAGGCGGCGGGACGAGGCCGTTCTTATATAGAAGCCCGCCGACGCTTCCATTAAAGGAACGGAACCCCAGTCGCCCAATGGGTGACCCGTGTCTAGTTCCGCGCTCGCGGCCGTTGAGAGGCCCACAAAGGTTTAATTAGGGCCGGTGCTTAAATGAAGGGGATGCTAGCCCCAACTATTTTCACATATACGTTTGAATCCGGTCTATCAATCCTCGAAATGATAAATGTCGCAGTAATAGCTACATCTTCATCTCGCGATAAAAGGAAGCCGATGATCCAATTATGGCATCTGGAGTGTTCCTATCTGCCTCGCCCCGAGAATAGCTTTGATTAAAGCGATTGGCGGGAGACTGCGCCGAAAGAGTTCGCCGCCATCGCACGCCTCTGTCGCGGCTGGAATAACCATTGGACGGTCTGTCTCGCCAGCGGAAGACTTTTTGCACACGGTTCGCCCAGCCTCGTGTGTCGATGGTGAATCGCAACGTCGACTGCGGGTTTGCTTTTCACGCGGCAGATCGATGACCGCGCACCTGCAATGACCAGTAAAGCCACTTTTGGTCAAGCTAAATGGGATCAGTTCTAATCCCAGTTTCGCTTAACCAAACCCTCAACCCAATCGCCATTAAATTCAATAGACTAAGTAATTACCCTAGTGTGAAATTGAATCACTGCCACGAAAATCTCGCGGCTCACATCTTGCCAGAAGGGTCAACATGCATTTCTTCGCCAAAGCCGCCTTAGTCGCCTCCTCCGCCCTAGTTCCGGCAATCGCTTTCTCCCAAACAACTGAGCCTCTCACACGCGAGCAGGTTCGCGCGGAACTCGTCCAGCTCGAAAACGCGGGCTACAACCCACTCAGCAATTGCGCGGGCGATTGCCCAGGCAGCCTGCGACGCGCCGAAGCCACTTTGCCCCAGCGCGAGAAAACAACGCAAGTGCCGCTTACGGCCGGACCTTCGATGGCACCGCACAGCCGGGCAAACGATCAAACGGCGCCGAACCACCGACTCTGATCGCCAGTAAGGCGGCGCCCCGCGGTCAATAGCGCCATGCGCGAGGTAGAGCAGGCCCTGTCACGCATTACCTGGCAATATCGCCAGACGAGGCGTTACCGTTCCAGCTTGCACCATAACCAATCGGGTCAGCGGCCGCTCTACGCGTCGCGACTCGAAACTCCGCAGCCTGAACTTCGCCATATGGAAAGTCCGCCCAGGCAGTCGGACTGTAGCCAGCATTTTCAGCCCGCTCAAGCTCCGCGCGAACCTGCGCCCGGGTGACTGATGGCTGGCTTCCCTGCGCGGGCGAGATCGCCGGCGCAGCAAGCGCTATCGCGACGAATAATCCGACGAGCGATTTCATGGCGACACCTCCCGCAGCATTGCGTGATTGCACTACGACGCTGGCATGCGCGTAGTTCAGCTCAGAGTCTAGCAGTACCCGATAGCTGGGGAATTTACCAATCTATCAAGGGCGCGCTGGATGCAATGCAGCAATAGGGGCAGAGTCACCGGAAAACTATTCGTGTCGGATCTTTAAGAAAACGGTTCAGTAACGGTTCCCGTCTGCGACGCACTCAATGCAACGCATCGCGCCTTGCGAGCGGCTTGAACAAGCGACTCCACGCAAAACTCACCAGGACAGTCGCCACGCCACCGACAACGACCGAGCCGACGACGCCCAGCCCTGTCGCGGCGACGCCGGATTCGAATTCACCAAGTTGATTGCTCGCACCGATAAACAGCGTATTTACTGCCGCAACGCGTCCTCGCATGCGATCGGGCGTTTCGAGCTGAATCAAGGTCTGACGCACGATTACGCTAATCGTGTCCGCGCCGCCCGAAATCGCCAGCAGAAGAAGCGACACGGAGAACCACCGCGATAGGCCAAAGCCGACGATCGATACGCCATAGATCGCCACCGCGATCAAAAGCTTTTTCCCTACACGACTGCTGATGGCCCGGCGCGCGAGGAACAACCCTACGCACAAAGCACCAACTGCGGGCGCGGAGCGTAGCAGTCCCAGCCCTTGCGGTCCGACATGCAGCACTTGCCTTGCATAAACGGGCAGGAGCGCGGTCGCGCCCCCGAACAGGACAGCGAAGAGATCGAGCGAGATGGCGCCGAGCAACAGGGGATTGCACCAGATGAACCGCAAGCCCGCAAGTATCGAATCGGCGGTGACGGGCTCGCGCGGCGGCGGCGTGTAGTCGTAGCGGACGAATGCGTACATCACAGCGCTTATGCAGAACAGCGCCGCGCTGCTCAAATACACCGTGACTACGCTGACAGCAAACAAGATTCCGCCAAAGGCGGGTCCGGCGATGACAGAGATCTGCTGAACCACCGTGCTCAGTGCCATCGAACGTGCCAGAAGCTTCGGCGGAACAAGCATGGGTAAGAGCGCTTGCTGGCCCGCCATTTGAAACGGCCTGATCGCGCCGAGCGCGAGGGAAAGCATAAGCAGCGCATCTCGCGTGACGCTGTGCGTGGCGGCAGAGATCGACAGCAATGTCGCGGCTATGGCCTGCAGCGCAAGGCATGCCGCGACCATTCGCCCGCGATGCATCCGGTCGGCGCAATGACCCGCGACGAGCGTGGTCGCGAGGCCCGGTATGAACTGGAAAAGTCCCACAAGCCCGAGATCCCACGCGCTCGATGTCAGATCGTACATATGCCAGCTAATGGCGAGCATCAACATCTGCTGAGCGGTAATGGAACCGATACGCGCGATCAGAAATCGCGTGAGCGGCGCGTGTCGCAGCAGGGAACTTGCGTCGGTGGCGCCCGTCTGCATGACGGGCGCTGCGGCATCGCGTGGAGTCGTCATGACGAGATGGTCGACGGCGCTTCTGCCGCATCGGCGTCGTGCACGCTGGCGTTGACTTTGGGCGCCCACTTTCGTCGCAGCAGCACGATGGTGCTGGTGGCGCCGAGCAGCAGGAATATGAAGATCGCAATCATGGGGAGCGCGTAGCTGTGCCCGACATGAAGCAGCCACCCTGACAAGCTTGCGGAAACGCCCCCCGCAAGACAGGTGGCGACCTGCTGCAAACCCGTGTTCAATCCGACCGCCTGCTTGGGAATAAGCGTCAGTTTGACCAGCGCAAGATTGTTCGCGGTAACGAGGCCAAGCAACGAAAGCGAGGCGACGTTCCAGAACAAGGCCATCTGCGGCGAACGAGCGTAAGCCCCGAGCAATACCGTTGTGCCGCCTACAAACCCGACCACCATGAAAGATTTGCGCACCACCACCGCGTCGCGCCCACGTGCGATCAAACGGTCGGCAGCCCAGCCGGCGAGTGCCGCCACGATCGCGATGCCCGCGAAGCTAACAAATGTGTAGAGCCCCGATTCTCCGAGCGTCAATCCGCGCTGCTCGACGAGATAAGCCGGCATCCACGTCATGCAGTAAAACGCAAAATAGCTGTAGCAGAAGTTGGTGATCAAGCCGCCCCACACCACCGGACTGGAGATCAGGTTCGTCAACGGCACCGAACCCGCCCTTCTCTTCGAAGCCGCCAGTTCCGCTTTCGACGGAAAGTCGTTTTTCACCATCGCGAGCCACGGCATCAGCCAGAGCACTCCGGCCAGACCCGTGACGATGAACATTGCCTTCCATGAACTCACCGAAATGAGCCACGCCGCAATCGGCGCGCCGAGCGCAGGTCCCATTTTTCCGCCGATGGAGTAGATCCCGAGGGCCGTGCCTTTTTGAGTTTCATCGAAATGATCGGCAAGATAGCGATACGTTGCCGGAACGACCACGGATTCCGCGACGCCGATCAGGAGCCGAATCACGATCAAAGCGACAAGCGTCGTCACCAAACCCGTCGCAGCGGCCGCGAGACACCACAGCAGAAAGCAGATCGCATAAGGCCACTTCACGCCGTAGCGATCGACGAGCCAACCCATCGGCATCTGGAGCAAGCCGTATGGCCAGAACATCGCTGAGCCGAGCCAGCCACGCTGCACATGCGTCAACGCGAATTCCTGCACGAAGTGACGATCCGCGAACGCGGCGGACATGCTCGTGCGATCCACGTGCGAGATCATCAGCCCGAGCGCAAGCAACACAAGCACCGCCCAGCGGTTGCCACATTTATGTCGGGTTATCGCCAAGATGATCGGGTCTCCGGTATTCGTCTTCCGCCGCGCTTTAACCCAGGCTGCCGGTCACATCGTCGAACAGTTCATCGACAGACAGGCGTCGCGGAATGATCTTCTGATCGAGTGCCCAATCGACTGCGAGTTGCAGACCCTTTCGGTTCGCCTCCAGCCCGATCGGCGGAAACACCGGCGGTACGGTCTGCGCAGCGTCGCGGCTTTCGACCACCATCCGATACAGCTCGCGCACGATATCCGGCCGCTCCTTCGACAGCCTTTCATGCACCACGAACATGTGGTTGATCGGCACGACGCCCGACCGAGCGAACCAGTCTTTCGCGGCGGATTGCGCGTTGGGCACAAGAGTGCGAACGCGCTCGTCCTTGGGCATGTCCTCGCCGAGCAGGGCGGCGGTCAGTTCTCCCTCGAGCATCATTTGCGGAATCGATGAACCCGCCGGCAGGCGCTGGCAATTCGAGGGATCGCTGTATTCGGCCAGGTGGCCGTCGCCCAGCGTCATCCACGTGACCTTGTCGAGATCGACGCCGTATTCGTGGCGCAGGATGCCGCGAATCCATAGCGCGGTTGTCTGTGTGTACGTCCGCACGCCGACCTTCTTTCCTTCGATATCCTTGGGCTCAAGAGGACCGAAGTCGATGTTGTAGCCAGCGCAGTGATGCTGAAAGCGGCCCGAGATCGGCGCGGGCAGCAAGACATAGGGCTTGCCGTAGGCCTTCGCCTGAAGGAAAGTGACGATCGCCAGTTCACCGGCGTCGAACTTGCTCTCGCGCACCATCGCCTTGAAGCCGTTATGCGCAGGCGTCGGCCCGCAGAAGTCGAGGTTCACGAGGTCCGAGTTCACGCGCCCGTCGCGCATCGCCTTCGTAACGGGATATTCGGCAAGATTAATGCGCAGCGTCGGCGCTTCGGTCTGCGTCGTTGTCATGATGTGCTCCTTGTTGCTATCGTTGGATGTCAAAGCCGCACTTCGATCAGGCAAGGACCGGCCTCGCGCGCCGAGTCGGTCAGCGCCTTGTGGAACGCTTCGGCAGTCTCGACCGCCACCGCCGGCACGCCCATGCTCTGCCCCATCGCGAGCCAGTCGATACGTGGCTTGTCGATGTCGATCATCGACAACGCCCGTTCTCCCGGCGCACCCGCGCCCATGTTGGCGTACTCGGCCTTGAGAATCGCGTAACTGTTGTTGGCAAAGATGATCGTGGTGACGTTCAGTCCTTCGCGCGCCTGCGTCCAGAGCGACTGAATGGTGTACATCGCGCTGCCGTCGCCAACCATGCAGAACACGCGACGGTCCGGGCAAGCGAGCGCCGCGCCGCTCGCCACGGGTGTTGCATAGCCGATCGAGCCGCCCATGTTGTTGATGAGATCGTGCGGACGCGCGCCCATCGTGAGGCTCATCGACTCGCGCCCTGTCGTCAGCGATTCATCGACGACGATGCAGTGCTCCGGCAACGCCGCGGCAAGCGCATGCGCGATGCTCACAGGATTGAGCGCGCCCGTCGGAACCGGCGTCACGATGCGCCGTTGCAGAACCGGGGCCGTGTCCGACGCGCCGAGCGCCTGCAGCAGCATGTCAAATGCGAGTTCGCTGTCTTCGTCGGCCTCGACGAGCGGATGCACGAGCGTGCCTTCTGCCTTGAGCAGACTCGGCTTGTCCGGATATGCGAAGAACGCGACAGGTTCTCGCGTCTCGACGGTGATGATGTGCTTGAATTCCTTGAGGAACGCCGTGGCCTGCGCGACCGCGTACGGAATGCGCGCAAGCGGCACGCGGCCGGCGCCGCGCTCGATCCGCGCAGTGAAGAACTGCGAGCCCAGCAACGCGCCGGTTGCGGCTGCAATCCGGCCGGCCTTCTCCAGCGCTGCGCCGCGCGTCGCGCGGTTCGCCAGAACGATGAGCGCCGGCTCGCCCGAGCGAAGCACACGCGCGATGTGCTCGATGCGTTCGGCGCTTGGTTCTCTGCGTGTTTCCACCCGAGCCGGTAACGAAACAGACGACGCATCGACTTGCTGCCACGACGTATCGCCTGGAAGAATTAGCGTGGCGATCTGACCCGGATGCTCGCTCGCCTTGGCAACTGCCTGAGCCGTATCCCACGCTATCGTGCTCGACGATTCCGCGCGCCGCACCCAATGACTCAGTGGGCGCGCAAGACCTTCGATGTCCGACGTCAGCGGCGGATCGTACTTCAGATGCGACACCGAATGCTCGCCAACAACGTTGACCATCCCCGACGACGCGCGCTTGGCGTTATGGATATTCGCGAGACCGTTTGCAAGTCCGGGACCGAGGTGCAGCAGCGTGGACGCCGGCGTGTCCTTCATGCGATACCAGCCGTCGGCCGCGCCGGTGGCCACGCCTTCGAACAGACAGAGCACGCTGCGCATCTTCGGATTATTGCCGAGCGCGGCGAGGAAATGCATCTCCGAGGTGCCCGGATTGGCGAAGCAGATATCGACGCCCTGCTCAACCAGGGTCGCCACGAGACTCTCGGCGCCATTCATCAGTAACCTGCCAGTTCGCGCGCGAGACCGACTACGCCATAGCTGCGTGCCGGCGCCGACATCAGAAAACGATAACCCTCTTCCTGCAGCCGCCGATGATTCTTCGCGGTCACATGCGGATTGCCGACCACCACATTGTGTTTCTTGCAGGTTTCGACTATCTGACGCATCGCGGCAACCACTTCCGGATGGTCATACTGACGCGGAAATCCCAGTTCCTGACTCAGATCGCCCTCGCCGATCAGGATGAAGCCGATGCCCGGCACATTGGCGAGCATGTCATCGAGGTTCTCGATCGCCTGAGTGCTTTCGCACATCAGGCCGACGAGGATCTCGCCTTGCGGCGCGAGCGGCCAGACGTCGGCCTTCTCGTAGTATTCCTGCATCGACAGGCCCCAGTAGCGCGCCGCATTGGCAGGACCATCGCCTCGCACGCCTTTCGGCTCGTATAGCGGCGCGCTCTTGGGACGCGCATAGCGGCATGAAGCGACGGCGTTGTAGGCTTGCTCGACCGTCGCCACGTGCGGCCAGATCACGCCGTAGGCGCCGCGGTCGAGCACTTGCTTGGCGAAGCTCTGGTTCATCTCCACACCGTTCGCGGGAATGCGCGCGATCGGCGTCACTTTCGGCGCGACCGAACCCGATTCGGCGATCTGCTTGCGGCTCAACAGGTACTGGAGTGCATCGCCGAGGGCCGACACGTCGTATGGGTTGTGCTCCATTTCGAAGACGAGTGCGTCATAAGGCGAATCGCTCATTTCGATCGCGGTCTGCTTGTCGAGTTTCGCAAACGCCGCGTGGGCGACCTTACCCGATTCGAAGGCGCGGATCATGCTGTTCAGGCGAGTGTTTGACATATTGGTCTCTCTTACTGGCTCAATGCCGGATAAAGCTTCTGCGCGGTCTTGCCGAAGATCCATTCACGGTCGTCAGCGCTCAGGCAGGCAAGGCTCTCTTGAGCCGTCACAAGAATCTCGCTCAGGGTGCCGGGCGAGGTCGGGAAATTCGATCCCCAGGCCAGACGTTGCGCCCCGAATGTCTCCACCACGCGCGGGAAGAACGTGTCCGCACTCGCCTTCTCCTTCTTCACGTCACCGAAGATGCGCGGCGTGAGCTTCATATAAACGTTCGGCAGATCGCGGAGCGCAAAGAGCTCGGCGGCGTTCGCATACGGCGGGCCGTCGAGGACGTCCGGACGCGCGAGGTGATCGAGGATGATGTTCACGGCCGGAAACCTTTCCGCGAGCATGCGTACCTGCGGCAGGCCGACCGGTCCGGTCTGAATGCACATCGGGAGTCGCAGTTCAGCGAGCATTTCCCACGCCCTGAACGACCTGGGGTTGTCGAGTTCGCTCGGATCGAAATCCTTGGTGGAACCGCCTGTGAAGATCCGCAATCCCGCGAGCCCTTTGTCGGCCCACCCTTTGATGACGGCGGCCACGTCGTCGGCCAGCATGTCCACCGAACCCACGGCGATGAGCCGATCCTTGTACTGGTTGCAGCCGTCCACTACGTAGCTGTTATCGAAGCCATAGGTCGTCGACGAATGCACGACAGCCGACTTCGCGACACCCGCTTCGTCCATTGCCCCGATCAGCGCTTCGACGGTATTCGGGCGTTCCTGCGACCAGTCAGAACGCTTGCCGAACAACGGCGCGGGCGGATAGCGCTTCTCGTCGTCCGAGATGATGTGAGGATGAATGTCGATGATGTTCATTACAGTCCTTTCGCCTTGAGGTGCTTGTCCAGACGCGGATAGACGCGCCGCGCGTTGCCCTCGAAAATGGCCTGCCGGTCCGCATCGCTGAGCGCTTCGCATGCGTCGATGTAGCGCTTTGTATCGTCGAAATACTGGTCGGTGTCCGGGTCGCGGCCACGTACCGCGCCGATCATTTCGGAGCCGAACATGACGTTGCTCGTGGGCACGACCTTGGTCAGCAGTTCCACGCCCGGATGGTGATAGACGCAGGTATCGAAGAAGATGTTGTTCAGCAAGCCTTCGAGCGGACGCTTGGCGATTTCAAGCGACATGCCGCGATAGCGTCCCCAGTGATACGGCACTGCGCCGCCGCCATGCGGAATCACGAGACGAAGCGTCGGGAAGTCCTTGAACAGATCACCTTGCAGCAACTGCATGAACACGGACGTATCCGCGTTCAGATAATGAGCGCCCGTGCCGTGGTGACACGGATTGCACGACGCCGCTACGTGGATCATGGCGGGCACATCGAGATCGCACAGCGCCTCGTACACCGGATACCATTCTCGGTCCGTCATGGGCTTGCCGGTCCAGTAACCGCCGCTCGGATCCGGATTCAGATTGCAGCCGACGAAGCCCATTTCTTCCACGCAACGGCGCAACTCGGGAACCGAGTTTTTCGGGGGCGCCAGCGGCGATTGCGGCAACTGGCACACCGGTACGAAGTTGTCCGGGTAGAGATCGCAGACGCGCCGCACGAGATCGTTCGAAACCCCGGCCCATTCCAGGCTTGTTCGCTCGTTGCCGAGATGATGGCTCATGAGACCGGCAATCGGCGAGAACAACGTGAGGTCGCCGCCACGCTCTTGTTGCAAGCGTAGTTGGCCGTTGCCCACGCCTTCGCGGATTTCATCGTCCGAGACGTGCGCGCCGGAAAGCGCCGGCGCATTGGCGGGATCGTCAGCGGACGCGATCTGCTTTGCGCGCCAGTCGCGGAAGGAAGCGGGGACAGTGGTGAAGTGACCGTGGCAATCGATGATCATGTTCTATGCTTTCCGTGCAAGTTTCAAACGCGGGGATCGATGAACAGCTCATTCATGGGCATGCGCCGCGGCGTGAGGCCCTGCTTAAACGCGGTTGCTTCGAGCGCTTCAATGGTCTTGCGGTTTTCCTCGATGCCGTAGGGCAGCGGATCGCGACCGACGATCTTTTGCAACTCGATGTACTTCTTGTTCTTCTTGTCGTTCAGTTCGCCTGCATTGAGTTTAGCGAGCCAGTCCTGCTTAGCCTTGTCGAAAGCGTCATAGATCGATTTCGCGACCCAGGGATGCTCGGCGAGCACCGAGTCCTTCACCACGATGGTCCCGTGCATGGGATACACGCCGGTGCGGGCGTAGTACTCTGCTTCCAGTTCCGCCGCGTTCGGGAACATGTCCGGATAATCCGCTTCGACTTCCTTCCAGCCGCCGGTCGGATCGCCGGTGCGGCCAATGCCCGCGTTGCCGTGGAAACCCGCGACCAGTTCGCCGCTAGCCATCATCTCCGCGAGCGACGTGCCCTTCGGTGCATGCACCACGTTCGGCGGAAGTTCGAGTTGCGTGACGTGTTCTTCGTCGTCGACCACCCAGGTCACCTTCGACGGATCGAGGCCGAATTCGTCGATCAGAACCTGTCGCGTCCACGCGCCAGTCGTCACCGAGTAGGCACGCACGCCGACTTTCTTGCCTTCGAGATCCTTGGGCGTCTTGATGCCCGCCTCCGGCCGCACCAGCAAACCGGAATGGTGAAAGCGGCGCACGACGAAAATCGGCAGCGCGACGAACGGCGCGCCATAAGCACGGGCGATGATGTAGGTGGTCGGCGCAAGTTCGCACACGTCGAATTCGACATCGCGCACCATGCGGCGAAACGCGCCGATCTGCGGCTGAACGGTTATGAACTCCGCGTCGACACCCTCGATTGGGATCGAACCGTCACGAATAGCCGAGGTATGCGGATGCTCCGCGATCGCGAACTTGAGATGAACTTTCTTGGTCACTTGCGTCTCCTTGGAGAAATGATCGTGCGGCTACACGAGTTCGTTTTGTTGACGACATGATCTTTCGATACAAGCGGTGTCGTCTATTGAATTAACGCGCCGGAAGCTTAACCATTTGGTAAAGGTGCGCCTTATTCTCCATTTGTATTCCTAACTATTTATCGCGAGGGAAATCCAGAGGAGCACCGTAATGCCTGATTCTCCCTATTGACCGTTCTGCAATTGTTCCGCGGCCTCTTCCAGGCAGGCGACCATCAGTTGCGCGCTCGGCGTGAGGCCGCGGTTCCGGTTCCAGAGTACGCCCGACGGACGCAACAGCCGGGGCAAGGTCAGCGGCAAAGCATGCAAAGGTTGCGCCGCATCGGTCGCGGGCGTGCCGACCATGACCGCAATGGAATCCGAAATCTGCAGGTGAGCACGCGTCACGTGAACGGAAAGCGTCTCGATGTAGTTGTTCGTCAGCGGTACATCATGTGCTCTCAACGTGCGTTCGAGCGAATCCCTCAAAATCGAGCCTTGCGGAGGCAGGATCCAGGGATACTGGTGAAGATCCGACCACGTCAGATTCTTGCGCCGAGCCAGCGGATGTTGCTTTCCGGTCATCAAGGTGACGGGCTCTTCGAGCAGTGCCTTTTCCTCGAAACTTCCGAGCGTGTCCGGCGCGGGCAAGCGCCCGACTATCAGGTCGAGACGCCCTTGCCACAACTCGGGCAGCAGCGCGCCGCGCGTGCCTTCGACTACCCGCACGTTCGTTCCCGGCGACTTGAGCTTCAACAGACTCAACGCCTGGGGCAACAGCGCGGAAGCGGAGGCGGGCAGCATGCCGATGTGTACCTTTCCCTCCGTGCCGGAACTCAGCGCTTTCATTTCATCACGCGCCTGATGCAGTATCGTCAGCATCTCGCGCGCATGACGTATGAGGCATTCTCCATGCGGCGTGGGTACGAGCCCTTGCGCCGTGCGCGAAAAAAGCGTGAGACCGAGTCCGCGCTCCAATTCGGCCAGCGACTTCGATACCGCCGGCATGGTGACATGGGTGACTTCCGCCACCTGCGTCAGATTGCGATAGGTATCGATAGTCACGAGCAGGCGAAGATGTCTCGCCTTGAGGTTCACCTGCAAATATCCGTCGAGGCCTGTCACGATATTCCTCCTGCTTTCAGTCTTTCGGTTTCAGCGCGTGCAGCGTCATGCCCAGCGAGATCGCGGTGAAGTAGCCTATCGTGACAAGCAGTTCGGCAATGACCGCCCGGCCCAGTTCCGCGTCGTATCTGGCAAAGCGCGTCTCGTCAATCGACCCGCCTGCCAGAATGTCGCTCACCGCATCGCACACCGCGCCAAAGCGCCCATGTTCACCCTCGGGTCTGCGCTTGTCCAGAATTGCGATCACGACCGCCTCGGGAACCCCTGCTTTCAACGCGTGCCGGCGATGGTTCGCGATCACGTACGACGCGCGCCAGAACACCGCCGTGGAAAGAATGGCGACTTCGGTTTCCGCCTCGCTAAGCACAGGCGAATGATCGACATGCGTGCCGATGATTTCCATCCCCTCGGCCAGACGCGGGTTGTGCAGCCAGATGTTGAACGGCGTCGGAATTCGACCGCGACCTTCACTCAGTTGAGCAATGACTCGCATCTGTTCTTCGGTTGCTTGCTTCGCGTCGATGCGCGCCAGTCTATCTTGTGTCATTCGTCGTTTCCTTTTGTTAAAGAATCAGTTTCCGCCGAGACTGGGCAACCACTGTCCAAGGAAGCTGTCCGGCCAGGGAATGTGAAGAATCCGATCGAAGACGACGTAAAGAAATACCGTCACACACCCGGCAAAAATCAGACTGAGCTTCCATGACTCGCGCCCTTCAACGCGCATATAAGCGGCGATCATCAATGGCACGGTCGGCAACATGCCGATCAGCGACATACAGGCCAGAAACGCGAGGAACCAGCCGAAGAAACAAGCGGCGCGCACCAGCACGGTCTTGTTGGGCAATTTTTCGTCGAGCTCGCTCGATACATCCATATGCACGCCGCTATTCGCACGCGCCACGCCGTGAGCCGGAATCACGAAGACCTTGTACGCAAGACTGACCGTTCCGGCGCAGACAAGAATGCTCGCCACGACCGTCGGCCCGATCCGCGCCATGAGAAGCCAGCTCTGCGAGCTCACGAGCATATAAAGCCCGACGCCGATAAAAAAGACATGGACGAGATCCGCGGGTTTGATGGCAATAGATCCGCTCGGCTTGAACTGTGCGATTCCGCCACTACGCAACGCTGAGAAGAGCGGCTTGAAAAAGACCAGTGCGGCGAGGCTCAAAAGGACGATGACTACCGGGCGCGTCAGCCAGTCAGTGCCGTAGCGCACGAACGAAATCGACATGTAGCGTTCCATCAGCACGCCGAGCACGAGACCGAGAATCATCGGCGGGCGCGCCCATTTGAGCCGCTTCATTGTCCATCCGATGACGCCCGCGATCAGCAGCACGAAGAGATCGCCCCAACTCCGCGATCCCTGAAACGCGCCGACATAAATGATCGGCATGATCACCGGCAGAATGAGCGTGTAGCGCAGCGTCGAAACCTTCGCGAACTGTCCGCTAAGGAGAAAGCAAAGCCCCGCGCCGAAGATGTTGGCGAGCGCGATCGACCAGACCATCGAATAAGTAAAGTCCAGGTGCTTGGTCAGCATGTCGGGGCCGGGGATGAAGCCGTGGACCATCATCGCGCCAAGCAGAATGGCTTGTGCCGCGCCGCCGGGCACGCCGAACGCGAGCATCGGCACGAGACTGCCACCCTCTCGCGCGTTATTCGCCGCTTCCGGCGCGATCACGCCTCGCACGTCGCCCTTGGTGAACGATTCCTTTGCGCCCTTGGACGTCTGCAACGCGTGGCCGTATGCGATCCAATCCGTCACCGCGCCGGTGATGCCCGGCACCGCACCGAGAATCGCGCCGAGGCCACCGCAACGCAAAACGAGGAACCAGTTGCGAAAACAGTCCTTGACGCCTTCAACCATGCCTTGCCGCGAGGTGAACTGCGCATTCTCCGCGATAGCCGCGCGCCGGATTGCCAGCTCGCACAACTCGGGCAACGCGAAGATACCGAGGATGATCGGCACCAGCGGGATACCGTCCTGTAAGTAGAGAATGTCGCCTGTCCAGCGCATCTGGCCGGTCGCGACGTTCGTACCGATCATCCCTACCAGAATGCCGAAGCAGGCCGCGACGACGCCACGCAGCGGCGCATTGCCCGACAGCGCCGAGACCATCGACACACCGAACACGGTAAGCGACAGCATCTCCGGCGTGCCGATCGACAGCACGAACGGGCGCACGAGCGGCAGCGACACCGCCAGGATGACCGCGCCAATCAGTCCGCCCATCAGCGACGACATGTAGCATGCGCTCAACGCTCGCGACGCCTCGCCGCGTTTGGTCATCGGCAGGCCGTCGAGAACCGTCGCCTGAGATGCCGCATGACCCGGCACGCCAAAGAGCACAGCCGGGATCACGTCCGATGTCGTGATGACAGAAGCCATCCCGAGCAGCATGGCGAACGCGGCATACGGGTCCATGGTGTACGTGAACGGCACCAGCAGCGCGAAACCCGTCAGACCGCCGATTCCCGGCAGCAAGCCGATCGCCAGTCCGACCGCCACGCCGGATACGAGAAAGATGATCCGGTTGAACTGCAAGAGCGTCGACAGCGCGTGTCCGGCCGCCATCAGCGTTGCGTCGTTGAAGAACTCCATGTCTCATCCTGATGGAATGGCGAGCTTCGCAGGCTCACCTGTTTTAGGTCCGACTCGAACCTTCCGCTGAATGCGGAAACTTAGTCAGCCAGCATCGGATACAGCGCTTTGGCCGTTCGTCCCCAGATCCACGCGCGCTCCTCATCGCTCAAGCCCGCGAAGCACGCACGGCCTTGCTCGACAAGCGTCTTCAACGGACCCGCCGACGCCGGATAGTTCGACCCGAAAGCGAGGTGATCCGCGCCGAATACTTCGACGAGCCTGGCGAAGAACGGCTCCGCGCCGCCCGGCGCTGCCTGAGCGAGATCGAAAGTACGGGGCGTGATTTTCATGTAGACGTTGTCGTATTTCGCGAGCGCGAACAGCCCGGCGCAACTCGCATATGGGGGCCCTCCTTCCAGATTCGGCCGGCCGCAGTGATCGAGTGCGATCTTCACCGAGGGGAAACGCTCGGCCAGTTCCGCCACCATCGACAAACCGTCCGGCGTCGTCTGGACCGCCATGGGCATACCGAGCTCGGCGCTTCGTTCCCAGATCGGGAACGTCGCCGGGTTGACGAGCCAGCTTCCATCGTTCTGATGCGTGGCGCCACCGGTGAAGAGCCGGATTCCGCCCATGCCGCGCGCGAGCCAATGGTCGAAGGTCGTCAACGCGTCGGGCGCCAGCAGGTCGAACGAATAGACGCCCGTGAAGCGATCCGGATGTTGCGCCACGCTATCGGCAACGTATGAATTGTTGGTGCCGTAGGTGGTCGACGAGTGCACGATCGCGGCTTTGGATACGCCGGCTTCATCCATCTCGGCAATCAGTTGCTCGAAGGCGACGGGCCGGGTCGCCGACCACTTGGAACGATGTCCGTGCTGAGGCGCGATCGGATAGCGGTCTGTGTCCGTCGAGATGATGTGCGGATGAATGTCGATAATTTCGGGCGTCATTTGGGCTTTACCGTTTGGTGATGGTGTTCTTTCCCGCGCTGCTTAATGCGAACCGAAGATCAGCCTGCGCGCATCGGCGACTTGCGGTTCGGGCGTGGCATATAGCTTGGCGACGATCTGCTCCACCGCGTTTCCATCGATGGCATCCAGCGGATAGCCCGATTGCTTCATCGCCTCGATGAAGTCCGGGTCGGCGATGGTCTTCGCGAACGCATCGCGAAGCGCGTTCAGACGATCCTGCGGCACGTCCTTCGGCACGGCAATGGGGCGTCCCGCCTGAAACGGCAGAATGAACAGATTGAAGAGCGCTTTCACATCAGGCTGCGTGATGTAGGACGAGAGGTTCGGGACGTCGGTGTAACCTGCGGGACTAGTCCACCCGAGGTGCAACAGCACTTTCATTTTTCCGCTCTGCAAGAGCCGCACCGGTTCGCCTTGTTGAAGGCCATCGATGGTGGACGCCCAGCCATCGACTTCGCCGCGTTGCATCGCGAGATAGACTTCGCCGCGACCCGTGTAGCCCGGCACGATGCTCATCTTCGCGCCGATATATTCGTCCAGCAGCGCGGGCAAGGTGCGATCCTCGTTGGCGAATCCGGTCGCGCCGATATACATCTTCTTCTTGCTCAGATCATCCGCCGTGATCACGCCGGATCGCGTCATGGAAACCAGGCAGTACTCGACCTTGTTCAGGCTGCCGATCCATCTGACCTTGCGCGGATCGAAGCGGTTTTGTCTCTCGTCGAGCAGCGGGATATAGAGGTTGTTTCGCTGAAGAAACCCGATGACGGTTCCGTCGCTCGGCTGCCGCGACTGGAGCGACGCCGCCGCGACCATGCCGCCTGCGCCGACCACGTTCATCACGATTGCTTTCGGATGGCCCGGAACGTACTTGACGAAGTACCGCGAGAACTGACGCGCGACGATGTCGGTCACCGTCCCCGCGTCCGCGCTGACCACGAGCGTCAACGCCTTGCCGCGATAGAAGTCTTCCACGGATTGGCTGGACGCAGAGGCCGCAAACGCCGTCGAGGTGAAACCGAACAGCGCTGCACACGCGCAGATCGCGGTCCTGAAATTGATCATCTTGCTTGTCTCCGTATAGATGCGCGGAACTGTCCATGTAGCGCCCGCGAAGGCAAGCTTCCCGGTGGCAATTCGCGTCGCTCTCACTATTCTTGGATTGGTGAGCGCGAACTGATTGTGCCAGCGCGTCGAACCCGGTGGATTGAGAAAAACCGAAGCCGGGTTGAGCAAATGGTTAAGGTGAGGGCATTAGCGACTAGCGCGCTTGGAGCCGGGGATGTCAGCGGCGCTGCGGCACATCTTGCGCGAGGCGCAACGCTGCCTCTTCGAGGCAGGAGATCATGAGCTGCGCGCTCGGCGTGAGCGCGCGGACGCGGTTCCACAGTACGCCCGCGGGCCTCAGCAGGCGGGGCAAATTCAGCGGTAGCGTATGGAGCGGCTGCGGATGACTGGTCTCGCGCGCGGACGTATCGGCCATGACGGCGATACATTCCGACACCTGCAGGTGCGCGCGGATAACGTGCAGCGACAGCGTCTCGATGTAGTTGTTCGTCAGCGGCACGCCGTGCGCCTCTAGCGCGCGTTCAAACGGATCGCGCAGAATCGAACCGGGAGGCGGAAGTATCCACGGATAGGGCAGCAAGTCAGACCATTCCACGGACTTCTTGTGCGCCAACGGATGTTGCCGACCGGTCACGAGCATGACGGGTTCTTCGAGCAGTTCCTTCTCGTCGAAGCTCCCGAGCGCGTCCAGAGGCGGCAAACGGCCGACAACGAGATCGAGATGCCCTTGCCACAACTCGGGCAACAATGACGCCGTGGATCCCTCGACGATCTTGACGTTGGTGCCCGGCGAACGCTGCTTGAGCAGCTTCAGCGCATGAGTCAGGAGGATGGACGCCGAAACGGGCAGCACGCCGATCTCAACTTTGCCCTCGGTGCCCGCGCTCAGCGCTTTCAACTCATCGCGTGCCTGATGCAGGACGTGCAACATCGCTCGAGCATGGCGCGTCAGACATTCGCCGTAGGGCGTGGGCACCAGGCCCTGCCCCGTACGCGTGAAAAGCGTCAGACCGAGGCCGCGTTCCAGTTCGGCCAGCGCCTTCGAGACAGCGGGCAACGTGACGTGCGTAACTTCCGCGACCTGGCTCAGATTGCGATACGTGTCGACCGTCACGAGCAACCGCAAGTGCCGAGCCTTGAGGTTGATCTGCAGGTACCAATCGAGTTCCGCCGACACGTCGCACCTCTTTCCGGTATGAGCGAATGGTTAAGTCACCGGCTATTTTACTCAATCGACCGATTGCCGACGCGCGGGCAAAATCCGCGATTGTGGGCTTCGGCTCATCGCTCGCGCGCAAGTCTGGCCGCAAGCCACGCGTTTCGATTTTTCTGTGCGAAGTCCCACAACTATATGCCCGCTCGACCGGCACTCGGAGACATGCAGATGACGTACGATTCGACCCGCCGCAGCTTTCTGCGCAGAGCGGGAGCCTTCGGCATGGGTTTGGCAATGAACGGACTCGCCGCGCCTCATATCGCCAAAGCCGCCTCGACCGAACTCCGCATCGTCAGCAATCCAGGCCTGGAGAACGCGACGCTGAACGCCTTAATGAATGAGCTCGGCTATTTCAGATCGTTCGGCGTCAACGCGCGAATCATCCAGGTACCCGGCCCGACCGGGCCGTTCGATGCCATCGCGCGCGGTGAAGCCGATGTGTGCATGGTGTCCGGCTACAACCTCGTGCTTGCGCGCATTGAGCAGGGGGCGCCGGTGAAGATCATCGGTGCTGGCATGAAGAAGTGCGCGCTCACGATTTTCGCCAGGCCCGAAGGCGCGAAAACACTCGCCGATCTGAAAGGAAAGACTGTCGCGGTCGGGCCGAAGCTGGGCTTGCTGCATACCCTCATGCTGCAATTGATGAAGGAAAAGGACATCGACGCTTCGACCATCGACTTCGTCGATCATGGAAGCAACGACCAGTGCTTCGACGCGGTCGCCAACGGTGCGGCGGACGCCTGCTGCGCCAGCATCTCCCATCTCAACGACGATGCGGGTCCGAAGGTCGTCGGCGATGGGAATCTCTGGCAGGCGCTGCCGAACTGCGTGTTTCAATCGGCGTACGCCTCGGATTCGGCGCTCGGCGCGAAGCACGAAGGATTAACTTCCGTCATGGCCGCTTACGGCGCGCTCTACGACTACCTGATGTCGCCCGCGTCGCATGACGCTTTCTTCGACGCACGCAAGCGCGCCCAAAAGAACTTCGACCTAGCATCCGCCCAGGCGATCTGGGACTTCAATCAGACGCATCGACCGTATTCGAGGGATCTGTCGCTCACCGAGGAAGACATTGGATATCTGCAGGACATGGATCTCGGCGTGGGAAGCCTGAAACGCAAACAAGCGTTCAGCGCAGTGGCCGATATGTCGGCGGCCAGCGCCGCCGCGAAACTGGCTCCATAGGCGAGCACGGAGAAGCCTGCGCTTCCCCGTGACTCGCGGCCCCGCTCAGAACGTGTGGCGGATGCCTGCAATGACGGAGATCTGCGAACCACCTGCGGGAGGCGTCGGCACTGGAGAAAGCGTGGTCGCCGCGAGCGCCAGATTGCCTGAATTGTGGATGTGCTCACCGGTCACATAGAGCAACGTACGCTTGGAAAGCAGGTATTCGCCGCGCAAGACCTCGATCAGCGCCTTGTTTGAGGAATGCTCGTATTTGAGTTGCGCCAACATTCCGTCGACGTGGAAGAACGGCGTCACCGGCACGGTGCCCGTGAACCACAGCAGGTTGCTTCGCGGCGTGGCGAGACCCTCGTCCACTCGCCGGATCCAGCCCACGCCGAACTTCGCCTTGCTGATCATGAAGTAGCCGCCCAACGTGAACCGGCTGTCCGTGAGATCCGGCGATGTTAGTCCGCCCCACGTCGCAGACGTCCCGCCATAGTTGCGCTCATACGAAGTCGCCAGACCCCAGGTATGTCCCTCGTATTTGAGCAGCGCGGAATATTCCCGGCACTGATTCGAAGGTGAGGTCTGACCCGGACAATTCGTGGCGACACTGCTGTTGCCCGCGACGGCATCGCGGCCGAAGCTGTAGTTGACACCGCCTTCGAAGCCGCCCAAAAAATAGCGATAGCTGACGGAGTTGTCGGCGCGTGCATTGGCGATCCCATTATCGAGTGTTGTGAGCCCTTGCGCGCCGGTCCCAAACGGATTGATGAAAGAGACGCCGTAGAAGCGCATCGTGTACTGGCGGCCAAACGTCAAGCGACCGTATTTCCCGTCGATACCCACGTAAGATTGCCGTCCAAACATGCGGCCACCCTGCCTTGAAGCGCCGGTGGTGGGACTGAATCCGCCTTGCAGATCGAAAATCGCCTTGACTCCATCTCCCAGGTCCTCGCTTCCTCTGATGCCGAAGTATGAGGTAGCCGTTCCGTCGCCCGTGCGCCATCCATTGGTGGTCTTGTTCTTTCCGTTGGCGACATTGTTGACGAATTCGACGCCTTGGTCCATCAAGCCATACAGGGTCACTGAACTGACGCCGAGTGGCTTCGGGGGCGGCGCATCTTCTTCTATGTCTTGCGCCCAGGCGGACGAAGCGCCAAGAACTGCAGCACAGACGCACATCGCGGTCCGGTATTTCATTTCTCTTGTCTCCGTCATGGCGCTCACTAAGCCGAGAAAGCGGTGCAGAGATCGCCGCCGTGCGCCCGTGAGCTTTTTGATTTGTCACTGCAGTGATCGAATTCTGCCAGCGCAATGCCATGTGCAAGTTGAGAATAGCCGCATTTCGGTTGAGGAAATGGTTAATGCCATCGCACGCCGATCACGGCTCAGGTCGACTTTGAGCACACTAAAGATCGTAGCGTGGGATACGGTTGCGATTGCAGCAACGCCGTACTTCAGGACCGAATGACGCGTTCGCGAGCCGTATCGTCGAGATGCCTGAATGTCTACGCCGGAGGAAGCCAATTAGTGGCCGCTAGCTGAACTCGCCTTCGCCTGTCGTATGTTTATGCTGCATGAGAGCGGGCACCAGTCGTCCCGCACGGATATGGGATGCACTCGGGAAGCTCGCGAGCTGTGGAGGTATCGTGAACTGCCTAATCCGCCGACACCGGCAGGGTGACTCGCGCAGTCAGTCCAGCTTCGCGTCGATTGAACAAGGTTAACGTTCCGTTATGCCCGCGCACGATGTCATCGACGATCGACAGCCCGAGCCCCACGCTTCCCGGCCGCTTCGTGCGGGCGTGATCCAGCCGCACAAACGGCTCGATCACGTCGCCTAAACGATCGGGCGGTATTCCGGGACCATCGTCCGCGACATCGACGCAGATGCTTTCGTCTCCGACGGTCGCCGTCACCACGATCACCTTGCCGAAATGAATGGCATTTTCCATCAGATTGGAAAACACGCGCTGGATGCCTTCCGGACGGCATAGAAACGGGATCTGGGCCGGCCCCTCATAGCAGATCGCGACGCCCGATTCCGCGTATTCATCGCAAAGCATGTCGAGCAGTGCGCCGAGGTCGAGCCAGTCTTTTTTCTCCGCACTCGCGTTGCTCGTCAAAAACGTGAGCGCCGACGCGACCATTGTTTGCATCAACTCGATGTCGCGCGACAGCTTGGCGCGGTCGATTTCCTTGCCCTCGTTATCGGCTTGCAACCGCATGCGGGTCAACGGCGTACGCAAATCGTGGCTGATCGCGGCGAGCATCCGCGTGCGGCTTTGCATTGACCGCGTAATGCGCTCCTGCATCAGATTGAACGCGTGTGCCGCGCGCCGGATTTCGAGCGGTCCCTCTTCTTCGATCGGCGCGATCGCAATGTCGCGGCCGAAGGCATCGGCTTTCTCGGACAGGCGCCGCAACGGACGAATGACGCGCGACACCGCCCACGCGGACAATGCCGCCACGCCCACGCACAGAAACAAAAGTGCGCCGAAGAACGGAAACGTGAAGCGAGGCGGCTCGGAGCCGACGCGATCCGTGCGTATTTCAAGCGTCGCGTCGCCGAGCGGAACGATCACCTGCATATCATGGGCGGGATTTTTCGGATCGCATGAACGCACCGTCAGTCCCTGCGCGCCGGACAATTCCTCCTTCAGCGCGGCTTCGAGGTCGTGGGTATCGAAGGTGCTCGCGTAACAGAGCACCGGCCGGTCGATCAACCGGACGGCCAGGTTCGGGCGCTGCACGGCGGCGAGCGCGCTCGCGCGTTCCGCGCGCGGCAGATCCCTGAGAACGTTGACCAGCCCTTCGATGCGATACGTCGATTGCCACGGCCATGGTGGACTCGGCGGTGCGCCCGGATAAAACAGTAATGCGATGAACAGCATGAACGTCGCGGCCGAGGAACACGCGACGATGGCGAGAATCTGGCCGAGCGTGGTGGCGAAAAAGTGCCGCATCAGACGATCGTCACGTCGGGCTGAAACGCGTAGCCATCCGCGCGCATGGTGCGGATGGGGTCGTCGAGCGGATCGTCGCCGGCGAGCTTGCGACGCAGGCGGCTCACGAGCAAATCGACGGAGCGCGCGGCAATCGGAAAGTTCTGGCCGCGCGTCAGGCCGATGAGTTCCTCGCGCGACAACACGCGCCGCGCATGCTGACATAACACCAGCAGCAGATCGGTTTCCGCGCCCGTCAAGGGCACGCGCAAGCCGGCAGGCGAGCGCAAGAAACGCCGGTACGGATAGAACGTGAAGCCGGAAAACTTCATCACGAGTTCGGTAGGCGGCGTCTTGTCCTTCTCTTGCTTCGCGCCGGCTTCATTCGATTGGCCGCGTCTCAGCGCGACGCGGATGCGCGCCAGCAGTTCGCGCAAATCGAAGGGCTTGGTGACGTAGTCGTCCGCGCCGAGTTCGAGACCGATCACCTTGTCGGTGGCTTCGGATAGCGCGGTGAGCATGATGATCGGCGGGCCGCCCGATGCGCGCACGTGCCGGCAGAAACTCAATCCGTCCTCGCCGGGCAGCATCACATCGAGCAGGATCAGGTCGAATGCCCCACGCGCGAGTGTCTCATGCGCCGTTTCCGCACTTTCTGCTATCTGCACGGCGTAGCCCTTGCCGCGCAAAAAATCCGCGAGCGAGGCGCTGATGTCGGGATCGTCTTCGACGAGAAGAAGATGGGTGTCGTTCAATTCGGTCTGCCGTCACGATGAGTTCCGGCCCGCGCACTTCGTTGCGATGCGTGCGGGCGCCTCCCCGGATTTTCTTACAGAACCTGCCGCCGCTTCGTGTCAATCTAGACACAATATGTGAATGCCTATATGAATCAACAACTTAGTTGATGTTATACGGGCAAACCCTTATCGTTGGAGCCTTCGGCACATCATGCGCGCCGCCATCGAACCGCTCCCCAATGCCTGGCCAAGAACCAAAGATAAACCGCCTCGTCGCCTTCATCGTCCTCACGTTCGCGCTAGGTGGATGCCGCGATCAATCCGCGTCCGCCGCGCCGCCATCCGCCAACGCACCGCCGCCACAAGTCACGGTGAACACCTTGCGCACGCAGCGCATCCCGATGTTGGACGATCTATCCGGCCGCCTCTCCTCGACCGAAATGGCCGACGTGCGCCCGCAAGTGGATGGCATCGTGCAGAAGCGGCTCTTTGTCGAAGGCTCGACGGTCAAGCAAGGACAGCCGTTATATCAACTCGATGCGGCCAGCTATCAGGCCGCCTACGATACCGCGCTCGGCACGCTGCAGAAGGCGATCGCCACGTCGAAAGCCGCGGACGTCACCGCGCAACGCTACAAGGAACTGCTGACGATCAAAGGCGTGAGCGAGCAGGATGTAGAGAACTACCTCGCCGCCGCCGACGAAGCACGCGCGGATATCGTGACGGATCGTGGCGCGCTCGAAACCGCGCGCGTGAACCTCGCGCGCACGCGCATCGTCGCGCCGATCGCCGGGAAAATCGGCAAGTCGACGGTCACGGCGGGTGCGCTCGTGACGTCGGACCAGACCACGGCGCTTGCCACGATCCAGTCAATGGACACGCTGTATCTCGACGTCACGCGTTCGAGCGCGGACGCGCTGCGGCTCACGAAGGCCGTCGCGGCGGGCACGCTGCAAACCAGCACCAGCGAAGTCGAAGTGCAGACCGAGGACGGCGCGCCGTATCCGCATCCGGGCAAGCTGCTCTTTTCCGACGTAACCGTCGATCCGACCACCGGCTCGATCACCCTGCGCGCCCTGATTCCCAACCCGGAACACCAGTTGTTGCCCGGCATGTACGTCACCGCGCGCCTGAACGAAGGCGAACGCGATGCCGTTCTCGTCCCTCAAACGCTCGTCAGCCGCGGCTCGGGCGGCGTTTCGACGGTGCTCGTCGTCAATGCGCAGAACGTGGTCGAAAGCCGCAAGGTCACCACCGGCGACGCCTACGGCAGCGACTGGGTCGTCTCTGGCGGATTGCGCGCGGGCGAGCGCATTCCCATCGACAATTTGCAAGCGCTCAGCGCTGGCATACGGGTCGCGCCCGTCGAGCCCGCGGCGGCGAATACGACCGCACTGGCGAAGGGAGACTGACCTCATGCTCTCCCGCTTCTTCATTCATCGGCCAGTTCTCGCGTGGGTCATCGCCATCGTCATCATGATGATCGGTGCGATTGCCTTGCGCTCGCTGCCGGTCGAGCAATACCCGAGCGTTGCGCCGCCGTCTATCCGCATCAGCGCAACCTATCCGGGCGCGTCCGCCGATACGCTCGCGACCACGGTCACACAGGTGATCGAGCAGGACATGATCGGCATCGACAATCTGATGTACATGTCGTCGTCGAGCAGTTCGGCAGGCACGGCCACCATCACCCTCACCTTCAAATCAGGCACCAACGCGGATGTCGCCGCGATGCAGGTGCAAAACAAAGTGCAGGAAGCGAACGCGTCCTTGCCGACCGTCGTGCAGCAGGAAGGCATTCAGATTACGAAGACCTCCTCCGACTTCCTGATGATGGTCTCGCTCACGTCCACCGACGGGCGGCTCGATGCAATCGACCTCGGCAATCTCGTCGCGACGCGGCTCGAAGACCCCATCACGCAGATCAGCGGCGTCGGCCAGGTGGTGCTGTTCGACGCACAGCATTCCATGCGCGTCTGGCTCGACCCGGTCAAGCTGAAAGGCGTCGGCCTGATGCCGAGCGATGTCACCACCGCGATCGATTATCAGAACGCGCAGTTATCGGTCGGACAGATCGGCGGCGCGCCGCAGGTCAAGTCGCAGGCGCTCAACGCGACCATCGTCACGCGCGGCTTTCTCAAGACAGCGGAAGACTTCGGCCATATTCTGCTGCGCGTCAACACAGACGGTTCGCGCGTCTATCTGAAGGATGTGGGCACGGTCGAAGTCGGCGGCGACTCATACGGCATGACTTCGCGTCTGAACGGCAAGCCTGCTGCATCGATGGGTATCCAGCTCGCGACCGGCGCGAACGCGCTGAGCGTCGCGAAGGCCATCCGCGCCGAACTCGCCGTGCTGCAAAAGCAGTTGCCGGGGGGCGTCGCGATCAGCGTGCCGCACGATACGACACCGTTCATCTCGGCGTCCGTCACGGAAGTCGTGAAGACGCTGATCGAAGCGATCGTGCTCGTGTTTCTCGTCATGTACCTGTTCCTCGGCAATCTGCGCGCGACGCTCATTCCGACCATCGTGGTGCCCGTCGCGCTGCTCGGCACGTTCGCGCTGATGTCGGCGGTCGGCTTCTCGATCAACGTGCTGTCGCTGTTCGCGCTGGTGCTCGCGATCGGCCTTCTGGTCGACGACGCAATCGTCGTGGTCGAGAATGTCGAGCGTTTGCTGAGCGAAGGCGCGAGTCCCGTCGATGCGACCATCGAGGCGATGAGCGAGATCGGCGGCGCGCTCGTCGGTGTGACCGCTGTGCTGACCGCCGTATTCATCCCGATGGCGTTCATGTCGGGATCGACCGGACAGATCTACCGTCAGTTCTCGCTGACCATCACCTCCGCGATGGTGCTGTCGGTTCTGCTCGCCTTGACGCTCACGCCCGCACTGTGCGCAACGTTGCTGCGTCCCGTCGATCCGGCGCGCGACCGACGCGGCTTCTTCGCGTGGTTCGAGCGCACGTTCGAGAAAGGCACGCGCCGCTATGAACGGCTGGTAACGCGCCTGGTTGGTCGTCCGCTACGCTCGATGGCGGCCTATGCCGTGATCTGCGCAGTGGCCGCACTGCTCTATTGGCAGTTGCCGTCCTCGTTCCTGCCGGACGAGGACCAGGGCACGTTCATGACGCTGATCACCTTGCCTGCCGGCAATTCGAGCGTGCAGACAAACGAGGTCGAAAAACAGGTGGAGTCGTATTTCACGAGCCTGCCGGAGATCGCCGATATCGTCATGCTCGACGGCTTCAGCTTCGCCGGCGAAGGCCAGAACATGGCAATGGCGATGATAAAGCTCAAGGACTGGAAGGACCGCACCCACGACGGACAAAGCGCTGCCGACGTCATCGACGCAGCAAACCGGCATTTTCGATCCATCACGACGGCGCAGGTCTTCGCCATGAACCCGCCCGCCGTACACGGCCTCGGCAGCTACAGCGGCGTGGACTTCGAACTGAAGGACATGGCGGGTCTCGGTCACGATGCGCTCGTCGCCGCGAAACAGACGTTGCTCGCGAAGGCCGCCAAGAACGCCCGTATCGGCGGCATGCGCGCAGCGGGCATGGCGGACGAGCCGCAATACGAAGTGGATATCGATTATCTCAAAGCATCGGCGCTCGGCGTGAGCGCGCAGAACATTAACAGCACGCTGGAAACCGCGTTCGGCTCGACCTACGTGAACAATTATGTCGATACAGGGCGCATTCAGAAAGTGTACGTGCAGGCGCTGCCGCAATACCGCATGATGCCGTCCGACATCGGCAAGTGGTTCGTGACCTCGGCCAATGCCGCGAGCACGAGTACGAGTACGAGCACGAGCACGACAGCGACGACGACAGGCGCGAGCGGATACGACAACCAGATGGTGCCGTTTTCCGCGTTCGCCACCGGGCACTGGACCACGGGCGCGCCGCAAGTCGAGCGCTATAACCGCAGTCTGTCGATGGAAATGACCGCGCAGAGTCCGGACGGCGTCAGCAGCGGCGACACGATGAAAGCCGTCGAAGCGCTCGTCGCAAAGCTGCCGTCAGGCATCGGCATGGAATGGACGGGCGAGTCGTATCAGGAACAACTGGCGGGATCTCAGGCGCTCTTTCTCTACGCGCTGTCGCTCATCGCAGTATTCCTTTGCCTCGCGGGTTTGTACGAAAGCTGGTCGGTCCCGTTTTCGGTGATTCTGGTCGTGCCGCTCGGCATTGTCGGCGCGCTCGTCGCGGCGCACATGCGCGGTTTCAGCGACGACATCTATTTCAAGGTTGGCCTTCTGACCACCATCGGACTGGCGACGAAGAACGCGATTCTGATAGTGGAATACGCAAAGTCGCTGCATGAGCGGGGCCGCAGTCTGCGCGCAGCGGCAATCGAAGCCGCGCATCTGCGCTTGCGGCCTATCGCGATGACATCGCTCGCATTCGGTTTCGGCGTTCTGCCGATGGCGCTTGCGAGCGGAGCCGGCGCGGCGAGCCGCCAGAGTCTCGGCAACGGCGTGCTTGGCGGCGTGATCGCGGCGACGGTTCTCGCGATCGTGTTCGTACCGGTGTTCTTCGTGCTCGTGAAAGGAATAGGATCGGACCGCAAAAAGACCGAAGGAGCCGCGCATGAATAAGCTCCGGACACTGAGCTGCGCATTGATTTTCCTGGTCGTCGCGGCATTGACCGCGTGCACGCTGGAGCCTCGCTATGAGCGTCCGGCCGCGCCCGTTCCATCGAGTTTTCCGCAGTATCGGTCGTCGAATGCGCCGCAGGTCGAAGCCACGCAAAGCAAAGTGCTCGCCGACTGGCGCGACTTCGTGCAGGACGCGAAGCTGCGGCAACTGATCGAGATCGCACTCGCGAACAACCGCGACTTGCGACAAGCGGCCCTGCAGGTCGCGCAGTACGAAGCGCAATACCGCATTGTTCGCGCCGAACTCGGACCATCGATCACGGCGACGGCTACGCAGACCGCTTCGCATCAGTCTGGCTCGACGAGCCAAAGCGCGAGCATGGAACTCGGCACAAGCGCTTGGGAACTCGACTTCTTCGGACGTATCCGCAGCCTGAAGGATCAGGCGCTGGAACAGTATCTTTCGACCGATGCCGCTCGCCGCAGCACGCAGATCAGCCTTATTTCGGCGACCGCGACGGATTATCTCGCATGGCTGTCGGACCGTGCACTGCTCGCCACGACGGAGCGCACCGTCAGTTCGTATCGCGATACCTATGAAACGACGCAGCGCGCCGCGCGACTGGGCGGCGGATCGATGGAAGACGTGCAATCCGCGCGCACGTCTCTTACGAGCGCGATGTCGAGCCTCGCAGCCTACCGTCGCGCCGTCGAGCAGGATCGCAACAACCTTGTCGCGGTGATCGGCTCGCCGTTGCCGGATGGTTTCCCCGACGACCGCGCGCTGCCCGACGTCTCGCTCTTCTCGGACGTGCCGGAAGGTCTGCCCTCGGCGCTGATGACCGAGCGACCGGATGTCGTCGAAGCGGAGCATACGTTGAAGGCCGCCAACGCATATATCGGCGCGGCGCGCGCTGCGTTCTTCCCAAGCGTCTCGTTGACAGCGACTGGAGGCACTGAAAGCAACGCACTATCTTCGTTGTTCAAGGCCGGAACCGGCGCGTGGCTGTTCGAGCCGTCGATTACCGTGCCGATCTTCGAATCCGGCAGCCTGCACGCGACGCTCGACGCCGCGCAGATATCTAAGAACATCCAGGTTGCCGCTTACGAAGGCACGATCCAGACGGCCTTCAAGGAAGTGGCGAACGCGTTGGCCGCGCGTGCCACCTATGCCGATCAGACCGCTGCCGACGCTCAGTACGTCGATGCCGCGCAGCAGTACTACGACATCGCGAACGCGCGTTATCGCGGCGGGCTCGACAGCTTTCTCACGCTGCTGACCGCGCAACGCACCTTGTTCAGCGCTCAGACGCAATTCATCACTGACCGCGCCGCGCAGCAATCGAATATGGTCACGCTTTATACCGCGCTCGGCGGCGGCTGGCGCCAAGACGCGGCGCAGGTCGCAAGCGCCGCGCAGTGAATGGCCTATGCGGCATAAACCCTGCTGCCTCAATTTTTAAACCGAAGGAGAATCGATATGTCACGAGAAATTCCGCAAGGCACGGGTCCGAGCCCGATTCGCGATGCACGCGTACGAGAAGTCATCGAGCGCATGAATGCGTCGCGGCGCTTTCCTTCGCGCGATACGTTCGATCGCCCATCCGGCAACAATCCCGAAACCTTCGCCGACTACGGCTTCTCCATTCATCCCGATCAAGGCAATCTGATCTATGTTCTGTGCCGCGCGATGGGCGCGAAACGGGTGGTCGATTTCGCGACCTCGATCGGCATGTCGGCGGTTTATTTCGCCGCGGCGATGCGCGATAACGGGGGCGGCCTCGTGATCGGCTCGGAACTTGTGCAGGCGAAAGTCGACACCGCGCGCGCAAACCTCGCCGACGCGGGGCTCGCAGGCTTCGCTGACATCCGCGTGGGCGATGCGCGCGATACGCTGCGCGATCTCGGCGGCCCGATCGACTTCGCGTTGATCGACGGCTGGCCGCAACCCGAAGGTCCGTCGCTCGCCCGCACGGTGATCGAAATCGTCGCGCCGCAACTACGCGTCGGCGGCTATGTGCTCAACGACAACGCGGAACCGGACTTTCTTGAGTTCATCCGCGACCCGGCTAACGGCTTTATTTCGACCACGCTGCCGATCAAACGCGGCACCGAGCTTGCACTGAAAGTCGGTTGAAGCGTTCATGCAATCAAGGCGTAGTTTCCTGCTTGGGGCAGTTGGATTGAGCGCTGCGACGCTAACGCTGCCGGGCGCTGCACGCTTGGCCCTGGCGTCCGAGCATTCCGCATTTGGTGCGGGCGCCGGCCGTGCCGATGTCAACTTTTCTCCGAGTCTTTTTCCGCTCGACGGCTTCACCGGAGTGCACGATCCGCTGTCCGTTCGCGTGCTGCTTGTGGATGACGGACGTGCGCGGATTGGCATGGGCGTCATTGACCTGACGTCGCTATCGGATGGGATGATCGCGGCGACCAAGGCGATCCTCACCGAAGTCGCGAGTGTCATGCCGGCTCATGCGGTCGTCTGCGCGGGGCACTCGTTCGCGACACATGCGTTAATGTCCTCGCGCAGAGCGAGATGCTGACTGATGCCGTTAGAGGAACTGGTTATATTCCTCTCGCTCCGTTGGGTGTTTCCGTGTTCTCGACCAACCACTTCAATACCGGCACCAGTGCATCGTCCGAGTTCTTTTCGTAGATGAGCCCGTGGCCGTTTCCGAACACACCATGGTCGGGAAGATGCAACACTTCCGCACGGCTGCCAGCCGCCTTCAGTTGCTCAACAGCGGGTCGACTGGCGGCGGCGAAGGCTGAGGCTTCGGCGGTGACGGCGACGATCGGCAACCCGGCAAGCGCAGGCAGGCGGTGTTCGCCAGGCGTGGCGGCGCGAAGCGCTTCAGGCGTCGCGACGGCGGGTTCCCAGTTCAGCGGCACCGCCGCGAGACCCCAGGTGAGCGAGCCGATATTGGGAATATGTGCGAACGGCGGGCCCATCGGCTCAACGGCGACAATCCCTTTAACCAGCCCGGGCCGGCGGTCTGCTACAAGCCAACCGACTGGTCCCGACGCTGAGTGCGTCAGGAGGATCGCCGGACCGATCCTGTCCAGCAGCTTTGCAATCCTGTCCGCCTCCATGTCCTCGGAAAACGCGAGGTCTGCAGGAAGCGGCCCGTAGCCAGCAATGAACTCGTCCATCGCTGCCTCGTCGTCCCGGGCAAATGGCCATTGGGTGTGTTCAGATTCATATTTCGCCGGGAAATAGATGTCGCGCCCGTGTTCATAGGAGAATCCCGGCCCCATTGGGCCCATCGTCTCGACGTGGTACGGGGATCGTCCTTGTCCAGGACGATCGACCACGAGCACCGCGTAGCCCGCTTCCACCAGACGTTGTGCCCAGCCCGGACGGCCATCCGGCGTGTCAAACCACTCGGTTCCCTGGTAGCCGCCGCCATGCATAAGCACAATCGGCCACGGGCGCGTGACCTCCTCCGGCGCCTCCCATTCAACGAAAAGCGGTCCGCATTGGTAGGTCTGTCCGTCTCGTTCGATGCGATCGCCCGGAATCCACATATGTCCTCGACGCACGGTGCGGAGCGCAGAATTTTTCCAGAAGGCCAAGTTATATCTCCAGTGTTCGCAAGTGAGAGGCGCGTAGCGCCGATACGAAATTCCCACGCTCAGAGCGGAGTGAGGCGCCAGCGTGCGGGCGCGAGGTCCGTGAAACTCGAAACGTCGGCCATGACCTTTTGGGTTTCCGGCGATCCGAAAGCGGTTGCAACAGCCGCCTCGTCCCGAAAGCGGCATTCGCAAATCACAAGGGTGCCGACATGCGTCAACGGCGGGAAGAAAGCCGCGATGCTCTCAAGGCCGTAGCGCTGCCATGCCTGCATCACCAGCGGCAAGTGACGCTCGATGTAGTAGCTCCGATCGAAACGGTCGCCTGGCGCACCCTCGTAGGTGACGCACACGGTCGGCGATGCAGGTTGTGACATGAGAATTCCCCTTTGCAAATGTCTCCCGAGCTGTCCCGGCCCGGCATCTGGATCCCCGATCAGGCTAGCCGCGAGGTCGTTTCGACATGGACGGAGCGAAGTTTCGCGCATTCACTATTGTTCGGCAATTCAATATAATGAACACTGTCCGTTCATTTTTGTGGGTGGTGAATATGGAGTGGAGCGATGTGCGGATCTTCCTTGCAATAGCGCGCACTGGAACATTGGGCGCGGCTGCGCGACTGCTGCACCTTAGCCATCCGACCATCGGACGACGGCTCCGCGCGCTGGAAGATGCCACCGGGCAAATGCTGTTTCAGCGAACAGCCGAGGGTTTTGTGCTGACGGAGGAAGGCACCGCCATCCTGCCTCTCGCCGAGCAGATGGAAGACAGCGCGCTAACCATGGAGCGGCGGCTGGCCGGTGAACAACAACAGCTGGAAGGAAAGCTCCGGGTGTCATCGGCCGACTGGTTTGGCGCCTATGTCCTGCCACCAGTGATCGTGGAATACTCGCGCGAGTATCCGCATGTTGAGATCGAGGTCCTTACGGGAACGCGCCTGTTCAACCTCGCTCAGCGCGAAGCGGACGTTGCTTTTCGTATAGTTCCATTCGACGGGCCCGACATCGTGCAGAGACGGTTGACCCAGATGCGATATGGCGTCTACGTGGATCGCGCGAGCGCCGATCCGACGGAAGGTGACGGCACGGGGAACCGCTTAATCGCAATGGATACGTCCACGGGTAGCTTTCCTGATATCGAATGGCTAAAAAATCGGTTTCCAAACGCTGGTGTCGTATTGCAGTCGAACAACCGTAATGTGCAAGCCCAGATGTGTGGGATAGGTTTGGGAATCGCTGTGCTGCCGCGGCCTGTCGGAGATCAGGTCGGCACAATTCGCAGGCTCGAGCTTAGCGAAGAGCCACCGCATCGCGAGATGTGGATGGGCTATCACCGCGATCTAAGGCGATTACACCGGCTGCGCGCATTCGTGGATCTTGTCATCAAACACCTGGCCAACTAGGCACACCCGCATCCTTGGGTAAATCGAGGTGTAGTAAGTTTTTTGTTGTGGCTATCTAATTTCCCGACGGTGCATCGTGCAAAGGGATTGCTAACGAAGCCGCCGAGAGGCTGCGCATAGACCGCTAGCGGGATCCGCGTCCTGCGTCGCGCAACGGCGAAGCCCCAGCCGCCCCGAACCGTTTCTCGGCGTAAGGTTCTATGCGCGCTGCCGATACCGGCTTTCCAATGAAATATCCTTGCACGGCGTCGCAACCGAGTTCTTTGACAAGAACGAGTTGCGATTCGGTCTCGATTCCTTCCGCTACCGTTCTCATGCCCAGCGCACGCGCGAGCGCCACCATCGCTTCGATCATCGCGCGTGCCTGTTGACACGTCTCCATAACGGTAAGCTCCTGCACGAACGACTTATCGATCTTGATGTGATCGACAGGCAGCCGTGCGAGGTATGCGAGGCTCGAATAGCCGGTGCCGAAATCGTCGAGCGATACGGTCGCACCGAGCCTTCGTACAGCTGCAAGAGCGCGCGACGCGGCGGCGAAGTCGCTCATCACGACAGTCTCCGTCACCTCGATGTCGAGTGCAGAAGCGCATACGCCGGCCGCCTCCGCCGCTTCCGAAACTAGTCCGGCGAGATCAAAGTTCTGGATCGTCGTGGCCGAGAGATTGACGGCGACCTTAAACGGCATGCGGTTCGCCGCCTGCCATTTCGCCGCCTGGCAGAACGCACGGCGGATTAGCCAGTCGCCCGTTGCCTCGTAAGCCGGCGAATCGAGCAACACGTCGAGGAAGTCGCCCGGCGTGAGCAGTCCCAATTGCGGATGGTTCCATCGCAGAAGCGCCTCGGCTCCGTAGACGCGGCCAGATTGCAGGTCCATTTGTGGCTGATAATGCAGTTCGAACTGGCGCGCAGCGCTCGCACTCTCCAGGTCCGCACGGAGTCGCCGTCGATGCGAGAGGCGCTGCGCATCCTCCCTACCAAAGGACCACACGTGTGAACCGCCTGCGTGCTTCGCGTGATACATCGCGATGTCGGCATTATGCAGTAGCTCGCCCGCATTCGATGCCGAGATTGGGTAGCGCGCCACCCCGACGCTGGCGCCCACCGAGGCACGCACGCACGGCGTCTGAATCGGCTCGCGCATGCGTTTTGTGACGTCGCGCGCGACGCGCGCGGCCTCGCCCTCGGGGGCGTCGACGAGCAAGATGACAAATTCGTCGCCGCCGATACGCGAAACGTGCTCGCCTTCGGTAAATATGCCGGAAAGACGTTCGCCAATGGCGCGCAGCACTTCGTCGCCCGCCGCATGGCCAAACGAGTCGTTGATATCTTTGAAGCGGTCAAGGTCGATGAAGAGCAGATCGACTGAAGCGGCCGCGCCTTCGTCGATGAGCTTGTTCAGGCGCAGCAGCAGTTCCCGGCGGTTGATTAGACCGGTCAGTTCATCATGCGTGGCTTGGCGCGACAAACGTTCGGAGATCGCGTGCGCTTCGGTCACATCGCGAACCAGCACGACGATGCCGTCGTCGCTTGGGAACGCCCGCACCTCAAACCAGGTTCCTAGCGGCGCGTAGAAATCGGTCGCCGTGCTGGGCACACAGCTCTCGGCCGCCTGCCGATAGGCCGCTTCGTGGCTCGACCCGATGAGATCCGGGTACTCGTCCCAGATCTCGCGATTCAGAAGATCCTCGGACCGACGCTTCAGCAGCCGCGCAGCGGTCCGGTTGATGGTCCGAAACTTCCACTCGCGGTCGAGCGCCATGACGCCGTCCGTGATGTGATCGAGTATTTGAAAACTTTCCACGTCCTTGCCCCTCCTTTGTAGACGGGTGCAACGGCCCCGATACGTCTGCGATCGCTACCAGTGCGTATCGTAGGAGGAATTGATATATTTGGGAACCGAAAGCTCTCTCCACTGCCGTCCCGCAGTGGGTGCTCGACGCGGTTGAGACACATGCGCTCCGCTGCATTGGGCATTCATTGTCTCCGCATTAGTTGTCGCCGCATCGTCGCTGGTTCGCCGCCAGTATTCAGGGTCGATGATTGCGGTCAAAATGACAAGCCTTGGAGGCCATTTTTTCGGCGGCCTCGGATCGACTTTTTGTAAAGCGCCGACTAGGCGAAAAGCGCGCGGGAGAGACGGAAACGCTTCCTGCGCAAGTGAAGCTGCCGTCCCGATGGCCGGGCGCTGAACGTCCGTTGCAGGATGCGGACGGCGCCCCGTTCGGGCCGATTTGGCGCGTCGAACGTCGGCTCGGTTCGGCCGATCCTGTTGAAAACCTCCGCTCCGGGTATGCCTTCTCGCAGGTTCTGCGCTGAAGCGCCAATGAATGTGAACGCACTTGACCGCGATCACATAGGGATTGAGTTCGATCACCGCGCCTGGCTTGTCCTTGCTGTCGGACTCCACGACAACCTGGTAGAGCGAGGGTAAATCCGCAGTGGCAAGGCTGTCGCACGAGACCGCCACCTGAATATCGTTCTGGCCCGTAAGCACCGCCGACGTGTTGCCAACGCGAGCGAGGGCCGGGTTTATCCGGCCCTCGCTCAAGAGCGCCTGAACCTCAGCGGGTATACATGGCGTTCCAATCGGCGGCAGATACGCCCGCACGGGCCGCGCTGCCCGACTGCGCCGACCCGCTGGCGCCGCCATAGCCCGAAGCCGCGCCGTTTTGCGCCGCGATGCGCGCCTGCGCCGCCTGGATTGCATCCGGATAGTGGGCGTTGTCGCCGTCGCCTACGTGATAACCGGCTTTATCGAGTTGAACGATTTCCGCGCGGACTTGCTCGCGGGTGACGGCGCTCGCCGATTGCGCGAACGAGACGGTCGATGCGGACAAAGCAGCGGCGACGACAACGGCTTGAATCAGGGACTTCATGTTCATTTACCTCACGTTTGACTTAGAGCTGACGCGGACTTGCTTGTTCGCGGCCAGTGACTGAAGTCTAGGTAGGCGCGGATCGAAAATTAAGCGCCGCGCCCGGAAGGCAGTGTTATCGGATCCGGCGTAATTGCAGCGTGGCTCAGGTCGGCAAGCGTCGCTTCATCGCGCGCGATCATCGCGGGAATCTCGGTACGCAGAAAGTCGATCCACGTCCGCGTTTTCGCATCGACGAAACGGCGCGAGACATATAGCGCGTAAATATGGGTCTTTTGTAGAACGTGCTGCGAGAGGACCCGAACGAGCGATCCGCTCTTCAGCCCCTCGACTGCAGCATAAAGCGGCAGCATGGCGATACCGAGACCTTCGCGAATCGCGACCGCGAGCGACTCCGCGATATTCACCTGAACCGTCCCGCTGATGTGCATCGTCTGCACGCCGTCGGGACCTTCGAGGGTCCACTCGTTCGCGGGAAACGCGGGCGTGTGCAGCGTCAGGCATTGATGACCAGCCAGATCGGCGGGGGACGTGGGCTTGCCGTGCATCCGCACGTATTCCGGCGATGCACACAAAATGCTGAACGTCGAGCCGAGCCGGTGCGAAACCATTTCGGAGTCGGGCAGCGCCGCCGCCGAAATAATGGCGACGTCGCTGCTTCCGGCAAAGAGATCGGGCATGCTTTGCGACAGCATGAGGTCGACTGTCACCTGCGGATACTCGCGCCGGTATCGCGCGATCGCGGGCAGGACATAGTGCTGACCGATGCTCGCGAAACTGAACATGCGCAACAGGCCCGACGCGCGCTCGTGCGCGCAACTCGCTTCTTCCTCGGCACCGTCGATGTCAGCGAGAATTTTCAGGCAACGCTCGAGGTAGCGCTCTCCGGCCGAAGTCAGGGCGAGCTTGCGCGTGGAGCGCGTCATCAAACGCGTGCGCAGATGCGCCTCCAGTTCGGAGACAGCGCGCGACATCGCCCCCGTACTCGAATTCATGCTGAGCGCCGCGGCGGTGAAACTACCCGATTCGACCACGCGCGCAAACACGCGCATGTTTTGTAGCGTATCCATCAAAGGCTCTTCGTGGCAAGAAAGGCGGCATTGTCCGCCGGGGGCATGCGCCTATTGTTGTGAAATCCAGAGAGATGGCTTGCCGCGCGCCCGCTTAATCGCGCGCGCTCACGTTCATACAATCCGGACCTGTGCCACCACGCCCGCGGCGCGAACCTCGCGCTCCGGGTATGCGACGCCTGCCTGTGGAAAGCCGCCGGTCCATGACGAACGATCACCTGTTGAAGACAACGCTCGATGCGGCGGGCGAAGGTCTGCGCGAATGGCTCAGGACCGATGCGCTCACCTGGCTGCATTTGTTCAAGACGATTGCCGCCGTGACAAGCGCAATGGGTCTCGCGATGCTGCTTCAACTGCCGCAGCCGCGCGTCGCGATGACGACCGCGGTCGTGCTCATGCAACCGCTCACCGGCATGGTGCTCGCGAAAAGCGTGTACCGGTTCGTCGGCACGCTGTTCGGCGCAACGGCCGCGCTGTTGCTTGGCGCGATTTTCGTGCAGCAGCCGGAAGCTTACATGGCGGGGCTGACTGCATGGGTGGCCATATGTACGGCGCTCGCGGTGAGATATCGTCACTTTCGGTGGTACGGTTTCGTGCTGGCGGGTTACACGGCGGCGCTAATCGGCATTCCCGGAGTCCAGGATCCGAACAGCCTTCTGCTCGCCTCGCTGAATCGCGTGGCCGAAGTGACGCTCGGCATCGTGTGCTCGGGCGTGATCGGCACGCTCGTGCTGCCGGTGCGCGTGACGACCGTGCTCGAGGCCGCGCTGCATCGACGGGACCACGATTTTAAGGCTTTCGCAGCGAACGTGCTGGAGCGCAGCGTCAGCCGCGATGCGTTCGAGCGCCGTATCGGCATGTGGGTGGACGAGGCCGTTGCACTCGATGCGCAACTGCGTTATGCCGCTCGCGAATCGTCAGAGATGCGCACGCGTAGCGGCCACCTCGCGCGACTCAATAGCGAGTTCACCGATGCCTGCGCGCGTCTGCATGCGCTGCATCAACTGTTCAGGCGCCTGAAGGCGAGTGACAACGGCGCGCTGCTCGACACGTTCGCCGTTCACCTCGATGCATTGGCGGCGCTCTTGCGCGGGCCGGCGAGCATCGCTCACGACACCGGGCTGATCGCGGCGTTGCGGAGCTTGAGGCTCAACATCGACGAACGCGTCCAGACTGAACGCCGCCAAGTCGAAGCTGATATGCCCGGCGCGCTGCTCGATTTCGACACGGCTGTCGAACTGCTCGCGCATCTTATCGACGATCTCGCGCACTACGCGCGTACCCACGAAGCGTGGTTGCGCGACAAGCCGTTCGCGCTGTCCGATAGCGTGAATTATCCACATGTCGCGCGCACGCCTTTCACGCTGGTCGGTGCGACCTTCGTGCGAACGGCGACGGTGATGGCATCGGCGGGCGCCTTCTGGATCGCAACCGGGTGGCCGAGCGGCGGCTCGGCAGTGATCGCGGCGGCGCTCGCGTGTGGATTGTGCGCCACGTCCCCGCGTCCATCGCGCCTCGCGTGGCAGATGGCGATCGGCGCGGCGGCGTCCGTGCTGATCGGTTGCACGATGATGCGCTGCGTGTACCCGAATATCGATAGCTTCCCGCTGTTGTGCGTCGCGCTCGCGCCGCTCGTCGCGGGCGGTACGTTCGTTGCCGCGCGGCGCGAAACAAGCGGATTCGGCAGTGGTTTCCTGGTCTTTTTTTGCCTGCTCGCGGGTCCGGACAACGTCATCGACTATGCGCCCGAGACGCTGCTCAACAACGGGCTCGCTGCCGTGATCGCGTTGTTCGCGGCGGCGCTTTGCTTTGCGGCCATTCTTCCACCGCACGCGAAGTGGCTCGTTAAAAAGGCCGAGCGTGAGTTGCGATCGCAGGTCGCGCGCGCATGCGAGGAACGCCTCGATGGTCTGAACCATCGCTTTCACGCGAGCACCCACGACCTCATGTATCAGATGCGCGGCCTGCTCGAGGATCGCTCACGCGCGCATCGGCGTGCGCTGCGCTGGATGCTCGCGGCGCTGGAAATAGGGCAGGCGGTCATCGATTTGCGCGAAGCGTTGGCACGAATACCGGGCGACGATGTCGCGCCACGTCAATGGAGGACCGCAGTGCGAACGTTGCGGCAAGAAATCGCGCTGCTATTCACCGAGTCGAACGAAACCCAGCGCGTCCGCGCAATAGCCGCGGTCGCCGCCGCGCTCGAAGCCGCGCAACAGGTGCTCGCTAGTTCATCGGTGCCGCACCGCGAGCGCGTCGAAATAAAGCGCATCGTGGCCTCGATGCACTCCATCCGCACCGCTTTGCTCGATCGCGATGCCCCGTTTCGACGCCGATAAAAAGCGCATCCGTGTTCAACGGCAATGGAGAAGAGTGATTCCCACGATGACTGATTAATGGTCACCTCGCCTCTTCCCATACGCGCGCAGTGGCAAGACGCACATCGCCGATCAGTCGTGTACCGAGTCGCAGAAAGCCGTGGGCGGTCTTTTCGTCATCGATGCGAATACGCTCGGCGAGACACCGAATTCGTGACGCCGCGCAATGGCATTTTCCCCCGTATATTTATTGAAATATCGAGCAGTATCACGTTGTTTGAGTGCGCCTGAAAAAACGGAATCGGTAGAAGTTGTTACACGCTGCAAGCTGCCGCTAAGTCAATCAGCCTTCGCACCGAGCGGCGGTCATACTCATGTCTAGGGCAGTCCGAAAAAAACAGCCCGCACAAGAGCAAACCGACGCGACGGGTTACACGCGCGCGTGCTCTTTCAAACTTCACCTACGCTCGCTACGACGTGACCAGGCTGCGGCAAGATCTCCGACGGTCAACTCCACTGCTAAAAGTCACGGGACATCCCACCGGTCAAATGCAATGACTGAATAAACTACTCCATGCAGAGCGATAGGGATTCAGTACGAATAGAACAGCGAGGAATGATTCGCGTTTTGCCGTAGTAGGAGGAATGTAAAATGCGAGCCCTCACGACTTCTTACAAGAGAGGAGCTCAGCAATGATCGTTCGGATCGCACAGTATTCAGGCAAAAAGCGCCTTTTGCTGGGTATCGCCTCGATTGCCGCCGTGCTTCTCGTCCAGCAACTGCTGACAATAGTCGCCCACGGGCGGCTGACATTTCTTCTCATCGGCGCCTCGCTTCCATTGGTCACGTTGTTATTCGGCATATTGCCGGGAGTGCTGCTTCTCGGATGCGGTATTACATTCGGCGCTGTTTGGATGGAGCCTGTCGGTAAGTTCGCGGTGAACGGACCCGAGGACCAGATTGTCCTTCTGGCCTTCTTTGTCGTCGGCGTGCTACTCGTGGCCGCCGGGCACCAACTGGCAAAGGTCGCGAGACGCGCAGCAAACGCAGAAGCTTCTGCTCAAGAGGCAGCCGCGCATTTGCTTCGAGTGGAGCGCGACGCTCGGCATCGTTTCGATGTAGCGTTAAACAGCGCTGGAGTTCCATTCTGCATCCTGGCCCCAGTGGTGCATGATGCCAAGGTTGCCGAACTTCGATGGACGTATATCAACGACGCCGCCGCGCAATTATTCAACCAGGACGCCGCGGTTGTCGTCGGGAGTTCGACTTCGTATGTGCGTCCGGTAGGCTGGGAAGCTGGCGTCCTGTTGGATCGGCTTGCCCCGCTCGCCCGCCAAGCGAGCCGGGACGTCTTTGATCTGCGCGTCGAAGGGAACGAAGGGGTTCAGTGGTTTCACGTCGTGGCAGCGTCGCTGGAAGGCTCGATTGTCGCGTGGTTTGGCGACATTACTCCGCGCGTGCGCGCAGAACAGGCGCTATCAGAAGCCGACCGCCGTAAAGATGAGTTCCTCGCCACGCTGGCACATGAACTGCGCAATCCGCTAGCACCGGTTAGACAAGTTGCGGAGATTCTCGATCAGCCTAGGCTGACAGAGGAACGCAGACACTGGTGCATTAACGTCCTGCGTCGACAATCTACCGCCATGGCACTTTTACTGGACGATCTGCTCGATGTCTCGCGCATCACGCGCGGCGCGCTCACGTTACGCTGCGCGGCTGTGGCCGTCCGCGACGTTGTTGACGACGCCATCGAGATTGCAAGGCCGATCATTGATGGCAAGGGTCACGAGTTGATTCTTGATCTTCCAGAGCGACCGGTGCATATCGAGGTCGATCGGCTCCGGCTGGCGCAGGTACTGGCCAACCTTTTGACAAACGCAGCGAAATACACGCCTCCGGGCGGGCGCATTGAACTGAGCGCAGCGGACGATGGACCGGAGATCGTTCTTGCAGTCGCTGACAACGGGATCGGAATCGAACCGGACAAATTGTCCGCCATCTTCTTAATGTTCTCACAGGTTAATCGAGACCACCACCGCGAAGGCGGCCTTGGTATCGGACTTGCGCTGTCGAAGTCGCTCATCGAACTGCACAGTGGTCGAATTACTGCGTCAAGTGCCGGCAAAGATAAAGGAAGCTGCTTTGCGATCCATCTCCCACTGAACTGCAAGGTATTGGAACCTCCAATCTTGAAGCGCAATGTGCCCGCAGCCGCCGAAGCGACTTCGATGCACCGGATCCTGGTTGTTGACGACAACGTCGATGCAGGCGATGCGCTGTCGGCGCTGTTGCAACTTGAAGGGCATGAAGTGCGTACCGTCTACTCGGGCGAAGAAACACTTGAAATACTCAACCATTACAGCCCCGAGGTCATACTGCTCGATCTGGGCTTGCCTGGCATCAGTGGAATTGATGTCGCTCGTCAGATCCGCGAAACGCGCTCAACGAAGGACGTCACGCTCATCGCAATAACGGGATGGGGCCAGCCTCAGGATAGAGCGCGTACGGCTCAGGCCGGCTTCGACTTTCACTTCACAAAGCCTGTCGATGTCGAGATGCTTAACGAGGCGATAGCCAGCGCCTTTGCGGTTGCATAGGGCAGCGGGCGGGCAGCGGAAGTGCCCGATCACAACGACGGAACAACGAAAGCGATTTACAACCGCTCACATGACGAATGCAGTAAGTCGGTCGCTTTCTAGCAATTGACGTACGGTCCGCTATCAGACGGTCGCCTCGCTTCGTGGTCAAAGAGAAGAACACCCGGTGAAATTAGTCGTCGTCTAGCCGAGTGAAGAATCCGGTACTTCAGGGTCGCCTGACTTCCCCGGCTCTCCACAAAGCACCGCGTTAGCGTGCGATTTTGTCGATCCAGGCACGCGCTATAAAAACACTTTCGGCGATCGCGTTCTCGATCGAGTCGAAGCGACAGCGCGCGACGCCAGTGAGATCGAAAGGGGCTGCGGCGGGACTTGACTCGTCCAGCACTGTCAGCCTCGCTACCCGGACAAATGCTTCTCCAATGAATTCCACCGTGATTAGAATGCGGAAATTTTTATAATATTCACGATACGGAGGTGTCGGCATCTTCCCCACTTAGCGGGACGTCTTGTTCCAATGCGCATTCTTGCATCAGAACGTTCCGCGTTCCACAGGGCGAGCTTACAGAGACGTTGGCGGGAAGCCAGGCCTCTTGACGACGAAGTTGAGGTAGACGGCGGGTTAGAGAGGCGGAGCCGACGCTTTAGCGTACGAACGACGGCGCATGTGAAGGGCGGTCTTTGGCCAGTGTGCCAAATCCAAGGCACGCACCGATCGAGCGCTGCCACCGCGCGGCGAACTTCCGTACTCGACAAATAACGCGGCTCGACAGCGCAATGGCCGAGACAATCCGGGAACTAACGTTGGACGGGGAGCGCGCCGACGTAGCCATTAGTAAGGGCCGCTAGGGCGCGATCAGCCAGGACGGATGCCTGGTCGATCGCTATCGGCAACGTTCATCCACCGTACCGCTTTGCAAAGCCTAGAAACGGCGGCGATCGAATCCGGGCAACGCGCGAGTCCCCTCGACGGCGACAGCATGCAGCAACGCCGGATCGAGATCGAGCAAGCGCAGGATGGTCGGCGCGACTTGCGTCGTTCTCACATACGCGTCGTTCGTCCAGCCGGCGAGATGCGAATGCGGCACGTAGATGATCAGACCGAGATGGTTGTCGTCGAGCGAGTTGCCGCCGTGCTCTTCGTCCTTCGTCTTGCTCGACGTATAAATGACGCCCGGATTTGGCTGAACGATGATGTCGGGCGTGCGATTGCGGGCCGGATCACGGCATTGTCGCGCTGGGCGAGGAGTCCAGTGTCAAGCCTCTTCAGCAGACGCTTACCGTCGCTATCAGTAGTAACCCTGCTCAAGTATTCGTTTTGCCTCGCCGTAAAGCAAGGTGCTAGCCCGCGCCGCAGCACATCCAGCGGCTTCACGACAATAAGATGAATGATCGAGGAATTTATGAAGGTGTCTACACGGCTGTCGATTTTGGCGCTCGCCGCGCTTATCGCGCTCCTGACGGTCGGTTCCTACAGTCTCTACAGCGTCCGTCGAGCGATGCTGGAGGACAAGCGCGCCCAGATCACGAACCTGCTGCAGATGGCCGAACATCTGGCGAGCTACTACCACGATCAGGAAGTCGCCGGAAAAATGACGACCGAACAGGCGCAAACGGCGACCAAGCTGTCGCTGAGCCTGCTCAACTATTCCGATCAAAGTTATTTTTGGGCGCGCCTGCCTGACGGCACGACGCTCGTGCACCGCAAGGCGTCGTCGGTCGGCAAGGTCAATGTTGGAAAAGCGCCGGACGGACGGCCCGATGGCGATCTGTATCGCGAGATGCTGGATCGCGAGCATATCCCGGTCATGACCGTGCAGGCGAAGCATCCGACGAGCGGCGAAATGCTCGACAAGATGAACGGTCTCGTCGAATTCAAGCCCTGGGGATGGTGGATCGGAACCGGATTCTTCACCGACGATATCAACGCTATGTTCTGGCGCACCGGCGGATTTTTGATCGCGCTGATCTCCATCTCGACGCTCGGCATTGCAGCGCTCGCATGGCAGATCATCCGACGCGTGACGGGCGCACTCGGTGGCGAACCGGCCGACGTCGCACAGGCCATGCAACGGATGGCGGTCGGCGAGCTGAGCGAGCCGATCGTGCTTGCACGCGGCGACAACAGCAGCTTGCTTGCGTCGGTGGCGCGCATGCGTCAGGCGTTGATCGACATGATCGTGCGGATCGGCGCGAGTTCCGAAGCCGTGACCGCAGGGACGTCGCAGATCGCGGCAGGCAATGCGGATCTTTCGTCGCGCACGGAGGAACAGGCCGCATCGTTACAGGAGACGGCGGCCACCATGGAGCAATTGACCGCGACAGTAAAGCAGAACTCGGAGAACGCAAAGCAGGCAAGCGAACTGGCGGACGACGCGAACGTCGTGGCGCTGGAGGGCGGCCAGATCGTAGGCAAGGTCGTGCAGACGATGGCGGGTATTCAGGAGAGTTCGGGAAAGATCGGCGAGATCATCGGGATTATCGAAGGCATTGCGTTTCAGACGAACATTCTTGCGCTCAACGCGGCGGTGGAAGCAGCGCGAGCGGGCGAAGAAGGCCGGGGCTTTGCCGTCGTGGCGAGCGAGGTGCGGAGTCTTGCGCAGCGCTCGTCCAGCGCGGCCAAGGATATCAAGGTGCTGATCGAGGCATCCGGTTCACGGGTCGAGGAAGGCGCTGAATTGGTTTCGCGCGCGGGTCAGACCATGGAAAAGATCGGATCCGCGATCCAGCGCGTGACGACCATCATGGGCGAAATCGCGTCGGCATCGACCGAGCAAAGCCGCGGGATCGAGCAGATCAATCAGGCCATCACGCAGATGGACGAGGTTACGCAGCAGAATGCCGCACTTGTCGAGGAGGCCGCTGCGGCGGCTGGGTCGCTCGAGAATCAGGCGCAGGAGTTGCGGGCTGCGGTGGCTCGTTTTCATACCGCCTAGTTCGTTGCGTGGACCGGTGCCGAAAAGCGATTAGATTGAAAAGTCACTACTCGCTCTGGCCGCGACATGGGTGTCGAAGCTTCAGCAGGACCTTGTCCCGAGGCTACTTCGCGTGCATCTCCATCACCTGATGCAGGAAAAGCCGAGCTGGTTAATGCGCCCCTGCGCCAGCCGGTCCCGCACTTCCCTTCGCTGGCTTTGTCAGCCAGATAAGCGGGATGATGACAATGAAGATCACTCCGGAAATCCAGAATATATCGTTGAGTCCAAGCATCGCTGCTTGCGTATTGAGCGCGTGCTCAAAGTATGCGAGCGCTTGAGAACTGCTTCCGCCGAGCGCATTTTGCAATGCGTCCAGTGACAAGGTGAACGTCGGATTATTAACGCTTGTCTGCTCTGCCAGTCGGGCATGGTGCAGGATGGTGCGGTCATTCCAGCCCGTTGCGGCAAGCGATGTCCCGACTGCGCCGGAAAAGACCCGGGCGAAGTTCGACAACCCGGCGGCCGCCGGAATCTTCTCGGGTGCCAGACCTGAAAGGATAATGGCCGTCAACGGTACGAAGAACAATGCGGTCGGGATTCCTTGCAACAAGGTTGGCAATACCAGCGTCCATGTATCCACGCCGGTCGTGTAGTGCGAACGCATGAAGAACACTGCCGCGAACCCAAGAAACGCTAACGTGGCCAGGACCCGCGCGTCCGACTTCGGCATGATTTTCGCCATCACCGGGGCGAGGATCACGGCGAATATACCAAGCGGCGCAGTGACCAGTCCCGCATCCACCGAACGATAATTCAAATAGCCCTGCATCCACTGCGGCAACAACACAAGGTTTGAAAAGAACACAGCGTAGGCCACTGAAATCGCAATCGTGCCGCCAAGAAAATTACGTCCGCCAAACAACCGCAGATCGACGATCGGATTCTTTTCCGTCAATTCCCAAATGACGAAGAACGTGAAGCTGACGACAGCGAAAACAGTCAGCGCAATGATGACCGGCGAATTGAACCAGTCGAGGTCCTTGCCCTTGTCCAGCATGATCTGCAACGATCCTACCCATGCAATCAGTGAAATCAGCCCCACCATGTCGATCGGCAAGCGTTTGGTCGGCGTTTCGCGGGTGCGATAGATCGCCCAAGTGACGCCCGCCGCGAACAGGCCCACAGGGATATTGATATAAAAGATCCAGGACCACGAATAACTATCGGTGATCCAGCCTCCGAGCGCCGGACCGGCGATCGGACCGACAGTCGCCGTCATCGCCCATAACGCCAACGCATGCGAGCTTTTTTCTTTCGGATACGAGCCAAGCAGGATCGCTTGCGACAACGGAATCAACGGGCCGGCCACTGCGCCTTGCAGGATGCGCGCGGCGAGCAGTACAGGCAGATTCGGCGCAATCCCGCACAGCCACGACGACACCACGAACAAAAGAATTGCCCACACGAACAGCTTGATTTGCCCTACCCGCTGCGTGAGCCATCCCGTCAGCGGGATCGAAATTGCATTCGCGGCGGCGAACAACGTGATCACCCAGGTGCCCTCATCGACCGATACGCCGAGATTGCCGGCGATGGTCGGAATCGCCACGTTCGCAATCGATGAATCCAGCACGTTCATGAAGGTAGCCAGCGCAACGGCAAGCGTCGCGAGCGCGAGCTTGGCTCCGGTCAGCGGCGGGAGCGGCGCCAGTTGGTTCGATCCGTTCATTTCATCACCTGTGTCGAGAGACTTTTATCTGACTTGTCAGTAATTCTCATAAAAAAATAGGCCGGGCTGCAGCGTATCCCGGCTTTTACCCTCTATGCCCCGAGCGTTCGATCGGCATGTTCTGCGCGATGATCCGAGCGATTTCGGCGTCGGCATTGGCACCGTATTGAGCGAATACATCGGTGCGATAAGACGTTCCGACAGCAGCGCCCAGTTGCGCCCCCGATTCGTCGCGCGTCTGGACCTCAGCTTGCATCGACAGCCCGATTCGCAACGGATGTGCGTTTAGCTCGTTCTGATCGAGCTGGACGCGGGCCGGCAAACGCTGCACGACCTTGATCCAGTTTCCGGTTGCGTTCTGTGCGGGCAACACGGCGAAGGCCGCGCCCGTTCCGGCGGAGAAGCCAATGACCCGGCCGTGATATTTGACACTTGACCCGTAGACGTCGGCGGTCAGCGTGACCGGCTGGCCGATCCGCATGTGCTTGAGCTGCCCTTCCTTGAAGTTTGCATCGACCCACACGCCGTCGAGCGGCACGATAGCCATGAGCGGCGTTCCGGGAGCCACGCGCTGCCCGACCTGAACCGAGCGGCGCGCGACGTATCCCGTTACCGGCGAGGGCAACGTGTTGCGCGCGTAATTCAGGTAGGCGTCCCGCACCTTTGAAGCTGCTGCCTGCACATTCGGATGCTGTTCGATCGAGGTGCGGTCGGTCAACGCGCGATTGGCCTGCGCCTGCTGGCGAGCGGCGTCGAGCGCGGCTTGGGCCGAGTTGACTGCGTCGCGTGCGTGGGCGATGTCCTCACCGGATACCGCACCCGTTTCGGCCACGGCCTGGCGTCTTTTGAGGTCGCTATCGGCGCGCGCGAGGTCGGACTGCCGCTGCGCGACCGTGGCCGCATAGAAGTCGTTGTTAACGTAGAGGCCGCTGACCTGTCGCACCACTTGACCGAGCGTCGCTTCGGCATTCGAGAGCGCGACTTGGGCGTCGGCGTTGTCGAGTGTGACGAGCGGCGCGCCTTGCTTGACGATCTGCGTATCGTCGGCGTTGACCGCGACCACCGTGCCGCTCACTTGCGGCGTGAGTTGAACGAGGTTGCCGCTTACGTAGGCGTCGTCGGTCGATTCATGATACCGGCCGCTCGTGAAGTAGTACGCGCCATAGCCCGCACCGGCCAGAACCACGCTTGCTGCAAGCAGCGAGATCAGCAGCTTGCGTTTCGTGTGGACTCGCACCGGCGCGGACGGGTCCGTGTCCGTCGTCGCGCGGACGGTATTGATCGTATCGCTCATTTTGAGGCTCCTGACAGGATAGGAAAGTGTCGCGGTAACGCCTCAGCGTGTAGCGACGATCGGGGCAGCGGATACTGCCGATAGAGACGTCTCCGAATGCATGCCGCTGCTCTCGGTGTCGACATACCCGCCGCCGAGCGCTGCAGCCAGCGCGATTTGCTGGTCGCGCCGGTTCATTTTCAGATTCGCGACCTGCTGGTCGGCGGCGAGTGCCGTGGTATCGGCGTTCAACACGGTTAGCTGATTAGCGAGACCGCCTTTGTATTGCGTCAGCGCGAGTTGGTCGGCATCGTGGGCCGCGTCCTGCGCGGACTCGGCGTCGGTCAGTTGCTCGTCGGTTGAACGGATCTGCACAAGCTGCGTCGCGACTTCGGACAACGCGGTCACAAGCGTCTGGTTATACGTCGCGACGGCATAGTCGAAATCGGCGTAGCGCCCCTTCAGTTGCGCGCGTAACTGACCGCCATCGAAGATGGGCAGATGAATCGCGGACCCCGCCGAAGCGGTGCGGCTCGCCGCGGTCAGAAAGCGCCCGAAGCCGAATGCATCGAGGCCGATCGCGGCGCTCAGATTGATGTCGGGATAGAACTCTGCCTTGGCTTCTTTGACGTCATGCGTGAGCGCGTCGACGCGCCATTTCGCGGCGACGAGATCGGGGCGGCGGCTCACGAGATCGGCGGGCAGGTTGTCGGGCAGCCGCACTTCGTCGCCTACGCCGAGTTGCGGCCGCGCGATCTCCAGACCGCGATCCGGCCCGGCACCAAGCAGCGCGGCCAATTGATAACGAACGTTGCGGATGCTCCCGTCGATTGACGCGAGGTTCGCGCGGCTCGTGGCAAGGTTCGCCTGTGCGGTCTTGCGTTCGACCTGAGTATCGAGGCCAGTCGCAATGCGACCTGCGGTGATGCGGTCGATCCGTTCGCGTTGCGTGATTTCCTGTTGCGCGATGTCGCGCAGCGCATACAAGCGCGCAAGCTGGTTGTAGGCGCGTGCGGTGGCGGAAGTCAAAGAAAGCCTGACGACTTCGACGTCCGCTTGACTCGCCTGAAGCTGGGATAACGACGCTTTCAGCGCTTCCCGGTTTTTGCCCCACAGATCGAGATCGTAAGACGCCGACAATAAGCCCTTGTTCTCCGTTTGCCAGGAACCCGCATACGGAGGCGGCACGAGCGCCGTTCCCGAGTATTGTTGACGCGTCAGCGAGTAGGTCGCGCCAACCTGCGGCATCGTGCTCGCCTTCGCCGTGTCGCTGTAGGCAGCGGCCGCGGCAACCCGGGCGCGGGCCTGATCGATGGACGGATTGCCGCTCAGTGCTTGATCGAGCAGAGCCTTCAGTTGCGCATCGCCGAACTGGTCCGCCCAATCGACCGCAGGCCAGTGACCGTTTTCCGCCGGAATACTCTGCTGAGTCGCGTAGGACTGCGGTTCGGCCATCTGCTTGTCGCTGGCGATTCCGGCATAGTTCGCGCAAGCCGACAGCACGGCCGCGAAGATCACCGACACGCCCGCCTTCGCGACGCGCGACACGGCTACCGATTGATTTAACTGTGATTTCATTTTCTGACCTGTCAGATATATGGACAAAAAAATCTCGGCGCCGTTTAATCTTCAAGAAACTTGTACAGCAGGCGACGCAATTCCTGGAACTCGGCTTTGGTAAATTTCCTAAGTCGCGTATTCAAGACCACGGGCACAACTTCCGGCAGAAGGTTCGCCACCTCCTCACCTTTCTCGGTCAATTTAAGGTTCACGACGCGTCGATCTTCCAGGCTCCGCGAGCGTTCCAGCAATTGCTTCGACTCGAGCTTGTCGAGCATTCGAGTCATCAGTCCCGTATCGATGCCTAACAGCTTGGACAGTTCGAATGGCGTTGCAGCCACGCCGCGCCGCATCGATAGAAGAATCCCCATCTGCTGGCTGGTGATTTCCAGGTCCTTGAGCGCGGCGTCCATTTCCGTCACTAAAACGTTACGCGCCTTGTTGATGGCAAAACCGACACTTTGTGTCAGCGTAAAAGTCTCTGCCGTGTAATGGTCCACATCGCCTCCCGGTTGTTAGAAATAACAATATCTGCTTTGTCAGATATTGTCAAGGTCTGAATTGTGCCGAGGCCGACCTAGGTCCACGCAGTGCACAAAAAGAGCCGCATTCGCCCACATCATGCAAAATAGCCGCATAAAAATTCGGAGGATCGCTCGTGGGCGTCAATTTCGACCTGAACGATTTGCAGGCGTTTCGAGCCGTCGTGGAGTTAGGCAGCTTCCGCAAGGCGGCGGTGGCAGTCAACATTTCGCAGCCGGCGCTCAGCCGCCGCATCGAGAAACTCGAGGCGGCGCTCGGCGTGCGGCTTTTCGAGCGGACCACGCGCAGCGTGAAACTCACCACCGTTGGACGCGTGTTCGCCCCGAGCGCAGAACAACTTCTCGACGACCTCGATGTCGCGTTGCTCGGCATCCGCGACGTCTCCACCAGCCGCCTGGGTCTCGTGACCATCGCATGCGTGCCGTCGGTTGCCTACTATTTCCTGCCGAGCGTCATTGCCGCTTATCACAGCCGCTATCCGCGGATCCGGGTCAAGTTGCTCGACTCGAGCGCCAATGAAGTGCTCGGCTCGGTCATCAGCGGCGAAGCCGATTTCGGCGTTAGCTTCGTGGGCGCCCAGGAAACCGAGGTCGAGTTCAAGGTCCTGGTGCAGGAACGGTACGTGGCTGCGTGCCGCCGCGATCATCCCCTTGCTCAGAAAAAACGTGTGACCTGGAACGAGCTTTACGAGCACGAACATGTATCCGTCGACAAGACGTCTGGTAACCGCCTGCTGCTCGATCAGGCGTTGACCGCCGTGGCGCCACGAAAGCCTAGCGTCTGCGAGACACACCATGTCACCACCATGCTTGGCCTGGTCGAAGCAGGACTCGGCGTGGCCGCCGTGCCTTCAATGGCGATGCCCATGCGCGATCATCCGATTCTGACCAGCGTGCCGCTCGTCGATCCGGTCGTGACGAGACGGGTCGGGATCCTCCGGCGCCGGGGGCGTCCGCTCACGCCGGCCGCGCAACACTTTTATCAGACCATCCTCGACACGAAGCGCAGCGGCTTGGCTAGTGCGGCCAAGAAAACCCCGAAATGACACTGCCAAGGGCGTTCAGGCTGCTTTACGTCCAAGTTCTGCTCGCCATGGTGCTTGGCGTGGCCGTCGGCCATTTCTGGCCACAGGTCGGCGCGTCGCTAAAGCCGTTCAGCGATGCGTTCGTCGCGCTGGTACGCATGATGATTGCCCCCATCGTTTTTTGCACGATCGTCACCGGTATCACGTCGCTTTCGAGCGGCTCGAAGATCGGCCGGACCATCCTGAGGGCGCTGGCGTTGTTCTACTGTCTCACCATTGCTGCGCTCGTTCTGGGGCTCGCGACCGCTTTCGCGCTCCGCCCGGGCGCGGGACTGCACATCGACGCGCATCGTCTGGACGCAACGATCCTCGCGCAGTATTCGACGCGCACGCAGTCGCACGGACTTGTCGAATTCGCGCTGCAAGCGATTCCGGAGACGCTCGTCGGTGCTTTCGAGAAAGGCGAGGTGCTGCCGGTTCTGCTGCTCGCCCTGCTGTTTGGCTTCGCATTGAATGCGAACCGAAGCGCCGGGCGGCGGGTAGAGGAGTTCATCGACGGCACCGCGCACGTGCTGTTCCGCATCCTCGCGATGATCATGCGGCTCGCGCCCGTGGGCGCATTCGGTGGGATGGCGTTCACGGTGGGCCGCTTCGGCATTCGTTCGATTGGCTCGCTCGGCATGCTGATGCTGTCGTTCTATGCGGCGTGTTTGCTGTTCATCGTCTGCCTGCTCGCTCCACTTGCACGCCTGCATCGTTTCTCGCTTTGGCGGCTGCTGCGCTACATTCGCGAAGAACTCGTCATCGTGCTGGCGACGTCGTCGACCGAACCGGTGCTGCCGCGCCTCATCGTCAAGCTCGAAGCGCTTGGCTGCGACAAAGGCATCGTGGGACTCGTGCTGCCCGCTGGCTATTCCTTCAATCTGGACGGCACGGCGATCTACCTGACGCTCGCCTCGATGTTCATCGCTCAAGCATGCGACGTACACCTCTCCGGCGGCCAGATCGCGACGATGCTCGCGGTCATGTTGCTCACGTCAAAGGGCGCGGCGGGCGTATCGGGCAGCGGACTGGTTGCGCTCGTCGCGACGCTAGCCGTCATTCCCGATCTGCCGGTTGCGGGCGTTGCCCTGCTGGTCGGCATCGATCGTTTCATGTCCGAGGCGCGCGCCCTGACGAGCGTAATCAGCAACGCGTGCGCGGTGATCTTCGTATCGATGTGGGAGCGCGCCTGCGACCGGGCGCGCCTTGAAGAAGCATTGAGCCTCGCGCATGAGCGCGAGGACGCTTTCGATCGGCCCGCCGACCTGCCGGGCTGAAGATTGTGTTTATCTCAATGCGCGGCGACGGAATCGAGCCCGGTCGATCTCACTTCAGGCTGCACGGCAGGCGAGGAGAGATAGTCGAGCAGCCCTTTCGCTTCCTTCGGATGCTGCGCGCCGACCGGTATTCCCGCCGCGAAGCGCGTAACGGACTGCATCGATTCCGGAATCTTGCCGACGTACGCCGCGCCCTTCACCGGAAGCAATTCGCTCACCTGCTGGAAGCCCACTTCGTAGTCGCCCGTCGCGACCACGGACGCCACCGGAATCTTCGGGATCATCTTCGCCTTGGCCTTCACCTGATCCTCGATGCCAAGCCGCTTGAACAACTCGCGCTCGATATAGAGGCCGCTCGCGCTGTCCGAATACGCGATCGATCGCGCATGCAGCAAGGTTTCCTTGAGCGCCGCCTCGGACCCGATGTCGGGCGTCGGCGCGCCGTCTCGCACGACCATGCCGATGCGAGAATCCGCGAGTTCGACGCGTGAATCGGGGATCACCTTGCCCTGCTTGATCAGGTCGTCGAGTGCGTAGCCGACCATGATCACCACGTCGGCAGGCTCGCCGCGCTGAAGACGGTTCGGAATGGCCTCCGGCGACTTGCCCATCGACGGGCCTAGCGCGGTATCGAGCGTATTGCCGGTGGACGCCGCGAACTTCGGGCCCAGCAGCTTGTAGGCAGCGGTAAAGCCGCCGGAACTCATCACATGCAGATCTGCGGCCTGCACATTCGTCACAGCGGCGCAGGTGCCTAGCAGCGTTGCGGTGCAGAGTTCAAGGAAAATGGATTTCATGGTCGTTAGAGCGTCAGGCTTAAGTTCGAGGAGCGAAGCGATGCTTCAGGAAGCCGCATGCAGCGGTATGCGACGGCGCCGATACAGTGCGAGCGTGGCACAAAGGCCGCACAGCGCAGCGAAGCTCATCCAGTAGCCTGGCGCGGCTTTGTCACCCGTGATATGAATGAGCGCGGTCGAGATAACGGGCGTGAAACCGCCGAAGACCGCCGTCGCGAGGCTGTAGGCGAGGGAAAACCCGGCTACGCGCACCTCGACTGGCATCACCTCGGTGAGTGCGGCAACCATCGCGCCGTTGTACATCCCGTACATGAACGAAAGCCAGAGCAGCACAAGCAGCATGTTGATAAAACTCGGCGCGTGAGCCAGCAAGGAAAGCGCGGGGTACGCGGTGGCAATCGCCAGGATCGTCATCCCGAGGAGGAGCGGACGGCGCCCGATCCGGTCCGACAGCGCGCCGCCGATCGGCAGCCAGATGAAGTTGGAGATCCCTACGCACAGCGTCACGAGCAGGCTATCGGCAGTGCTCAGATGCAGGACCGTCTTGCCGAAGGTTGGCGCATACACCGTGATCAGATAGAAGCTTGTGGTGGTCATCGCAACCAGCAGCACGCCCGCGACCACGACATTCCAGTTCTCCACGAGCGTCGTAAAGCCTTCTTTCATGCTCGGGCGATGCTGGCGCTGTTTGAATTCTTCCGTTTCCTGGAGATTGCGCCGCAGGATGAAAATAAAAGGCACGATCATGCAGCCGACAAAGAACGGCACGCGCCATCCCCACGCGGCAATCGTCGCCGTGTCGAGCCACTGATTGAGCACGAAGCCGAGCGCGGCTGCGATGACGATAGCCACTTGCTGGCTTGCCGACTGCCAACTCGTGAAGAAGCCCTTGCGGCCCGGCGTCGCCATTTCAGCGAGATACACCGATACCCCGCCGAGTTCAGCGCCCGCCGAGAAGCCCTGCAGCAGACGACCGAGAAGAACAAGCGCCGGGGCGAAGAGTCCGATCGTCGCATAGCCGGGCACGAACGCGATCAGGATGGTGCCGCTCGCCATGATCGACAGTGTGACGATCAGGCCCTTGCGGCGTCCGACATCGTCGATGTACGCACCGAGGATGATCGCACCGAGCGGCCGCATGAGGAAGCCTGCGCCGAAAACGGCGAACGTCATCATCAGCGACGCGAACTCGCTCGCTGCCGGGAAAAAAACAGCGGCGATCTGCGTTGCATAGAAGCCGAACAAGAAGAAGTCGAACTGCTCCAGGAAATTGCCCGCCGTCACGCGTAATACGGCGGACGTCTTCGATTGTCCGGGGGGCGGGATGCTTGAGGAGGAATGCATGGGGGTGTCTCCTGAAATTTTGAACTTGTGATGTTCGGGCGGATTGTTATTTGTCGGATACTCGCTCGAACGGCGCGCCATGATAAGTGCTATTTATGGAACGATTGATGTCCGCTGGTTATCAGTCAGCGAAGCGCCTAGCCACGAACCGGCATTGAGAGTCGGGGGTACGGTGTCCATGTTGCGCTCTGCCGCCGCTCGCACATCCTGCCTTGCCCGCCTGCGAACCAGGAAGCAAGAGTGTAAGGATGTGGCCAAGCAAAAACCCGGTTTCGGCACCAGTCCGCAGGATCGCAATTCAAGATTCTCTCAGCGCTTGGCGGATTGAGCGCTGTTTCCCTTTCGGGTCCAACAGGATCGTCCTATCAGCGAAGCGGTGAACATACCAAAATCGAAGCGGCTATCTGCAGATGGCGAAATCGCGCTTTAAAAGCGCATTTCCGACGGTCGTGACTGCAGTCACCTATTTAGAAGCGGCTACAAACGGGTATGAAATGCTGAAGATTGACGAGGTTACCGATAGCGAAGGTTTCCCCCAGCGATGCGATGTCGCGATAATTGGCGGCGGCATTATCGGCGTCAGCACCGCGTATGAACTGGCGCGACGCGGGGTCCAGGTGGCTCTCCTCGAAAAGGGCGTCATCGGCTGCGAGCAGTCGGGGCGCAATTGGGGCTGGGTTCGCCAGCAGAATCGCGACCTCTACGAACTACCCCTCGCGATGCAGAGCCTCAAACGCTGGAGCGAGTTAAGCGAGGAACTGGGCGAGGACATCGGTTTTCGTAAGGCGGGCATCCTGTACGGCACGGAGCGCCAATCCGACATCGCGCAATGGGAATCGTGGCTCGCCCGCGCCCGGGAAGTTGGCTTTAACAGCGAGATCCTAAGTGCGCGCGAGCTGGCCGCGCGCATTCCGTCCGGACGTGCGAAGTGGGCCGGAGGGCTGTGGTCGGCGACGGATGGCCGCGCCGAGCCCTCGAAAGCTGCGCCTGCAATTGCTCGCGGCGCGCAAAGCCTCGGCGCGATGGTGTATCAGAACTGCGCCGTACGAAGTCTCGACACAAGTGCGGGGCGTGTCTCCGGCATTTGGACGGAGCGTGGCCGGATCGCGGCCGACACCGTCGTTCTCGCGGGAGGCGCCTGGAGCGCTTTGTTATGCCAGCACCACGGCATCGATTTACCCTGCATTAACGTGATCGGAACGGCGTTGCGAACCGCTGAGGCGCCGGGGGTCATCGACGGCTGTTTCTCCGGGCCTAACTTCGCGCTGAGGAGACGGTTAGACGGCGGCTACACCATCGCTGTTCCCGGCTATGGACGCGTGGAACTCGCGCCGCAGAACCTGCGGCACTCGGTGAAGTTCCGCGCCATGTTCCGCAGCCAGTTGAAGAAAAAACTCAAGATTCGGGTCGGCGCCAGCTTCTTCCACGGACCGGAAGCCCGCGCAACCTGGCGCGACGATGACGCCTCGCCGTTCGAAGAAACGCGGGTGCTGGATCCCCGGCCCGATACCGAATGGCTCGGACGTGCTCTGCACAACGTGGCCAGCGTGTTTCCCGAGCTCGCAGGCTTGCGAATCGCTCACGCATGGGCGGGCGCGATCGACACGACGCCGGACCTCGTTCCCGTCATCTCGAAGGTCGATGCGAAACCCGGTCTCGTGATCGCATCCGGCTTCAGCGGACACGGCTTCGGACTAGGGCCAGGCGCGGGCCTTCTTGTGGGCCGTTTGGTCATGGACGAGGCGCCGCAGTTCGACCTTAGACCCTACAGACTGGCCCGTTTTTCCGACGGAACGAAACTGGGCAGCCCCGAAATGATGTGAGTCGAGGTCGCGGCGGGCTATCGCGGCAGCCACTCTTGGGCGATTGAACCTCCAGCACGATGCAACGTTTTGAATAACGGCCGTTGCACTTCGAAAAACGGCCGGAGACCTTGATCGACCTCGCATGACGAAGACGGGTCTGGACGCGACGGCCATGGTCCGGGCGACGGCGACCCAGGCCGTTTGTTCGTCATCATCTCTGAACGGCCATGAACAGCCGCACGCTGGTCCGCTCACTTGGACACTGGACTGTTGTTTGCACTTCAAAAGCGGCCGGTTGAGACAAGAGGTCGAGGTCAGCTCGTGGATTACGGACCTTCGATTACCTCACAAAAGCCGCGAGACTGCTCTCGATCGTCAGGATGTCGTCATGTCTTGCGACCGCCGCGACATATCCTTCTGGCCGTACCAGCCAGATCCCGTTGGGTTCGGGCGGGTCGCGAAGTTCTGCCTCAAGCACTTTTGCATACCGTGGGAACAACGCTGCCGAGGCGCCCCTTTAGCGCGCGGAGCGAAACGCGGCTCACTGCCAACGCCCAGCCAGCGTGAGTTGCAATTTTCTCTGAATCGAGAGTAAAACGTCTTCGTGGGCCATTTTTAAATGGAGCTCGTTGAGATCTTTTCCGGGCTCACATCTGCACTTCATCGAGGATGAACGTCTTTAGTGAAGATGAACAATTAGGATAGGAAACTTTCTGCTAAGCCATGTCGCTGGGCACCGAGTTAGTCCAACGCCAAAAGTGGTGAGATTGTCGGACTCATTGGGCGTAGACCTAATCCGCTTGCTTATGCGCCGGGATGAGAATCGCGGGCATTGCCGCTAGCGGTAAGACTCCGGTTTGCTAAAGAGCGAACGATGATCTGCACTTCGAGGTATGTCGAAGGGCGCGTTTTCGGACGTCGTCCAACGAAGTTCGACACGCCGTGTTAGCACCGTGGATGCAGTCGAAACTAAAGGTCAGCGCGCGGCGGCATTTTCCGTGCTTTAAAGATGCCAAACCGCTAAAGTCGCCCGCACATCCGTTCAATCCCGACTTGGGTTGACCGACCCGTGCGGCTGCTCGGCTATCAGAGTGATAACAAGTTCGATACCGTAATCACTAGCCGCCTCGAAGGCGCTTTCGCGATCCGTGAACACACCGAGCAAAGGAGAAATCTGTGTCCGTCCGTCAGGCGTGGTTATCATCGCGATTGAAATTGGCTTGCCTTCGCCATTCGTTCCTACGATGGAAGTGACAGTGAACCCGCGATAGTTGATTTGTCGAGCTTCCATGGCGCCAATGTGTAATGATCGGGACGGAGCAGCCGCGTATGCCAGCTTCCTACTTGGCCTGAGGGACGTCCGTGTCCTTCACGCCCGCCTTGAACGCGCTAAGCGCGCCGCCCAGATCGCCGCCGATATTGCGCAGCTTCTTGGTGCCGAAGATCAACGCCACGGCCAGCAGCACGATCAACCAATGTCCGATACTCAATGAACCCATCACGTGTCTCTCTCTAAAAATTAAAACTCAAACCGGGTTAGCGGCGACGAAGCTCTTGTACGCGGCGTAGGCCGGGTTCTTGGTCTTGCCGTCGGCCTGGATCAAGCCGTAGGCTTTGTCGATGATGCAATACATCATGATCGATTCGACGTCGTACTTGTCCTTGATCGAGTGATACTGCGTGAGCGCTTTGGTGAGATACGCCGCGCCCGTGTCGGGCGTGTCTTGCGAGCCCGACCAGCCGAATTCCGTGATCCAGATCGGCACGCCGAACGAGTCCTTCAGAATCTGCAGCACGTTGATGCTGCCCGTCGGGCCCGCCCCTTCGATGTTGTAGTAGCTCTTGTACCAGTGGCACGTCGTGTAATCCCAGCGCACCAGCGCCGCGCCCGACGCACCCGCCGACGTGCCGTTGGGCGTAATGCCGTTCCACAGCATCTGCTGGGCGCGATAAGCGAGCGGAATGCCCACGTTCACACCAACCTTGATGGTCGGATCGATCGCCTTCACCCCGTCGATCATGCCGCGAATCACGCCGCGAAACGACGGCCACAGCGCCGGGCTCCAGTCGGTCGTCTGGCTGCCGTTGCCGGCGATCTTCAAGCCGACCGTATCGAGTTCGTTACCGCATTCGATGTGCGTGACAAGACCTTTAAGCACCTTCGTGCAGTTCACCGCGAGGTTGTAGCCGAGCGTGTAAGCAGCCGATTCCGAGCTGGTCGGGTCCCAGTGCGCCGAGCGCGGGTTGAGCACCGGCATGATCGCGACGCCGCTGTTCTTGAACGGGCCGTTCAGCGCATCGGCGAGCACTTGCGACATGCCGTCGCTGGCCACGTCGCAACGGTAGTTGGTGACGCCCAGGTCTTGCAGCATCGCGAGTTGGGTGGCGACCGGCGTCGTGTTGTAGATGCCGCTGTTGTAGGCCATGTGGCCGTTCATGCCGTAAAAAATCTTCTTGGCGCTCGAGGACGACGTGGCGGCCACTGCCTTTCGCGGGTCCGTACACTTGGTCCAGGTGCTGCCGGTCCAGTAGTAGAACTGGCTGTTGGTGCCTTCCTGATAAATTTTGCTGTTCATCCACAGCAGCAGCGTCACGCTGTGGGTGCTGCCCGCTTTCGCGCCGTTCTTGTAGACCACGCCGCCGACCACGGTCCAGACCGCGCCGCTCGCATCGGTAATGGAGGCCGCCGGCGGGATCGCCGTGCCGTCTGCCGACGCGGTTTTGCTGGCTTTGGCGGTGGCTGCATCGGCGCTGGCCGAGAGCGCATCGGCTTCGCTGCCGCCGCCGCAGGCGGCCAGCGCGATCGAGCCCGCGCCGGCGGCGAGGGCGCCGAGGAAGTGGCGCCGGGGGGCGACATCGCCCGCGGTCAGGTCGGAAGCGAGAGTCGGTACAATTTGCTTGAGAGCGAAACGTTTGCGGGCGGTCATGGAGTAGAAGTTACGTAATTACTTGGAAGCCCGAAGTATATGCGTAGCATTCCTACCGATCGACCCGTTTGAATCGGAAAAAATGAAAGTAAAAAAATTTTCCTTTATACCTATGGTATGAGCAGGATCATTTGCCGATTCTTTCCAAGTATTACGGGCAAACGTTTGGCTAATGAGCAAAAATTACGGATCGATCATCCCTGGTTCCTGTAGGGTCTTTCGCTGCGATAGATTTTTTTACCGTATCCAGGACGTTCGTCTCTTTCCGCCCCGGCCTTATAGGACGGTCGTTCGGCGCTTGTTACCGAAACGGCATTCTTTACCGTGGCGTTAACCAAACAGTGAAAAAAAGCGCTTTTCCGTATTGATCTGTCCAATGGGACTCCTTAGAATCCATTTCGAGATGTAACGCAGCGTAATACTTTCGCGTAACAACTCCCATGCTCTGAGAGGCATCGGCGAACGCATAAGAGATAACCGGCAAAAAATGCCGTCAACGTTCGGGGATTTATCTGGAAACGCTGGAACATGAACGGTCGTGAAACGCTGGACTCCATCCGCGAAATCAATCTGTCGTATCTGATGTTGGCGCAGCGCGTGCTGCGCGAAGACCGCGCCATCGGCATGTTCCGGCTCGGTTTGTCGGCCGAACTCGCCGACTTGCTCTCGGGCCTGACGCTCGCTCAGGTCGTGAAGCTCGCCGCCTCCGATCAACTGTTGTGCTTCTTCCGCTTTAACGACCACTCGATGCTCTGCGCGCTCACGCAGCCGGCGAAGCACGCGGACATCGCGCCGACCCACGCCGCGATCCTGCTGGCCGGCCGTCAAGCCGAACAATTCGCTTAAATCGGGAGCACGCCATGTTGAAGAAAAGCCTGACCGAAGACGCACAAGAAGTGTTTCGCGCGATCGCCCTGATCGAGCTGGGCGCGCGCATGCAGGTGCTCGAAAGCGAATTGACGCTCTCGCGCGACCGGATGATCCGGATTTATCGTGAAGTGAAAGGCATGTCGCCGCCGAAGGGCATGCTGCCGTTCTCGGCCGACTGGTATATGACGTGGATGGCCAATATCCACGCATCGTTGTTTTACAACACGTATGTGTTCTTGAAGAAAGAGGCGGGCTGCTCGCACCTCGATGCGTTGACCAAGGGCTATCGGCTGTATCTCGAACATTGCACGCACAGCGAAGTCGAGCCGGTACTCGATCTGACGCGCGCGTGGACATTGGTCCGTTTCTTCGATGCCGGCATGCTGCAGATGACGCCGTGCTGCCGTTGCACGGGCAAGTTCGTCGCGCACAAGCACGACTTGCAGAACAACGTGGTGTGCGGCGCGTGCCAGCCGCCTTCGCGGGCAGGCAAAACCAAGAAGGCAGCCGCCGCGCGCGAAGCGGCGCTGGCGGCGGCGGAAAAGGATGCGCAGGACGACGCGACGACACTGTATCCGGTGGTCGAGCTCGCTGCGTAGGCGCGCCGAGATCTTAAGCCACTCAAGGCCCAATCTTTACGTAGCTGAATACGATGCAGGCGACAGCTTTGTTCGTCAAATCTGCTGCGCGTCGCGATACGGACGAATCCGGCTCGCAGTTCTGCGTCGCGAAACGGCACGTACTCCCGGAAATAACCGTCGAAGTCGCCTAGCGCGGCGACCTCCGCAAGCCTGCGATGGGCGTGCCAGATCCCGCCTCACCCGCGCCCCGTACATCGAGCGAAAGTCGCGCTAGTGCTGCTATCGCTTTTTGCGCGCCGAACCCTTCCGGGACAATTCAGATCGACCAGGAATCTCCAAACTCTGCGTCGCCCTGGAAATAATCCACTCCCTGAAAGCAACAACAGCATCCTCCTCCGCGCGATCCGCGTTGACGACCAGCGTGTAATCGGGTCCGCGCCATGCCGGCTCCGATATCGGAACTACGAGCCGCCCGGTCGCGATCTCACGCTCGATGAGCGGCAGCGACGCTAATGTCACGCCAAGGCCCTCGGCCGCTGCGCTCAGTTGAAGATAGACATGGTCGAAGTCTAGATGTCGGACTCCCTGCAAGCCGGGTCCCCCGGCCTCCCGCAGCCAGTCGGACCAGGCTGTGCGTGTGCTCGTCGAATGAAGCAGCGTGTGATTTCGCAGATCGGCGACGGTTCTGATCGGGTGACTCTGAAGCACGATGGGACTGCAAGCGGGCAGACGCAAATCGGGCATGAGCGTCGTCGATATCAGGCCTGCTGCGTCCTCGGATCCCGAACGAATACCGATATCGAAAGCATCGCCGACGTAGCGCAATTTGCGTGAGGTCGTCGAAAGCCGCACGTCGATGTCGGGATAGCGCGCCTGGAAATCAGCAAGACGCGGTATCAGCCAGCACAACGCAAAGCTCGCCAGCGCATTGACGCGCACCACGCCCGAAATACGACGCGTGCCGGATTCCTGCCGCAGTCGCGTGACCGAAGTGGAAAGACGCGCAAAAGCACCCTTCACATCGTTGAGCAGCGCCGCGCCTTCGTCAGTCAGAACGACGCCACGCGGACGACGCTCGAAAAGCGGAACGCCAAACCAGTTCTCCAGCAGACGGATTTGTTTGCCAACTGCCCAATGCGTGACGTGCAGATCGACGGCCGCAGCCGCGAAGCTCCCCAGGCGCGCGACCGCCTCGAAGTGCCGCAACGCATTGAGTGGGGGCAGCTTGTCTGCATCCGTGCCAGCGCGCTTGTTCGTAGCCATACGTGATTTTTTCTCCCGTCTGACTCAATTTTACTTCAGTGGTGGCGCGTTATGTCTGAACCTAGACTAACGGTTTCCTGTAAGGCGCTTTCGAACTTTCGCCGGGGCGTGCGTTACGGCGAGGCGATCAAACCATGCGACTTTTTTCCTTTTCCTCTTCGGTGACCGGGCTGTCAGACAAACCGGGTCCATCGCTTTCCGTTTCGCGCACACGTATCTTGTGGCTTTCATGCACGGCGCACGCACTGCACGACGGCTACACCGACATGATCTATGCCCTGCTCCCGTTGTGGCAGACAGACTTTGGCCTGAGTTACGGCGCCCTGGCAGTTTTGCGCGGCGTCTACGCGGGCACGATGGCGTCCCTTCAATTGCCCGCCGGGCGGCTCGCGCGCGTACTGGGCACGCGCGCTACGCTCGCGCTCGGCACCTTGCTGGCAGCGATCGGTTACGCCGCTGCCGGCGCGTCTGGAACCCTAGTGGGCTTGTGCATCGCGCTCGCCATCTCGGGAAGCGGCTCCAGCACGCAACATCCACTGGCATCCGGCGCAATCTCCCGTGTCTACGGGCGCAATGCGCGCGGACCCCTCAGCGTCTACAACTTTGCGGGCGACCTCGGAAAATCCGCGCTTCCGGCCGCGATCTCGCTGCTTGTCACCGTCATGCCGTGGCGCCACGCGCTATGGGCCGTGTCGACAATCGGCATCCTGGTCGCGACGATGATCGCACTTTTTCTCCCGTCGATACCGAAAGCCGGGGCTTCCGCAGAGGAAGCGCCCAATGAAGGCGGCCAGGGTTCGCGCTCCGGCTTTTCGGTGCTGTTTTCGATCGGCGTGCTCGACACCGCCGTGCGAATGGGGCTGTTGACCTTCCTGCCATTTCTATTGAAAGCGAAAGGCATTTCGCAACCCATGATGGGAACGGCGCTCGCGCTCGTTTTCATGGGTGGCGCGGCCGGCAAATTCGTTTGCGGATGGCTTGGCGCGCGCGTGGGCGTGAGCGGCACCGTGCTTGCAACGGAAGGCGGGACGGCCGCGTTGATTCTTGCGGTGCTTTTCCTTCCACTAACACCCGCCATGATCGTGTTGCCGCTGCTTGGCGTGATGCTCAACGGCACGTCGTCCGTACTCTATGGGACCGTGCCCGAACTCGCCCCGGTGGATCGTACCGAGCGAGCGTTTGCGCTCTTTTATACCGGGACCATCGCTTCGGGAGCGCTCGCTCCGGTTGCCTATGGTTTCCTGGGAGACTGGATCGGCGTACAAGGCGCCACGATAGCGACCGCGGCGACGGCGCTGGTCATCTTTCCGCTGGTGCTTGCGCTTCGCCCTCATCTGAGCGCGACGTAGCCTGCGAAATGCGCGCGCCTCATCTTGCCGCAATTTGATGACGGCTGGAAAATCTGGAAAAAACGATGAACACCATGCCCGAAAAACCAACTGTCGCGCTTCTAGGTCCGGGAGCAATCGGCACGACCGTGGCGGCGGCGCTCCATGAAGCCGGACGCACGCCGGCGATCTTCGGGCGCACGCCACACGAACGATTGAAGTTACGCTACGACGGCGGTCGTGTCGTCGTTCCGGGGCCTGTACGCATCGATCCAGCCAAGGTCGAGAGCGCGTTCGAACTGGTGTTTCTCGCGGTCAAGTCGACACAGGTGGAAGCGGCTGCACCGTGGCTTTCTGCATTGTGTGGAGAGAAGACCGTAGTCTGCGTGTTGCAGAACGGCATCGAACAGAAGGCACTTCTTGCGCCCTACGTGTCCGGGAATCCGGTGCTGCCCTCGGTGGTGTGGTTTCCCGCGCAACGCGAATCCGACGCCTCGGTATGGTTACGAGGCCAGGCGCGCATCACCTTGCCCGACACGCCGGAGGCCGGCGTGGTCCTCGCGGCTTTGAGCGGCACGCGATGTGCGGTCGATGTAGCGGCGGACTTCACGTCCGTCGCGTGGCGAAAGCTGCTACAGAACGCGGTCGCGGGTTTGATGGTTTTAACGGGCCGCCGCGCTGGCATGTTCGCCCGGACAGACGTGGCCGGGTTGGCCCTGGCCTACTTGCAGGAATGTATCGCGGTGGCTCGCGCGGAGGGTGCGACGCTGAGCGACGAAGTCCCGCAAGAAATCGTCGATGCATTCCGTCGCTACCCGGCCGATCTCGGCACATCGATTCTCGCCGACCGGCAAGCCGGCCGCGTTCTCGAATGGGACAGCCGGAACGGTGTCGTACAGCGACGCGGTCGCGCGCATGGTATCCCGACACCGATCAGCGATTTCGTCGTGCCGCTCCTGGCGGCCGCGAGCGACGGACCAGGCTAAGCATGGCGCCGATGTTTTCGGGGCGGTCGCGGCCCGACTGAAGTCAAAAGCCGAAGATCACGCGCATCTCTAACCGTTCGAACCTCGTGGCTTGCAACTAGGCGAGCACACAACCGCGCTTAACGCTTTTACTCCTTGATGTGAACCGAATCGAGCGAGCGCTTCCGCAAGCGCGTGTCATGCAATGCACCCGCTGCTTCAAGCACCGAATAGGACGTCGAGCAAAAAAGCGAGTTCAATCGTTTCATATTGCTGATGAGATCGAGGTGCAGCGCACTGGTCTCCATGCTCCGCAGCGCGTGACCCGCCAGACGCTCGAGATGCTTGTGCGAGTAAGCCCGCTCGAGATCCCGAAAACGCTCCTTTTCCGCGAGTAGCTGTTCTGCGCACCGAAGGTCGTTATTCAAGAACACCGACAGCCCCAGTCTCAGGTTGCTCACGAGCCGCGCATACAAGTCGTCGAGTTCACCAAGCTCCTGCTCCGAGAAGACGAGTCGCTGCGAAATCTTTTTTTCTTCGATGTCGCTGACGATCCTCTCGATGATATCGCCCGCATGTTCAAGATTGATCGTCAGCGAAATGATGTCCGTCCAGCGGCGGCTATCCGCTTCGTCGAGCTGCTCACGCGAAATGAGCGTCAAGTAAGTCTTTATCTCGCCGTAAAGGTAGTCTACGTCGTCATCCATGCGCATCGTTTCGCGGGCGACCGTGAGGTCGTTATGCCTGAGCAGGTTCGCAACCTTGTCCAGCATGACGCGCACGATATCGCCGATTCGAAGCACTTCACGAGATGCATTGGCGAGCGCAAGACTCGGCGTCAGCAACCCGGCCGGATCGAGATAAAGCGGTCGCATTTCTCCCGCCGCCACGGGCCGATCCGGAAGGATCCGCTGACTGATGGCCGCAACGCGATCGACAAGCGTCAAGCACGCGCAACAACGCACTGTGTTGTAGATCACATGAAATCCAACGACCGCTTCTCGCGGATTGCTGATCAAGACGGGCAGTCCACGAGCCAGCAGAGACGCAAATGGCAGGATGACGATAGCGCCACCCAGCTTGAACACAAAGCTGCCTACCGATAGCCGCCGTGCCGCTGCGTTTTGTGGCAAGGCGTTCAGCAACGCCAGGAGGCCGCTGCCCACGTTCGCGCCAACCACGAGGCATAGCGCTACTTTCAACGAGATCACGCCCGACGACGCCAAGGTGGCGGTGAGCAGAACGGCGGCCAGGCTCGAATACGAAAGCATCGCGAACCCTGCGCCGACGAGTGCATCGAGCATGGTGTCGCCCGTGAGCGCGCCGAACATGACGCGCACGCCGGCACCTTGGGTCATCGGTTGTGCCGCCTCGACGATCAGATGAAGCGCTAGGAGAATCAGTCCAAGTCCAATGATCGTTCTTCCCGCCTGTCCTGCCCGCGTCTGCTTGCGGGTGAGGAACAACGGGACGCCGGACAGGATCAGCAGCGGTGACAGCCATGACAGGTCGAGCGTAAGCACGCGCGCCATCAGCGCGGTGCCGACGTCGGCGCCGAGCAGCACGGTCAGTCCCGCAGCCAGCGGCACAAGCCCCTGCGCGGCGAACGACGTGATGATGACCGCCGTTGCGTTGCTGCTTTGCACGAGGCTAGTCACGCCGATACCCGCAAGAAACGCGCGCACACGGCTCCCCGTACTGCGGCCAAGAATCGCGCGAAGGTCCGCCCCGAGCACACGCAAAATGCCTGTGCGAACGATGTGTGATCCCCAAACCAGGAGCGCCACGCCGGACAACAGGTTAAGAAGTATCAGCACTGTGGATCGATCTCCCCGGCGAACGGTGTCAAATGCATTGCTCCGCGATTTATCCACGAAACAATAATGTATGACATTAATGTTACACAGTTCGATCGATCGGTTGAATTGCTGTCTGCGGGAGCGTTGGCCGATAGCGTGTGCGGCGCGATTCCAGTTTCCGGCGAGCGTTGAGATCCATCATGGCGACAACCCTTGCAATTTTTCCGCGGTGCTAGACTTGAGACTCGTTTGCCAATTTCCTGGAGATTGCAATGACCAGCGCTTATGTCGTCAAAACCGGGGGAAAATTTCTCTGCAGCGGGGAGGACGGTGATATCGGCCTCGCGCCGGAAATAGAAGAAGCAAAGCGCTTTCCATCACGCGAAGAAGCCGAGGAAGCGGCGAATAAGGACGCCGCTTCCGGTTACGAGATTGTCACTGTGGATATCGCGGCGATAAACACTACGCGTCGCTCACCTTAAAAATCGACACCGCGATCCTCAAGGCCGCAGCCTGATCCGCCATCGCCTGCGCCGCGGCTGTGGCCTGCTCGACGAGCGCTGCGTTTTGCTGAGTGACTTCATCCATTTGCGTCACGGCAAGGTTCACTTGCTCGATGCCGGTCGTCTGCTCCGCCGACGCGGATGCGATCCCGCCCATGATATCCGTCATGCTCTGGACAGAGCGTACGACGTCGGCCACCGTCTGGCCGGCATCGCGAACGAGTTCAGAGCCGCTCTTGACATGCGAAACCGACGTCTCGATCAAGCCCTTGATCTCTCTTGCCGCATGGGCGCTACGCTGAGCGAGCGAGCGGACCTCGCCTGCCACGACCGCGAAACCTCGGCCTTGATCGCCTGCGCGCGCGGCTTCGACTGCGGCGTTCAGCGCAAGGATGTTAGTCTGAAATGCGATACCTTCGATGACGGCGATAATTTCGGCGACTCTCGACGAACTCGATGAAATGTCCTCCATCGTCGATACCACGCGATAGACCGCCTCCCCGCCTGCCGCCGCCGTGCGCGACGCATTTTCCGCCAGCATGCTCCCTTGGCGCGCGTTATCTGTATTGGCTTTGACAGTCGAAGTCAGCTCTTCCATGCTCGCAGCGGTTTCTTCAAGGGACGCGGCCTGCTCTTCTGTCCGCTGAGATAAATCGATATTGCCTTCGGCAATTTCGCCTGCCGCGACCGCGATCGACTCGGCGGAAGCCTTGATACCCGTTACGATGGTCGTCAATTGGCGTCGCATTGCTTCTAGCGACGCCATCAAGCTATGGTTGTCGCCGGCCGCCAGTTCGATACGCGCAAGGAGATTGCCTCCAGCGATTTGCGTTGCGATCGCTTGGGCGTCGGCGGGCTCTCCGCCCACTTGGCGAAGGACGCTTCGAGTCAGAAGAATTGCCGTTCCAATTGCAATAAGAATGGCCACGGCGACCATCGACGCGACAAGCGTGCGGATCGTAGTGTACGTATCCAGGGCGTCTTGTCGCGATTGCGCGTTTTCCTCGTCTTCCCGATCCGAAAGCGCGACGGCGCGAGCAAGCCATGCGCGCTGCGCCGGGCGCGCCTCGATCATCAGCGTTTTGGCCGCAGCATCTACGTCATTGGCGAGCGCCTGTTCGACGGCCTTGTTCATGGGAGGAACGGCGAGCGCTTCGTCGCGGTCGATGTCGGCTAACAGCCGGCGCTCTTGTTCTGTCGTCCCTGCCTCCGCCGAGAACATCGTCCGCAGTTGCTTCGCGGCTTCGTCGTAGATTTGCGCTTGTTTCTTTATGCGATCGGCCTCTGCCAACACGTCTTGCCGGCTGCTGACCAGGACAATATTTCGAACGGCGATCGCGCGGTCTTCAATCGACGATTTAAGAACGTTGGCAAGGCGCGTTTCCGTATTGTTCACGCGAGCAATATCGTCGATTTTTCCGTCGAGCGCGGAAAGGCCATAGAACGCGACAATGGCGACGCCGATCAACAGTGCCGTCAGCACAGAAAAGCCGACGGTAAGCCGGACTGAGAGCTTCATATTTTTCATATTGTCAGATTTTCGCGGAGGTGCTTACACCTCCATTACGGCATCGCAGCGCAAGTCTTGAGAGTGCACGGCAGAATCGCGTTCGGGACTGAAGCCGCTCGAGGCTGAAGCGGCAGGCCGTGCCGACTATTGCTCATGCGCGGCGAACCCTCGGACTTGCCTTGCCTTTGCGTGAGACAGAACGCGGGCTGGCATCCTTCGGCAAGCGTTCAGGATCGCCAAGAAGCTCGACCAATCGTGTCTCGCATTCGGAAAACGAATATCCGCGCCGTTGCGAGACCATGAAAGTGAGGGCGCGCATATGCCATGCGCGCCGTCGCAGTTCGACAAGCGTTCCATTGGCGAGATCTTCCGCCACCAGATGATGCGGCATGTGCCCCCAGCACAAGCTCCCCTTGAGCAGATCGTGCTTCGCGCCGAGGTCATTCACCCGCCACTGTCGCTCACTGGCGACGCCCTGCTGTGTCTTCTGCGCATCGGGCTGATTGTCGGTGACGACAAGCTGAATGTGCCGGCCAAATTCCTCTCGCGGGATCGGCCCCGCGAGTGCGGCCAGCGGATGCGATGGCGCACAGACGGTCACCATTTGCGCCTCACATAAATGCTGCCTTTCGATGCTGCCTGGGCTGAGCTCCGGCACGTCCGCGATCGTCACGGCCAATCCGCAGGTGCCTTCGAGAACCCAATGCTCGCCGCCCTGCATGGTCGTCATGCGCAGATTGATTGCAATCGTCGGGAAGCCGGCCTGCAAGGTGCGGAGGCATTCGATCAGGTGCGCACGCGGAAAGTACGTATCGACTGCAAAAGAGACCTCGGGGATGCCCGCTTCAGCGATCGATACCGCGCGCATCTTCATCTCCTCGGTGCGCGAAATGACGCCGCGAGCATCGGGCAGGAGACTGCGCCCAGCGGCCGTAAGCGTCGCTTTGCGCGTGTTGCGCTCGAACAGCATCACATCGAAGGCGCTCTCGAGCGCGGCAATCGCGTGACTGATCGCCGATTGCGCGCGTCCCAGTTCCCGCGCAGCCCCGGAAAAGCTTCCGTGGTCACACACGGCGACGAAGGCCCGAAGCTGATTGATGGTGACGTTGTCGAGCATGGGTATCTAAAGAGTAGATGAGATTAATGCATATTTAGTCAATTGGCTTCATGAATCAAGAGGTCCAGAATCGAATTTCCCGCTTTTCTTCGAAGGACGCATGACATGAACAGATTGAATGGAAAGACCGCCGTCATCACCGGCGGCGCGACCGGCATTGGCCTCGCCGCTGCGAAGCGCTTTATCGAGGAAGGCGCCTTCGTCTTCATCTTCGGCCGCCGCCAGGACGCGCTCGACGCCGCCGTGGCCGACCTCGGGTCCAATGCGCGCGCGGTGAAAGGCTCGGTCTCCGATCCGGCCGATCTCGACCGGCTTTACGCGGCAGTGAAGGCCGAGCGCGGAACCGTCGATATCGTCTTTGCCAATGCCGGGGCGGGAACCCAGCTTCGGCTCGGCGAGATCACCGCTGAGCACATCGACGAAACCTTCGACACCAATGTGAAAGGCCGATCTTCACGGTCCAGAAGGCGCTGCCGCTGATGGGCCAGGGCGGCTCGATCATCCTGACCGGATCGAGCGCCGGCACCACGGGTGCTCCGGCAATGAGCGCCTACAGCGCGAGCAAGGCGGCAGTGCGCAACCTCGCGCGGACCTGGGCGGAGGATCTGAAGGGCACCGGCATCCGGGTGAACGTGTTGTCGCCCGGCGCGACCGCGACCGAACTCGCGAAGCAAGCGCTAGGTGAGGAAGGCCAGAAAGTCTTCGCCTCGATGACTCCGCTCCAGCGCATGGCCGATCCGGCGGAAATCGCGGCAGCGGCTGCCTTCCTCGCGTCGCCGGACAGCAGTTTCATGACCGCAAGCGAGCTCGCCGTCGACGGCGGACTTGCACAACTCTGACACGCTACGCCCGGCCGCACGCTCCATCGTTCGATCATTCGGAGCGCAGTCGGGCTGGTTACACCAAGGAAATAGATGAACTACGCAATTATCGGCTTCGGCAAGATTGGCCAGGCACTTGCCAAGGCATTTGCCCGAAGCGGCATCGAAATAGCCGTTGCAACCACGCGCGATCCGGAAAGCTTTGCTTCCGCCGCCGCCGCGATCGGACCCACGATCGTTCCCAAGCAACTGGCGGAAGCGGTCAAGGCGGACGTTGTCTTTCTGGCTGTCCGTTTCGAGGCGCACCGGGACGTCGCGAAGGCGCGGTCCAACTGGCAGGGTACGACTATCGTCGATATGACCAACGCCTACGGCGTGCCGCCCGAGGAACTGGGTGGACAACCGTCCTCCAAGGCCGTCGCGCAGGCGTTCGCTGGCGGCAGACTGGTCAAGGGCTTCAATCATCTAGGCGCAGCGGTCCTCGATCAGGATCCGTCCGTACAGGGTGGCCGGAGAGTCGTGTTCCTGGCGAGCGACGACGACAGTGCCGCTGAGGAGATCGGTAAGCTCGCGGAAAATCTCGGTTTCGCGCCGGTCAAACTCGGTGGACTTTCGGAAGGTGGACTGCTCGTGCAGGCGCGGGGAAATAGCTGGGGCCGGTTGATCTTCAAGGACCTGGTCAAGTTCGACTGATGAATCGTGATCGCGAATTTCGATGCGATCGCGCCTCGTGGACCAACAACATGTCCGATCAGATCGGGCACGGTCCGGCGTAATGAAAAAGGAGAGATTCGATGAGCATCGACGAGAATGTTCAGATCGTGAAGGGCTTCTTTGCAGCGATGGGCGCGTACAACAAGCAGGATCTGCTCGCGTTGGTTGCCAAAGATATCGAGTGGATCATTCCGGGCGAGGACTGGCCGCTGGCCGGCACGCATCGCGGGCACGCGGAACTGGAGGCCGTGCTTCGGAAGGCGTCGGACGAGGTGGAAATGACTTATCCGACGCCTCCCGAATTCGTGGCGCAGGGAGACCGGGTTGTGGTGATCGGCGTCGCTACGGGGACAATCAAAGCCACGAACAAGCCGTTCAAGGACGATTGGGTTTTCGACATGACCGTTCGCGAGGGCAAAGTGACGAAGATCCGCGAGTACATCGACACTCAGGCATTGGCGCGGGCCTCCGAGATGTCACTCTGAGACCGATGTTCACAACACGGTTCTAACGCCGACGGCCTGCTGCACGCCATGGAAAAGCGAACACCATGTCTCGCTATCTTTCCCGTTTGCTCCGCCCATAGAGCAGCAGCATCGCGGCGATCACGACGCCGTAGATGATCTGGCGGCCCGCTTCCGGCATCTGCGCGACCGAGAGGATCGACTGCAGCAGTGTGATGAGGATCGCGCCGGCGACGGTGCCGAGGTACGAACCCTGGCCGCCGAGAATGGATGTGCCGCCGAGCACGACCGCTGCGATCGCCGGCAACAGGTAGGCATCGCCCATCGATTGCGCCGCTTTCGACGCATAACCCGCAAGGAGCACACCGCCGAACGCCGCGAACCCGCTGCACGCGGCGAACGCGGCCACCGTCACGAGCCGCGTGTTGATGCCCGAAAGATACGCCGCGCGTTCGGTGTTGCCGATCGCGTAGAGCGTGCGGCCGAAGGTCGTGCGCGCCAGAAGGAACATCGTGGCGCCGCCGATCAGCACCCACAGCGCAACCGCGTTCGGCACGCCCGGTACGAGCGCGCCCGCGGAGAGCCAGCGCATCACGTTCGGCGCGGAATCCTGGGGCGACGATCCGCCCGTGTAGACGATCATGATGCCCTGCGCAACCGCATTGGTCGCGAGCGTCGCGATCATCGAAGGAATGCGCAGGAACGCAACGAGGATGCCGTTGACGATGCCGATCAGCACGCCGCAACCGATCCCGACAGGGATCGCGAGGATCTGCCCGAGCCCGCCGTGTCCCGCGACGGCGCAGGCCATCATCGCGCCGACGGTGATTGTCCACGGCAGCGACAGGTCGATGTGTCCGAGCAGGATCACCATCATCAATCCGGTCGCGATGATGCCGAGGAACGCGCCGACCTTCAACTGCAGCAGAATGTATTCCGGCGACATGAAGCTGCGCGAAAACATCCCGCCCACGAGCAACAGCGCGACGATGCACGCGAACGCAATCACGATCGGGCGGTCGATTTTTCGCGTGAGCCGGGTCCGGCGGGTTGCGGAAGCGCCACTCATTGGAACCACTCCAGACGGTTGCGCACTCTGAACAGTCCGCACGCGCCGATTGCGACGGCAAGCAGGAGAATCACGCCCTGGAACAGCGGCTGCCACAGCGCGTCGACGTTGAACACGAACAGAAGGTCGCCGATAGAGCGGAACGCGAATGCGCCAAAGATCGCGCCGATCGCACTGCCCTTGCCGCCGAGCAGCGACACCCCGCCGATCACCACTGCGGCGATCGAAAACAGCGTGTACGAGTTGGCGCTCCCGAGGCTCGCCTCGCCGGTGTACGTGAAGAAGGTCAGAAAGAGGCCGCCCACGGCGGCGAGCAGGCCGGCGAGCGTATAGCACGCGAACTTCGCACGCAGGATCGGCATCCCGGACAGGAAGGCTGCGGATTCGGACGACCCGGTCGCGTACGCCGCCCGTCCGATAGCCGAGCGCTTGAAGGGAATCCAGACGATCACCACGGTCACGAGCAAAATCAGCAGACTCGCCGGTACGACGCTCGCGACCTTGCCGGTCAATGCGTCAGCGAGGTCCTCTTCGATCGATCCGCCGGGAACCGGGCGCAGCAGCAGCGCCAGTCCGTAGTACACCGCGCCCGTCGCGATTGTCGTGACGATCGGCTGCAGACGGCCGTAGATGATAATGACGCCGTTGAGCGCGCCGCACAGCGCGCCCGCCCCGAGCACGCCCGCGATTCCGAGCGTCACGTGCAGCGCGTCGCCCTTGACGAGCCACGATGCAAGGCAATTCGTCAGCACGAGCGTCATGCCGATCGACAGGTCGATGCCGGCCGTCAGCACGACAAGCGCCTGGCCCATCGCCACCAGCGCAAGCAGCACCGCCTTGTTCGCCGCCGTCAGAAACACGTTTGCCGACAACGCCGACGGATAGTTCGAGAGATAGATCGCGAACATCAGCACGAACAGGGCGAAGGCGAATGTCGTCCCTCGATTTTCCGCGTACCAGTAACGCAGCCCGCTCATAGCGCCACTCCTGTAGATGCCGCAACCTGTTCCACCGGAAGATCCAGTGCGCTTGCAATCAGGTTTTTTTCCGTGATCTCGGACCCGACAAGTTCCTTCTTGACCCGGCCTTCGTACAGCACGAGCACGCGGTCGCAGCAGCCGATCAGCTCGTCGTAGTCCGTGGAGTAGAAGACGATGGCGGCGCCTTCGTCGGCGAGACGTCTCAGCAGTTGATAGATCTCCTGCTTGGTGCCGACATCGATGCCGCGCGTCGGGTCGCTCAGGAGCAGGATTCTCGGCTGCCGGATCAGCCATTTCGCGATCACCACCTTCTGCTGGTTGCCGCCCGACAGCGAACTCACGGGCGCGTCGACGCCGAACGACTTGATCGCGAGCAGTTCCATCATCCGGTCGATGAGCGCCTGCTGGCGGTCGCGATCGATCACGCCTCCCGTCGACATCCGATCGAACGCGGCGAACGACAAGTTCTCGCGCACCGACATCGACAGCATCAGGCCTTCGGTCTTGCGGTCCTCGGGAATCAGCGCCATACCGATCTCATCGGCACGCGCGGCCACCGGACTCGAAATCATGACGGCCTTGCCGTCGATCTCGACCTTGCCCGCGCAACTGCGCAACACGCCGAATAACGCGAGCAGCAGTTCGCGCTGGCCTTGACCGTCGAGGCCGCCCAGTCCGAGGATCTCGCCCGGCCTCAACGAAAAGCTGATCCCGTGCAGCGTATCGTTCCACGCGAGATCGCGACAGGCCAGAACCGGCTCGGCGGCGAGCCGGCGCTCGGGCTTGTCCGGAAACGCATGCTGATACTTCCGGCCGATCATCATTTCGATCACGTCGTTGTCGGTGCGCGTGCCTGCTTCGAAGCTCGATACATGACGGCCGTTGCGGTAGACCGTACATTCGTCGGCGAGCGCTTTCACCTCGTGCATCCGGTGCGAGATGAAGAGCAGCGCGAGCCCCTCGTCGCGCAGGCGTTTGAGAACGTCGATGACGCGCGCCACATCGGCCGCCGTCAGCGCCGAGGTGGCCTCGTCGAGGATGAGGATGCGCGGCTCGCGCGCGAGGCCCTTCGCAAGCTCGACCATCTGCTGGCGCGACAGCGGCAAGTCCCGGACTTTTTCGAGCGGATTGATATCGGCCGCGCCCGCGCGGGCGAGCGCGGCCTCGGCTTGACGACGCTGCGTCCGGCGGTCGATCATGCCGAAGCGGATCGGCGGATTCGATGCGAAGATGTTGTCCGCCACGCTCAGGTCAGGAATCAGCGACAGCTCCTGATACACGCAGACGATGCCGGCCGCATTCGCCTCGGCGGGCGACGCGAACGAGACCGGTCGGCCATCGAGGTGCATGGTTCCCTCGTCGGGCCGCACGACGCCCGACATCACCTTCAGCAGCGTGGACTTCCCCGCGCCGTTTTCGCCGAGGATCGCGTGGATGCGGCCTCTCTTTACCGTCAGGTCCGCATGCTCCAGCGCGACGGCGCCGCCGTAGCTTTTCGAGACGCCGGACATCTTAAAGAACGACCGCTCTTCGTCCTGCAACATGCTTCGCCTCCCGTCGCGTCGCCGGCCAACCGGATCACTGATTGCCCTGATCCTGCTTCATGATTTCCTGCGCGGAGAAGTTGATGCCGCAAGTCGGGAACGAGTTGCCGACGAAAAAGTTGTCGGACTCGTTGGGGAAATAATTGACGCCCGCCTTGAGCTTCGAATCGTCGGTGACGTCGAGCGGCAGCTTGATTGCGACCGGGATGGTCTGTCCGTCGAGCGCGGCGAGCGCCGTTTTGATGGCCACGGCCACCTGCCCCGGACCGCTGCCCGCCGACGTGCATTTCAAGCCCTGGCTCCCATACTGCGCACACAGCTTGCGAAAGCCGTTTTCCGTTTCGCCGCCGAACGGCACGAAAGGATGTTTCGCATCGATCATCGCGCGCACGACGCCCGTGTCGCCGCCCTGCGCCGACATCGCATCGAAATGGCCCTGCACGGCAATCGCGTCGGCGACGGCCTTCTGCGCGACCCCGTCGTCCCACTTGCCGTAAACCTGCACGGAGTCCCACTTCTTGCCGGTCGCGGTGAGCGTGCTCTGGAAACCGTTATGCCGGTCCGTATCGACCGACGTGCCTGCCACCCCGCGGACCTCGAGGACCTTGCCGCCATTCGGCAGGTGGGTCGCAAGCCACTTGGCCCACAGCACGCCGAGCCCGTACTGGTCGACGTCGACGTTGATCGCGTCTTCGCTGTCGAGCGTGTTGTCGAACGCGACCAGCACGACGCCGGCCTTCTTCGCGCGCCGGATCGCGGGACCGAATGAGGCGGGATTCTGCGCGTCCACGACGATCGCGTCATAACCGGCATCGATGAAGCTGTTGACGGCCGAGATCTGCGCCGGCACGTCCTCGCCGGTCGAGACCACCTTGAATTCCTTGAGTTTGGCGGCGACGGCCGGTTGTGCCGTATAGGCCTTGGCCGTCTTGATCATCTGGATGCGCCAGGTGTTCGCTATGTAGCCGTTCACGAGCGCGATCCTGTACGGGCCGTTTTTCTTCGGATATTTGACGAACTTCGTGTCGGCCTTCCATGGGACCATGCAGCCGGGATCGCTGGGCGGCCCGGACACGATCGCTGCCTGCGCGAACGCCGCGCTTGCGCACAATGCCAGTGCCGCGCCCGCCGCCGCTCCAAGCATCTGAGATCCTGAAAGCATGTTGCCTCCTGTCTGTTGATTTGAATTTTTCGATTCGGCGCACATGGCTTCTCGTGAATTGCCGACACGGTACACGTGACACAGCGAATCTTGCGGATGTGCTACAGCGGAGATCAGTCGCACTCGCGGAACTAGCGGAATGACTTGGTCGGTGACGGCCCCTCTTGTCAAACGAAGGGCATGTGCGGGCGCGTCCGGGTCTGACATTACTGGCGTGCCAATCGGTAAGCGATAGTGGTTTACCAGTGTGCCCGGTAGCTCGCCCGGCAGGTTTGGAGGGGTTCCTGCCGACGCGATTGTGAAGACGATGAAAAAGCAGTTGCTCCCGAAAGACCCCTAGGAAATAGAGTCCAGCGCCTTTGCCAAGCGGGATACCGCGCCTTCGACGTCGTAAAGTTTGTCGAGTCCAAATAATCCGATGCGGTAGGTCTTGAAATCCGCAGGCTCGTCGCATTGAAGCGGGACGCCCGCTGCGATCTGCAATCCAGCATCGGCGAACCTCTTGCCGGATCGTATTTCGTCGTCGTCCGTGTAGCTGACCACGACACCCGGCGCCTCATAACCTTCGGCCGCCACGCTCCTGAAACCTTTTTCGGCTAAGAGAGAGCGAACGCGTTTGCCGAGTTCGAATTGCTTCGCTTTAGCCTTGTCAAAACCATATCCCTCGGTCTCCTTCATGACGTCACGCAGCGTTGCGAGACCGTCGGTCGGCATCGTGGCGTGATACGCGAAACCACCGTTCTCGTAGGCTTCCACGATCTGCAGCCATTTGCGAAGATCGCAAGCGAAACTCGTGCTGGTTGTCGCATCGATTCTTTCGCGGGCCAGCGGGCTCAGCATGACCAGTCCGCAACACGGCGATGCGCTCCATCCCTTTTGCGGCGCGCTAATCAGCACGTCGACGCCGCTTGCCTGCATGTCGACCCAGATGGTGCCGGAGGCAATGCAATCCAGCACGAACATGCCGCCGACGTCATGCACGGCGTCGGCCACTGCGCGCAGATAAGCATCGGGCAGCAAGATCCCGGATGCGGTTTCGACGTGTGGCGCAAAAACCAGATCCGGCCGGTTTTCCTTGATCGCCGAGACCACCTCTTCGATCGGCGGCGGTGCATACGCGGCCTGTCGTCCTTGTTCCACCGGACGCGCTTTTAGCACGATCGACTCGGAGGGAATGTCACCCATTTCGAAGATCTGCGACCAGCGGAAGCTGAACCAGCCGTTACGGATCACCAGACATTTTTTATTCGTCGCGAACTGCCGCGCGACGGCTTCCATGCCGAACGTCCCGCTGCCGGGCACGACAACGGCCGATCTCGCGTTGTAGACTTTTTTCAGCGAAACGGAAATGTCACGCATGACGCCTTGAAAGCGCTGTGACATATGGTTGAGCGACCGGTCGGTGAAGACGACCGAGTATTCGAGGAGCCCATCGGGATCGACATCGGGGAGTAATCCGGCCATGCGTGCCTCCGTTATAGACGTTATGCGCGGAGACCTATTCTAGCTAAAGCGAGCGGGTCCGAAAGGAAATGGATCTAGTGGATTCTATTTATCAATATCGCCAAAAGACTTCTTGCAGCCCGCGCGTGGAGTGCTCGCGGGTTAGCGCAAGCATCATCAAAATCCGGGCTTTGTGCGCAGGCTGATCGTCGGTGACCAGCCAGTCGTACAGATCGTCAGGCTGAGCCGCATTACGGATGACCACGCCTCGTCCCGTGCGCGATCCGCGAATGACATGGATACCGCGCTTTCTCGCTTCCACCAGAGAATCCACTATCGAAGCCGCCACATTGCCGTTCCCCGTTGCAGCATAGATCACCGCCTCGACGCCGGAATCGAGCACGGCGCGCGCTATCGCTTCGTTCATGCCACCATGTGCATAGAGAATGCCGACATCCGGCAACGCATCGATCTTGCCGATCGACCATTCGCTGTCCACGGTGTGAGGCCGCGCCGGCAGCCGGTAAAAGACCGGCTTGCCTTCGACGATCAATCCCAAGGGGCCGTAAGGCGACTTGAACGCGTCCTGCTTGAACGTATTTGTCTTGACGACGTCGCGCGCTGTATGGATCTCGTCGTTCGATACGACCAAGGTGCCTTTGCCGTGTGCAAACCCGCTCGCCGCCACGACAATCGCGTTGTACAGGTTGAGCGGTCCGTCCGAACTTAGCGCGGACGGCGGACGCATGGCGCCGACCACGACTACGGGCTTGCGACTGTCGAGCGCCAGATGAAGGAAGTAAGCCGTTTCATCGATCGTGTCGGTGCCGTGCGTGACGACGATGCCGTCGATGTCGTCGCGTTCAAGGAGCGCTGCAATCCGCTTCCCCAACTGCAGCAGTTCAACGCTACCGATATTCTCGGAGCCGACCTGAAATAGCTGTTCAGTCGTGATATCGGCGATCGAATCTGCCGCTGGCAGAGCCGCGAGAATGTCGTCGATAGACAGCACCGAACAGTCATATGCCGAGGTGTTGACAGGCGACGCGCCACGACCCGCGATCGTTCCGCCCGTGCCGATCAGTACGATCCTCGCTCTCCGTCGCGCCGCCGCGGTATCGCGCGTCATGGGCAAGCCCTCAGGTTGAACATCGAGCAGTCGAACGCCGTCGCACGTTTCACGATCAGATCGCTTAGTAACTGAGCGCATCCTGTCGCGAGCGTGAAGCCAAGCGCACCTTGGCCGACGTTGAGCCACAGGTTATCGATCGGCGTCGATCCGATAATTGGCATTCCGCCTGGCGTGGCGGGTCTTAATCCGGCCCATTCATCGGCGGCGGCATAGTCGCCCGCGTGCGGAAAAACCGCTTCCGACTCGCGGCGCAACGTATCGAGCCGACGGCGGTTGAGCGCAGGTGAATAACCCGCTATGTCGGCCATTCCCGCCACGCGCAGGCGGTTATCCAGCCTTGCATACACCACCTTGCGGGCGAAATCCGTCACGCTGATTCGAGGGGCGATATCGGCGGACCCGACCGGAATGGTCAAGCTATAGCCTTTCAGCGGGTACACCGGCACATCGATACCAAGCGGCCTCAACAGCTTCGCGCTGCCGCACCCCAACGCAACGACGATTTGTTCGCCCGGCAGCCGGCGCGCCCCGGCCCACGCTTCGACACGTCCGCCAGGCGCGCGCTTCAACGCGCTGACGTCGGCTGAAAGTTCGAAGACGACGCCGCGCATGCGCAGTAATTTTTCGAGACTCAAACAGAATCGATAGCAGTCGGCCGTGTCTTCGCTAGCGGTGTAGATACCGCCGGCAATCTTGTGACGAAGGGATTCCAGCGCGGGCTCAAGTCGGACGCATGCGTCCCGGTCGAGCGCCAGTTGCTCGCAGCCGAGCGTGCGCTGGAAGTCCAGCAAGCCCAGCGCCGACGCGAACGCTTTCGCCTCCCGATGCACCACCAGCTTGCCGGAGCGGGCATAGTCGAAATCGAGCGATGGTTCATCGTCCACGAGCTTGTGCATCAGCGAGCGGCTAAGGAAAGAAAGCGCGAGCAAGTGCCGCGTCGACCGCAGATTTTTTTCTCGCATGCACGCCCTCAAAAACTGCAGACACCAGCGCCATAAAGCCGGGTCGACGGACGGGCGAAATTGCATGGGCGAGTCCCGTCGCACGAGCCAGCCGGGAATCTTCGACAGGACGCCCGGGCCGGCAAGCGGCGCCACATAACTGTAGGAAAGCTGCGCGCCGTTTGCGTAGCTCGTTTCCAGGCCGACCTCCGAACGGCGGTCGACCACCGTCACGCGATGACCCGACGCATTCAGGTAATAAGCGGTCGTCAGCCCGATCACGCCCGCCCCAAGAACGGTGATTTCCATCATGCTCACATTTTCACGACGGCAAGAAGCGTCTGCTTGCCGCTCTTGTAGTCATATAAGGAAATGGCGCCCTGCTTCAGGTCGCCATGCGGGTCGAACTGCGTGCGCCCCAGCACACCGACGAAATCCGCGCTCGGCATCGAAGCAAGAATATCCGCGGATTTGACCGAGCCGGCGCGCTTCATTGCATCGACGATGATATAGACCGCGTCGTAGGCGAACGGCGCGTTCAGTTGAACGTGCTGATGAAACCGTGCTTCGTAGCGGCGCTCGAAAGCGGGACCATCCGGCATTTTTTCGAGCGGCATGCCGGCGATCGAACACACGACATTGTCGGCAGCGTCGCCCGCGAGTTTCGCGAGCGAATCGGCGCACAAGCCGTCGCCACCCAGCACCCGCGCGCCGATCGCAAGCTGGCGCGCCTGCTTCGCGAACGGACCGCCCGTCGCGTCCATTCCCCCATACATGATGATGTCGGGATGTTCGCCCTTGACCTTGGTGAGGATCGAACGGAAGTCGACCGCATGGTCGTTGGTCGCGTCGTGCGAAAGGATCGTCAAACCGAGCGCCCTCGCCTGCTTTTCGAACTCGTTGGCGAGGCCCTGACCGTAAGCGGTTGCGTCGTCCACGATCGCGACCGACTTGGCCCCGAGCGTCTTCTTCGCGTAATCGGCCAGCGCCGGGCCTTGCTGTGCGTCGGTGGCAACCACTCTGTAAGCGGTCTTGAATCCTTGCTGCGTGTAAATCGGATTCGTCGCCGAAGGCGATATCTCGACGATACCCGCATCGCTATATATTTTCGAAGCCGGGATCGTCGTGCCCGAATTCATATGGCCGACCACCGCGACAACCTTGTCATCGACGAGCTTCTGCGCGATCTGCGTGCCCTGGCGCGGGTCGGACGCGTCGTCCTGTGCATCCAGTTCGAGCGTTACCTTCTGCCCGCCGATCACCAGCCCCTTGGCATTGATCTCTTCGATCGCGAGACGCGCGCCGTTTTCGGTGTCCTTGCCCCATTCGGCATTCGCGCCGGTCAACGGCGCGGCATGTCCAATTCTGACAACTTCGTCTGCAAACGCGCTGGCAGAGCCGAGCACGATCAGGCCCACTCCAATTCGGGCGCCGAGACTGGCGTGATTTCCGGTCGACATGAGACTCTCCTTGTCTGGTGCATGGCTGAAATGATCGCATCGCCGCTCGACGGGAATCGACGAGCAGATTCGACAGGACCGACTTTAGGATCGATAAAATCGCCGGCATTGCACCAAACCGAAAAAAAATAGAAGAAACGCGACACGTTCGCAGAACTCGGGCGCGCGCTTTTATACTGGGTCCATCAGCGGTCTGAGGGAAGCGCATGGCTACAGAGAAAACACCGTCCGATGGCCGGAAACTTGTCGACCGGCTCGACCGCGCCCGGTTGAAACGGGACATCAGCCCTTCCCGCGCAGGCGCCGAACTCAACATCGGCTTTCTACTCTGGCCGAGCTTTCCGTTGCTCTCCCTGGCCGGCTTCTGCGACGCATTGCGCCATGCCGCGGACCTCGGGGACCAGAGCAGGCCTATCCGGTGTACATGGACGCTGCTCGGCATGTCCGACACAACGGTGGAAGCGAGTTGCGGGGTGGCCGTGCCCGTCCGGGCGATAGACGGTTCGCCTCGTCAATTCGATTACCTCGTCGTGATCGGCGGCCTTCTGCCGAAACTCGACCAGGTCGAGCGGCGTTACTGGGACTATCTGCGCGAGGCCGACGCGAGCGGCGTGCCATTGATCGGACTGTGTACCGGCAGTTTTGTACTGACTCAAGCCGGCCTGATGCAGGGTCACGTCGCGTGCGTCCATGCGTTCCATCTGGAAGACTACAAAACGATGTTCCCGAACATGCCGGTCGTCGCCAATTCGGACTATCTGATCGATGGCAACCGCATCACGTGTGCCGGTGGGGTGTCGGTCCTTGAACTGGCAACGCGTTTGATCAGCCTGCATTGCGGCCCGGACAGAGCGTCCAAGGTGGTCCATCAGATGACGGTCAGCCGTCTGGCCGGCACGTCGTTCGTGGAACGCCGCAAGGCGTTAGGCTATCTCGCGGTAGGTGATTTGCTGGTGCGGCATGCGATCGTGCTGATGGAAGAAAACCTGGAAGCGCCGCTTAACATCACGGTGATCGCGAAGATGGCCGGGACGAGCGTGAGGCAACTCGAACGCAACTTCCTGACCGAAACAGGGATGTCGCCGAAGGAGTTTTATCGGACAATGCGACTTCGCTACGCGCGCTGGCTGCTGCTCAACACTACAAAGCGCATCACGGTAATCGCTTACGAATGTGGCTTCGCCGACTCCGCGCATTTTATTCGCGGCTTCAAGGAAATCTATGGCGTCACGCCCGGCAAACTGCGGGCTTCGCTAGAGGTCCGTTTGGCTTGAGGCAACGGACCGGCCTCGGTCACACGAGGGGAATGTAGATGTCGGTTTGCCATTGGTCCTGCGGCGTTTCGGGGAAGACGCTCAGGTAATGGAAAAACAGGGGATGGTCGCGAAGTTCTTCCCCGCTTGCCGGAAGCCAATCGCGATAGATCGGATAGATCGTCTCGCCGATGTGGTCGGGCGATCCCGAATGCCGGACCACTGCGCATCGGCCGCCCGGAATGACGAGTTCGCGGATGCCGTAGGCGTTCGGTGCTACCGGCTCGTCAATTTCGCCGCAGATGTCGAAGCGAAATGCATCCGCCGGCGTGGTGTCGGGGTTATTGCGCGGAATGCCGAAGGTCTTGCTCGACGCAATCGGCGATTGCCCGCTTTGCTTCCGCCAGTCGATAAACTTCCGTACGCTCTCGTTGACGAGCCCAGGCGATCCGCAGTGCTCGAACGCGGCGACGCGGGTTTCGGGAAAATCGAAAATTTGCACTTGCATCGTGAGCTTCCTCGAAAGATAAGGGACGATAAAAGTCGCGCTCCAGATCTGCCAGTTCGGCTCCTGCCGAAATGAACTCGGCGACGTACCGAACGCGCGCTTGAACGCCCGGCTGAAGGCTTCCGGACTGTCGAAGCCCGCCTCGAACGCGGCATCGAGCACCGAGCAGAATTCGCGTGAAGCCAGCCGGTGTGCTGCGTGACGCAAGCGCGTCAACTGGACGAAGCGTGCGACCGGCATGCCGACATAGGCGGCAAACTGTCGATGAAAATGGAACTTCGAGAAGTTTGCGATACGGCTTAGCGCGTCGACGGACAGGTCGCCCTCGATGTTCGTCTCGATGTACGCAAGGACGGTATCGAAGCGTTTCGTGTAAGCGCTAGTGGCGTCAACGTGAGTTTGCATGGTCTGGATCTGGATCGTGCGACTTGCATTATGGTCGCTCACCGTTGCGGCTTCGCGCCTAGCCGCTCTTGCTCAATCACAGACGCCTGCCCGACACGGCTCAATTCGCGCCCCAAAGTGGGCGGCTCGCTCCTACGGCCGCGCGCATGTTGCGCCGGGGTTTAGCGGATACGGCGTTAGCCGTGAACCTCATCGCCGAGGGGGACTCTGTAGTCGGCCGTTGCGAAGGCGGAGGTACACATACCGGTGCGGCATTCAGCGACTTCCTCGTGGGATCGCTGCCCGCCGCGACCGGACGGACAATGCGCTTCACTGGCACGACCGTGCTCCGGCTCAGCGGTGGCAAGATTGTCGAAGAGGGATATCGCCAGGCAGGACGTTTCGATTATTCAGTCTCGCGCAGCGTGCTCTATCGCAGACTCGTGGAAACGATATCCATCGGGTTCAGTAAGCGGCGCGACGCGCGCCGCTTACTGCGCCGTTATCAAGCTTCACGCGGAGAGAATGTCCTGCGACTGGATGCGCTTCACGCCCGCCCGTTCCATCGCCTTCCACGCGGCTGCGAGCGAGCCGTTCAGGTCGATCGCGCGGGTCGCGTCTTCGATCACGTACGAGGCGAAACCGGCGCGGCGCGCGTCCATCGCCGTCCAAGCGACGCAGAAGTCGGTGGCGAGCCCAGTTACGAAAACCGTGTCGATATGCCGCTGCTTCAGATAGCCAGCGAGACCGGTTTCGGTCTTGTGATCGGCTTCCTCGAAGGCGGAATAGCTGTCCATGTCCTTGTGGAAACCCTTGCGGATGATGACCTGCGCGGTCGGCAGGCGCAGGTCCCGGTCCAATGCGGCGTCGTCCGTGCCCTGCACACAGTGGTCCGGCCACAACACCTGCGTGCCGTATGTGAGCTTCGTGGTCTCGAACGGTTTCTTGCCCGGATGCGAGCTCGCGAACGAAGCGTGTCCCGGCGTGTGCCAGTCCTGCGTGATGACGATATTTTGGAACCGTTCCGCGAGTTGGTTGATAACCGGCACGACCTTCGCGCCGCCCTTGACCGGCAACGTGCCGCCGTCGATGAAGCAGTTCTGCACGTCCACCACGATCAGCGCGGACCGGCCGTCCGGCTTGATCGGCTTCGTAGCCGACGCTGCGATAGCGCTCACGGACCGAAGCCCGAGCAGCTCGATCGCGCCAAAGGCGGCAGCCGACTTGACGAGCATCCTGCGACGATTTTCTTGCACGGCAACGCCTCCAGTTCGTTCGGGACCTAGATGATAAAGGCGCCAAATTCATTTGCCACGGCGCGCCCGCGCCTCGGGTTGACCGTTCGATTTACGGCTTGCGGCGCCCGCTTCGCCGCAGCCACGACCCGATTCCGCGCACTACGGGTCATCCCTGATTGTGCGGTGAAAATCACGAGTTTATCTTCTACATCATACGTATGACCTAGAGAGATACTTCGATGGCGACCCTCCACCGGCAGGTTCTGAACCAGATGGGCGAACAGATTTGCTCCGGCAAATTCGCGCCGGGCGAGATTTTGCCTGCCGAACCCGTACTCGCCGAGCAGATGCAGGTGAGCCGCATCACGATCCGCGAGACGATGAAATCGCTCTCCGCCAAAGGCATGCTCGAAGTCCGCCGCCGCTACGGCACGATCGTGCTTCCGCGCTCGCAATGGCAACTGTTCGATCCGGACGTCATCACGTGGCGCGCGCGATCGGGAACGCTCGACCCGGGTCTCATCGAGGACCTGATGGAACTGCGGCTGATTATCGAGCCGAACGCCGCCAGGCTCGCCGCCAAGCGCGCGACAGACGACGACCGCAAGGCCGTCCGGCGCGCGTTCAAGGCCATGGAACGCGCGGTCGCGGGCCACGGCGAATACGTTCCCGCCGACCTGGCTTTTCACGGCGCGATCCTCACCGCTTGCCACAACCAGTTCGTGCAGCAGATGCAGAACGCGTTGTCGGCGATTCTTCGGACGAGCTTCGAACTCAGTTCGGAAATCGCGGGCGGACCGGCACGCTCGCTACCGATGCACGAAGCGCTTTGCATCGCGATCGAGCGAGGCGATCCGGAAGCCGCGGAACAAGCGGTCCTCACGCTCATCCGTCGCGCCGAAAAGGACTTCGAGGATCGCGCTGCGCTGAACAACGCCGCAAACGAGAAGCCCGTCTGACGCCTTAAGCATCTCAACCGAAACACCATTCATCGCGACCGGCCAACCGGCCGCGAGGGGCGCACTCGCGCCTCCAATCGACCCGACAAGACACGACACGACCCGAAACGCGAAAGGAATACGCATGACATCTTTATTCGATTTGAGCGGCCGCACGGCGCTCGTCACCGGCTCGGCAAGAGGCATCGGCTTCGCGCTGGCCGAAGGGCTCGCCGTTGCGGGCGCCAACGTGATCCTGAACGGCACGCGCGCCGATACCGTTGCCGAGGCGGCTGGCCGGCTCGAAAGCAAGGGCTTCAAGGCGCAGGGCCGCGCGTTCGACGTCACCGACGAAGCCGCCGTCGCCGACGCATTCGCGCAGTGGGACAAAGACGGCGTGCAAGTCGACATCGTCATTAACAACGCGGGCATTCAGTTTCGAAAGTCCCTTGTCGAACTCGAACTCGCCGACTGGCAGCGCGTGATCGATACGAACCTGACGAGCGCGTTTGTCGTCGGACGCGAGGCGGCGCGGCGCATGATCGCGCGCGGCACGGGCGGCAAGATCATCAACATCGGGTCGCTGACGAGCGAGGGCGCACGCGCGACGGTCGGCGCCTACACGGCGGCGAAGGGCGGCATCAAGATGCTCACGCGCGCGATGAGCGCCGAGTGGGCGTCGTCGAACATTCAGGCGAACGCGATCGGTCCGGGCTACATCCTCACCGACATGAACCAGGCGCTGGTCGACAACGCCGCCTTCGACGCGTGGGTCAAGAGCAGCAATCCCTCGCAACGCTGGGGCAAGCCGGAAGAACTCGTCGGTACGGCGGTGTACCTGTCGTCGCAGGCATCGAGTTATGTGAACGGCCAGATCATCTATGTGGACGGCGGCTGGCTCGCCGTGCTCTGAACTCAAGACTTCGCGGGAACAAGAACAACAGCCTGTACCCAACCCATCGTACGCAGCAACGATCCGGAGACATCATGGAAAGCGTCAAACCCGTGGCACCTCAAAGATGGTGGTATCTGATGCCCATCATCTTCATCACTTATAGCCTCGCCTATCTCGATCGCGCGAACTACGGCTTCGCGGCGGCCGCCGGTATCGATAAGGATCTCGGCATCACGCACGGCATGTCGTCGCTGATCGGCTCGCTGTTCTTTCTCGGTTACTGCCTGTTCCAGGTGCCCGGCGCGATCTACGCGCAGCGCAACAGCGTGAAGAAGCTGATCTTCTTCAGCCTGATTCTGTGGGGACTGTGTGCGGCCGCGACCGGCATGGTCAGCAACATTCCGATGCTGATGGTGCTGCGCTTCACGCTCGGCGTGGTGGAAGCGGCCGTGATGCCGTCGATGCTGATGTACATCAGCCGATGGTTCACGCGCACCGAGCGTTCGCGTGCCAACACGTTTCTGATTCTCGGCAATCCGGTGACGGTGCTGTGGATGTCGGTCGTCTCGGGCTATCTGGTGCATAGCTTCGGCTGGCGCGAGATGTTCATGATCGAAGGCGCGCCGGCGATCATCTGGGCGATCGTCTGGTGGTTCACGGTGAAGGATCGTCCCGCCGATGCACCGTGGATGAGCGATGCCGAAAAGACCGAACTCGCCGCGCGCCTGAAGGCCGAGCAGGCGCACATCGCGCCGGTGCGCGACTACAAGACCGTGTTCCGTTCGTCGATCGTGCTCAAGTTCTGCGCCATTCACGCGCTGTGGAGCATTGGCGTCTATGGCTTCATCATGTGGCTGCCGTCCATTCTGAAGCAGGCCTCGACCATCGACATCGTCTCGGTCGGCTGGCTCGCCGCCGTGCCGTATCTTGGCGCGATCATCCTGATGCTGCTCGCCTCGTGGCTCTCCGACAAAACGCGCAACCGCAAGCTCTTCGTGTGGCCGCTGCTGCTTGTCGGGACCGTCGCGTTCGTCGGTTCGTATCTGCTCGGCAGCACGCACTTCTGGCTCTCGTTCGCGTTGCTGGTGATCGCCGGTGCGTCGATGTATGCGCCCTACGGACCGTTCTTCGCGCTCGTCCCGGAACTGATTCCGAGCAACGTACTGGGCGGCGCGATCGGCCTCATCAACGCATGCGGGGCGCTCGGCGCATTCTGCGGATCGTGGGTCGTCGGCTATCTCAATGGCGCGACGGGCAGCCCTGCCGCCTCGTACATCTTCATGGCGGCCGCCCTGCTGCTCTCGGTCATTCTGATGATCACCGTCCCCGCGCGTTCCGACGAGCGCTCGAACCGCGACGCGCCGCTTGCCGTGGGCCGCACTTAAGCGCACGTGACTCCCATCAAACAGACAGACACGATATGGCAACCCTCATTACCGATGTAAAGGTCGTCCTGACCGCGCCGGAAGGCATCAATCTGATCGTCGTGAAGGTGGAGACGAATCAGGCCGGCCTGTATGGCCTTGGATGCGCGACGTTTGCTTATCGGCATGTCGCGGTCAAATGTTTGATCGAGGAATATCTGCGGCCGCTTCTGATCGGCCGCGACGCCGAGGCGATCGAGGAACTCTGGCAGTTGATGCATCAGAACGCTTACTGGCGCAACGGACCGATCGAGAACAACGCGATCTCCGGTATCGACATGGCGCTATGGGACATCAAGGGCAAGATGGCGAACATGCCGCTCTATCAGCTCTTCGGCGGAAAGTGCCGCGAAGGCGTGCCGATTTATCGTCACGCGGATGGACGCGATCTCAGCGAATTGTGCGAGAACATCCAGCGATACCGCGAGCAAGGCATCACGCATATCCGTTGCCAAAGCGGCGGTTATGGCGGCGGTGGCTTCGGTCACGCGCCGTCAGGCGCACCGCAAGGCGCACTCGATGGCGTGTATCTCGACAGCCGCAAGTACATGCGTGACACGCTCAAACTGTTCGATGGTCTGCGCAGCAAAGTGGGCTTCGACGTCGCGCTGTGTCACGACGTGCATGAACGGCTAAAGCCTGTCGAAGCCATCAGGTTCGCGTGCGAACTGGAACAGTACGACCTCTTTTTTCTCGAAGACGCGATCGCACTCGAAGAAGGCGAATGGATGCGCCAACTCCGGGCGAAGACCACCACGCCGTTGGCTCAGGGCGAGCTATTCAACAATCCGTCGGAGTGGCGCTTTTTGATCACCGAACGGTTGATCGACTTCATACGCGTTCATCTGAGTCAGATCGGCGGCATCACGGCCGGCCGCAAGCTGCAGATTTTCGCGGAGCAGTTCGGCGTGCGGACCGCATGGCACGGCCCGGGCGATATGTCGCCGCTCGCGCATGCCGCGAATATTCACATCGATCTGGCGTCGCGCAATTTCGGCGTGCAGGAATGGTCGGGCACGGAGCCGCCGAACTTCGTGATTCAGGAACTCAAAGGACCGCGAGCCGCGTTGCTCGACGTGTTTCCCGGCCTGCCCGAGTTCAGGAACGGTCACGTGTATGCGAATGAGAAGCCCGGACTCGGCGTCGATATCGATGAAACCGAAGCCGCGAAGTATCCCTGCGAGCATACCGTTACGACCTGGACGCAAACCCGTTTGAAGGACGGCACGTTGCAGACGCCGTAGTTTTATAGCGATACTGGGGCGCGTCCGGCGTGCCGGGAGATTCTGGAGTCGTTACGGCGGTTTGCTGCGTGGGAAATTGCCTTCGATCCCGCCACCGCGAAACGCCGCTTTCGCATTTGTATGACCGACGCGAGTCACATCACGCTGCTGCCGCGGATCCTCGCGCACGTGCGTGCGCAGGCACCGGGTGTCCGTTTGGAAGCCGCGCGTATCGACGGCAATACGGAACGGGCCCTGGAGTCCGGCGAAGCCGATCTCGCCATCGGCCATGTGCCTTGGCTCGGCGGCGGGATATACCAGCAGCAGCTCTATATGCAGGACTGGGTGTGCCTGTCCAATGCCGGTCATTCGCGTCTGCGCGCGCGGCTCAGCGTCAAGCAATATCGCGCGGCCGGACATGTGGCGATTGCGGCGGGTACTGGCGCGCAGCTACTGGAAAAGGCGCTGTTGCGCGAGCAGATAGAGCGCGATGTCGTGCTGGAATTACCGGGCTTTCTAGGGCTCGGATCGATCATCAAGACGACCGATCTGATCGCGACCTTGCCTCGTAACATCGGCGAGACGCTGGCGAGAGTGAATGACGTCACGGTTCATCCGTGTCCGTTCGCGGTCGATGGCTTCGCGGTTCGGCAGCACTGGCACGCGCGCTATCATCACGAGGCCGGCAACCGGTGGTTGCGCGGCGTCGTGATGCAGTTGTTCGGAAACAGCGCCTGAGGAGGACGTACGCAAAGCCGGATTTTCAACGATGGCGACGTGCTTGTCGTCATGCAGTGCGTCCATCCTTCTGCAACCGATAAAGCACTTGCATTGCGTTCTCGGCCAGTTCGAGAGGAACAAAAATATGATCGTGGTACGCGCCCGCCACCACGTTGCAACTGATGCCGGAATGACCCAATGCGCTAGCGAATGCAGCGGTCAAACCCACTGCATCCAAGGCAGAATTCACGGTCAGCGTGATCCAGGCGCATTTGAACATCGGCGTCAAACCGTTGAGCGCCGCGTCCGTCTCACTCGTAATGACCGACAAGCCCTCGGTTTCTCTGATCGACGCGACGATGACGGCTGGGTCGATGGCATGTCCGTCCTTGACCGAAGCGAACACGAACGCGCCCGGATTAAGCGTCGGCTCCAACGATTTCAATAGAACGGATAGGTCGGAAACTGCGGTCATAAAAGCTCCTGTGCAGCGTTGTTTTTTCGCTCGGGCATCTGTAGGCTCGCTGCAATTCTACGAATGAAACGGCCTGCCTGCAGCGATATCCGCGTCTCCGTCGAAACTTGGCTATAGCCTGCACAGACTTGAGAGCGTCACGGCAGCGCATCTGTGGGCGTCGTTGGCCGCGAACAAAACCGTCTTCGCGTAGCAATCGGGAATACGCCGTAATCCGCAGGCATGCTAGGCTGCGCTGCATCACGCGCAACGTCCATTCAGCATGCTCAAAAACCTTTGGTATGTCGTCGCTCCATCGGCGGATCTCGGCGCGGCGCTCATGCCCGTTCAACTGCTCGGTCAGCCCTTCGTCGCCTTCCGCGACGAGCACGGCAACGCGCGTCTTCTCTCCGATATCTGCGTGCATCGCGGCGGCGCGTTGTCGGCGGGATCGAAGGCGGGTGGCGCGGTGCAGTGCCCGTATCACGGATGGCGCTTCGACGGCGACGGCGTCTGCACGCACATTCCGGCGCAACCGGATCTGCGCATTCCAGCGAAGGCGCGGGTCGATGCATATCCGGTCATCGAACGATTCGGCTGGATCTGGGCGTTCCTCGGCGATCTGCCCGAGCAAGAGCGGCCGCCGCTACCCGCGCTCGACTGGGTGAACGATCCGGCTGTGCGCGTGGTGTCGGGGCATTTCGATTGGCACGCGAGCTGGGACCGCGTGATCGAGAACGGGCTCGACTTCGCGCACGCGCCGTTCGTGCATGGATCGGCGTTCGGCGATCCGGACCGGCCCGAGATCGACGCCTTCGACGTTCGCACGGACGCGTGGAGCGGCGACGCGCTGATGACGATGCATCGGCCGCTCAGGAAGGGTCTGTTGCGCCGCGCGCCAAGCGGCGAACGCGTTGCTGTGGCGACGCGCCCGGGCTTTCACTTTTCGGGTCCGTGTTCGACGCTCGAACTCACGCCGCGCGCTGGCTGGAAGATTCACATCGTGTCGGCGCATGTGCCCGTCGCGGCGAACCGGACGCGAACCTGGTGGATGATGGGCCGCACGTTCCTGCGCTCGCCGCTCTTCGACCTGCAGACCATTCGACGCAATCTGCGCATCTTCGAGCAGGATCACGCTGTGCTTCGGCGCGTGCGTCCCGAGCGTGTTCCCGATGATTGGCAGCAGGAGGTGTCGGTTAAATCGGATGCGTTGCAGATCGCATTTCGGCGGCGACTGCATGAACTCGAAGCGCGCGGCTGGCGCATCGACGAAGCGCGCATCGAGCGGGAATATCGCGGACGTTACGCTTGTGCGATCCCGGGACCGGCGCGGCGCGAGACGGCCGCGTGGGCTATCGATCCGATACCGGTTGTTTCCATCAAGCCGGGCTCGGACTAGAACGCCAATCCGCAGCGCCCGCGTCGCTCGCCGCCACCCGCCCGCGATCCGCATCGTCGATCCGCTTGATCGTGCAGACCATTTCGACGAGCGCGAGCCGCCGCCAAAAAAGCAGGCGGCTTCGAATTCGTCGGCACCGACCCGGAATTTACGGGCTATTCCGTGGAAGTCGATTTGGCCAATGCCGAAGCGCTGCGGCCGGTGCGGCACTATACGGCGACTGGCATGTACACCTATGTGCGGCCCGGCACGCTTGCGATGGTCGCATTCGACGGCGGCGCGTTGCATCGTATCCAGCCGATCACGATGGAGCACGTGCAGGTGGTGCCGCGCCGCGTATCCGGGACGGATGCAACGTTGACGTATCTCGGGCTCGCGACCACCTGGACGGATCGCGTCTGCCAGGCAACCGCCTATCGCAAAGGACGCGTGCTGCTCGCCGGCGATGCGGCGCATATCCATTCTCCCTTGGGCGGCCAAGGGCTGAATCTCGGGCTCGGAGACGCACTCAACCCGGGATGGAAACTGGCCGCCGTCGTTCGAGGCGATGCACCGGCCGGTCTGCTCGACAGCTATTCGCTCGAACGGCATCCGGCAGGCGCCAGCGTTCTCGATTGGTCGTGCGCGCAGGTCACGCTCATGCGCCCCACTCCGAGCACGCGCGCGCTCGAAGCGATTGTCCGGGATCTTGTCGGGACGCCGGATGGTGCGACTTATTCTGCTGACCGCGTATGGGGCGTATCGCTTCGCTACGATCTAGGCAACGGTCATCCGTTGACAGGCCGCAGCGTGCCCGATTTCGAGCTGGTCGACGGGACCAGAGTGGGCAGCTTACTGCGCGACGGACGGGGACTTCTGCTGGATTTCGCTTCCAGCGCAACGCTTCAGACGCCAGCGAGCCGATGGCGGGAGCGCGTGGTCTATGTCGCGCCGGATAAAACATGCAATGAGGCCAAACCCGCACCTGGCAAACTTGTTCCCGAAACGGGCATTCAATCGAGCGCCTTAGAAGCCGTCTGCAGAGACGAATCGAAGTGGCCGCACTAATGAAGAAGTCCTCAAAGGCTCGCGTGCAACCCGGCCCATGCCATCTCAAGGTCAAGGTTCGCCCCGGACTCGCGTTGCCGAAACCGCAAGCGACTTCATGCCCAGCGCTTCCGCCTTGAGGACAAAATCGGCGAGCGAGCGCGACTCCATTTTCTTCATGGCCTGTCCGCGATGGATCTTGACCGTGATCTCGCTCAAGCTCATTTCGGCTGCGATCTGCTTGTTCATCAAGCCGCTCGCGACGAACCCCATCACTTCGCGCTCGCGCGGCGTGAGCAACGCGTACTTCCGCCGCAACTCCGCAACACCGCGATCCTCGTGACGGCGCGCGTCGTCTTTGGCGAGCGCGCCCGCCACCGCATCGAGCATGTCCTGATCCCGGAACGGTTTGGCCAGAAAATCGACCGCGCCGCTTTTCATCGCTTTGACGGTCATCGCAATGTCGCCGTGCGCCGTCATGAAGATGATCGGCACGCACAACTGCTCCGCGATGATCTGTTCCTGCACGGCAAGGCCGCTTTGGCCTTTGAGCCGCACATCCAGAATCAGGCAGCTCGGCACGTCGGGCATGTCAAACGAGAGAAAGTCCTGCGCGGTCGCGAAGGCCTCGACCGACAAGCCGACCGAGCGAAGCAGCATGCCAAGCGCCTGACGCATCGACTCGTCATCATCGACCACGTAGACGATCTGCTGGACCGCGGCCTGGGCGTTTTCATTGCTCATCGCAGGCTTCCTCTTCCAGCGGCAAAATGAACTGCACGAGCGCGCCCCGGCTTTGCCGCGATTCCGCCCAGATTCGGCCACCGTGCGCCTCGACGATGGACCGGCAAATCGACAGGCCCATACCCATGCCCTCTTTCCTTGTCGTGAAGAATGCATTGAACAGCCGCTCGACGTTCGCTTCGTCGATGCCGACGCCCGAATCCTCGACGATCACCTGACCATGATGTTCGTCGAAACGTTGCGTCGCAACGCGCAGGGAGCGCTTGCGCTCAGTGACGCCCGACATCGCCTGCATGGCGTTCATCAGAAGGTTGATGACCACCTGCTGCAACTGCACGCGATCCGCGCATACGTTCGGCGCGGGATGCGCATAGTCCGCTTCGATCTCGACATGCTGGGTCTCAAGCTCGCGCCGCACGAGTCCGATCGATTCTCTCACGATTAAATTCAGATCGACCACGACGGGATCCCGGTCACGCTTTTGCGCCATCGAGCGGATACGCCGGATGATGTCCGTCGCGCGCCGGGCATCGCGCGACATCATTGCGATCGACTGCGCGGCCTCTCCCACTTCGGGCGGCTCGCGGTTGAGCCAGCGCGTCGCGGCGTCGCCCGCCGTCGCAATGGCGGCCAGTGGCTGCGTCACTTCGTGCGCGACGGACGCCGCCAGTTCGCCAAGCATCGACACGCGCGTGACATGCGCCAGCTCGGCCCTCGAACGCTCCAGCGCTTCCTGCGCCTGCACGCGATCGGTGATGTCCATCAACGCGCCGACGTATTCCGTTTCCTCGGTACAGGACATGGAAAGTCGCGCGACGTAGTTGACATGGCGCACCGCGCCGTCCGGCATGTGCAGCCGATGAGTCACGTTGATTGAAGGTTCGCCCGCCATGCTTTGCCGATAAGCGCCCTCGACGACGGCCTTATCGGTGGCGTGCGTGCGGGCGAGAATCAGCTCGATGCTTGCGTGCGCGTCCGGCGCGTACCCGAAGATGCGGTAAGTCTCGTCGGACCACCACATCTTGCCGCTCGGCAGACGCGTCGCGATGCTGCCCGTATGGCTCAGACGCTGCGCATCGGACAGGAACGCCTCGCTGCGCTTGAGCGCGTCTTCGGCGCGCTGGCGCTCCATATCCATTCGCCTCGCTTCGGTGACGTCGTTATTCGTAGCGAGGATGGCGAGCGGCTTGCCGCGCCGGTCGCGTGAAAGCGTCCAGCGGCTCGACACGAACACCGTGTCGCCATTCTTGCGCACGCGCTGCAATTCGCCGCGCCAGCTTCCTTTCGTGAGCGTTTCCCGGCGGATTTCGTCGATAGGAATCGCGGCATGCGTTTGCGTGAGGAGGTGAATGGACTGACCGGTGGCTTGCCGCGAAGTCCAGCCGTAGAGTTGTTCCGCGCCTTGATTCCAGAAGGTGATGCGGTCGTCGAGGTCGTAGACGACAACCGCGTCGTGCGTGAGGTTGAGCAACTCGACTTGCTTGCGCAACGTTTCCGTGTTCGCCTGATTGCGCAACGCCAGCATCGACACCGTTGCGATCGCGAGCAGACTCACGACACAGCGCGCCGCCGACGCCACGGAATCTTGAGCGCTATGCGAGAGCACAAATCCCAGCACGGTCAGCATGACGCAAATCCAGATCACGGCAATCGTCATCCGGCGCGAGGCGCTTAACGCCACCAGCAAAAGAACGCCGACATACAGCACCGCGATCGCAATATCGAGCGGTGTGAATGCGTCGACAAGAAAGATGATGAGCGCCGCGATCGCTGCCAGGGAACAAAGCAGCTTGGCGTTGTCGCGAAACGCATCTTCTGCGGCGAGATCCAGCTTCATCGCAACCTCATCGAACGGGCCAGGGATAGCGGACCGCCTGCGGCCCGCTGATTTGAAGGCGCGATATTCCTGCGATCAAAAGCGCCGAGGCGACCGATGCTTGAAACGTCATGGATGCGCGGCGGCATCGCTCGCTTCGATATCGATCAGATACTGCGCGATGCGTCCTCCATCGACAGGTTTGCTCAAGATGCAAAGCGCGCCGACTTCAAGTGCTTGCCTGCGCACTACATCTGACGCATACGCGGAAATAAAGATGACCGGCAATACAACGCCGCGGCCGAGCAAGCGCCGGTACATTTCTACGCCGGAAATGCCCGGCATTTGCACGTCGGAAATGATACACGCGAACGCGCCGATATCGTCGGCGTCGAGGAACTGTTCGCCTGACTCGAAGACCTGAACCTCCCAGCCATGCGATCGCACGAGACTCGACGTCGCGATTCGGACGGATTCGTCATCGTCGATGATGGATGCAACTAGTTTATTGAACACGTGACAGGGTCCTTGCCGTGATTGCGCCGTGAGTGCGGCAACCTGAGCGCCACATTCACCCATGAGCCCATATTAAAGAAGCTTGCCCAACAGGAAAATCACATATTGGTATAGGCGCTCTCCACGCCGCAGTGCATCGCGCGCGCGGACCGCGTCCGTCTAAATCGAAGAGCGGGTCATACCTTGGTATTACCCGACCGAGCGGAAAGTTTGAACTTCCTCATCCAGCTGTTTCGGGCGCCGTATCGACATTCGCTGTCGATATGACGCCGCTCATCCCAATGTTCGATAAAGCCGCCCGATGGTTGGCATCAGGCTTCCTCATGTAGGGATGGGCGAGTCTTTGGATCGCCGATATCGTTGATCCCAAGGTCGCTGCACAAATCAAGCCGGCCTTGTTTAAGCACGCGACGAACTGATATGCGAACGGTCCATGCATATTCGCGAGTCTCGAAGCTGTTATTCCCTTCCTAACTTGCTTTATGTATTCGGCCCGCTTTTGCCACGCCGATATCTCACAAGGAGTCTCATCATGTACAAGCTTCTCGCCAGCCTGACCCTCGCCATCAGCGCCGTTGCAGCACCGGCGGTGGCCTTGGCTCAAAGCACCGCGCCAGTCACGCGTGCCGAAGTTCGCGCCGATCTCGTTCGGCTCGAACACGCGGGCTACAGCCCCGCGGTGAACAATGACGCGACCTACCCCGCCGACATCCAGAAAGCCGAAGCCAAGGTCGCTCGGCAATCGGGCGAGAGCGATATCGGCGGCGCCGTGCAAGGAACCATGAAGTCCGGTCCGGCGCACCGCGTTACCGGCAAAGACGCTTGCGTCGGCCCTGCCGACTTCTGCACGCCTTACTTCGGCAGCTGAGTCCTGACGCCCGGCGGCACCGCTTGCCGGGCGCTTTCTTCTCGCATCGATATCGCCTCTACCTGGAGCAGTCTCCATGAAAACTTCCTTACGCGCAGCCGCTATCGCAGCGTTCTCGTTCAGCGTCCTGACATCGTCGACGACAGCAATGGCCGACAACGCCACACCGTCGAAAACGCCTCACACCGCAATCAAGAACATCGTCCTCGTCCACGGTGCATGGGTGGACGGTTCGGGCTGGGCGCCGGTCTATTCGATCCTGACGAAAGACGGCTATCACGTGAGCATCGTGCAAGAGCCGCTCACCTCGCTTAGCGACGACGTGGCTGCAACCCGCCGCGTGCTGGATATGCAGGACGGCCCGGCCATCCTCGTCGGGCATAGCTACGGTGGCTCGGTCATTACGCAGGCCGGCGTGCATCCGAACGTCGCGGGACTCGTGTATGTCGCTGCGCACGCACCCAATGTCGGCGAAGACGAAAGCGCGCTGGGCAAACAGACGCCGAGCATCACGTCGAAGCAGACGGATGCCATTGAAAAGACGAACGACGGCTACACGTTCCTTAACCCAGCGGATTTTCCGAAGGATTTCGCCGCTGACTTGCCGCGCGCGCAATCGACATTCGAGGCACATGCCCAGATGCTTACCGCAGCGCAGGTTTTCACGGCGCCGCTCACCGAGGCGGCATGGACGACCAAGCCCAGTTGGGCCATCGTGGCGGGCGCGGACAAGATCATCAACCCTGACCTCGAACGCTGGTACTACGCTCGCGCGCACAGCCACACGACGGTCATCCCCGGCGCGAGTCATTCCGTCTACGAGTCGCGGCCGAAGCAGGTCGCCGCAGTCATCGAGGATGCAGCCAAGCATGCGGTCGAGTAGCAGTCGTTAGTGTGCGCGTCGGCCCTGCTCGCTCGACGGATCGCGATACACGATGCAGAAGCTCGCGAAATATGCGAAGCTCAATATCGCCGATACCCGGAAGCCCGATCCGCGCGAGCAAGCGTGCTGAAAAGACGGGAACATGAAACGTGACGGCATCGTTCGCAACAACGACTGCTCAGGCTCTAGAAATCTTCGACCATGCACGAACTCATCCAGTCGCTTGGCGACATCGTCGGAAGCCGGTTCGTCTTCACGGGCGCCACTGAAACGCGCCGCTTCCGGCAGGGTTATCGCTATGGCAGCGGCACGGTGCTCGCGGCCTTCCAGCCCGGCACGCTGGTCGAAATGTGGCGGGCGCTGCAAGCCTGCCATCGTTCGAACGTCATCGTGATCTGTCAGGCCGCCAATACCGGCTTGACGGGCGGATCGACACCGGCAGCCGACGGTTACGATCGTCCTGTCGTCGTTCTCAACACGATGCGATTGCGCCGGCTGGATGCGATCCGCAATGGCGAGCAGGTCATCTGTCAGCCGGGCGTCACGCTCGATCAACTCGAAAAGCGCTTGCAGCCGCTGGGTCGCGAACCGCATTCGGTGATCGGCTCCAGTTGCATCGGCGCTTCGGTGACCGGCGGCGTCTGCAACAACTCGGGTGGTTCGCTGATCCGTCGCGGACCCGCATTCACCCAGTTGTCGATCCACGCGCGGGTGACGGCGGACGGTGAGTTGAAACTCGTCAATCATCTGGGAATCGATCTGGGCGATTCCGCCGAAGCCATCCTCGCGCGTCTGGACGCGGGCGAACTGCCGGACGATATTCCGGCAGCGGCGTTGCTCGCGTCCGATCACGAATACAGCACACATGTGCGCGACATCGATGCATCCACGCCCGCGCGTTTCAATGCCGACCCGCGCAGGCTTTACGAAGCGTCGGGATCCGCTGGACATCTGGCGGTCTTTGCGCTGCGGCTCGACACGTTCGCAGCGGACGAACAAACCCAGGTGTTCTATATCGGCAGCAACGATGCGGCCGAACTCGAAACGATCCGCCGCGACATTCTGAGCGACTTCCGGAGCCTGCCGATCGCCGGTGAGTACATGCATCGCGGGGCGTTCGATATCAGCCGCCGCTACGGCAAGGATATGTACATGTACATTCGTGCGTTCGGCACGGACAAGGTGCCGAACGCATTCGCGGCGAAAAGCCAGTTCGACGGAATCACCGAGAAAGCGGGTCTCGGCAACGCCATCAGCGATCGTCTGCTACAGGCACTGAGCCGGCTGTTGCCCGAACATCTGCCGCGCCGGCTTATCGAATACCGCGACCGCTTCGAGCATCATCTGTTGCTGAAGATGGGCAATGACGGCATACAGGAAGCGCGGCGCTACCTCGAATCGCGTTTTCCGACGCAGCAGGGCAGCTATTTCGAATGCACGCCCGAAGAAGGCAAGGCGGCGTTTCTCAACCGCTTCGCGATTGGCGGCGCAATGGTGCGCTACCGGGCGGTTCATCCGCGAACGGTGGAGGATATCGTCGCTCTCGACATTGCGCTTCCTCGCAACGCAACCGACTGGTTCGAACGGCTGCCGGCGCATATTTCGAAAGACATCGAGTTCACGATGTATTGCGGCCATTTTTTCTGCCATGTGCTGCACCAGGAGTATCTGGTCAAGAAAGGCGTCGACTGCGACCGGATCAAGGACGACATTCTTGCCCTGCTCGCCGCGCGCGGCGCCGAGTATCCCGCCGAGCACAACGTCGGTCACCTGTACGAAGCGAAAGCGTCCCTCAAGCAGTTCTACGAAGAACTAGACCCGACCAATGCGTTCAATCCGGGCATTGGAAAAACCTCGCGGCTTTTTAACTGGGGAAAAGCGGGCTATAGCTGCGCTTGCGAGTCCGATTGTTCGGTTGTGGAGGAAAAGCGGTGAGGGTCGTGATGCGGATTTTTCGTTGATTTAACGACTCGCCGCCATGATGCGCGAGAACCCCGACGCCGGCTGCGTCTACGGATGATGCAGCACGAAGAAGCCGCCGGATTAACGCCCGACACGCCCACGATACGCTCTCACTTTCAATGCGCAACCTGCCACTGAAGGATCGGATGTGTCGCGCCGGCCGGGATGGTCCATACGCCGTTCGGGCCGAAGTCCCAGGTCGGCCCGAATGACGCCGCGCGGCTCATTTGCGCGGTCGTCAGTCCGTTCGCGTCCGGCATGGGCGTTCCGTCGCCAACGCCTTTAGGCTGCCCCGTCACCTGCACGTCCCAATAGACGTTCTTCGCAATGGTGCCCAAATTCGTTTCCGCGACACCGGCAGCCCACTGCGGATAACCGCCGGGGCCGACGATTGCCGCCACAAAAGACTCCTCGATAACACCGCTGTTGTATCCCACTAGACCGCCGTTTTCCAGGTCGCCGACCGCGCCGATCGCATAGGACTGACGGATCGTTCCCGCATTCCCGCCGACGAGCCCGGCGCCGTTCGAATGCGAACCTCCCGACGCATAGCCTTCGGCAAAAGACTGGACAATGAGGCCATCGTTGCTTTGAACAAGTCCTGCATCCGAGCCTTGATAGCCCAGTCCGACGACGCTCGACGAACGCTCGATCGTACCGGCGTTTTCCCAGGCGAGACCGGCGCCGCCCGAGGTTGCGATGCCGTCGGAGATCACGTCGCCCGTCGTGTGGACATTGACGATGCGCCCGTTATTAACGCCTGCCAAGATCGCCATCGGAGAGTTGATGGCATTGGCGAACGAATCGACGAGACTCACATTGCGCACGACGCCGCTCGCGCCTATCGTCGGGAACAAGGTTCCGTAGTCGTCCCAGGATCCGTCGTCCAGCGGCGGAAGCAAGACCAGGTTGTGGATGAGATGTCCCTGTCCGTCGAACTGCCCTGTGAAGGTGGAACTGACAACGTTGGCAATGCGTACTCGACCGCTTTCGTTTGCGGCAGGGGCGATATCCTTGCCGAGCGCATAAGTGCCGGACAGATTCTGCGAGACGGCGCGTAAATCAGTGAACGAATTGATCAACTGATAGGCCGTTACCTGCGTCACCAGCCCCGTGAACGGCGCGGCGCTCCAGTCCGCATTGCCGTGAATGCGGCCGCCGCAGAACTGGCCGTCGAGGTCGTAGAGCGCGGCGACGACGCCTTTGCTCGCGGACCAGTCGATCGTGCCGCGATTGATCACACTCCCGCCGTTGTCGATGCCATTCGCATCCGCGCGAAGCGTCAGATTGCCTGTACCGCGATTGCCGATCAGCGCGGGCTTCGCCACCTTTACCGAGCGCGCCGCGTTGAGCGCGAGCGACGCGTCGCCACTCCAGCGCAAGTCCGACAACACGTTGATGTCGCCGCGCGGGCCGGTCGTGTTCACCGTGACGGACGCGCCCGCCGAGAGATTTTGCGTAATCGTCGAAGCGCTCTTCGGGCCGATGGTGAACGTTGGCGTCGTGAGATTCCACTGCGCGGCGTGCGCGGCGAGGTTATCGAAGTGGAACGCACGAGCCTGCATGTCGAGCGTCCCGCCCGTGCCATCGGCGTTGACTGCTTCGATCGAACCATGTGCATGGACGGTCCCACCCTCCGCAACCAGCCATACGTGGCCGTCGCGCTTCGCTGTGCCTGTCGCGCGCAATGCCGCATGGTGTCCCGCTAGCGCGAATACATTGCCGCCCGTGGCGTGCAAATCGATCTGCGCCGCGCGGATCGTGCCACGATTGAACACGCTTCCGCCGCTGCCCGCATCGACGAAAACTTGCGCCCCGCTCGATACGTCCTTGAGCAAAACTTCGTCGGCCGCGACCAGTTCCGCCGTACCGTTCGATGCATCGATACTGCCCCGGTTCGATGTCCTCACGCGCGAGATTAAAAATACATCCCCGCCGCTCGAACCGATTTTCCCGAGATTAACAATAACGCCCGCGCCACCCGCGCCGCCCTGACCTAGCACGAGTTCATCGCCCTTCATGAAACTATCGTTGTTTGCGTCGAGTGTCGAAGCGACGAAGCGGCCGCCCGTCGATACGACGCCGTTGCGCCCAATCACGATACCCTGCGCGTTGATGAGATAGACGCTGCCCGTCGCCTTCAGCATACCGTCTATCAGCGACTTATCGGTACCTGTCACGCGATTCAATGTCGCGCCGTTGCCGTTCGCTATGCTGACACTGCGACCCGCGCCAATGGAAAAGCTGCGCCAGTCGATAATTCCGCGCGGCGTAGTTTGAACGATATCGAGCGCGTTGCCCTTTGTATTAATCGCTCCGCTTCCTGCTACGAAGCTTCCGTTCTGCGGCAGTGGAGATTGCCCGTTCGCATTTGGAATGAAGTACGTACTTGCCGCCCACAACGCAATGAGCGAAACCTTTTCCGGGCTGAACCAGCACCTAAAATATCGCACGGTCGTCTCCTCTCGGCTTCGCCAAGTAGCAGACGTATTCTAGGCTAGGGATTCAAGTCGGCAAGAGACTTTAAGGATTCCGTAGTGGTGATCGATGCGGCTTAGTGGTGCATGGCAATGAAGTAGGTATTCACACCGCTCGGGGTTTGTCGACCAACAAACGGTCACCCTTAGCACCAAGCGTTAGTAGACGGTCGAGCGTGGGGACGAAGGCAACTTGGACAACGTTTCTTTAGCGCGTCTTGCGGCTCATCTGCGCCAAGTCCCGAACCCGTTGTGATGCGGCACGCATGCGCCGGCACTTTTGCTTTTCGAGCCACTGCAGCGACTCTTGCACGACTTCGGGCGGAACGTCCGTGAACGACGCATTGCGAATCAGGGCTTCGCTTGCGGCGATGTCGTTGAACTGACCCAGCCTGTTCTGAACGGACGTCAAACGAATGATCGTGCGATCGTGCTTGTGCGCGATCACGGGCTGAAAGAACTCGAGCAGATACCTCAGTTTCTTGCCGGCCTTACGAACATCGTGAAGATCGTCTTCGAGGGCCGTCTCGTTGCGCGACGCATATCTGCTTCGTTTCTTCAATGCGTGCTCTGCGCGGCTCACGCGATCCTCGGCAAACGCCCCGACCGCACGATCATTGCAGTTCGCCGCTAACGACGCTTCCGCGCGCAGCAAGACGTCGTTCAGGAACGTCTCAACATCGTCGCTCTTTATCATCGCCTGGCTATGCGCCACCGCCTGCGCCCGCTTCTGACTCGCGGCGTCCACCAGAATCTTCATCGACGCGCGTGATTTCTCTGCGGCTTTCAGAAGCTCGCTCGCGATGTCCCAATCGCGCGTTCCGCCTGCTATTGCGGCAAGGCGCTTGAACTCCGCCGTAGCGTGCGCGGTCGCCTCTTCGCCGAGATAGGGCGAGTACGCCCAGAAAATAGCGCGGAGCTTCCTGAACGCGACGCGAAGCTGGTGGAATCCTTCCGCGTTACAGTTGGTCGCCAGATCCCGCGCTCGCCGCACGGCCTCGGAAGCGACGGGCGTCGCCAAAGATAAGAAAGTGCTCGCGATGGAACTCGTTTTCGAGAACGTCGAATCGCCCGGACGCCGGTCTTCCTTAAAGAAATTGACCGGCCGCGGCAAGCGCCAGTCGGCATCCATATCCACCATTTTTTAAGCCTCGATCCGGACAGAAAATGCTTTGACACGACCTTAACACAGCGGCAATTTGGGCAACGGATTGCATGACACCTTGATGACAGCCACATCGATTTGTAGAGTTCATGCCGCCCGCTTGAAAGACGTTGTCAGGCGTCGGCCAATCTGTATTAGCATGCTGAGTTACATCAGGCCATGCCCGGAATACCGCCACGTCGGGCCGACCTTCGCGATACTGAAAAATATAAGCGGGAGTTCAGGTTGAAAAAGCGCGCCACCGTGATTTGTCGCAGAGGCAAGCGAATCCTTCTGGTCGCCCGGAGTGAATCGAAGTGGGCGCTGCCGGGCGGCATTCTAAAGCGTGGAGAGCATCTCTCGGACGCCGCGCTTCGAGAGCTAAAGGAAGAGACGCGGCTTTCGGGAAAATCGGCCAAGTATCTCTTCGACCATCGTGGGAAGCAGAAACATCATCACGTGTTTTCTTGTGAAATCCCGGCCCGCGCGAAGGCACGACCGAGCAACGAAATATCAAGGTGCCGCTGGGTTCATCTCGATGACATCCGTAGCCTCACGACCAGCGCGCCGACGAACGACATCGTGAAGCTCATGGGTCAACGACGCAGGAAATAGCTGCTTTCCGTCGGCAACAGCACAATAAAAGACTTGAGGTATACCGCCGATGGCGTTATCGATCTGTACATCGGTCCAGAGGCGCTGAAGACTTGAAATCGACGACGGATGGTTCCAATGCCTCGGTCTTCAAACGCCCTCGTGAGCCTTCTTGAGTTGAGGTTATCGAGCGGGAGGCGGCATGACTACGCTGAGTGCAAAAATCAAGGAGGAAGTCAAAAAGGCGCTACCGCCGACACTCTTCTTCTTCGTCATTTTGCACATCGTCGCAATCATCCGGGCACTGATGATCAAAGGAACGGGCGTTTCGATCCCCGCCTCGGCGTCGGTGCTGATCGCATCGCTCATCCTCGGGAAGTCCGTGCTCGTGGCAGACATGCTCCCCTTCATCAACCGCTTCCCCGACAAACCGCTGATCTGGAACGTCGCATGGAAGACGTTGATGTATACGCTGGTCGCGCTCCTCGTCCACTATCTGGAGCGGCTCTACGACTACTGGAAGGAAGCGCACAGCTTCGCGGCGGCGAATCAGAATCTGTGGACCGGGATAAACTGGCCTCGCTTCTGGGCGATCCAGATACTGCTCGCCACACTGATCCTGATGTACTGCGTGATCGCCGAACTCGCCCGCGTCATTGGGCGCGGGCGGCTCAAGTCCATTTTCTTCGGCCCTATGCCACCTCGTTCACGCTAGCGCGTCCTTAAACTACCGGGCCTGCCGCATGGCTCAACGCATTGACCGACGCATGAGCCGCGAGCCATTTGCTGCGCCGCGCAAACAAACCCGGTGCAAGCCGGTTGACGTCATTGATCACGCTCCGCAAGTCGGCACTTTTCAGTTGGCCATTTTCGACCACGATGTGACCATCGACCATCGTCATATCGACATCGCCGCCTTGAACTGCGTGCACCAGATTATGGTGGAGGTTTAGCAACGGCCCCGTGACCAGCGGCGTCATCCGGGGCGTATCGGTACGCACGGCAATCAAGTCCGCGCACTTTCCCACTTCAAGGCTACCAACAGTCTTTTCAAGTCCCAATGCGCGTGCGCCCATGGTAGTTGCCATCCGGCAGATCGACCAGCTATCCAGCGCCGAAGCATCCAGCCTGGACACCTTGGCGAGCAACGACGCCACTTTCATCTCTTCAAAAATGTCGAGGTTGTTGTTCTCCTTTTCGCCATCCGATCCGAGCCCCACCGCAACACCGGCAGCGAGCAGCTTCACGACCGGCGCAGCCCCGCTTGCAAGTTTCATATTGCTGACAGGGTTATGTGTCACACCCACGTTACGTCCGGCGAGCGTGGCGATCTCGCTGTCGCTCAACCAGACACAATGCGCCAGCAGTACGCGATGCGCGTCGAGCAAGCCGAACTTTTCGAGTGCTTCGACAGGACGCATGCCGTAGCGCCGCTGCGTTTCCTCTATGTCGAAACGGCTCTCGTTGCTGTGCGTGTGCAAGCCGACACCGTAGTCCCGAGTCATTGCGACGGCGCGGTCCCACGCCGCCGGAACCGCGTAAAACATGTGCTCCAACCCAACCCATGTGTGGATCCGGCCATTGGCCGTGCCATGCCACCGGCGGATCAGCGCTTCGTTGGTATCCAGAGTCTCGAAGTCGTGATCGGGATGCTCCGCGACGTACGGCACCAGCACCGCACGGATACCGAGTTCTTGAGCGGCGCGAGCGCTACCGTCCATGAAGCGCCACATATCGACGATAGTCGTCGTGCCCGACAGCAAGGCTTCCGCATAGCACAAGCGGGAAGCCGCCTCCGCCTCTTCCGCATTCAGCACGCGATGCATTGGATCGATGAACTGCTGCAGCCAGTCCCAGACTGGCAAACCTTCCGCCGTGCCGCGAAGCAGCCCGGAATGACAGTGGGCGTTGATCAGACCCGGCATCACGAGCCGATCTTTCAGATGCTTCACGCACGCCTCGGGAAAATCGCATCGAGCACTATCGGCCGCGCCTACCGCGACAATCTTGCCGGCATCGTCGATCACCACCGCGCCATCGACGATAACCGCGTTATCGGCCGTCATCGGCACGACGTAGTCGGCGCGCAAAAGGGTGTGCCTCATTACATGATCCGTTAAGTGAAGGGTTGAGGAGCGATGCACTGAACGCCCAAGAAGTCCTCCGGGCTCTGGCCGCATCGCCGCCATGGATTTCGTAGCTTGAGGACGAAAGAATTACCCGTAAAATCGGTATGTATCTAATTTTTAGATAGGACCGGGAATGCGCTTTTCACTAGAGCAACTTGAGGCGTTCGTGACGACCGCGCGTGAGCGATCCTTCTCCGCGGCCGCCCGGCGACTCGGCAAGGCGCAGTCGGCCGTCAGCACGGCTGTGATCAATCTGGAAGTCGATCTGGGTGTGAGCCTGTTCGACCGTTCGGGCCGCTATCCCGTGCTCACGGACGAAGGCCGGGCGCTGATGCCTGAATCCGAGGCCGTGCTGCTGCATTGCGTATCGCTACAGGATCGGGCGCACGATCTGAACGCCGAGGTCGAGCCGCGCCTCATCGTTGCGGTCGACGACGCTATTCCCTATGCGGCCATCGCCGCCGCGTTGCGTCACTTCGAGCGTGAATTCCCGAATCTCGAACTGGAAATCCGGCATCCGACGCAAGACGACATTCTCCATGCCGTGCAGCGCTCCGAAGTGATGCTCGGTCTCACTTTCGCGCAGACGCATTACCCAAAGGAAATCGCCTTTTGCCGGCTGGGGAGCATCAAGCTGACGCACGCCGTTCATCGCGACCATCCGCTTGCAAAGGCCGACGCAATCAGTTTTGCGGATCTCAGCGATTATCGGCAGATTGTCGTGACGCATGGCCGCAAGTTGCCCACCGGCGAATACTTGAAGGCGCCTCGCTGCTGGTTCGTGCAAAGCTATCTGATGTTGCTGGAAGCTGCCCGGGACGGCCTGGGATGGGTCACGTTGCCCAAACGCCTTATCGCCGATGAACTTGCGTCGGGGGAACTCATCGAACTGCGGCTGGAGGCTTATCCGTTTACCGAATGGACCGTCGGCACGGACCTCATATGGAATACCGCCGCCGCCCCGGGAAAGGGCGCGCTATGGTTGCGAGCGGAACTGAGCCGCCACGAGATCAGCGTTTGATTTGGGGAACCGATCGCGCCGATGCGTCATTTTTCCAACGACTGGAGAAGCCGCGTCAGGTTTTGCGGTTCGACGTGGATAAGCCCGCCTCGGGGGCTGTCGATATCCGCTATCAATGCCAGCGACAACGCGACCGTTACCGGGAGCACGGTAATGAGCAACCCTCGGCGCAGGCTTCCTTTTGCGCCGTATCCCTGCACCGCGCAAGCGAATAGCGCGATCACGAACATCAGAATCCAGGCGCCCAGCGGAATGTGATTTATCCGTGCGGCTTGCGAATAGTCCTGAGAGTTGAGTACGTCGTTCATTCCCGCGACGACAAGCGCGCCCATGGGCGTCGGCTTCTCGCGCCCCACCTCGACCGCGAGATTCCATAGCGCCGATTGAAGCTCAGCCGTCTCCCGTTCGATGCGACTCAGCTCTTTGTCGTCTCGAGTCCCGAAATCGGCGAGCCGCAACTTCGTGTAGCGGACAAGTCCCGACTTGATCCTGGCCGCCACGGCGGCGTCGCCCAAGTCCGCGCGCACATACTCGGTGCCGATCGCGTTGGCTTCGCCCTCTTCCAGGCTCTTGCGCTGATCGTAGCGGCCGACCGCCATCGAAAGGGAGAATCCAACGAGCAGCGCGAGCAAAGTCAGGATCGATGTCTGGACGACGGTGAAATCCTCGCGCTCCTTGTCCGTGAGCGCAACCATGCGGCGCACGACGGCCCCGCCAAACGCGACTGCGGAAATAAGCAGCACGAGAAGGACGAGGAAAAGAACGGCGGGATGGTCGACGAACGCTGCCATACGATTGGGTTCTTTAGAGATTGTTTAGCAAGTTGCCTAAGCGCTATCGGGATACTTCAGCCGGCTCACTTCTATCTAAAAATCCGGACATGGAAACACCCAACTAGAGATCGCACGATGTGTCCGAAAAAGTTTCCCCAGTCGAATGCACATCGATCGCACATCATCTGGGACGAGCAAGTTCCATGGACTTGAACGGCAGATATTCACGCGCTCGCAACAAGCACCAATAGCGTTTAACTAAGACATTGACAAGCGCTTTTTCGAGCGGCTTCAGAAGGCTAGAGATGGTCGCCCGAGGGGCTTTCCGGATGTTTGCCGTCACGATGCCGATTCGCCGAGCACAAGCAAGCACGTTCCCTTTGCCACCCCGGACGAAATGGACGAACCCACTGAAACCCCCGTTCCGCTTCAATGCAAGCTGGAGCAAACGCAACGCGAACAGTGCAAAAGCACAGCGCGCGTCGCACGGGCCGCGCACCTGTGAGCCGTAACCGATTCACATCGCGATCGATATAAGTAGCGAGTTCGGCATGAGCCTGATTTACAACGAGACCTGCACGCCCAATTCGACGACGTCTTCGCTTCGAAGCCCGTAATATTCCGCGCTGGATGCCGAATGGAACGACATCTCGCCGAAAAGCCTCTCGCGCCAGCGCGCGATCTGGCCGTGCGAGCAGCCCGGCAATGCGTCGTCGCGGGGCAGGAAATAGGTCGTGTGCTTCGGGTCGAAACGCCAGTCGCCGAGTTGGCCGTCGAGCGATGCCAGCAGGTGCGGCAGATTCGGCCGCTCGACGAAACCATGACGCGAAATCACCTCGAAGCAACCCGCGCCGAGATCGCGGACTTCGATGCGCGCGGGCTCGTCCACGCGCGGCGCCGATTCCGAGCGATTCGCGAATACGACCACCGTTCGATGCAACACGCGGTTATGGCGCACATTGCTCGTTAGCGCGAGCGGCGTCGCGCCCGGCGTGCTGCCCGGATAGACGGCGGTGCCCGGCACGCGCGCGGGCGGCTCCGCGCTTTGCAGCGTGCCGTGCAGATAGTCGGCGAGCGGCTCGGCGCGCGACGCGTGCTGCTGCGCGAGTTCGAGCCCCCGGCGCCAGGTCGCCATCAACACGAACAACACGATCCCCATCGCGACCGGAAACCAGCCACCATGCGGAATCTTGTGGACGTTTGCCGCGACCAGCAGCACATCGATCACAAAGAGCGGTCCGCTCACCGCCACGACGGCGATCCACGGCCAGCGCCAGACGTTGCGCGACAGGCTCACCATCTGCACCGTCGTGATCAGCATGGTGAGACCGACCGCGATACCGTACGCCGAAGTCAGTCGCTCCGAGCTTCGATACGTCAGCACAAGCAGAATTACCGCGCCGAAGAGCAGCGCGTTTACGGCAGGCACATACACCTGCCCGCGCCGCGACGCCGACGTCTCCACCACCCGCAAGCGCGGCAGAAAGCCGAGTTCGATGGCCTGGCTAGTCATCGAAAACGCGCCCGATATCACGGCCTGAGACGCAATCACTGTCGCGAGCAGCGACAGCAGCACCGTCGGTACGAGCGCCCAAGAAGGCGCTGCGGCGAAGAACGGTTGTTGCGCCGAACCCCGTTGAAACAGGATGGTCGCGGCTTGTCCGAAGTATCCGATGATGATCGCCGGTAATACGAAGAAAAGCCAGACGCGCCGGATCGCTCGTGCGCCGAAGTGACCGATATCGGCATACAGCGCTTCCGCGCCCGTCAGTGCGAGGATCACGGCGCCAAGAACGGTGAACGCGAGGCCAGACTGCGCGCGCACGAGTTCCCATGCATAGAGTGGCGAAAGGGCTCGCAGGACTTCTGGATGCTGCACGATCCGATAGACTCCGACCGCCGCCAGATAAACGAACCAAAGCGCCATCACCGGACCGAAGGACTTGCCGACCACGGCGGTGCCGCGTCGCTGAAAGGCGAACAGCGCGATCAGAATCGCCGCCGCGAGGGGCACGACAAAAGGATCGAACGTCGCACTGACCTGGCGCAGCCCCTCGACCGCGGACAACACCGAGACCGCTGGCGTGATCATTGCGTCGCCGTAAAACATCGCCGCGCCGAAAAGGCCAGCCATGAAGAGCAGATGCGGCACGCGCCGCCCCTCGCGCTCGTAACCCGAGCGCACGAGCGCGGTCAGCGCGATGATCCCGCCTTCGCCTTCGTTATCCGCGCGCATCACATAACTGACGTACTTGCCCGTCACGACGATCACGACCGCCCATACGATCATCGACACAATGCCCATCACCGTGGGTGCATCGACTGTACCGGCGTCGCTCACGCTTTGCCTGAGCGCATAGATCGGACTCGTGCCGATATCGCCGAACACGACGCCGAGCGCGCCCAGCATGAGACCCGGGGAGCCCTTGCCAGTAGGTTTCTTGTCGTCGCGAGCGTCGTCCGGGTTCACTCTCATTCAGAGTATGCGTCCCTGTTTGCCAGTGGCGAACATTGAGCAAGCGCCATTCCGCGCCGGTGCGTCGTGCTTGAATCGGGCTCGTCGCGCACGGATCGCTCGTCACCTGCTCGACCGGCGCGTTCAACTATCGTTCGCAATCTGAAGATGCCCTTCGACCCGATGCGAGCACCAAGGCATTCTCCAGACCCGTACCGCCGGGACTAACTCAGGCGCCGACCTTCTGCTCGCTGGCGGCCTGCTCGCGCATGCGGCGGGCTTCCTCGCGCAGGAACTGCTGGTAATCGTCAAGATCGCCGTCGAAAGGCTCGACGCCGCCCTTGGTGACGAGCCAGAACTCGTCGCATACCGCGCGCAGCAGGGACCGGTCGTGACTGACCAGCATTACCGTGCCTTCGAATTCGTTGAGCGCCATGCCCAACGCCTCGCGTGTGGCGAGGTCGAGGTGGTTGGTAGGCTCGTCGAGCACCAGCAGGTTGGGACGCTGCCACACGATCATGCACAACACGAGCCGCGCCTTTTCGCCGCCGCTCATCGTGCCGACCGCCTGATGGACCATGTCGCCGCTGAAGTTGAAGGTGCCGAGAAAGGTGCGAAGCGATTGCTCGGTGCCGCTCTGGCCGGGCGCACGCATGTTCGGCGGCGTGTCTTTGGCGAGGCGGATCATGTGTTCCATCGGCGTGTCGAGAGGACGCAGCACGTCGAGTTCCTGCTGTGCGAAGTAGCCGATGTTCAGGCCCTTGCCTTCGCTGATTTCGCCGGCGATCGGCGCCAGTTCGTGCGCCACCGTCTTCACCAGCGTCGACTTGCCTTGCCCGTTCGCGCCGAGAATGCCGATGCGCTGCCCGGCCAGCACGGACCGGCTGATGCCCCGCACGATGACCGTCGGCGGCGTGCCGGGCGCTGCGTCGTCCGGCGCTGCGTAGCCGAAGCTCGCATCCAGCATCGACAACAGCGGGTTCGGGACGTTGAGCGGCTCCTTGAACTCGAAGGTGAACTCGGCGTCGGCGAGCACCGGCGCGATCTTCTCCATGCGTTCGAGCGCCTTGACCCGGCTCTGCGCCTGCTTCGCTTTCGAGGCCGTGGCCTTGAAACGGTCGATGAATTTCTGCAGGTGGGCGATCTTGTCCACCTGCTTGGCCATCGCGGCCTGCTGCAGCACGAGTTGCTCGGCGCGCATGTCTTCGAACTTGCTGTAGTTGCCGCCGTAACGCACGAGCTTGGCGTTATCGACGTGGACCGTCACCTGCGTCACCGCGTCGAGAAATTCGCGATCGTGGCTGATCATGACCAGGGTTCCTTGATAGCGCGTGAGCCACGCTTCGAGCCAGACCAGCGCGTCGAGGTCCAAGTGATTGGTCGGCTCGTCGAGCAGCAGCAAGTCGGACGGACACATGAGCGCGCGCGCCAATTGCAGACGCATACGCCAGCCGCCGGAGAAACTGTTGACCGGCTGGCTGAGCTGCGCGGCGCTGAAGCCCAAGCCCAGAATCAGCGCTTGCGCGCGTGCGGGGGCATCGTGCGCACCGGCGTCGTGCAGGGCCATGTAGGCGTGCGCCATCCGCATGCCGTCGTCGGTGGCCTCGGCGGCCGTGACTTCGGCCTGCGCGGCCAGCAATCCGGTGTCGCCCTCGATCACGAAGTCTGTCGCGCTCTGCTCGGTCTCCGGCATCTCTTGCGCAACCTGGCCCATTTTCCATGCAGCGGGAATGGAAAACTCGCCGCTGTCTTCGTGCAGCGTGCCGTTGAGAAGGCCGAAAAAGGACGACTTCCCGGCACCATTACGGCCGACAAGGCCAATTTTTTCGCCGGGAGTGAAAGTGACGGATGCCTGGTCGAGAACGACGTTCACGCCGCGGCGCAGCGTGACATTACGGATGGAAATCATAAGAAGCTACTTCGGAGAGGACACGCATGATAGCCGACCAGAAGCACAGACCGCCTCTTTTCCAGCCGCACGGGCAAAGCGCTGCGCGCACTTTGCAACGCTAACCCGCCGCAAAGCGAGGCGGGTATTGGCGCGCCGGGCGATCGCCATTCGTCACCGGTCCACGGAATCAAAGCGGCGACCGGCGCGTTATGCCTCGACCGCTCCTCACCGCATCGTCTGCACGCGCGGACTCTATCCCCGCCCGCCGACGATGCTTCAATTGCTGCCCGCGCCGTAACGGTTATCGCCATTTTTCGCTGGTTTTGCGTTCGTCGCGCCGTGCTGCGATTTCTCCTTTGCAACCCGCTGTTCTTCGGTCCGCGTCAACGTCGCCGGATCCGTGCCGCCCTGTCCCGCCGCGCCCGCGCCGCCACTCACGCCCGCCGATTTGCCGGTCTCGCTGCTTTTAGACGATGTCGTCGCGGGCGTCTGGGCCAGCGCGCAGACGCAGACGCCGGTCAAAAAAACTGCTGCGCCAAGGCGCATGCTTAACTCTCTCACGACAACTCCTCAATCGATATTTGCTCATTTCTGCGTCCGTGCCGGCGCGGATCGGTTCGCGATTCGCGTACACGAAGAGAGTTTTTCAACGACAGCCCGACGAGAAAGGCCGCGCTCACTTGAGCGCGGCCTTTTTTCATCAGCATGAACTTTTTACGGCGCCGACCTAGTTGCCGCCCTTGGTGGAGCCGGTTCCGTGCGACTGCGCGTTCGGCTTGGCGGGGGTGGACCCGGTGCCCGTGCCCATACCGCCGCCCGTGGCGGTCTTGCCGTTCGTGTCCATGCCCATGCCGCTATTGTCGTTAGCGGACTTCTTGGGCGTGCTCATACCGACACCCGATCCGCCGCTGCCGTTGCCGCCAGCTGCACCGGCGCCCGCCGATCCGCCGCCTCCGGCACCGCCGCCCGCACCTCCCGCACCGCCCGCCTGCGCAAATGCGCCGCCCGAAAGTCCTGCAACGAGGGTGGCGATCAGGAATTTCTTGGTCAAAGTCTTCATGGCTTTCTCCCATCTGGATGATTGCGGTCGCGATGGACCGACGCTTTCATCCTCGCAAACGTCGTGCCGCGCCTCTTACAACAGCCCGAACACGACCACGCCGTTCGTCGCGCCGACATAGACGTGCCCATGCGCGATCATCGGCGTGACGAACTTGTTACCCGCGCCGAACGTGTCGCGCGTCCCCGACTGATTGCTGTTGTAGATTTCCTGCGTCAAGTCGCTGGCATCGAACGCGTGCAAGGCGCCGGCCGTGCCGTTCTCGGCGGCCCAGACGATGCCATTCGACCCGCCGTTCGCCGAAATGCTCGGCGTCGTGCCGGGATAGGCGAAGGCGCTCGGGCTATGCGACGACGCGCTCGTCGCCAGTTTCGCCGCGTTGATCGGAAACGCCTTCAGCGTGTCGCCGACCGCGCCGAAAAACACTACGTTGTTGTAATACGCGGGCATGCTGAAGATGCCGCCTGCAAGCTGTCCGTCGATCTCCTGCCAGATACGGTTCGCGCTCGGCGAGAATCCGCCCATCGAATCGCGATCGACTATATAGATTTTCGAGTCCTTGCCCGCGCCGACCGCCAGATGACGAACGGCGTTGTTCGCGTCCGTCACGTCGGGCAACAGCAGCGCGCCGCCAGAACCCAGGTCGGCGTCCTTCGCGGATTGCGCGACTGTATCGAAGGTGGCGAAATAGTCCGCCACCGCCAACGCTGGCGATCCCGAAAGTTTCAGAAACGCGTTGCCGTAGTCGGCATTCGCGGGGCGGCCGTTCGCGTCGAGCGTGGCGTCGAAAGTGCCGTTTGCATCGAGCAGATAAAGGAACGTGCCGTCGGACGCCATCCCCGCGCCGCTCATCCAGACCGACCCTCGGATGCCGTTCGGCGTCACGTTCAGGACACTTTGCTGCGCGAGCGTGCCGGCGTTGTACGCCATCACCCAACCGCCGTAAGCGCCCAGATCGCAATGCGACGTCCAGCCTAGATACACGCTGCCGCCCACTAGCGTAAGCGCCTGGCGTTCCGCGTATTGAGCGGGATCGAAGACGGTCACGCCGTTCGTGCTGTTCGCACCCGTCCCCGGATATTGCGCGGCGATGTCCACGGGACCGCTCAATGCCTCGCTGCCCGTCGTGAGATCGACGGCATGCAGCCGCTGATGCACCGCGCCGTTCGCGTCCTTGCTCGTCGCGACCGCATACAGCACGCCGGCCGCGCCGCGCGTGCGGTCGATCACCGGCGTCGAGGTAACGCCGATTTCAGGCGCGATCTGTCCGCAATTGCGATCGACATACGTGGTTTCGCCCGCGCCCAGCAGCGAGCGATGCCACAGTTCCGCGTTGCTGTCTGCGTCGAACGCATAGGCTGTCGCGTGCTCGGAGACCACATAGACCACGTTATGTCCCACGCCGCCGATCATCACGCCGCTTGCGTAGAGCGGCTCGGCATCGACCTTGCCGTCGGTCGCAAGAAGCGCGACCTTCCCGAAGGTGGCCTTTCTCACGTTTGCCGGCGTCAGCACGGTTTCGGCCAGATACTGCCCCGTGCGCGCGAGATCGTTGTGATAGGTCAGCACGTCGCTTACCGGAGTCGGCGTGCCGGTCGTGGCGGGGACGTTGCTCGCGCCGGTTTGCGGAGCCGAAGTCGTGCTTGAATTCGGGCTCGATGCGGGGATCGAACTCGGGCTTGAGGTCGGGCCGACGCTGGCTGTGTGGGTATCGGAACTCCCTCCTCCGCAACTGACGAAGAAAAGGGCGAGGAATCCGATCGAGATTCTGCTGGCTTGCGCGAGAGCCTTGTTATTCACACGCTCCATGCGATTCATGGACGCCTCCTGCTGAATTGCCGGGAGGTCGTTCGACGTCGTTCGAATCCAGCGGCCCGACGAACACTCGGAAGCAATCCGCACGCCTGCGGGCTTCAGTTCGTCAATGCGCTTTTAACGCGTTTGCGTCGCTTGAGAGCTCATCCGGTCCCGTCACGCCGATGTGCCGGAAAAATAGCTCCACGATGCCGCGTGTCGGGACGCTCGCAGAAAGCGTCGCTATCTTGCGGGGCGCGAACCATCTGCATCGCGCGATTTCATTGCTGGGCAAGGCGACCTGATGGAGTCCCACCTCCGCGAAGAAAACCTGATGCTGCGTACTGAATCCGTTGAACTGGAAGAGGTAAGTCAGCTCATCGGCGACGAGCGTGGTTTCTTCCGCGAGCTCACGCAACGCGGCCTCGTGGGGCGCTTCGTTACGGCGGATTCGTCCGCCCGGCAACGCCCATCTCGACCTGGCTCTGGCGACCAGCAAAATGCGGTCGTCACGCACGCACAAAACAGTAGCCCGGTCTTTCATTTTTCCTTGTCCGCTAGCTCGTGCGAGGTCCATTCAGGCCGGGGCGCGCTCACTCGGGCGATTGGCAATTCGCGTAGTTTAGCGTTATCAAAATGGCGCGCTGGAGGCGGACGGATCGGTCGAGAAGGATCAACAGGCTTTTTGACCTTCGGACATAAAAAGGCCCGCTCGGCTGGCGGGCCATATTCGGACAATCGCTGCCGCCTCGATCGCTATTTTCATCGGTACCGAAACCGGCGCAAGGCGCGATACCGCTTGCTAATAAATGCTCACAGGCCGAATCCGAGTTGGGCTTTACCCAGCGGCGTCAGATCTTCGGCGTTCGCTCGCCCGATGAAGTCGACTTCGAAATGATCCGCCGGGAAATCCGGCGGACTCTGGCCTTCGAGGAAGCTGGGCAACTGGCGCTTGAGATATTCATCGTTCTTCGCACATGCGGGCGCGGAGGCGATATACATCACGTTGCTGTAGCCTGTGCCGCGATGCGCGTCCTCCACCGCGTGAATCACGTCGCTGTGCCAGAACACGGTGTCGCCCGCCTGCATGTGCGGAATCGACGACAGCGCGTCGAAAAGCGGCGCGTGAAATTCCGGCTTGATGGAAAGGGCGCGGCCGGGCATCGCGCCGCACAGATCGTCGTCGGCGACATCGTCCTGAAGCGCGCGCAGCAGGATATAAACCATTGAATTCGCGATGGGCACGAGTTGCAGCGTGCCGTCGCCGGGACCTTGCGGTGTCAGCGCGGTCCAGCCCTGAAACGTGCGGAACATCGAACACACGGCGGGCGACGCGATCTCCTCGACGTCGGGCCGGAACGCCGCGTCGAACGGATCGTATCGACGCCAGTTGCCGCTGAACACATGCCGGTACACCTTCCGGAAGTTCTCCTCGATCCAACGTTCGACCGAACCGCCATCGCAATGCGCGGACAGGCCCAATGACGCGGAACCCGGCGGCCGCCGCCGCATCCGGTCCGCATAAACGGGTACGCGGTCCGGGTCGAAGTGAACGCGGCCCTCGCTTTCGCTGCGCCACAAACGATTCAAAAACACGCGCGCCGCCGTCAGCGAGGGCGCCTGACGCGCGAGCACCTGCGGCTTCGACCAATACACGCCGTAGATCTGCGGCTTGCTCGACGCAAGCTGGCCGAAATACTGGTCCTCCGCGCGCGTTTTCAGTCGCGTGTCCAGGTCGTTGCGCTCGACGTAATTCGCGATGTCGCGATCCCATTGATCCACCAGCGAGCGGTCGAACACATTGCGGATCACGCACGCCCCGCGCGACTTGACGAGTTCGATCTGCTCGGCAGTAACGCGGCGCTCGGCGATGTCGGAGAACGCGATTTCAGGAATCACGTTATCGCCGCGATCACGCAGTTCGGCTATCTTGCTCGCCTCGGCGCGGATTGCCTCGTCCACTTCGGCGAAGACTTCCCGATAGTTCGGAAGCCGCTTGCGAAGCTCCTGTTTGGCTTGCCGGATGGCTGCCGGCAAATCGTCAACGTTGAGTGCCATGGTCGTCTCCTTGTGGGTTCTGCTATGTCCGCAGGATAGGACGGGCGCGCCCCTAAAAGTGATACGATCCAGACAGATTATTTGCAATTCCAGTCATGAAACCAGCATTCGAACGCGTCGAATTCGGCGACCACTGTTCAGTCCGGGTATACCACCGGCGTCTGCCGCGCATCCCGTTCGAATGGCATCGCCATCCCGAATACGAACTGACACTGACGCTGAACAGTTACGGCAAACGCTATATTGGCGATTCGATCGCCGATTACGTCGACCAAGACCTCGTCCTCGTGCCGCCGAATCTTCCGCATACGTGGGCGTCGAACCGCTCGCTCGACGCGGCATCGCCTCAGGTTGCCATCGTGATCTGGTTCGCGGGCGACTGGGCGCGGCGGTTATCGGATGTCTGCCCGGAATATGCGCCCTTGCGTCACCTGTTGCGCCGCGCCGCCTGCGGACTGGCATTCGGTCCCGAGGCGGCCGCTGCGATGCACGCCCGGCTCGACACGCTTCTCTCCAGCGCACCGCGAGAACGTCTTGCCGCCGCGCTGAACATCTTGTGCATGCTGGCGGAAGCGCCCGGCGAGCCGCTCGCCTCGCCTGCGGCGTTCAGCGACCGGAAAGAGGGACCGTCCGGCCACGAACCGGAGCGCATCAACCGCGTGCTCGCGACGATCGATCAACGCTTCGCCGAGCCGTTGCGGCTCTCCGAACTCTGCGAGGCGGCAAACGTCACCGAACGGTCGCTCGCGCGGTATTTCGAGCATCACATGGGCGAGACCGTCGGGCGATACATCACGCGGATCCGGATCGGACATGCTTGCCGGATGCTCGCGCATACGTCCGCGCCGGTCTCCGTCGTTGCGGCGCGTTCCGGATTTCCGAACGTATCGAACTTCAACCGCCAGTTCAAGGCGTTGAAGGCGTTGACGCCCGCGGCTTATCGCAGGCAACTTGCGGCCGGCGATATCGCTGAAACAGACGCCGGTCCGCCGATCACTCAACGGTCACCTTCCTTGCAACGTCGCGCGCGATGAAGTGCGCGGCGCGGCCGCGCACTTCGTCCTTCGGACCGGCTGAACAACCTTGCTTCGCCACAGAGGAAACCGCTCGCCTGTCACGCGAAGCGGCCGGCGCCGCCTATCGCTGCGGCAACGCGTAAGCAATGACATAGTCGCCGAGCTTCGTACCGAACGAGCCATGCCCGCCCGCCGCGATGACGACGTATTGACGGCCGTCGATGGAGTAGCTCATCGGCGTGGCCTGGCCGCCGGCCGGAAGACGTGCCTCCCAGACCTGCTTGCCGTCGTTCACGTCGAAGCCCCGGATGTAGTTGTCCGCCGTCGCGCCGATGAACGCGACGCCGCCCGCAGTGACGATCGGGCCGCCCAGCATCGGCATGCCCATCTTGAACGGCAGCGGAACCGGCGAGCTGTCGCGCACGGTGCCGATGCGCTTCTTCCATACGATCTCATTGGTCTTGAGATCGATCGCGGAGATGTAGCCCCAAGCCGGCTGTTTGCACGGCAAGCCGAGCGGCGAGAGGAACGGGTTGATCGTGACGCCGAACGGCACGCCGTATTGCGGTTGAATGCCGACTTCGGTGCCGCTGCCCTTCGCTCCGGCGACCGGCTCCATCGGATTGCCCGGGCCGCGCGGAATCAGACGCGAGACGAACGGCAGCGCGATCGGGTTCGCCACTGCAATCTGACGATCGGTATCGACGGCGATGCCGCCCCACTCGAACATACCCAGGTTGCCCGGGAACACGAGCGTGCCCTGCAGCGACGGCGGCGTGAACGTGCCTTCGTAACGCAACTTGTGGAACATCACGCGGCAGACGAGCTGGTCGAACATCGTTGCGCCCCACATGTCGGCGTCGGTGAGGTCCTTCGACGGACGATACGTGAGTTGCGAGAACGGCTGGGTCGGCATGACGTGATCGCCCGGGGCCGCGCCTTGCGGCACGGGCGTTTCGGGCGCCGGCACGACCGGCACGCCGGTGCGCCGGTCGAGCACGAAGAGGTTGCCCGTCTTGGCCGGCGCATAAACCACCGGCACGGTCTTGCCATCCTTGTCGGTAATGTCGGCGACGGTTGGCTGCGACGGCTGATCCATGTCCCACAGATCATGATGCACGCTCTGGTAGAACCAGGCGAGCTTGCCGGTCGAGGCGTGCAGCGCGAGCAAACCGCTCGCGTAGCGCTCCTGCTCCGGGGTGCGATGGCCGCCCCAGATATCCGGCGTCGTCACGCCCATCGGCAAATAGACCATGTCGAGCTTCGGGTCGTAGGCGGCGGGCGCCCACGAGTTAGGCGACGTCCACGAGTAATGCTCGCCCGGACCGGGAATGTGATTCGGATCCTTCGCGCCCGGGTCGAACGCCCAGAGCAACTCCCCCGTGCGCACATCGAAACCGCGGATGACGCCCGACGGCTCGCGGGTCGAGAAGTTATCCTCGACCGAACCCGCCACGACGATCACCTTGCTCGTCACGATCGACGGCGACGTGGGCTCGTACATGCCTGGCGTCGTGACCGGCTGGGCGTGCTGCAAGTCGAGATCGCCCTTGTTGCCGAAGCCTTCGCAACGCTGGCCCGTCAGCGCGTCGAGCGCGTAGAGATGGCCGTCGTTCACCGGCAGGTAGATGCGGCGCGTACAGGCGGCTGTGGCGACAGCGGCGGCGTCGCTTGCCGGCGGTGAGGCCAGCGACGCCGAAGCGGCTGTTGCGCTGGCCGACAAATCGACATACGACACGCCACGGCAAGTGACGTGCTGGAACGACGGATCGGCCTTCAGTTCGGGATCGAACTTCCATTTGAGCGCGCCCGTTTTCGCATCGAGCGCGAAGAGCTTCTGGTGCGGCGAGCACAGGTAAAGCAGATCGCCGATCTTGATGGGCGTGACCTCGTTCGTGATCTCGACCGGATCGTTGGGTCCTTTCATGTCACCCGTGCGGAAAGTCCAGGCAACCTGAAGATCTTTTGCATTGCTCGGCGTGATCTGCTGCAACGGCGAATAGCGCGTGCCTTCCTGAGTGCGGCCGTAGGCGGGCCAGTCGGCGGCGCCCGCATGTTCCGCACCGCTCGCCGCCGCCGAAGCGCTCAGTGTGCCGTTGACCTGCTGCGGATCGTTGAAGCTCGCGTACACGAGCACGCCCGCCCACGCCACGAGCGCGACCACCAGCGATACCACGCCCAGCCGGCGCTCGCCGACCAGCCGCCAGCTCACGAGCAGCAGCAGCCAGACGCCGAAAATGACAAGCACTCCGGAGCGCGGCGCGAGCGCCCAGAAGTCGGGACCCGACTCCCAGAGCGCCCAGATCGCCGTGCCCAGAAGCACCAGCGCGTAAAGCACGAGCGCCGCGGGACGGCGCCGCCATAGCAGCCAGGCCACGACGAGCATCGCGATGCCGGTGATGACGTAGTACGCCGATCCGCCCACCGAGAGCAGCCATGCGCCACCGATCAGCAGGTAGAGTGCGGTCAGCACCGTAAAGAGCAATGTGATGACGCCGATGACGCCCCGCGAATTCGACTGACTGGTCATAGTGATCCCCAAGCCTCTTGAGTGGATGTCGCCTGCCGCTGGTATCGACGCTGAGGTCACGCGCCGGCGCACGGTAAAAAGGATATCAGAACAGAGGCAAAATGCAGACGCATGCACCGGCTTACGATTGCCTGGCAATCGGTACATACGCGGGTACATACGCGGGAGCATACGGGGGATACGCGGAGCGAGCGTCGCGTTGGAGGGCGTAGATGAAATCGGAAAAAAGATGTGGACCGCTCGACAACAGCGGTCCACATCTTCAGAGCCCGGAAGGCAGGCGGCGAGCGACTCGCCTAGCGCGCGACGTACTGTAGCGTTCCCGCGCGCAAACCCTTTTCAACGAGAGCGCCGAAAAGCAGGCCGATCGTCGTCCACATGATCGCCTGCATGCCAAGCGCCGCGACACGGAATTTCCATAGCAACACTGCCGGGAAAGCGGCCGGGACTTCATTGATGGCGGGCAATGCAAATTGCACGGCTGCAATGATGACGATGAAAACCGCACCGCCGAAAATCGAAGCATTCCAGCTACCCATCTGCCGCTCGAGAGAGCGTCGCAGCTTCACGGAAAACACCGTGGCTGCAATCGAGATGGCGACCATCAGAAAGAACAGACCGGTGCGCATGCCGATCGTGTCGGGGTCGCCGACGGACGGTGGATTCGCCGGGTATTTAAGGTAAGGGACGAGCACCACGGAAACGAACGCCGCGAGCGCCAGAAGTCCCGACAGCGCACGCGGATTGAGCTTGCCGACGCGCCCATACGCATAGGCGAAGATCAGCGAAAAAATCCCGCCCACTGCTGCGCCATAAACTATCACGCCCGTGAAAAGGCCGAAGCCCGCCTGAGTGTGACGGCTGACGAGCTCGGGTTCCGGCGCTTCGCCTTTGGCGGCATCGACTTTTTCCTCGAACGAGATCGCCTGATCCACTTGCGGTTCGCCCGCGATTTTGGCGAAGCTGAACGTGAGCAATCCCGCGACGATGCCCGTGAGCATGCCGCGAACCAACAATTTTCCGATCATGTCGCGCTCCCGTCAGTGGCAAGGAAAGCCGAGCAGATGGCGGCCGTCGTGTAAGAACTCGTGTACGTACATGCCGGAAATCAGCGAGGTCGCCCCTTGTTCCGCGCCCACGAAATAGATCATCAGCAGCATGAGCAAGCCGCCAAAAATAACCCACGGCAAAAGATCGCGGACCGGGATTGCCACGGGTGCGGCGACCGGATCAAAAACAGCATCAGTCATGACATATTCTCCAGGGGTTGCGCGCCCCGAAAATCTGATTTGAGGAAGGGAATGAATACGACATGCGGGTCTGACTTCCTGCTCTTTCGCAGAGCGGGTTACAGTGGCGCGACCGCGCCGGGCTTCCACCGGCTTCCGCACATCGTTGCCCGCATATTACGCCTTTCAGTTCACGGACTCGTCCCGTTCGGTCGATGAAGGTCAGAATCCTTAGAGCCGCCTGTGCGGTACGGAAACCCTCGCGGTGCCTAAGCCTTCATAGACTCAGAAGTTCCATCTTGTACATTGCTGATTCCGCTTTGCGGGAATCAGCCGGAATGCGGCGAAGCGCCGATCGATAACTCACTCGACCTGCGAAATCCTTCTTGTTGACGACCGTTCCGGATAAAGGCACATTCGTCCAGATTGTGACCGTCGCTTGTACGTTCCGCGTCCCGTGCCCACTGTATCGGAACCCGCGCGACGCTGTAATCGGCCGTGCAAATAGCGACTGGTTTTGTCTGCCAGTCTTGTCGCGGTCCTTGTCGAGTATGCTTACCAATCATCAGGCGTCGATCAAAAGGAGGGCATGCAATGACACGCGTTCGCGCTCACTGTTTCACCATCTCGCTCGACGGATACGCAGCGGGTCCGAATCAGGATATGAAGAATCCGCTCGGTGTGGGCGGGACGGATTTGCATCCGTGGTTAGTCGCGACGCGCACGTTTCAGCGTACTTTATTTGGCGCCGACGGCGGCACGACGGGAATCGACGACGACTTCGCCGCGCAAGGCTTCGAGAACGTCGGCGCGTGGATTATCGGAAGAAACATGTTCGGCCCGGTTCGCGGCCCCTGGCCCGACATGAACTGGAAGGGCTGGTGGGGCGACAACCCGCCCTATCATGTTCCCGCGTTTATCCTGACCCATCACGGGCGGCCGTCCATCGAGATGGAAGGCGGGACGACATTCCATTTCGTCACGGGCGGTATTCATGAAGCGCTCGAGCGTGCGCGCGACGCGGCCAACGGCATGGAAGTGCGTATCGGCGGCGGCGCCGATACGATCCGGCAATATCTCCGCGCGGGCCTGATCGACGAACTGCATGTCGCTATCTCGCCAGTCCTCTTGGGCGCGGGCGAGCGGCTGTTCGAAGGGATCGACGCGCGCGCTCTCGGATACGAATGCGTTCAGTTCGTGGCGACGGAGAAAGCCACGCACGTCGTACTTCGTCGCCAGGGGCGCGGCGACGTTTGACAAGGCGTCCCGCGCCCCGCGCTGAGCGGGGCGCGGACGCGAGCGAGCGAGCGCAGTCCGATCGCAAAGCGGTGAGGTCCAACTCCAGCCCTGAGTATCCTACGCAAGGCCTTGCGTTCGCTACATTGCAGCAGGCGGATGGGGTGCGTCGTCGAAAGCGCCCCATACCGACTGGTCGAAATTGACCATCGATCCGGTCATCATCCCCGACTCGTCGCTCGCGAGAAAAGCGACCGCACGAGCGGCTTCCTCGGGACCGATGAGTCTCCCAGCCGGCTGCGCCGCCGCGGCCTGCTCGAGCCAGTTGGCCGATGCCCCGTGATATTCGCGTTGAATGCGGTCCTCGCCGTCCGACGCCATCCAGCCGAGATTGAGGCCGTTCACGCGAATCCGGTTGCGCAGCACCGCGTAAGCGGTGTTTTTCGTCAGCGTGGCAAGCGCGCCTTTCGACGCACAATACGCCGCAATAAACGGTTGCCCCGCCATGGCCGACATCGAGCCGATGTTAACGATCGCGCCCTGCGTGCGCTCGCGCAGCATCACGCGGATGGTCTCCTGCATCAGGAAGAAAGGCGCGCGCACATTGGTGGCGAATATGCGGTCGAACAACGAAGGATCGGTATCGAGAATGGTGCCCCGGTCGGTCATTGCCGCTGCGTTGACGAGTACATCGATGCGGCCGAACGCGTCATCGGCGTCCGCAATTACGGCGCGACAGTCCTCGACGCGCGATAAGTCCGCCTGCACGAATCGCACGTCGGCGCCGTGTGCTTCAGAAAGTCGGCGGGCCATGGCAGTCCCCTTTTCGAGCGACCGTCCGCATATCGCGATGCCGCGTGCGCCACGTTCCGCGAGCAGCCGGGCGACTGCCGCACCGAGGCCCTGCGTGCCGCCCGTTACCACGGCTACTTTGTTGTCGAACTGTCCTATCCTGCCTCCTGTTATTGGCTAGAACACAATCAGAGCAACTCAGTCACTTCCTCGATGGACGTTTCATCCACCGCGCGGTCCAGCACGACTTCGCCGCGTGCCATCGCGACGATGCGGTCGCAGGAGTGAAAGACGTGCTGAAGGTTGTGGCTGATGAATACGCCCGTGATGCCTTGCGCGGAAAGTCCGCGAACGAAGCCGATCACCTTGTCCGTTTCCTTCACCGACAAATGGTTGGTCGGTTCATCGAGGATCAGCAGCTTGGATTTGAAATGCATGGCGCGCGCGATCGCCACGCCTTGACGCTGCCCGCCCGATAGCTCACCGAGCAGCGCTTCGGCCGAGCGCAGATGCAAGTCGACATCCCCCAGCGCCTTGACGGCTTCCGTTCGCATGCGCGCGTGGTTCATCGGCCCGATTCCGAACATCGAGAACAGCAGCGGCTCGCGTCCGATAAAAAGATTTCGCGCGATGGACAGATTCGGTACGAGCGAGTTGTGCTGATGGATGGTTTCAATGCCGAGTTGCATCGCTGCCTTCGGCGTACCGATGCGCACCGGCTGCCCCTGAAAGAGAATCTCGCCTTGATCGGGCTTGTGAACGCCGGAGAGTATTTTGATCAGCGTCGATTTTCCGGCGCCGTTATCGCCGAGCAGACCCACCACTTCGCCGCGCCGAAACTCCAGATTGACGCCCTTCAACGCGTGAACGCCGGAGTACCATTTGTGCAGGTTGCGCACGGCCATCAGCGCACCGGAGGTCGCAAGCGCATCCGTCCCTTCGTGCGCATAGCCGAGCAGATCCGCGTGTTGCGTGGGAAGCGTGTTCATAGTTGCACCTTCAGATGTTGGGCCGTGCGACGCATCCAGGCATTGGCGACGACCGCGAAAATCGTCAGGCTGCCGACGGCGAACTTGAACCAGTTCGCATCGACTTGCGTGAGCACCAGTCCGTTGTCGATCACCCGGATCAGCAGTGCGCCCACCACCGCGCCGAGCACGTTGCCGATCCCGCCCGTCAACGCTGTCCCGCCTATCACCGCAGCGGCTACCGCTTGCAACTCCAGCCCTTCGCCGATCGACGGCAACGCCGCGCCGAGCCGCAAGACCTGGATCATCCCGGCGAACCCGGCAAGCACGGCGCACAGCACGAAGGAAAACAATTTCACGCGCCGCGCGGGAACGCCGCTCGACACCGACGCTTCGAGAAAGCCGCCCGTTGCTTTCATCCAGTTGCCGAGATTCGTGGACGACAGTAAAACCGCCGCCATCGCCCCGATGCCGATGAACCAGAGAAACGACGTGCGGAACAGCGCATCGGGACCGATGAAGCTCACGAACAACTGCGAGGGTATTTGCTCGATCGGCAAGTTGGGCGGAAACCCGCCGGATAACACGACGGTCAGCGAGCGCACGATGAACAACATGCCGAGCGTCGTAATGAAGCTCGGTATGTTGAACACCAGCGTGATCAGACCGTTCGCCAGTCCGATCAACGCAGCCACGACGAGCCCGATCGCGAACGCGGGCCAGAACGGCATGCCCGCATTCATCATCAGCGTGATCGACATGGGCGTGAGCGCGAATACGGACCCGACCGACAGATCGAACTCGCCGCAAATCATGAGCAACGTCACGCCGATCGCGACAAGCCCGACCTCCGGAAGAACACCGAGAATGCCGCGCACATTTTCCGCGCCGAGGAACACCATCTGCGAGCGGAACTGGAACAGGCAGATAAGGAGAACCAGCAGAACGATGCCCGCCAGTTCCGGCTTTTGCAAATAGACCTTGAGTAGCTTTTTCATCGCGTGCTCCCTAGCGCAAGCCTTGTTGCGACAGCGCGAGCACCGTTTCGGCCTGCGCCGGCATGACGAGCGAGTCGCCGGTGTTGATGTCGGCGGGCGCGAGGCCGAACGACTTCGCGAGGTACACCTGCATCACCGGCATGAAGCCCTGCGCGTACGGTTGCTGATCGACTTCAGCCTGGATGTAGCCGGCCTTCATCATCTGAAGCACCTGCGGCACGATGTCGAAGCCCGCGAGAAGCACCTTGCCCGGCGGCACGTTGCGATCCATGAGCGTCCGTGCAACGGCGGCATGGAAAAAGCCCATGTCGAAGTAGGCGGTGGTATCGGGATGAGCGGTCAGGTAAGCGCCTACGCGATCTCCCGTGACCGACAGATCCGTCCCCGAGTCGATCCGGTCGATCACGACCGTCCGGTCCGGATTGGCCCGCTTCCAGGCATCGAGACCTTCCATCACGCCTTTGGCGCGCTGCTCGGCCCAGTTCTGTCCCGGCGCGCTGACCCCGATCAAAATGCGGATCGGACCGGTCTTCGGAAACTGACTCGACAACTGGCGCGCAAGGCTGCGTCCCGCAGGCACGAAGTTCTGCCCGATAAACGCTTGACGTTTTGCCGAACCAGCGGCGCCGCCGCTTTGATCGACGTTATAGGCGATCACCATGATGTTCTTCGCGCGCGCGTCGTTGATGAGCGGCGTCAGCGCCTTGTCATCGACGATGGTCGTCAGGATTGCGTCGGGCTTGCGCGCGACCGCGGCCTGAAAGTTCGCGGTCTGCTGTTCGATCGAGCCATCCGTCTGGGTAAAGATCATCTGGCAATGCGACTGAGTCCGCGCGCAGGCATCGTCGAAGCCTTTCTTCACGGCTTGCCAGAAGGCATTGGTGGCGGCACCATGCGTGAGCATCACGATGTTCGCCGGTCCTGCACTGTAAGCGGCGTTCGCCGTCATCAGCGACCCTGCAAGGCACACGGCCATAGCGATGCGCCTGGGAAATTGCGGGCATGTCGAGTTCATTTCCTGTCTCCTGTTATGACCCGAACGATGGCAGCAACCGCGGTGCGGATGCGTTGTCGTCATGCGGGGTGCTGCGTTCCCGGTTCGTTGCCGGGAAGTGTTTGCTGCGAATACGCGTGACGTGTGTTGATATTTGCGTATCGTTGATGCGATGATCGCGCTGGGTTTACCTCTTCTTGACACTCGGACACTCATGCCGGAAAACACGCGACGCAAGACGACCATGGCCGACATCGCCCGGGCGGCGGATGTCAGCGAGGCGACCGTGGACCGCGTTTTGAACGGCCGGGGCAGCGTGTCCCGTGCGAAGGAAATGCGGGTGCTGGAGTGGGCGCGCAAGCTGAATATCGACCGCGCGCTCGGGACCGTATCGGTTCGGTGGCTGCGCATTGCCGTGCTGCTGCAACGGCCGGTCGCGCCGTATTACGTGCATCTGAAGCAGGGTTTCGAACTCGCGCAAAAGACCTTCGAGGCGCAACGCGCGATTTGCGCTGTCACCTACTTCGAAAGTCTCGATCCGGCGAGCGTCGTGGGAACTATCCAGCGCGCGACCCGCAATGCAGATGCGCTGATCATCGTGACTTACGAGCATCCAGACATCACGGCGGCGCTGCGACGCGTCAGCGCCGCGATGCCCGTCGTGACGCTTGCGAGCGATTTGCCCGGCACCGGACGCCTCGCTTACGTCGGCATCGACAATCGCTGCGCCGGCCGGGTCGCGGGCGAACTGATGGGCCGCTTTCTCGGCGACGCGGGAGGCAAGGTACTCGTGCTCACGGGCATGCATGATTTCCTCGGACATGAAGAACGCGAAAGCGGATTTCGTTCCGTATTGCGGCGACGCTTCCCCGCTTGCGACATTGTCGAGACCGTCGAAAGCCGCGAGCAATCCGCGGCCACCGAAACGCTGACGCGCGATGCGTTTCGGCGCTGTCCCGACCTGCGCGGGATCTACAACATCTCCGTCGGCGACGAAGGCATTGCCGCCGCGTTACGAGCGCTCGACCGTGTCCGATCGACAGTGCTGATCGGGCATGAACTCAACGAAAGCTCGCGGCGCTTGCTCATCGAAGGCACGCTCGACGCCGTGCTCGATCAAAATCCGCTCGGCGAAGCGATGCGTTCCGTTGAAATCGTGTTGCGGCATTACCATCGCGACGCCGGCGTTGCACTGAGCCCACAGATTCCCGTCACTGTGCTGCTGCGTGAAAATCTTCCGTTGAGCGATTGAGTTCGCGCTCCCACAGTCCGCGAATCCAGTCGCGCATCAGCAGCGATTCAGCCCAGCGGTCGGTCGTATCGTTGCCGTCGCGACCGATGATCGCGTAAGGCTTCGGCCCAAGCTCGCACGTGAATACAAGCGTGTCGTCCGGACCCGCGCGACGACGCCACGACGCGAATCCATAACGCCACCATTCGAGAAAGAGCTCGACCCAGACGCGATGCGGCTCGAACGAAATCTCGATCTGCACCTGTTCGCGACTGGCGATACGGCCATGAAACGCCCACGATTGATCGAGGATTCTATGCATGGCGGCGTGGTTCTCCTGCGACACCGGCATGGCGAATTCCCGGCCCACCAGATAGTGCGAGATATCGCCGAGCAATTTCAGGTCGGGGCGTGCATCGAGCAGATCGAGCGTGAAATGCAGGTCCGTCGTCATCCGGTCGCGATGCGTTTCGATGTACACCGGGAAATCGACCTGTTCCGACAAACGCGTCCAGCCGTCGATCAACTCAAGGCATTCGCTGATCGTCCGTGGCCGCACGTCGGGTTGCAGGTCGATGTGATGCACACCGAATTCCACCGCGTTTTCAAGGATCGGCTGCAGTTCACCGACCGTGCGCGGAAAGCACTGGCCTTCCGCCTGCAAGCCTCGCGACTTCAACAGGTTCGTCAACTCACGCACATCGCTTTTCGAGGCATACGAGGCGCTTACCCCGCTGAAGCCCGCGTCCGCGATCAGGCCGATATTCTCTTCGAGCGAACGCTCGACGCCGTCGGTATGACGCCGCTCCATCGCCCAGAGCGACTGATAAATGTCGAGACGCTGGGTCATGTCGCCTCCGCCGCGAGCATGGACTTGAGCTTGACGCTGCGGTCCGCGAGCAAGGCAGGCTCGATCATCGCGCGACGGGCGATAAGCGCCTGCGCGACGCGCACATCGCGTGCAATCTCGCCCATTGCGCCCACCCCGCTCGCGCCGACCAGAACGCCATCGCGATCGAGCGCAAAGAAAATTCGCGACGCCGCGCTCGTCTCCCGCACGACGGACGTCACGCCGAATGCGGGCATGCCGGCAATCTGAATGGTCATGTCGTACTGATCGGACCAGAACCACGGCACTTCGGAATACGTTTCGCCGCGTTCGAGCATGTTGCGCGCGACGATCCGCGCGTGATCCTCGGCGTTTTTCCAGCATTCGAGCCGCATCCGGCGGCGGAAAAGGCGGTGCGGGAAGGAGCACACGTCGCCTGCCGCGAAGATATGCGGATCGTTGGTGCGCAGCGTGTCGTCCACCGCGATTCCGTCGGCCACGTCGATGCCCGCGGCTTCCGCCAGTTCCGTCCTCGGCTTCACGCCGATTCCCGCAACGACACAATCGCACGCGACCGTGGAGCCATCGGAAAGCTTGACGCCTGTGACGCGCGTCGTCCCCACGATGCGATCGACTTGCACGGCGAAGCGAACTTCCACGCCCATTTGCCGATGCCGCTCGATCAGAAAGCCCGCGACGATCTCCGGCACCGCGCGCATCAGCGCCCGCGCCGCCGTCTCGATCACGACGACTTCGCAGCCGCGCGCTCGCGCCGTCGCCGCGATTTCCAGGCCGATAAAACCCGCACCGATGATGACGATCCGGCGGCCCGCCGCCAATTCGCCCGCGATGCGCTCCGAATCCGCTGCGGTGCGCAACGTGTGGACGCCTTCGAACGTCGCGCCCGGCACGTTCAAGCGTCGCGCCGATGCACCCGTCGCAATCAACAGGCGTTGATACGCAACTTTGTGACCGCTTTCGAGCACGATCTCCCGAGCCCCGCGATCGATCCGCTCGACGCCCGCATCCACGCGCAGATCGATGCGTTGATCCCGATAAAACGCCTCGTCGTAAAGTGCGCATTGCTGCGTGCTTTTCTCGCCGAGCAGCACGGCCTTCGAAAGCGGCGGCCGATCATACGGTGCAACGCCTTCGTTGCCGATGAGCGTAATCGCACCTTCCCAACCGTTGTCGCGCAGCGCGTGCGCCGTGCGCGCACCGCATTGCCCCGCGCCGACGATGACCATTCCCGGGCGAGACATCACGCGTCTCCCTGCTCGGGCAGCGCGAGAAGCACGCGGTCGCCTTCCACTTTGACCGGATACGTTTTCAGATGCACGCACACCGGCGGACTCTTCGGCTTCCCGGTTGCGATCTCGAATCGGCCCTGATGCAGCGGACATTCGATCTCGCCGCCGATCACGAACCCGTCCGCCAGATGGGCCCGTTCATGCGTACACCAGCCATCGGAGGCGAAGTAGCCGCTTTCGATACGGTAGATCGCGAAGGTCGCCCCGGCATGATCGAAACGCAGCACGTCTTCTTCGTCGATATCGTCGACGCCGCATGCGCTCACCCACTTAACGTTTTCCGTTTGCACGCTCACGTCACTCTCCGCTTGAAATTGTCGTGGGACCCGACGTGCCGAACGCCGCTTGCCGCCGATCCAAAGGCACGGTCCGCTCGATCAGGTGCGCCGGGTCGGATCGCTGCTTCCATAGCGCGGGCAGCATTTCGCGATAGGCCGCATAGAGACTCGGATACGCGGGAGGAAGCTGGTCGCGAATCGCCTCATGCAGACGCGGCAACGCGTGGAACGGCACCATCGGCAGCAGGTGATGTTCGAGGTGATAGTTCATGTTCAGGTACAGGAACCGGAACGCCGGATTCATCATGATGGTCCGGGTATTGAGACGATGGTCCTTCACGTTGACGGCGAGTCCCGCATGTTGCGTGAGCCCGAGCAACTGATGCAGCCAGCCGCCGTAAAAACGCGGTGTCCAGACGAACATCAGCGGCAGAACGCTGCGCATCAGGATCGCGGCGACGATGGTCGCCGTCACCACGATCAAGTAGATGCGGCACGACCAGATCATCTTGGGTTTTTCGGAGGCGGGCAGGAACGTGTCGGTGGCGGCATCCACGCGACCGAAGGCATGCCGCACGACCTTGCCGATTTCGAGCGTGCATCCCATCAGCCCGAAGAAGTCGATGACGATGGGCCAGACCTTCGTCGGCCGCGCGACCTGAATCTCGGGATCGCGTTCCTGAAAATACGTATGCGTGTGATGGCGCGCGTGACTCCAGCGCCACCAGTAACCCTCGCGAATCGTCATGAACGACGAAAGGTGATAGAAGGCATCGTTCATCCAGCGCGTCTTGAACGGCGTGCCGTGCGCAAGTTCATGCCAGCGCGCGTCGCTCGACGAATAGATCGTTCCGTACACAAGAAACGCCGGAATCGCCCACCACGTCCCCCACGAAAACGCCGCGACCATGCCGGAGACGACCAGCAGCGCGAGCCACGGACCGAAGTTTTTCCAGCCTTCGGCGTCGCTGCGCTTCATCAATTCCTTGAGCACCGCGCGCGGGATGACGGGTTGATACCACTGCTCGGTCATGCGCTCGTCGAAGGGCCGTTCGGCGGACTGCGCGCTCGCGTGGGACGATGTCGCGCCGCCTTCGACGCGGGAAGTCGATGACATGGATGTCTCCTGCTGATGGCTTGTTTAAGTTCTACCTGTGGCTCAAAGATAGAGGACCGCGCAGGCAGACTCATCCCTGAAAATGATGGATTCCCATCAGTCAGGTCGGAGACGCCCGCCATCATTGGCTCGCAAATAGAAATTGAATTCCGGGCAGCGGAGAAATGCAGATTTTGTTCCAGACGGCGCGAATCAGAGCGCGCTCACATCACGCGGACAAGGTGCCAGCGGTGTAGTGGAAACCCGTAGAAAAGTAGAGTTGAAGGCAATCCAGCATCGGTCCTAACGGCGGCCAATGCTCTCGGCTTGCCGGGTTTTGCTACTCATTCGACGGATCGACGATCCGTCCGAGGTTCGCGCGCACGCGTGCCAGGAGCGCGATGAACTGCTCGCTTTCCTCCGCACTGAGTCCGGCGAGCGCCTCCGCAGCGACCTCATCGCCGACCAGTCGCGCCTTGTCCAGCGCCTTGTGCGCCTTCGCGGTCATGCGCACCTGCCGCGCGCGCCGGTCGTCTTCGTTCTGAAGCCGCTCGATCCACCCGCCGTCTTCCATTCGATCGAGCAGCCGCCCGGCCGAGATCGGCGCGACTTCCAGCAAGTCGGCGAGCCGCGCCTGATTCACCTCGCCGTAGTGCGACAGGTAAGCGAGCGCACGGCACTGCGCGCGCGTGAGATCCAGCGACGACTTCGCGAGATCGTCGAACCGTTTGCCGCATAAGCGGCCGACGTCGGACACGAGGAAGCCGAAGCGTTTATCGAGTGGTGTTTGCATCGCGTGATTATAGAAAATTCACACTCGACGCGCCGCTATGTACAATAATAAGCATGCTTACTATCTAACCGGCCATTCTCTTTCACATGTCTTCCGAAGCCGTTACGGCCACGAGCGCGGCGCCGCTGAACCGGCCCATGCTCACCATCTCGATCATGCTCGCGACGCTGATCCAGACGCTCGACAGCACCATCGCCAACGTTGCATTGCCGCACATGCAGGGAACGCTCTCGGCTTCGCAGGACGAGATCACGTGGGTGCTGACCTCCTACATCGTCGCCGCCGCGATCGCGACGCCGCTCACCGGCTGGCTTTCCGACCGCCTGAGCGTGAAGCGCCTGCTCGCTCTTTCGATTGCGGGGTTCACGGTGGCGTCGGCGCTTTGCGGGCTATCGGAGACACTCACGCAAATTGTCGCTTCGCGGCTTTTACAAGGCATCTTCGGGGCGTCGCTCGTGCCGCTCTCGCAGTCCATCCTGCTCGATATCAATCCGCGCGAAAAGCAAGGGCAGGCGATGGCCGTGTGGGGCATGGGCGTGATGGTCGGGCCGATCCTCGGACCGACGCTCGGCGGCTGGCTCACCGACAGCTACAACTGGCGCTGGGTCTTCTTCATCAACGTGCCGATCGGCGCCTTCGCGCTGTTCGGCGTGTTGACGTTTTTGCCCGCGAAGGAGCCGAAACACGGCGTGAAGTTCGACGCGTTCGGCTTCGCCACGTTGAGCCTCGCGATCGGCGCGTTCCAGGCGATGCTCGATCGCGGCGAACAACTCGACTGGTTCGGCTCGCTCGAAATTCGCATCGAGGCGCTGCTTGCCGCGATCAGCTTCGCGTTTTTTCTCGCGCACACCGCGACAGCCGGCGCGAAGTCGTTCTTTCGCTACGAGTTGCTGAAGGACCGCAACTTCGCGACCGGCGTGTGCTTCATTTTTATCATCGGCGCGGTCATGTACGCCACGCGCGCGCTCTTGCCGCCGATGTTGCAGAACCTGATGAACTATCCCGTCGCGACCACGCCTCGTCACGGCGCCGAGCGGCGCGGGCACGATGATCGCCATGTTGTTCGCCGGCCGCTTGCTCAAGCGCTTCGACGCGCGGCTGTTGCTGCTCGCGGGCTTCCTGATCTCGGCGTTCGCGCTGTGGCAGATGATGCAGTACACGATCGTGCTTTCGGCATCGGACATCGTGTGGCCCGGCGTGGTCCAGGGTTTCGGCCTCGGGCTCGTATTCGTGCCGCTGTCGGCGCTCTCGTTCTCGACGCTCACGCCCGAGTTGCGCGCCGACGGCACCGCAACCTACAGCTTGATGCGAAATATCGGCAGCAGTATCGGTATTTCGATCGTGCAGACGCTGATCACGCGCGGAACGCAGGTTGCACACTCGGACCTCGCCGCCAATATCAACGTCTTCAACCCCGCAATTCAGCCGATGCTCGCAAGCGGCTCGAATTACGACGTCGCGCTGCTCGACCGCTCGATCAACCAGCAAGCCGCGATGATCGCGTACTTGAACGACTTCAAGCTGATGTTCATCGCAACGCTGCTCGTCGTGCCGCTAGTCTTGCTGATTCGCCCGGCGAAGAAAGTGCCCGACGAGACGCTCGCGCACGCCGCGATGGAATGAACCGGCGCGCCCTTCCTTTAGCCGCACTTCAATGCGACGAGACGAACCGTGAATCCGGAAACGCGGGAGGCAGCGCAAAATTTTCGCGAAGGCGCTTCGTTTCAGCGGCAGGCGTCCTGCCAAAAAGCCGCTTGAACTCTCGATTGAATTGCGAGGCGCTGGCATAGCCGACGGCGTGACATGCCGCCTCGGCAGTCATGCTTTGGCGCACCATGAGCAAGCGAGCCTGATGCAATCGAGTGGATTTCACGTACTGCATCGGCGATGTACTCGTGATGGCTTTGAAGTGGCTATGGAACGTCGGCACGCTCATCCCGGCCTGATGCGCCAGACCCGGAAGGTCGAGCGGCTCCGCATACGTCGCATGAATACGCTCCAGCGCCCGGCCGATCTTGCCGAACTGCCCTTGCATGGCTAACGCCGCGCGCATTGCGTTGCCTTGTGCGCCGCTAAGAACGCGAAAATACACCTCACGCATGAGGCCGGGCCCTAGAATCGCCGCGTCGAGAGGCCGGCTCAGTGCTTCCAGAAATCGCAACACGGACGCGCTCATCGACGCGTCCATCGGACTCGACATCATGGTCTCGGGCGCATCGTTAGGCGACGTCGCGCCGTGCTGATCGATCTGAATCATCAACTCGGCCGCCACCTGAAAGTTCAGATGCAGGTAAAGGGCTAGCAACGGTCGCTCGGGTGTCGCGTCGGTCTCCATCGTGAACGGAACCGGCACCGCCACCGCGAGATAGTGCTGCTCATCGTACACATAGACACGGTCACCCAGAAATCCGCGCTTGCTGCCCTGGCAGACGATGACGATGCCCGGATCGTAGAGCACCGGCGTGCGAGACAACGCGCGGTCCGAACGCAAAACGCGCACATCCCGCAGCGCAGTCAGGTTGTAGCCTTCCTGCGGCGCGAGCGCAGCCAGCAGCGCAACCATCCGGCGCTGGTCGCACACGCCAGCCGACGAAGCGCGTTCCTTGAGGTGTGCTCGTTTCATAGAAATAGGCAATACAAAGCAAGAATCCGGTCTAATTTCCGTAGCGTTCCGAGAATAACATGCAAGCTCCTTAATCAGCCTGGGACTCATGTCATGGCACAAACCAAAATGATCCTTATTACGGGTGTCAGTAGCGGATTCGGACGCGCGCTGGCCGAAGAAGCGCTTTCCGCAGGGTATCGGGTCGTCGGCACGGTACGCAGTGAAGAAGCGAAGCAGCGCTTCGAATCGCTCGACGCCGCCAACGCATTCGGTCGGCTACTTGACGTTACAGACTTCGACTCAATCGGCGATGTGATCGAGGAAATCGAGGCAAATGTGGGACCGATCGACGTACTGGTGAACAACGCTGGCTACGGTCACGAAGGCGTCATGGAAGAGTCGTCGCTAGAAGAAATGCGCCGGCAATTCGATGTCAACGTGTTCGGCGCCGTGGCGGTCATGAAAGGCGTGCTGCCGTATATGCGCGAGCGACGACGCGGACATATTCTCAACATCACATCGATGGGCGGTTTCGTCACCATGCCGGGAATCGCCTACTACTGCGGCAGCAAATTCGCGCTCGAAGGGATCTCCGAGGTCCTCGGCAAGGAAGTCAAACCGTTCGGGATCCGCGTGACCGCCGTGGCGCCAGGATCGTTCCGCACCGAATGGGCCGGGCGCTCGATGGTTCGAACCGCGCGCGTGATTCCGGATTACGACGCGCTGTTCGATCCGATCAGAAAAGCGCGGGAAGAAAAAAGCGGCCAGCAACTCGGGGATCCCGTGAAAGCGGCGCGGGCGATGTTGTCCGTGATCGAAAGCGACGAGCCGCCAGCGCATCTTCTGCTCGGAAGCGACGCGCTTGGGTTGGTCCGCGAGAAGCTCTCGTTACTCGATGCGGAATTTCAGGCGTGGGAAAGTGTGACGAGATCGACGGATGGTTAGTGGTTCTTGGGCTTTGAGCGGAGCGCGCCCGTAGAAGGCATCATTCAGCCACCCCGCCCCATCGGTGGCATTAACGAGAGCCACGAAACGGTGGTTCGACCACCGGATACGGTCGAAGGGCGCATGCCGACACCAAAGCGGGCCTCCGCCGACGCAAGCCGTGAAGCATTGATATACCCCGCGGATGCGAAGAGATGTAACAATACGCACACGTGTTTAGTAATCCGTAATGATATGATCGCGACCGCGCTCGCCGGGATCCAACTTATAGGTGACGTATGACTACAATGGAAAATAATTGGCAGTTGATCTTCAAGACCTTTCGCGGCGCCTTTTCGCCACGGCGAACCAGCTCTGGACGAATACCGAACTGAGACCGGACCAGTATGCGCAGCCGGTGCTTGCACTAATCGCGCTGCGGCAAATGGAAGCGCGGTTCGATATAGTGGATGCCGAGCTTCCGCGCGGCGGGCGGCGCGGCAATCCCACGCCCCCGGATTATCATGCGAAGGGCGCGGTTTTCCTGCCGCCGCATGCCCGCTTTTCCTATCTGCTCGGGCTGCCCGAGACAGAGAATCTGGCCGAGGTGCTAAACGAGGCGATGAAGGTCATCGCCGAGCACAATCCGGACCTTTCCTCCGGTGTGCTGCCCGAAGGCTACGGCTCTCTGCCCAGTTCGGTGCTGCGTGAACTGCTGAGGCTCTTGCAACCGCTCGCGATCGCAGGCGACGCCTATGGCCTGATCTTCGAATTTTTCATGGGCGAGTTCGCCTCCGCCTTCATGCAGAAAGGCGGCGAGTATTTCACGCCTTCGAGCATCGTGAAACTGATCGTCGAGGTGATCGAACCTTTCCACGGCCGCATCCTCGATCCGGCATGCGGCTCCGGCGGCATGTTTGTCCATTCCGCCGAATTCGTGAAGCGGCACAATGCAAATCCCGCGCGTGAAATCAGCGTCTACGGCGTGGAGAAGATGGCGGATACGCAGAAGCTGTGTCGGCTCAATCTCGCGGTCCACGGCCTTTCCGGCGATATTCGCGTTGCCAGTAGCTATTATGAAGACCCGCATCAGATGGTGGGCAAGTTCGACTTCGTGATGGCTAATCCTCCCTTCAACCAGAAAGAGGTCGATGCCGCCCGCTTGGTGAACGAGGCGGGGCACGTGGACGCGCGCTTTTCACTGGGCGTGCCGAGTGTCAACAACGCCAACTACCTGTGGATTGGCCTCTTCAATGCAGCGCTCAAAGATGGCGGCCGGGCCGGCTTCGTGATGGCGAATTCCGCTTCGGACGCAGGCGGATCCGAGCGAGAGATGCGGCGCAAGCTGATCGAGAGCGGGGCGGTGGATGTGATTATCTCAACCTCGCCCAATATGTTCTTCACCGTCACCCTGCCGGTGACGCTGTGGTTCCTCGACAAGGGCAAGACGGGCAGCGCGCGCGAGGATCAGGTGCTGTTTATCGATGCGCGCCATATTTTCCGGCAGTTGACGCGCGCCCATCGGGATTTCACGCTCGAACAGATCGAGTTCTTGGGCAATATCGTGCGCTTGTGGCGCGGCGCGACTGTGGAATTGACGGCGGGAAGCGGCACGGATATGACCGCGTATTTCGGTGGTGGAGGCTACAAGGACGTTCGGGGCCTGTGCAAAGTCGCGACCCGCGCCGAGATCGCCGCGCAGGATTGGAGTCTGAACCCCGGGCGATACGTGGGCGTCGCACCGGGCGAAAAAACGGACGATGAGGATTTCCGCCAGCGGCTGAGGGTTTTGCATGAGGAGTTGGAGCGGCTTAACGCCGAGGCGGCGCGGTTTCAGGCGGTGATCGCGGGAAATGTTGCCGAGGTGCTGGCAGGATGACGACCTTTCCTCTTCGCCCGTTTGGCGAGCTCGTAGATATCAACCCTAAAACCAAGCTGCTGAACGATGTCGAATATCCTTTCGTCGCAATGGAAGATGTCACGCCAGGACGTCGGTATGTTTACTCCAGCAAAAAGCGCAAACCGACTGGCGGCGCCAGATTTGAGCCCGCGGATACTTTGCTAGCACGGATCACACCCTGTCTTGAGAACGGAAAGATCGCGCAATACGATCTCGCCGGGAAACCGGGTTTTGGCTCGACAGAGTTCATCGTGTTGCGAGCGAAGCCGGGCATTGCAGATCCGGGCTTTATCCACTGCCTTGCTGTCAGCAAGGAAATTCGAGAACCAGCAATTCTAAGTATGGCTGGTGCGTCTGGGCGTCAGCGAGCGGATGCCAAGGTTGTAGCAGAGACCCTCGTGCCAGCGCCATCCCTCGAAACCCAACGCCGCATCGCAGGGATTTTGACGGCTTATGACGATCTGATCGAGGTCAATCGGCGGCGGGTCGCGTTGCTGGAGGATATGGCGCGGGGGCTGTTTCATCTCCTTGTTACTGCACCGTTAGGCACTCTGCCGCAAGCGGCAGGTGATAACGGCAGAATCGTTGTGCCTGCCGGGTGGCAAATCGTGTCCTTAGGAAATGTGGCCGATCTGTTAATGGGCCAATCCCCGCCATCCGAACTGTTGAACAAGGACGGGGTTGGATTGCCGTTTCATCAAGGCGTAACGGATTTTGGTGTTCTTTTCCCAGGTAACCGCGTGTTCTGCACTCCGCAAAACAGGAAGAAAGTCGCTATTGCAGGCGACATTCTTTTCAGTGTTAGGGCACCCGTTGGGCGGATCAACGTGGCGACTGAAGAAGTTGTACTCGGTCGGGGCGTGTGCTCGATCCGCAGCAAGATCGGCACGCCGTCCTTTCTATTGGCACATCTGCGCGCAACTTTTCACTCGACCGACCTGATCGGTAATGGAGCCATATACAAAGCAGTCGGCCGTGAGGATATCGAGCGAGTTGGAATTGCGTTGCCACCATTGGCGATCCGTGATCAGGTCGAAAAGCAACTTAGCCCACTCTACGCATTGCTTTGGGATATTGAGCAATCCAATCGCAACCTCACCGCCGCGCGCGACCTCCTCCTCCCCCGCCTGATCTCCGGCCAGCTCTCCGTACCTCAGGCCGAGCGAGAACTGGAGGCCGCCTAAGATGGCGCAGCCGTCCCTCTCCAGCGAATTCTCCGAAGACGGCGCCGTGGAGCAGCCGGCGCTGGCACTATTGCAGCACCTGGGCTGGCAGCACATCAACCTCAGGGACGAAAAGCCGGGGCCCAGCAATCCCACCGGTCGGACCAGCTTCCGCCAGGCCTGGCTCCCGGCCCGCCTGCGTGCGGCACTCACGAAGCTAAACCCCGGTTTGCCGGAAGAAGCGCTGAAGCTGGCCGAAGAGGCGCTGGTGCAGGATCGCTCTGCCCTCTCCCCCATCGCTGCTAATCGCGAGTTTTACTACTTGCTGCGCGACGGTGTCCGTGTGGAAGTCAAGCGCCCGACTGACGGCAATAACGAGACCGTCACCGTTCGCGCCATCGACTGGTGCGAGGTCGCGGCCAATGATTTCCATGTCGCCAGTCAGATTTGGGTGGAGGGCCTGCTGTACAGGCGTCGTCCGGACACCATCGGCTTCGTCAATGGCCTGCCGCTGCTTCATGCGGAGTGGAAAGCGCTTTCCAAACCGATCTTCAGCGCCTACGAAGAGAACCTCCGCGATTATCGCGACACCATCCCGCAGTTGTTTCCGTTCAACGGCTTCGTGATCATCTCCAACGGTCATGGATCGCTGATGGGCGGCGCTCATACCGATTTCGATTCCTTCGCACCGTGGAAACGCATTGACGAGGACGGCCCGGAAGACCCGAGTCTTGAAACGATGCTGCGAGCCACTTGCGAGCCAGCCCGATTCCTCGATTTGATCGAAAATTTCCTGCTGTTCGATGAAGCCAAGGGAGGTCTTCGCAAGGTCGTCGGCAAATACCATCAAGTGCTCGGCGTGAACCGCGCGGTCACGGCAGTGCAGCATGTCACCCGGAATAAAGGCCGCCTCGGCGTGTTTTGGCATACACAAGGATCGGGCAAGTCTCTCTCGATGGTGATGTTCGCCCAAAAGGTGCTGCGGCGCCTGGGCGGTAACTACACGTTTGTGGTCGTGACCGACCGGAACGAGTTGGACGACCAGATCGCCGGACAATTCGCTAGCGCCGGCGCTCTCACGAAGGATACGCATCAAGTGCAGGCGAATAGCCGGGCGCATCTTCGGGAATTGCTGGCGGGGAACGAACGTTACATCTTCACTCTCATCCAGAAGTTCTCGACTGCCGATCGTGAGCGGATGCCGGTGCTCTCGCAGCGTTCCGACATCATCGTGATCACGGACGAGGCGCACCGCAGCCAGTATGACCAGCTCGCCGCCAACATGCGGGCGGCCTTGCCCAATGCCGCTTTCATCGGCTTCACCGGCACGCCGCTGATCCACGGCGAGGATAGCCGCACGCGTGAGGTGTTCGGCGATTACGTCTCGGTCTACGACTTCGCACAATCCGTCCGCGATGGGGCGACGGTGCCGCTTTACTATGAATCACGCAAACCCGAGCTACAGCTCAACGCTGACGAGTTAAAGGAAGAACTCGACGAGCTACTCGACGACGCGGAGTTGAGCGAAGAGCAGGAGAAGAAGCTCGAACGCGAATTCGGCCGTCAATACACGCTCATTACCAACTCCGACCGGCTCGACAAGGTCGCCGCCGATGTAGCGCTGCACTTCGCCATGCGCGGTTATCGCGGAAAGGCAATGTTCGTTGCCATCGACAAGGCAACTGCCGTTTCCATGCATGATCGCGTCAAGGCGGCAGTTGCCCGGCTCATTGCCGCAGATGAAAAGGCGCTCAAGACGGCGCACGAAGCTGGAGGCGCGGCTATTGCGGAGCGGCTGTGGTGGTTGCGCGAGCTCGATATGGCCGTTGTCGTCAGCCAGAGCCAGAACGAAATCGGCGACCTGAAAAGGAAAGGCCTCGATATCCTTCTTCATCGCGAGCGGATGCAGAAAGAAGACCTCGAGAAAAAGTTCAAAAACGAACGCGATCCCCTGCGGCTCGTTTTCGTGTGTGCGATGTGGATAACTGGCTTTGACGTGCCCAGCATCGGCACTATCTATCTCGACAAGCCGATGAAGAACCACACGCTGATGCAGACGATCGCGCGCGCCAACCGCAACGCACCGGGCAAGACCAGCGGCGTAATCGTCGATTATGTGGGTGTGTTCAACAATCTCCAGAGGGCGTTGGCTATCTACGCCCGCAGCACGCGCCGCGCCGATAGGGACGAAACGCCGATCAAAGGCAAGGAAGCACTGGTCAAGGCGTTGGAAATGGCTCTGGAACGGGTCCAGAGTTTCACGGAGCCGCTGGGCGTCGATACAGAAGCGATCATGGCGGCAGGCGCCCTTGTTCGTCTCGGCCTTATCGCCAAGTCGGTAGAAGCGCTGGTCGCACCTGACGAGCGGCGCAGGGAATTCGGCAAGCTCGCCGGTGCGGTGACCAAGGCCTATAAGGCGTTGCTGCCCGATGAGCGCGCTGCACCTTATCTCAAGCCTGTTGCGGTGTTCCACATGCTGGCGGACGCCGTGAGGGCAAAGCTCGGCCCGACGGATATTTCCGCCATTCAAGCGAAGATTGCCGAACTGCTGGACGAAAAACTGGAGGGTGTCGCCATTCTGACGCCCATCGTGGAGGGCGCTGGGTCCGAGGGACGCGTCGATCTCTCCGGCATCGATTTCGGCGCGCTGTCCAGGTTGTTCGAGAAGAGCCCGAAGGTCGCGGCCGAACGCGCGCGGGAGAAGGCAGAAGAAAAGGTCAAGAAGATGGCCGAAGCCAATCCGACCCGCGGCGGTCTAATCGAGAAACTGGAAAAGCTGGTGGCCGAGTACAACGCGGGCTCCATCGACGCGGCGAGATTCTTCGAGGCGCTTAAGGAATTCGTCGCCGGCCTCTCCAGCGAGGAACAGCGCGCCGCCCGCGAAGAACTGACGGAGGAAGAACTGGCGATCTTCGACCTGCTTGCCAGCCCGGGGCCGAAGCTGACCAGCGCCGAGAAGACGGACGTAAAGCGCGTGGCTAGGGTGCTTCTAGCCAGGCTCCACGAACTGGTGGACGGCGTGGACTGGATGCGCGGCCAGGAAACCCGCGGCGCGGTTTGGTCGGAAATACGATCGAGGTTGGACGATTTGCCACAGGAGCCGTATCCGGATGCCCTGTGGAAGGCGAAGGTCAGCGAAGTGTGGGAGTTCGTAACGCGGCGCTATGCGGGCGATGGCTGGCGCATTCAGTGATCGTGTCCGACGCAACCGACCGTATGCGTATTTCCCCACACTTTTAAGATTTATCTAGTGAAATAGGATGTCACCTAATCGTTAGGATTCCCGTGTACATAAAAAAATTACACGCGGGAGATCGCCTTTCAGATGTCGACAATCGAGAACCACGGCGCGCAGCGTCAATCCGTCGCGCCGCCGGCGCACGAGACCTGCTTTCTCGACGTACAAAGCGCCGCTTCTGCCACGCTCTCGGTTGTTTCGTTCAAGGCGATCGAGCGGCTGGGCGACCCGTATCTGCTTCAGCGCATGGACGCCGAGGGCAACGCGACCTCGTTCCGGCACGACGCACGCGGACAACTCACGCACATCGTGCGAGCGGACGGCATCGAAGAGCGCTTCACCTACGATGGTGAAGGCAACCTGCTCACCTACACGGACGGCGCGGGGCAACCGACGCGCTATCACTACAATGGCAACCACCAGCCGTACTCGCGCACCGACGCCGCCGGCCGCAAACTCGGGTATCGATACGACCGTCAATGGCGGCTCACTCAACTGACCAACGAAAGCGATCAGGCGATGAGCTTTCGCTACGATGCGCTAGGCCAATTGATCGAAGAGACTGGCTTCGACGGTCAGACGACCTACCACGCCTACGACGCAGCGGGACAACTCGGCGCATCGCGTGGAGGCGGGATCAGCACCGAGTACACGCGCAATCCGCTGGGTCAACTGACCCGGCGCGACACGCGCGGTCCCTCGGGAACCATCAGCGAGCGTTTCTTCTACGATCAGCGCGCGCGTTTGAGCACCGCGCAGACCGAAGGCAGCACGGTGCGTTTTCACTACGACGACGCGGGCAACCTGATCGCCGAGGAACAGCGCGTTCACATCGATTACGAAGCCGAATATGTGACGGTAACGCGTCACGAATACGACGCACTGGGTAACCGCACACGGACCGTGTTGCCGAATACGCGCACGGTCGATTGGCTGCGTTACGGCTCGGGGCACGTGCATGGCGTCCTGCTCGATGGCCGGCCGCTACTGGATTTCGAGCGCGACAAGCTGCATCGGGAGACGGGCCGGTCGCATGCGGCTTTTACTCAGAGTCGCAGCTACGATCCGACCGGACGGCTTGCGCGGCTGGAAGTGAGTCGTGCTGGACCGAGCGCGTCGAACGACATGCTCGCCGAGCGGCGCTTGCGGTACAGCGCAGCGGGCCATCTGACGCGCATCGACGATCGCACGCGCGGCGTGACCGAGTATGGCTACGACCCGGTGGGTCGATTGCTCAAGGCCGTGAGTCCCGATCTGAGCGAAATCTTCGCCTTCGATCCCGCCGGCAATCCGGTCGATCCGAAGAAGATCCCCGTGCGCCCTGAAGTCGAAAGCGCGGCGGAACGCGCGGCGCGCTTTGCACGGGATAAAGCCGAAGACGAAGCGTGGCTGCGCGCGCATCCCGGCGAGATGTGCCCGCCTCTGCACTACAACGAACGAGGTATCGAAGACGCACAGAAGCTGCGTGACTACGAGAAGGCGTTGCCGAAGTGGCTCGATAACCTGATGCGCGAACACCTCGGCACGCGCTACGACTACGACGAGTACGGCAATTTGACGCGTCGTGTCGAGTGGAACGGGCCGACGTGGTTGTATCGGTATGACCCGCTGAATCGGCTTAAAGAAGTGCAGCGGTTCGCGAAGACGCCGCACGCCAATGAGGTTGATCGTGTCGAGCGCGCAGACGGCGTGCAGCGGTATGTTTCAGGCACGTCGGAGCCCGAACTCACGGTCGAGTTTCAGTACGATGCGTTCGGGCGTCGGACGTTGAAGGAGGTTCAGCACCCGAACGGGAGCATCGACCGGACGGTGTTCACTTGGGACGGCGACGTGCTACTGATGGAGGAGCGCTTCCACGCACCGCCGCCGCGTCGAGGCTTTTACCAGCAACGGGAATTTCGGCGCATCGAACTCATTCGCGACGATCCAGCCGATCAGTATTCGGTGCCGGTCGCGCAGCGGCAGCATACGTCGAAGGATTTGTGGCAGGCGATGTCGTTGTATCTGCACGAACCGGGGACGTTTGTTCCGCTGGCGAAGCTCGACGAGATTCTGGTCGAGGCGGCGCAGTTCAAGACGGGGACCGATGGAAGGTTCATCGAATACCCGCCGACTACCCGGCATGCGACGTACTTTTATCAAAACGATCATCTGGGTACGCCGCAGGAGATGGTCGATGAGTCGGGGAAAGTGGTATGGCTGGCGCGGTATAAGGCGTGGGGTGCGCTCAAAGGCGGGAAGCAGGATAAGGCGCGGGTGAGTAGTAGCCTTGAGGCGGTGGGGAGTGCTGTTCGGGCGCAGGGGCAGTATGCGGATGCGGAGACGGGGCTGCATTACAATCGGCATCGGTATTATGATCCGCAGACGGGTAGGTTCATCTCGAAGGATCCGATTGGGTTGGCGGGCGGGATTCACCCGTATCAGTATGCGTCTAACCCGACTGGGTGGATTGACCCGCTCGGATTGGCGAAATCGTCGACCAGCGGAAATAATACCTATGCACAAAAAGGTAAGGATTATCATAATCCGAGTCTTAATCCATATCCGTCGGGTTATCAAGCGGAACAGTCGATTCCGAATGCAGGGAGGGCTGATGCGATTAACAATGATGAATGCTCGATAATTGAAAGAAAATGCACATGTCGATCAGCCACTGTTCAAAGAGGTAAGGCGCAACTGAAACGCTATTGTGCCGCCATGAAAAAGATGACTGGTAAAGATTATGAGGGGATCTTAGAGGTTCTTGACCCTCAAACAGGTAAAACTACTCAGCAAGTGGTGGTGCCGAAATGATCGCAGAGCGCAAGGGTATTGCAACCGGTAAGGTCTTTGGACAAGCGGCCAAGGATGAAGGTTTCAAAGGTAGTGGCGGAACGCGTTTTATTGAGTATTCTGACTATTGGTTGTTGATTAATCACCAAAAATCGGCATACAGCCCGTATTTTTATATAAATGTTAGTTTATTTTATAAAGAAATACTGGTGCGTCCGTTGAGTGATGATGATGTAAAGAACGCATTCAAGAGCAGTGCTCCGGTTTGGCCGCATGTCAGTTTCCGAGTTGAAAACTGTCCAGGCATGCCAGATAATTTAGTTAATCTTATTGATCGTTGTGTTGAGCAGGAAGACTCAGATAAGTTGGCAGAGCTTATTCGAGATACGTTACTTAGATTGTTGTCGTTCATGGAGAAAAACCACGATAGACACATAATCCGAAAATTGAATGACGCGAAAAAATTTCCTGCGATGCTACTTAAAGAAGTTTGACAAACAATAGGGCCGCCTTACGAAATGCACTGACAGCACGATCCAAGGTCCGAAAGACGAGACCCAGATGGCGCAAGAGCTATCTGATCAGATCGGCCGAAATTCGGTTACGTTCGCTACGCCGGCAACGTAGGGGCATATTGATTTGCAAGGGGCATCGCGCTTTGATAAAGCAACCGGTGTTGATATTCCGACTCCGCATGTACAGACAAGAAAGATCAACATCGCGCCGAGCGGCATGGTAACGACATCCAAGAAAAAGGAAGTTACGAGAGCTGCGACCAAGCAAGATGTCCGAGTAGCCCGAGAGCTTGCAAGACGACAAGGGTTGTGCCGATGAAAGACTTAATTGATGCTTTGCAGAATTGGTACGCCGAGCGATGTAATGAAGTTTGGGAGCATTCATTCGGCATTGAGATTGCCAACATCGACAATCCTGGATGGAAGGTGAAAATAACCGGTGCGACAGCACGGAATTCAGCGATTACAGACATTGATCGCAGTGAAACCGATTGGATTACGGTTAAGGCCACAGAAACAGAGTTCAATGGTTTCGGTGGGCCTTGCAATATGCAGGAGCTACTAACCCTAGCTGTTGATTGGCTCCGATAGACGAAGGGCCGCGCGGCCCCCTCCGTTCATTCGGCGGTAATGGTGAGCCGCCCGTGTTCAACGTCGATTTTTACGCGCTGGCCTGCTTCAAATCCAGCGTGTTCGATCCATCGTCCGGGAGCTTCATCCACGGATAAAGCGGCGGCTTGGCGCGCAAATGCGCGGGCTTGGTCCAGTTACGCTGAAAGCGTGGCGACTGCTGAATGGTCACGAAGCGTTCCGTAACGGGTGGACGTGCTTTAAGATTGGCGTCAGCCATAGTCAACTCCTTGGTTGAGTTGGTGGTGGTCAGCGGGCGGTGAGTGTTAGTGCACTCACCGCCCGCGCTTCGTTTACCGCTTAGCGTGCTTCAAGTCTGCGAGCTGTGTACTTGAGCAGCATGCCATCGATCAATTCCTTCATGACTTGACGTTGGTCGGCGTCAAGCCATGAAAGCGCCTCGAATTTAATGGCGTATTTCAGGTGCCAAAATGAAAGAGATACATGTCGTTTCTACGGATATTTTTGAATGGTACGATGAATTTGTCTCTGGAATTTTAACTCACGATACCGGACGCATGTGGGGAGCGATGATTGCTTTTTATCCAGATACCCTACGCCGGGGCTATGCCTTTATGGACATAAGCAAAGAGACGGAGGCGGCGATTTGTTCGAAAATTTCTATTGACGGTTTGGATGATTTGGATACTTTAAGGATAGAATTTTTTAGCTCGCCATATATTTTTACGGGAAATGTATTGGTGGGTGAGCGTCTAGAAATCGTGGCCGCGCCAAGTGATTTATTTTGGAAGATAAAAAATGTTAAATTTCCCTGTATAGAGTCATCGATCGACGATCCTTTGTGCTAACTTTACTATCGGCACCGGTGTTATGATCCGCAGGCCGGGCCGTTTTGTCTCGAAGCTCTCCCTGACGACTGCCGGGATTTTTATTTGCTTGAAGCTGGGGTGTACTCTATGAAAAAAATAATACTTGCCGCTGGTTTTTTGGCTCTTTCCTCGCAATTTGCGTTTGCTGAAACGTCCACTGTAACACTTAGCGATGGCTGGCATTATGAGTTAAACACGACGATGCAGCCGGCTAACGGGAACCGGGTAAACAAAATTTACGATGAAAACAGTGCTCACACTAAAGATTCGTCTTTCGGTGCCTGTGATTATGAGTTGTTTATCCCTCAAAAGTTGGTGAGCAAGGAAGATGAAAGCATTCCATGGTCTTCGAAACTCGGCTCATCCGTAAAGATCACTTTTAATACGAAAACTTGTACAGCGATTTATAAATAAAAGTGCAGGAAACGCATTAAGTGAGTCGTCTATCAGTTTTGCTCGCTAAAATGAAGGGCCGCTTACGCGGCCCTTCGCGCATCTACTCGGCGGTAATGATGAGCCGCCCCTGTTCAACGGCGACTCTAACGCGTTGCCTTGCTTCAAACCCTGCTTGCTCGATCCATCGCCCGGCGAGTTTCATCCACGGATAAAGCGGCGGCTCGGTGCGCAGATGCGCGAGCCTGCTCCAGTTACACTGAAAGTCGAAGGATTTGTGGCAGACGATGTCGTTGTATCTGCACGAACCGGGGACGTTTGTTCCGCTGGCGAAGCTCGACGAGATTCTGGTCGAGGCGGCGCAGTTTAAGACGGGTACGGATGGACGGTTCATCGAATATCCGCCGACTACCCGGCATGCGACGTACTTTTATCAGAACGATCATCTGGGTACGCCGCAGGAGATGGTCGATGAGTCGGGGAAAGTGGTGTGGCTTGCGCGGTACAAGGCGTGGGGTGCGCTTAAAGGCGGCAAGCAGGATAAGGCGCGGGCGAGTAGTAGTCTTGAAGCGGTGGGGAGTGCTGTTCAGGCGCCGGGGCAGTATGAGGACGCTGAGACGGGGCTGTTTTACAATCGGCATCGGCATTATGATCCGCAGACCGGAAGGTTTATAAGTAAAGATCCGATTGGGCTCGCGGGTGGCGTCAACGTTTATCAATACGCGCCCAATCCGCTTGGGTGAATTGACCCGCTCGGGCTGGATCGCATTCCAAATGCAGTCGAAGGTAATCGGCGCCATCAGGTCTTCAATGCGCAGATCAAGTTGAAACGTCCGAATGCTACGATTCAAAGCGAATGCTATTTGTGGAATGCGGCTGGAAAATCAGTAAGAGATCCGGTGACGAACGAGCGTCGGCGAATCAATACGGCTGTCATCGAGAATGGCAAGGCGCCCGCCAGTTGATCGAGGAAACCGGCTTCGCCGGTCAGACGAAGCCTACGACGCGGCAAGGCGACTCGGCGCATCGCGTGAAGGCGAGGTACGCGCCGAGTACACGCGCAGTCCGGCCCGCGCAATCGATCGACCAGGCATCATCATGACGCAAATCGATTTGATCACTATCGCCCCATCGCGTATGTCTTCGCGTAATCTTTAAAGGATTTTTCCGCATGTCATCTATTGCTTGTGTAGGCGACTCCACCACCCACGGTGGCTTCATTATCAGCGGTTCAGAAACGATGGACGTACTAGGGCGCAAGGTCGCGCGCCGCGGCGATTTGGTGTCTTGCCCACTGCCAGGACACGGCGTCAATCCGATCATCGAAGGTTCAGACATGATTCTCGATAACGGCGTCCCCGTAGCGCTCGATGGGCATCGGACAGCGTGCGGTTGCACGCTTATCGCGTTATCCGCTCACGCGACGACGATGTAATCAAGTTGCATCGGAGACGGGGCGCACTCGCGCAGCATTCATCCCAAGTGAAATGGGCCGACGACAAGCCGCGCGGTCTCAAGAATTGAAGGCAGATGAAGTGTCTTGTTTCGAGTATTCGAACGGGGTACGAGGTCGCGTCCCGTGAACGACGGAGCCAGAACTGGCCGTTGGGACGCTCGTCTTCGCGCTCCCGTGGGACCACTAAGCATTGTTGATGCCGCGCTTAAAGCGTACGCATCTCCAAGGCTTCGCGTGGCATCAATTTCGAGCTCCGCGAGGCTGCATCGAACGCGTCGCGGCGGATTGGACCATGCGACTAAATCGAGCTCGCGTGAGCGCCGCTTGTTCAACCGCGTCGGACATAAACGAACCCCAAAGAGGCGCGGAAACCGTAATCCCGGCAACGTCCCGCAGGGGCAATTGCCATCGTTTTACAAAAGCGCGCACGCAAGGTTTCGACGAAACGGGACCTTCCCTAACTCGACGGCGGGCATCCATATGTTCGAGATTCAATGAAATTGCGGCCGTGTCGAAAGGCGGAGCGCTAACAGAGGTAGATCGATCGCGCGCACGGCGCAGGGCCTGTAAATGGTTCCTCGCACTTAAGACGAGTACTACCCGGACGATCCCGCACGCATCGAAGGACGCTTGGACAGGAACCGTCGCCTGTTCACGAAACCGCGTACGAACCTAAGGATGAGAAGCGCGCTAAAAAAAGAAAAGCCGCTAGACCTCTGCACTGCAAATGGAGCGTTGACAAGTACAACATCCATCTCAAACGGCGCAACAGCCTGGCAAACATCCACCACCAAACTCCACTTAGCGCCTCGCCGCAAAGCATAGCAAAGTTATCGCATTACCCGATACAACATTGTTCTTCGAATTTACCCTGATTTGACAGACCTCTGAATGGTGGCATCGTTTTATTCATTACGTCGCGGGTGCAAGCTTACATTTTCTTTTCCAGCCGCGTAGCGCGAACATTTCACAACACATCAGTCGCTTCTCTGCAGCCCACGATTGACAAGCGGTGCTTCCACGGTTAATGGAACGATCGCTTTTGTGTGAATCGTATCGGTATGCAAGATGGTCTGGATAGCAATTCGCTCTCTAGCCGTAACTGAATTACCTCGCTTAACTTGACGGTTATCGAGGGGTTACGCGCTGGCGGCAAAAAAGGAATTAAGCCCGGCGCATTCCGATCGGCGTTTTGAGTCAAATAAACAACAATCAACTACCACATGAAAAAATCGCTTATCGCGTTCTCCGTGCTTAGCACCTTAGCCGGCGTCGCACACGCACAGAGCAGTGTCACCTTGTTCGGGGTCATCGACGAAGGTCTCGACATGATCACCAACAAACAAGGCAGCCACGTATACCAGATGGCCGGCAGCGTGATGCAGGGGAACCGGTGGGGCTTGAACGGCACCGAAGATCTCGGCGGCGGCGTCAAGGCAATATTCCAGCTCGAAAACGGCTTTAACGTCAACACGGGCGGACTCAGCCAAAACGGTTTGCTGTTCGGCCGCCAGGCATGGGTCGGCCTCTCGACTCACTACGGCACGGTCACTTTCGGCCGCCAGTACGACTCGGTATTCGACTACGCGGCACCGCTCGCGGCCGGCCAACTCGGCGGTGGCGTGTACGGCGCTCACCCGGGCGACCTCGACAACTCGAACATCGACTACCACGACAACAACACCATCAAGTATGCAAGCCCGAACTTTTCGGGCTTCAAGTTTGGCGGAACCTACAGTCTCGGCGGCACGGCTGGCAGCTTCGCGAACAATCAGATCTGGTCGCTCGGCGCCTCGTATAGCCATGGACCGGTCGCCCTCGGCGCGGCCTACGTGAACGCGCGCAACCCAGGCACCGGCATGTTCAGCACTGCCGCGTCGAGCTTGCCCGAAGCCCTGATGACGCCGATCTACTCCGGCTTCATGAGCGCGAACACGTTTCAGGTGATCGACTTCGGCGGATCCTATGCGTTCGGTCCGGCGACGGTCGGCGTGACTTATACGAACGCCAAGTTCATGAATCTGGGCAGCAATGCGATGCCGGCTGGCGCCCGCGGCCCGGCCGGCGGCTACACGACAGGCAGCACGGCAACCTTCAACGACGTGCAGGTCAATGTCGTGTACCGGATCTCGCCGGCGCTGCAGTTGCTCGTCGCATCCGATTACGTCGAGCGCAATTCACTGACGGAGAGAAACGGAACCGCGGTCGACAAGGGTAAGTATCTGCAATACGACGCCTCGCTCGACTACTTCCTGTCCAAGCTCACCGACGTGTACGTCATGGCGCTCTACCAGCGCGCGCTCGGCGACGACTCGACAGGCGGCCCTTCCGTCTCGGCCATCACCGATACCACCGCCTTCTCGTCGAATGGCAAGCAGTTCGTTGCACGCATCGGCATTCGCCACAAGTTCTGAGCACGTTCTGTGCATGTCACGACCGGCACTTCAATGCCGGTCGTGACGACACATCCCTTCCCGATCCGCTACAGCAAAACTACCTGCTGCAATAGCTGCAACGCTTGAGATTCGTTCAGGCGTCCGGTCCGGGCTTTACCGGCCAAAGTCTTGAGCAACGCTTCCGCGATCGGCGAAATGCCGATCAAGCCCGTCAGATCGGTCATGCTAGTCGAGGGAAAGGCATCGGGCGCCGATGAAGCATTGTTGCCCGGCACTTCCCGCGGCTCGCCGACGGTGCCAGCCGTACCGTTTTCCTGCGCGATGAGCGGCGCTTCATCCAGTGTCGGCTGCGAGTTGCGGTCGGAATCGGAATCGAACGCGGACTCGGACTCGGACGCTTCCGTCACGTCGAGCGCAAAGCCATTCGTAATGGGAGAGGCTTCTTGCTGAGGCGTCGTGTCTGCAGCCTGTGCTGCAACGCGTGCTCGCGACGCTGGCGTGAGCATTTCCTCGACAGCAGGCGGCACGTCGCCCGACTGGCGCGGCGTGTCCAGCCAGCCCGCGGGCAATCCCAGCACTTCGGTAAAACGCGTAGCCTCGGTGTCGTCCAGTCGCTTCTTGCCATGCAGACGGTGAGCCATATTCGACTGGCTGATATTCAGCATCCGGCCCAACAACGCCTTCGAGCCATTGCGCGCAGTCAGAACATGCAAGTTTGCGCGGCGAATTTCCAGAACCGAAGGCGCCTCGATCAATGCAAGCGACGGTTGGATTTCTGCACTACGGCTACGCGACACGCCCTTCGCTCTCGACGCGCTCGCGGACACGGCGCTACGCTCCGATCCCGCCGCGCGGTGCGTTTTATCCACCGCGCTGCTCGTACCGTTCGTACCGTTTGTTCTGTTCGTTCTGTTTGCTCTTTTAGCCATTTCGACTTCCTCGACCGCTGCGGATTTGTTTAGGACGTGCTCAGGCGCGGGTGCGACCGCGCGATAGTTCGCTGCGCGATCTTCGAAATCGTTCGCTTCATCCTCCGGCGGGCGATGCTTCAACGGCGCGCGCAAACGAGCAATCAAGTCAGCCGTCAGCACCGGATTCGGCTGGTAGAAATAGCCATCCGGCAATCCAAGCGCTGTCTCCATATGAAAAGCGGTCTCTGCGGTGAAGCGCTCTCCATTGGTCAATTCGGCGATCCGGTTCAGATTTGAATCGAGACCGAGCGCGATATTTTCGGCGCCGGCGGCGTCAACGAGCAGCTTGAAAGCTCGCGTCATGAGGATCGACGCTGTCTGTGCAGGATCTTTTGACGGTGCAGGTTTGGCGTATTGCTTCTTTTGTGGAGCGGCGCCCGGCGACTGCGGGTGCTGGCGTGGCGCGCGTGCGTTTCTGCCGCGCGCGCCCGCGCGCCCATAAGCTTGACCCATAGATAAAACACTCCCGATTAAATTTGCGCTCGCCATGTAGGGACGACACTACCTGTCAACCTGTTCTGGCTTGTCGTGCGCCCCGATGTGTCGACCGATTTCTAATGCGATGCCGTGAGACCGCACGCGGCGAGTATACGCCGCCCGCTTGCGCTCATGCAGTTCCACGGTTGCGATATGACGGGTGCCGATAACGTGGTCCGCAGTTCTAAATCAGTCCCTTCGATCCTGCGTTCTGCATACTCCGCTCGCGTCCCCTACCATGCATTATCAGCGTCGCGCATCTGCAGTCCGTACCGCTCGCGCCTTTCACTGTCAATTCCGAAAGGAACGTGTCATGGATCCTCGCACCCCCGTTTTGATCGTCGGCGCCGGGCCGACCAGATTGGCGTCGGCGTCGGCGTCGGCGTCGGCACGACGGCGGCCATCAGAAATGACACGCGCCTGAGAGCGGCCCCACCGCCCTGCAACGAAGTGCGGTCGCCAATTGACGAGTCGTAAAGGCCCGCGGCGTTTCCAGCGCTTGTCAAGACTCAAGTCCCGCGATTTCTTGCCGTCAATAGCTGCATGACCGGGCAGGTTCCATGACCGGCAATTGACCTGATAATTTCCGCCTATGCTACGTCGTACCCGATTGGTCGCATTGGCCACCCCCGCGCTCGTCGTGCTGCTTGTGCTGCCGCTGCGCCGCCTGTCTTCTGCTGAAGTGGCCTCCATGGCGATCAGACTCGTCGTTCAGGAGAGCTGCGAGATCCATTCCGATAGCACGCTCGACACGGCGGTCCAGCCTGTTGTCGCGTGCATGCACGGTCAGCCGTTCCATATCGAACGAGCTGACGTCGATCCGATCGCCGAATCCGATACGCCGCCCGGCGCGCCGGCCCAGGCGCTTTCGTCCGCGACATTGTCGGGACAGCCGCGTCGCCAGGCCTGGATCGTGACCTTCTAGTTCGCGCGCCGGGCGGTCGAAAAGCAGAATCTTAAAAGCTGATCGTCGCGGTAATCGTGTCGCTGTAGTTGCCCGGCGCGGGCGTCGTCTGCGCCGGGACGACGCCGTACACGGTGACTGAAGAGGCGTTGCCCGTCCCGACGCCGGCCGCGACGGTCGTCCCCGCAGTCCCGTCTCCCCACACGCCGGTGTGCGCCGAATCCGTGTAAAGCTGATAAGACACGGTGCCGCCGCCTGAGCGCTGCATCGTGCGCGCGGCCATCCTGCCGCTCGTGCCGCTGCTCAAGCTGATCTGGTAGGCATCGCCCGCCGTGCATTGAGCGGTGATCGTGCCGGTGGCGTTCAGCTCGGAATTCAGGATCCCGGCGGCCGGGAACGCAATATTGGTCGCGCTGATGTTGCAGTTATTGATCACCGACGCGGTCGCCGCGAAGCTGAATGTCCCGTTTGCACCGATCGCGCCACATCCTGGCGGACCTAAAATACCCAGCACGTAGTACGCATAGTTCAGCGACGTTTCGCCTCCGCTGAACGTATGGCTGTACGTTGTGCTGCCGTTGTTGATGACCGGCGCGGTCGGCTGGTTGGCGGCAATCTGCCCGTATACGTTGATCGTCGCGGTCGCCGTGGTGCCGAGAACCGGCTGCGACAGCGACACGGATATCGGCGTGGTGCCCGCCGCGGTCGAGCCCCACGGCAGCGAACGTGCGCTGTCCTGATACAGATCGAATCGCAGCCGGTTGTTGTTCGTGTTGCTGATATAGCGCGGCGAGGACGGCGTCAGGTTCACACAGACGAGCACCGTCGGCGAGAGGTTCACCAGCGTCCAGTTGCACGAGACGACGAGCGTCGCGGTCGCGTTGACCGGTGCCGACGTGATCGGCGAAACGCTGCCGAAATCGACCGTCGACATGTTGGCCGTGCAGGTCTGCGCATCGGCGCGCTGCGGTGCGATCGCCAATGCGACGAGCAGACAAAGCGCGAGAAACAGGGTCTTCATCGTCCACTCCTCGAAAGGTCCAGCGGATCGCTCAGTCGCCGGTCAATGGCAGCTCAACGGTCCGTAAGTGGGCAGCGCGCCGTTCGCCGGCCGCGTGTACTCAAATGTAGTCGTGCAATGCAGCGCGCCCGCGTCGACATCGAGGTGATTGTCGCCTTGCAGGTTCTCGATGAAAGCCAGGCCGTCATAACCCACGATTGTATTACCGCCGCTTTCCCGATGATGCACGCGTGCGCCGGTCGGCAACAGCGCGCCATCCGGGCCTTCGAGAATGACCGATGCCGCGCTGTATTGCCTGACGCGAAACGCCGCGAGGACGCCGGATTGCGACTTCGGTACGACGTTCTGCGCCGTCGAAACGATCTGCGCGTCGGCGGGCAGCTTCATGCCGTCGATTCCGATGCGGTTCGACTGGTACGCGTTCAGATCGGGCACGAGCAGATGGCCGTTGCGGTCGGTGATGCCGATATCGCGATTTTCATGCAGCACCGGAATGCCGGCGACGCCCGTCGATACCAGCGCAAAGCCGTCACTGATCCGCCGTGCGGGCAACGCCGCGCCGTCCATGAACACGAGGGCGCCGTTCATGTCGAGCGAAGCGCTGACCTGCCGATCCACCTGTTGCGCGATGACCGTCATTGCACCGTCCTTGCCGAGGTACTGCGCCTGCGCCTGCCGGTACAGGATGTTGCCGGTGCCGCCTGCCTGCGCGGCCCAGCCGAAGCCGCCGTCGTAGTCCGGCGGACGTGCCGCACTAGCGTTGTAGGTCGACTGCCCGCCTTGCCGGCCCGCGCTTGTGCTGATCGAAATGTTATTGCCGAGCGAAATGCTCGCGCTCAGGAAGACGCCGGATTTCGCCGCTCCATGAAAGTCACGATAACCGGATAGCGTCATCGATGCCAGATTGCCGAAGTTGCGCGTATACGACACGGAGCCGATATGCGAAGCCGCCGCTTGCGGATACCGCGAGCCGATATAGCTGAGCGCGAGCGTCTGGCCGCTGAACAACGGCAGCGCGACGGTCGCGCGGTCGGTCTGTTGCGCTACCGGCGTGCCGTCGGTGGAGGCGATGTCGCCGTAGTCGCGCAAGGTGCGTAACGTTTGCGCGTCGATCGAAAAGGACGGCTCGATGATCTGATAACCGAGTCCTACCTGTGCGCCGTTCTGATGTCCCGCGCTCCCGGCAAGCGATCCGCTCACCACGCCCGCCATGCCGAGCCGCACCAACGCCGCGCCGCCCGCGTTCGCGAGGCCTTTGGTTGCTTCGGTGTGGCCTTCGAGCGTCAGCGCGTCGCTGACGCCGCGCCGCGCTGACGCGCTGATCGCCGGATACGGGTTGTAGTCGAACGACTCGATGCCGTAGGCGCGGCGCAGGAAACCCGCCTCGAACGAATAGCTCGACAAGCCTTGTGCAAGCATTCGCGTGTCGAGATAGAGCGGTATGGATGTCGAGAAAGACCGGCCGAGCGCGTCGTGAGTGACCACGGTCGCCTGACCGCCGCCGACGATGCCGGGAACCGAGTTGACGACAAAGGGTCCGCTCGGCACACTGCCGCTCGATTGGCGCACGTTGTTCACATAAAGATCGACCGACGACGGCACGACAGCGGTGCCCGAGAGCGTCGGAATCGGGAACGTGACGAGGTCGGGACGCAGCGCAAAGTTGCTGCGCCACTGAAAGCCGCCGATTCGCACCGAACGCGTCCAGTCGAGCGATGACGAGATCGTGTCGCCGTATTGCTGGGTAGTGAGCGTCGCCGGATCCGAGCGGCTCCACGATGTGTCGTAACGCATATAGCGGTGCGAATCGCGATACAGATAGAGAATGCCCGTCTCGCTGAATACGCCGGACGCGTCGAAATAACGCTCCTCGCTCCACAGCGCGAATCGCGCGGCGGCCTCGGATTGCGCGTAGGCGTCGTAGTTCACCACGAAGCCGCGTGACGACGTCGCGACCGGCAATTGCGTCGCTGCGCGCGTGTCGAATTGGTACGGACGACGCAGCGCGTCGGGCGCATCGAGGCTGATCGACTGATTGGATGCGTCGTAGTCGTAGCGCAGGCCGCTCAGCGAATCGAGCGCGACGTCGGCGACATCCGACAGCGCCTCATTCTCGGGATTCGACATGTTGACCGCATTCGGCGGCACGACGCGATTTGCGCTGGGAGCGTCGCGATGAACGATAAGGCCGATCTGGTCGAGATCGCGGGCGCTGGCGAACAGGCGGCCGCCATGCTCGCGGAAATGCGCGATCAGTGCGGTGTGTTGACCGTTCAGGATGACCTCGAGATAGAGATCGCGCGCTGTATCGGATACAACGGGCGTGGCCGCCGGAACGGCTTGCCCGCGCGCGGTCGAACCATTGGCTGCGCCCGGCCCGACTACGGCCAGTGCGGCCGCCAGTGCGATAGCCGACAACCTCCAGCGCTCATGCCCGTGCCCTGTAGCCGCAGTTGCTCCCCCAATTGCTGCCCTCATCATTAAGCAGTGCGGGGCACGGTCCGATAGTCATCAGTTAGGGCGGACGGCGAGACGTACAACTCATTTGACATCGACAACGGCTTCCGCAGGCGTTGAGTTGATAGCCGCGCGGACTTTCACCGTGCCACTCAGATCGGAATTGCCGGGCAGCGGCAAATGCCAGACCCGTTCGCGCCCGGGCAATGCATAGCCGAGCAATCCCTTGTTGATATCGAACGCTTCGCCCGCGCCGTTCACCAGTTGCACTGCCGCGATTTGCGCGCGACGTTTGCCGGTATTTTCCGCACGCAGGACCCAGCCATCGGCGACGCGGCTCAGATGCCACGCGAGCTGCGGCGTACCGGCATCGCCGCCGGATTCCAGGAACACCGGCATCGAGTAGCGCAAGCGAATGGTCACGCCGTTAGCGGGCGCGGCATCCGGTTCGGGCAGTTCGTCGATCAGCACGCGATAGCTTTCCTCGCTGCCTTTCGGCGACGGCGTCGTGCGCACCAGCCGGACCAGTTGTTCCGAGCGCGCAGCAATCTGGATGAGCGGCGGACTGGCGACCACGGCCTGGGTCGGCGTGAGCTTGTCCTCGCCGTTTTCCTGATCCCATTTATAGACGCGTACTTGTCCATACAGCGGCTTGTCGCTGGGGTTTCTCAGCGTCAAGCCGGAGGCGTTGGAATCGGGCGGCAGATCCACCATGGCCGGCGAGATCTGCAAGGTCGCGCCGTATGCGCCCGTCAGTGTGGCCGTCAGCATGCAGGCGGCCGTCAGCACCGTTCTCAGGGCGGCGATAGGAGCGGCACGCATCAGAAATAGACGGTTGCGGTGACGGTAGTCTGATACGTGTCCGGCTTGGGCGTCGCCTGTGCCGGAACCTGACCGTAGACCGAGATCGATTGCGCGCCGCCGCTACCCGTACCGCCGACCGTATTCGTGCCCTGCGTCGTGCCCCACGGAACGGTGCGTGCGGAGTCCTGATAGAGCTGGAACGCGATGGTGGTCGTCGTGTTGCCGGCGCTCGTGCCTGCCATCAGGCGGCTCGTGACCGTCGATCCGCTGACGTTACCGGCGTCGAGGCCGACGTTGTAAGGCGTCGTGTTCGTGCAGGTGACGGCCAGCGCGGATTGCTGGTTGAGCGCGGTGGTCAGCACACCGTTCGTGCCGAAGGCGAGTGCGTTGGCACTGATGGTGCAGTTCGCCTGCAGTGTCAGCGATACGTTGAAGGTCGCGGTGGACGTGCCATTCGAATAGGTTGCGGCCTGGACGGCCGGCGCATTCAGGCTAAGGATCAGGACGCCTATCAAGGCGGATGACAAGGTTTTATTCACAACGGCCCTCTCTCAGGCATAGCGCTGGTTTTTACCAGTCGCCAAGTTTAAAAACGGACCGAAGTGTGTGACCGCTTGATTGCGATTCGTTTCACTTCTGATCCGGTGGAGCGTTCCGAACGACGGTTGACTTTCGTGAACGACTCTGTCCATCTTTTTACGACGCGAAAACGGGAAAACTGATAGGGGTAAACCCTTAGTAAAGGTAATTCTTACCTTAAATATAGAATAAATCTATTCGATGGGCGGAAATACCTACCCTTTTCTGGAGTTCCTACATTGGTTTCGATTTTGCACCGAACCGCCGCGCTCAAAACGCCGGTAAGAGGCGCGATTGCCTGCCTAATCGACGTGAGCGCGCTTTGGGCGGCGGCATTTGAGCCGAACGCCCTGTTTAAACCAGCAGGACTAATGCCGTTCCGCTGTCGGTGTCGGCTTCGTCGAAACGCGCTTGCGCCATGCCACATAGGGAAGCGCGAGGATGGCCGAGAGAAGCAGGTACAGCACCACCACGCCGATCACCGCGCGGTCGTTGGGAAAGTTGAGATGAGCGAGCGCCATGGAGATTCCCGGATGCCGGGACGAAGACGCCATCGCGAGGACCGTGCGGTCGTCCGGCTCGGGGCCGCCAAGCAACTGCCCCGACACCAGCCCGCCGACGATGAATCCCACCAGCGAAGCGACCGTGCCGCCGCCGATCTGCGCGAACATCGGCTGCCACATCCGGTAGACGATCGGCAAGAGTACGGCGAGGAGCAACAGGCCGCCGATCCGCGCGAGAGCGGGCTCGATCCGTCGGGCAAGCGTAGGGGCGAAGTAACGCACGAGCGCCCCGCTGACGAGCGGCGTGAGAATGTTCAAGAAAACGATCGATGCGATCTGCCTCGACGACACCGTCAGCGGCATGTGGAAGACGTCCTGCAGCATCGCCACGGCGAGCGGGATCCACACGACGGAGAACAGCGAAGCGACGACGACCAGCCCGACGCCGTATGAAGCGTCGCCACCAGCCTTGATCAGTTTCTTGGGCAGAAGCGGCGGAATGGCAGCGAGAGAGAGAACGACGATCACGATCTCGACCGCCCGGTCCGGGGTCGTGATCTTGCAGATACCCACCGAGAGCACCAGCATCACGCCGAACATGGACGCCAGCGACCGCACGAGTTTCCTCGGCCGCCGCACAAGGTAGATCAGGTCGGCGGGCGTCGCGCCGAGACCCATCGCGAAGATCATGGTCGTGATGCTGATCTGCAGGGCCAGCGGCACCAGTTCAGCCAGTGTCATGAATGTCTTGTCCCGGAAGGTCTGCGAGCCGACAGCGTCAGCTACCTCGCGTCGGCAAGCTCACTGAGCCTGTAACGTGCCACAGTACCCCGCCCGCCTGTCAACTGGAATCGGGACAAGTTTCCTGCTCAAGCGATCACGAAGACTTGCGCGACGCGCACAAACGCCAAGCGGCCCGGGGCGCAGCGGCAGTCTCGGCGGCATGACGCCACCAGAATTCCCCGCGATGCGGCGCGGCAAGATCCAGCCGTTCGCCCATGCGCGGTGTCGACAACGCGACACCGCGTGCGAGCGCCAGCCCCGTCACGCGTTCGAACGGCTCCTGCCAGCGATGCATCGCGAGGTCGAAGGTGCCGTTGTGAATCGGCACGAGCCAGCGGCCGCGCAGGTCGAGATGCGTTTGCACGGTCTCTTCCGGCTGCATGTGGACGTACGGCCACTGCGCGTCGTATGCGCCGGTCTCGACCAGCGTGACGTCGAATGGTCCGAGGCGCTCGCCGATTGTCCGGAAGCCGTCGAAGTAGCCCGTGTCGCCGCTGAAGAACACGCGCAGTTCGTGATCGACGATCACCCACGACGCCCACAACGTACTGTTGCCGTCGAACAGGCTGCGGCCGGAAAAATGCTGCGCGGGCGTCGCGGTGAACTGCACGCCGTCCACTTCGGTGCCTTGCCACCAGTCGAACTGCCGCACTTTTGCGGCGTCGATGCCCCATTCGATCAGCCGGTCGCCGACGCCGAGCGGCGTCAGGAACACCTCGGTCGTCGCGGCGAGCGCGAGCACGGTCTCGCGATCCAGATGATCGTAATGGTCGTGCGACAGGATCACGCCACGCAGCGGCGGCAAATCGGCGAGTGCGATCGGCGGCGCATGAAAGCGCTTCGGTCCGAGATTGCGAAACGGAGACGCGCGTTCGCCGAACACGGGATCGGTCAGCCAGAACTGGCCGCGCAGTTTCAGCAGCATGGACGAATGACCGAGCCGGTAGAGGCTGCGGTCGGGCGCGGCATCGAGTTGCGAACGCGTTAGCGCATCGACGGGCAACGCGCCGGCCGGCGCGGTATCGCGCGGCTTGTTGAGCAGCATATTCCACACGATGCCGAGCGTTTTGCCCAAGCCCTCGGCCGGACGCGGCGCGACATTGCGAAAACGCTCGCCGTCGTGCTGCGGCGAATGACTGGACAATGCGCGGCCGCGTTGCGCGGCAGTGACGCCGAGCGCGCGGCTGATGAAAGCGGGAATCGACGCCATGAGATAGGTCATCCAAAGAAAAATGTACACTGAGCAGTGTAGTTTATCGACGAGAAAAGTAAACTGCCCGGTGTAAAATCTTTGGATGGATCCCAGAACACCCCATCAACGGCTGAGTGACCGCAAGCGTCTGGCTATCGTCGACGCGGCGATCGAGGAATTCCTCGCGTCCGGTTACGATGCGACGAGCATGGACCGTATCGCCGCTCGTGCGAGCGTTTCGAAACGTACCGTCTATAACCATTTCCCGAGCAAGGAAGTATTGTTTGCGGCGATCCTCCATCAGTTGTGGGACGCGAGCCAGGGCGGCGATGCGCCCGCTTATCGCAGTGACGAACCGTTGCGCGCACAGTTGCTCGGCCTTCTGGATCGCAAGCTGCGGCTGATGAACGACGAGTCGTTTTTGTCGCTCGCGCGGGTGGCGATCGCGGCAGGCATTCATTCGCCGGAACGGGCGCGGGACATGGTCGAGCGCCTCGGCGAACGCGAGGAAGACTTGACCGTGTGGGTCCGGGCAGCCGTCGCGGATGAGCGCCTCAAGACCGGCGACGCGGCCTTCGCGGCGTTGCAATTGCAGGCGCTGGTGAAGGCTTTTGCGTTTTGGCCGCAAGTGACCATGGGCCAGGCGCCGCTCGGTGAAGAAGCGCAGAAGCAGGTCGCCGAAGCGGCCGCCGATATGTTCCTCGCGCGCTATGCCTGAGCCGGGTCGCGCGGCAAATCCCGCAGCATGTCCATGAATGCGCGCACTTTCGCGCTGAGCAATCGACGCGAATTGTAGAGCGCCCAGATCTCCACGGTCGGACCCGCCATTCCCCAGCACTTCAGGCGTCCCGCCGCTACATCGCCCTCGACCAGCAAACCGGGCAGCAGCGCCGCGCCCGCTCCCTGCAGCACGGCCTCGCGGACCATCAACAGCGACGAAAGCCGCAGCACCGGAACCGGCGTCAGCGTTATCGTGTCGCCCTCTTTCGTGCGCATGTCCCATTGCGCGCCCGCTGACGCCGCGGCGAACATGACCGCCGGCACCGCGATCCCGTCCGCACGATGCGTTGCGACGGCCGGCAACGACATCGCGGGCGCGGCGACCACGACCCGTTGGTCGGCGTAGATGCGCCGTCCCATCAGCCGTTCGTCGGAAGGCGGATCGATCCGAATGACGAGATCGTAGCCTTCGTCGACCGGATTCACGACGCGGTCCTCCGCGATCATTTCAAGCTCGACCTGCGGATAGGCCAGCGCAAATCGCGCGGCGATCGGGCACAGTACGACATGGGCGAACACGACCGGCGCGCTGATGCGTAACCGTCCGCGCGCAACCGGGGCGCGCGAGGCCACCGCTTCGCCCGCCTCCTGAATCTCCTCCATCAGCGCTCGGGTGCGCTCATGGAGCGCGACGCCCTCTTCCGTCAGACGCAGGCGGCGCGCGCCCCGCTCGATCAACCGTACGCCGAGGCTCTCTTCCAGTTCGGCCACGCGCCGCGACAGCGTCGCCTTAGGTCGATCGAGCGCGCGGGCCGCCGGACCGAAACCGCCGTGAAGCGCGACCGCATTGAAATCCGCAAGCGAAGTCAGATCCATGATCGTTCCGTATTCGAGACGAAGTGTTCGGATTTTGGCACTTTCGGGCATTCGACGGAACGGTTAATGTTTCTCTCACGGGCTGACTCAGCTCATTCAACAGGGAGATCGTCATGGCAATTCTCGTTACGGGCAGCACAGGTGTGATCGGTCAGCAGGTCCTCGAACATTTGAACGGCAGCGGCGCGGAAGTCCGGGCGATGACCCGTACACCCGAGAAAGCGCAATTCCCGGCCGGCGTCACGGCAATCAAGGGCGATTTGTCGGACATCGACGCCGTGCGGCAAGCACTCGACGGCGTCAGCACGCTGTTTCTCCTCGCGCCCAACGCCGCGGACGAACTGACACTGGCGCTTCAGGCTTTGAGCGCCGCGCGCGAGTCGGGCGTGAAAGGCGTGGTTTATTTATCGGTGTTCAAGGGCGCCGAGTACGTGGATGTGCCGCATTTCACCGGCAAATACGCGGTCGAACGCATGATCGAACATCTGGATATTCCGGCCACCGTGTTGCGCCCCGCGTATTTCATCCAGAACGACGTGAAGCAAAAAGAGCCGCTGCTGAAGCACGGGGTCTACGGCATGCCAATCGGCGATAAAGGGATTTCCATGGTCGACGTGCGCGATATCGGCGATGCCGCCGCGCGCGAACTCCTGCGCCGCGAGCGCGCCGACGCGCCTTTGCCGCGCGAGACCTACGAACTCGTCGGCCCCGATGCGATCGATGCAAAGACGGTGGCGTCGATCTGGGCCGAAGCGCTCGGGCGTCCTGTCCGTTATGGCGGCGACGATCTCGACATGCTGGAACAGCGGCTCAAATCGGTGGCGCCTGCCTGGCTTGCCTACGACATGCGGCTCATGATGGGCAGGTATCAGCAGGACGGCGCGGTCGCGTCCAAGGCCGAGTCGGAGCGTCTCGCCGCGCTGCTCGGGCGGCAGCCGCGATCCTATCGCGACTTCGCCATATCGACGGCCACGGCCTGGGCCAAGGAATAATCGACAGGGGCCTCGTCCGATGAGACCTGGTGAGAAACCTGGTGAAAAGCCGGCTGGCAGAAACGTCGGCGGTAATCGGAAGGCGTCAGGCCCATCACTTTGCGGAACACACGGCGAAATCCCGCGACGTCGCCGTAGCCGAGGCTCCAGGAAATCTCTTCGACGGTGGCTTGGGAAAACTCCAGTAACTCGCGTGCCCGGGTTATCCGAAGCCTCATCTGGTACTCGCTCGGCTTCATGCCGGTGGCGGCCACGAATCGACGGAGGAAGGTCCGCGATTCAAGCCCCGCGTGCCGGGCGATATCCACGATGCTGACCGGACGGTCGCGTTGCGTGAACAGCCAATGCTGCGCCTTCAGGATTGCTTTATCGCCGTGCTTGGTTCGCGGATCGAATTCGCTATAAAGGCGCTGCTCGCGGCCGGGCGGATCGACGAGCATGTAACGCGCGGTTTCCAGCATGACCGCCGTGCCCAGGAATCGCTCGGTCAGCCTCAGGCCGAGGTCTGCCCAGGCGAGCACACCGCCCGCCGTCACCACATCGCCATAGTCGATCACCATCCGATCGGTTTCCGTAAGCACATCAGGGAATTCTTCGGCGAACTGGTCGTTGAATGCCCAGTGCGTCGTCGCCTGCCGGCCGGCTAATAGCCCCGTTCTAGCCAGAATGAAAACGCCGCCGCATACCGCCGCGAGGACGACGCCGTCCGCGTGTCTCTCCCTAAGCCAATCCAGCAGCGGATTCTTGTACGCGGTCGCCTCGGGTGCCTGCGCGTTGCCCGGGATCACCAGCAGCGAGAGCGCGTGCGGCGTGCCGGGACAACTGTCATAGGTGCAGCGGACTTCATCGTCGCAATCGTCCGCGCGCCAGTGCGAAATGCGCACGCTAGGCCGCGCAGCGCTGCTGTTCCGTTTAGCGGCGAACTCGCTCGCGTAGGTAAATAGATCGGTTAGACCGAAGACACCCGCGTGCGATGTGCCCGCATCGCAAGCCAGCCCGAACTCGATTCGCGGACCCGGGACCAGCGCCGTTTTTGCTAGGTTTTTTGTCACTTTCGTCCGTTGTAGTGTTCGGGCGCCCCGGATACCCTGACTACCGCAGACCAATATCAAAAAGCCAAGGCAGTAGCGGCCGGGGAGCCGGTGTGCCCGAGTTCGAAACGGCAAGTCCTTACCTTTCCGACATTCAGTTCAAGATCAGCTGACCGGCTTTTAGGAGCAGCGTCTGCGCTCGTACAACGTTTATCCCTTCGTCAAAACCGACTTCAAAGGATACGAGATGGAAACGAATACTGGAAGTGCATACCTCACGACCACGGACGGAACGCAGATTTTCTATAAAGACTGGGGCACGGGCGAACCGCTGGTCTTTCACCACGGCTGGCCTCTTTCCGCGGACGATTGGGATGCACAGCTGATGTTCTTTCTGGATCAGGGTTATCGCGTGATCGCGCATGATCGACGGGGTCACGGGCGCTCGACCCAGACTGTGCGCGGCAACGACATGGACACCTACGCCGCCGATGTCGCCGAGCTCGTGAAAGCACTGGATCTCAAGAATGCGGTGCATATCGGGCACTCCACGGGCGGCGGCGAAGTGACCCGTTACGTCGCGCGGCACGGAACCGGTAATGGACGCGTCGCGAAGGCGGTCCTCATCAGCGCGATTCCGCCGCTCTTCATGCAGTCGGAGAAGAATCCCGAGGGCGTACCCAAGGAAGCTGTCGATGCGATCCGCCAGGGCACGGCCAACCATCGTTCCCAGTTCTACAAGGACATCACGATCCCATTCTATGGTTTCAATCGCCCCGGCGCGACGGTGTCCGAAGGCATCCGCGAGAACTGGTGGCGGCAGGGCATGATGGGCGGCATCCGCGCTCAGTACGATTGCGTCAAGGTCCTGTCGGAGACCGAGTTCTACGACGATCTGGCGATTATCGACGTCCCGGTGCTCGTGATGCACGGTGAAGACGATCAGATCTGCCCGTTCCCGACCACCGGCGCCAAGTCCGTCAAACTGCTGAAACACGGGACGCTCAAGTCGTATCCCGGATTGCCGCACGGCATGCCGACCACGCACGCGGACCGGATCAACGCCGACTTGCTGGCGTTCATCAAGTCCTGACAACCGTTAGCCGACAGCCGGCTACGCCTGCCGAGGGCGTAGCCGGCTGAACTTCGTTGTGGATTCCAACGAGACGCCGTGGCTTAGCCGAACCCTGCCATGCCGAACCTTCCCGTTATCTACGAAACCCTCTAAACGCGGCCCAAAAGATCAAGTTCTACTTTTGTCTGCCGATAGAAGAGCATACGTCGAGCACTGTCGCGGCGCCACGAATGCCGAGGCGCAAGAACAAGAGCAGTCGCACAGGACGAACAAAAGAATAGAAAACGAGAGAGGGCCGATGACTGGAATCTACGATCCGCTGCTGGTCTGCCTGTCGCTTGTGGTTGCATTTCTTGCCTCCTACACGGCGGTCGAGTTGTCCGGCGGCCTAAGCGCGCTTGCCGCCGCAAAACAAAGACCGTTCTGGCTCGCCGGCGGCGCGGTATCGATGGGCGTAGGCATCTGGTCGATGCACTTCATCGGCATGCTCGCGTTCACGCTGCCGATTGCAGTCGGCTACGACTTCGCCATCACGGCTGCGTCGCTGTTCCTTGCGATCGGCGCGTCGCTGATCGCGCTCGTGACGGCGAGCCGCGGTGCGTTGTCGCGCAAGCGCCTGGTGGTCGCCGGAACGATCATGGGCGCCGGCGTGGCCGCCATGCATTACACCGGCATGCAAGCCATGCAGATGTCGCCGGAAATCGAGTATTCGATCTGGAAAGTCGCGGTGTCGGTGGGCGTTGCGATCATCGCTTCGATTGCAGCGCTTTGGCTCGCCTTCACGCTTCGAGCGCCGCGCGGCGAGCACCTCGTCGTCAAGCGGCTCGGCGCGGCCTTCGTCATGGCAATCGCCATCACCGGCATGCATTATTTCGGCATGAGCGCGGCGAATTTTGCCGCGGGCAGCTTTTGCCATTCCGGCACAACGCTCGATGCGAGCTGGCTTGCGCTGATCGTTACGGTGACATCGTTCACCGTGCTGGTTGGTACGCTCGCGCTACTCGGGTTCCACACGAGCAGTCTCTCCATCTCGCTCAAGCGCGCGAACCGGCAGTTGCGATACCTCGGCACGCACGACGCGCTGACGAAACTCCCGAACCGTCAGCAGCTTTCTTTGCGGATCGCACAGGCAGTCGTCGAAGCCACACGAGGAAAACCGGCATTCGCCGTGATCTTTATCGACCTCGACGGCTTCAAGGCGATCAACGATTCGCTAGGCCACAGCATCGGCGACGAGTTATTGCGAGCCTGCGCCGAACGTCTGCGTCAGGAGCTGGACCATGCCGACATGGTCGCGCGGCTAGGCGGCGATGAATTCGTGATCGTGGTCCAGAACGCCGACGACGCGTCGTCTGCCGTAGCCGTCGCCAATGGCGTATTGCGGCGCTTAAGCCATGAGATCGTCGTAAGCGGATTGCCGTTGCGCGTGAGTGCGAGCATCGGCATCGCGCTCTATCCGCGCGATGGCCGCAACGTCGACGAATTGCTTCATAGCGCGGACGCCGCGATGTACGCCGCCAAGCAAAGCGGGCGCAACACGTACCGCGTATTCGAGCCGCAAATGAACCATACCGCGCTCAAGTCGCTGATCCTGCAACGCGATCTGCACCGCGCATTGACGGACGGCGAACTCAGCGTGGCGTTCCAGCCGAAGTTCAGCGTCGCGTCGCAATCGGTGACGGGCGTCGAGGCGCTGATCCGCTGGCGTCATCCGGAACTCGGCGAAATTCCTCCGCTCGAATTCATTCCCATCGCGGAGCGCTCGGGCTTGATCGTTGCGATCGGCGACTGGGTGCTGTCCGAGGTCTGCCGCAATATCGCCCTGTGGGACGCGCAAGGGCTTCCGTGTATTTCCGTCGCGGTCAATCTGTCGCCCATTCAGTTCAACGTGCCGAACCTGGTGACCCGCTTCGACGCGTTGCTTGCCGAAGCCGGCGTCGCGCCGTCGCGCCTGATGTTCGAGATCACCGAAACGACGGCGATGCACAACGTCGAGAATACGAGCCGCACGATCGAAGCGCTGCAGTCGCGCGGCTATACCGTCGCTATCGACGATTTCGGCACGGGATATTCGAGCCTCGGCTATCTGCAGCGTTTCCGGTTCGATCAGATCAAGGTCGACGGCTCGTTCATGCGCGATCTCGACGCGCCGGACCAGCGAGCCAGCGCTTTGTTGTCGGCCATCGTGATGCTCGCGCGTGCGTTGAAGATCGAGGTCGTCGCGGAAGGGGTGGAAACGGAATCGCAATACCGCACGCTCAGCGAACTGGCCTGCGATCAGATGCAGGGCTTCTTGCTGAGCCGGCCGTTACCCGCTGCGGAGTTCCTCGCGTTTCTTCGATCCGCCGCGCACCGGATCGTAACCGGTGAAGGCGAATGCGCCGCACCGGCCGTTTAACACCCGGCAAAACCGCGATCGCTCAGGCGTATTTCGTGCTGTAGACAGCATCGGCTTATCAGCCGCACTGGTCCATCCGCACACGAAATTTAAATACGCCATGAACAAGAAAGCAACGCGAAAGCAAGACGTAATCGAAGCGGGACAGCGGCAAGCGGTGCTAACGGCCAAGCGCAACGCCAAAATGGCCCGCTCGGTCCACGCTTATGTGCGCGGCAATACCTCGAAGTTCTACGACTGGCTCAACGACGCGAACGTCCGCTCCATGCCGCAGGGCCCCGCCATCTGGATCTGCGGGGACTGCCACACCGGCAATCTCGGCCCTGTGGCGGACGCGCAAGGCCGCACCGAGATTCAAATCCGGGACTTCGATCAAGCCGTGATCGGCAATCCCGCGCATGACCTCATTCGCCTCGGCTTGTCGCTCGCGACAGCCGCGCGAGGCTCGGATCTCCCGGGCGTGACGACGGTTCGCATGATGGAGACGCTATTCGAAGGATACGAGCATGCCTTCGACCGGACCGCCGACGTCAAGCGGCTCGGCAAGAAGCCGGAGGTCGTCCGTGTGGTGATGCGCGAAGCGGTTCGGCGCTCGTGGCGGCATCTGGCGCTGGAGCGCCTTGAGGACGTGCAGCCGACCATCCCGCTCGGCAAGCGCTTCTGGCGCCCGACGAAGCAGGAGGACGCGGAGATAAAGGCGCTGTTCGAAAGAGACACGATCGCCCAGCTCGCAACGAGCCTGCGGGGCCGCGCGAACAACGGAGCAGTCGAAGTGCTCGACGCTGCTTACTGGGTTAAGGGCTGCAGTTCGCTGGGCCGGCTGCGCTATGCAGTCTTGCTCGATGTGGACGGCGGCGTGATCGAAGGAGACGATCTGTGTCTTATCGATATCAAGGAAGGCGTCACCGCTGCGGCGCCGCGATATTCGAACTCGGGTATGCCGCGCGACAACGCGGAGCGCGTCGTCGAGGGCGCGCGTCATCTTTCCCCTTCGCTCGGTGAGCGGATGCGCTCGGCGCGATTGATGGACAAGCCCGTGATGATCCGCGAATTGCTTCCGCAAGACATCAAGCTCGAAGTCGATCAACTCGATCAGGCGGAAGCGATGCGTGTCGCCCGCTATCTTGCCTATGTTGTCGGCAAGGCCCACGCCCGGCAAATGGACAGCGCGACGCGCAAGGATTGGCTCGCCGAACTTCAGCGCAATCGATCGAAGAGTCTCGACGCGCCCTCGTGGTTGTGGGCCAGCATCGTGGAACTCGTGAGCAGCCATGAAGCGGGTTATCTTGAACACTGCCGGCGGTATGCGACGGCGATGGTTTGACTGGATCCCGCGCGACTGCGGATCTTTTAAAGCGGCTCCGGGGCCGCCCCTTCGCGAAAAAGGTCGGCCCCGGAAGCCGGACGCTGCCTTACGGCGCAGCTACGCCCTGCGTTTTCGCGCTATACGACGTGTAGAAGCTGGCACCTGCCCACGCGGGTGCGGTGTCGGTGTACAGCGCCGGGCCTTGGGTAAAGTTCGCGCCGCTGTGCCAATCGCCGGTTCCGGTGTACTTGGCGACCGCCGGATACGGATAGACAGGGCGCGATGCGGTCACCTTGTTGGCCGAGTCGGTCTGATAAGTCATGACGGCGTTCGGCGCCGTTCCCTGCTCCGCCCAACCCGTGATCTGCGAAATCAGATCGATGTTGGGGAAGCCCTCGCCGCCGCCGCAATGCGCCACACCCGGGACCAGATACAGGCGCGAGAATTCATTCGCGCTCGACTCGCCCATCGTGTTTTGCACGGCCTGATAGTAGGCGATCGTGAAGAGCGGCGAGATATGCTGATCCGCCCAACCGTGCCAGAGAATCAGCTTTCCGCCAGCATTCTTGAACGCCGACAAGTCCGGGCTGGTCGCGTCGTTGAGCGCGTGGTTGGCCTGCAGGTAGTTGGGATAGAAGCTCGCGTCGTGATAGCCGAACGTGTCGACGGTCGGCATGGTCGGCGAGCCGGTAAAGATCAGGTTGTACGCGCCCGATACGATCAGGTAGCTGAACAGACTCGTGACAGGCACCGGGGCGTCCGTCGAGTTCGACGTCGGCACTTCCACGCCGATCCAGTTCGCTTCGGAGCCGTATTGCGGCGATCCGGCCAGCATGCGCACGCCCGTCGCAGTGTCGGTCGGTCCGCTGTAGATCTTGGTGGCGGTGGCGACTTCGGCAGCGGTCAGACAGTTGCTCGTGCTTGAGGCGTTGGCCGCGCACTGGATCGTTGCCGGATCGAAATGACAGGTGCGCGGATCTGCCAGCAAGCCGTCGGGCACGCCCGCCTGACCGCCGCAAGCCGCGACGACAGCCTGGTGAAGCAGCGTGGCTTTGTCGGCGTACAACACAGCCTGACCGCTGCTCGTACCCGTCGTGCTGTTCGATTCGACGCTCCAGCCGTGATAAAGCGAGTTCTGGATCTGGAAGTGTGCAGCGGGCGCGCCGGCGACGATACCGTTGTAGTCCTTCGGGTAGCGCTGCGCGGCCATCAGGGCTTCGCGGCCCCCGTCGGAACAGCCTACGAAATACGAATACTTCTGCGCTTGCCCGTAGTAGGCCTGGATCAACTTCTTCGCCGCGAGCGTGGTGATGTGCTGGCCGCGATAGGCGAAGTCGGCTTGCTGCTGCGGATCCGTGGTCCATGCCGAGCTCGGTCCCGAGTGACCCATGTCGGTCGCGGCCGTCACGAAGCCGGCTTCCTGAACGAGCGGGCAGGTGTAGCTGAAGCTGAACGACGTTTGCTGCGTCGGATCGCTCAGATTGCCGCACAAGCCGCCGCAGCCGAGCGCCGCGAAACGTTGCGTCCACGAGCTGACCGGCAAGGCGACTTCGAACGTATTCGAAGGTGCAAGCGTTCCTTTCACCGTGCAGAAATTGACGCTGACGCCGTTGACGGTTGCGGCGGTGACGGTCGCCGAGGTGATCGAACTTCCGGCTCCGCCGATGTCGGTTATATCGATCGCGGCCAGTTTGGAACAATCGACCACTGGCTTCACGACGGCCAAAGGCGTGTTCGACGGCGTGCTGCTGCCGCCGTCGCTACCGCACGCAGCGACGATCGTGGCCGTCATGCAAATGGCAAACAGTGTCAGCAGCGAGGTCGCCCACGCGGGCACTCGCACAAGCAACGAAACAGGATACGGGACTCTCATCTTTGTCTCCTTCTCATGATTCTTTTCGAACGTTTAGATAACGACGACCTCCAGCAGGCAAGGAGCGCAACTGGCTCCCGCCAACCGGCTCAAGGTTTAGAAGCGGTGAATAATGCCGACGCCGCCTGCGAACATGCTGCGCGATGCCGACGGTGCGCTTTGGAAGCCGTCGCCGATCGACGCGTTGGCAGCCGTCTGATTGCCGTTTGCCAACAACGTCCGGCCGTTCGCGCGCTGAAATGCCTCAAGCGCGTACAGACCCGTGCGCTTCGACAGCGAGTAGTACTGGGACAAGGTGAACTGGTGGTACGACGCTGCGTCGTTGATGCCGTTCGCCTTGCTTGCCCACGTGTAGCTGTAGCCAGCGCCGAAGTCCCACGTCGGGGATGCCTTCCAGTGCAGCACGGTGCCAGCCGTGTTGAAGACCGCTTCGCTCGCGAAGCCGGAATTCACGCCCGGGATGTACTGAACGTTCGTGTAGGTCGCCGTGATGTCCCACGCGCTGTTGAATGTGTAGCCACCGCCGACCGCGAAGCGCTGTTGCGCTTGCGCACGTTGGTAACCAGCCGTGATCGCCGACACGCCAGCCTGACCGCCGCCCGTCGTGCTCGTCGGGTCGTTGACGGTCGTCGATGCGCCGCTATAGATACCACCGCCGTTGGCTGCGTTGTTGATACGCGAGAACGCCACCGCCAGGCCGATCGGGCCTGCCGTGTATCGCGCGCCGGTCGCCCACGTCGAGCCCTGGTACACGCTGCCCGGGACGCCCGCGAACGAGTACGAACCGCTCAGCGTCAGGCCGTAAAGCACCGGCGACGTGTAGACGATGGAGTTGTTTGCGCGGTAGATCGTGTCGAGACCATCCAGATCGCCCGGGTGCGCGCCGTAGTAGCCCGTCAGCCAGTTGGTCGGGCTGTACGGCGACATGATGGTGTAGTACGACGCGTACTGGCGACCTGCGGAAACCGTACCGTAGGCGGCGTTCGTCACGCCGACCCACGATTGACGCGCGAACAGCGCGTTGGTGAACTGACCCGAACCCGAGTTGGTATCGAAGCCCGACTCCAACTGGAAGATGGCCTTGGTGCCGCCGCCCAGATCTTCGGAACCCTTCAGGCCGAAGCGGCTACCCGCCCAGACGCCCGAACCGGTCTTGACGTTCGAACGGCCCGGATTGGTCTTAGCCAAGTTCGTCTGACTGCTTTGGTAGACGATCGAATCGTCGACGATACCGTAGAGCGTCACGCTGCTCTGTGCGAACGCTGGACTCGCGATGACCGCGGCACCCGCCACTACACCTGCACTCATGCGCTTAAGTTGACGTTTCACTTTTTCGATTCCCTTGTCGGTTGAAGTCGGTCTGCTACGCGCTCGTGAATAGCGCGTCTGAATCCACGTGGTCTCCCCACGAGCGATACGACGGCGGATGCGTTGCTTGCGGATCAGAACGTACTCCGACGCTGCGGCCGAGAAAGATCGGGTTAACCATTTAAGGTCGTTGGGGGAAGGCTTCAGATGTTTCCGCCAGGAGGCTTGAAACTTAGTCTTTATGGGAGTCTGCGGCCTTTTAAGCGGCGGCATCGCCGTGATCGTCGGCGAAATAAGCTGGCTATCCGATAACTAGATTAGATGGCAAAAGGAACATTTTTGAATTGAACAAGCGAAGCCGGTCGCGCAGGCAGAACGGCTCTTGAGTCTTGCCGGAAGGTTCACTTGACGAGGGAGATTCGCCGCCTAATCGACGCTGCCGAGCGTGTTTAGACGCTGGCAACGAGCTTGGCGTTTCGGGTGGGAATTCAGGCGTTGCTTCAGAGAGCGAGTTCGAAAACCGTATCAAGCGTCTGTCAGGAAATCCGGATGGCGCGTGCGGATTTGATCGACCTGGCTCAACGTACCCGAGAGATGTTTGCGCAACGCCGCCTGCGCGGCGTCGGCGTCGCCACTTTCGATAGCGTCGACAATGGCGGTGTGATCGCGCACCACGGCCAACGTCTTGCCCTTGACGGGCAAATGCAGGTGCCGCAGCCGGTCGATATGGCCGCTTAGTTGGCGCACCAGATCCCAGAGTTGCGGCACGCCTGCCGCGTCGTACATCTGACGATGAAAGGTCTGATCCAGCAGAGCAAACTGCTCATAAGTCTTCAAATCGCGCACCGCCCTTTGCGCGGCGATCGTCGCGCGCAACTGGCCAATAAGCGCGTCGTCGCGCTGCTCCGCGAGCGTGCGCACGATTTCCAGTTCGATCGAGCGGCGCAGGAAGTGCGCCTGCAACGCGGAAGTCACGTCGATCCGGCTGACGACGGTGGCGTGCTGCGGGAATATGTCGACCAGACCCTCCGCTCCGAGCTTCATCAGCGCGTCGCGCACGGGTGTCTGACTGAGGCCGTACCGGGTCGCCAGATCGGCGCGTGAGAGCACCGTTCCGGGCGCCAGTTCCAACGACAAAATCATTTCGCGCAGGCGCTCGAATACTTGCGGTGCGGCATGCCGGGACCGGTCGAGCCGGGTCGCCCTCGACGGGGAATCGCTGATTTTCATGGCAGGACCAAAACGAGGTGGGCTGGCATAGGCGCCGCTTTTACCCACTGAAATATTAGTACTATAGCCGAGCCCCGCATGCACACGAGCGTGGGGAAGTGAGTAATTTTCCCACTGACGCACTAATACATTAGTGCTTTACAATGAGCCGATTCGCTTCGAACTCTTCCTTTTCCGGAATGCTGCCATGACTCGCGACATCACCGTCACCCAGATGAGAATCACGCCGATCGCCTTCCGCGACGGCCCTTTGCTCAACGCTGCGGGCATCCATGAGCCTTGGGCGCTGCGCGCGATCGTCGAACTGGAGACGAGCGATGGCCGCGTCGGCATCTCGGAGACCTATGGTGACGAGCCGATGTTGCGCGTCCTCGAACAGGCGAAGCCGCTGGTGATCGGTCTGTCGCCGTTCGACCTCAACTTAATGGAAGAGCGCGTACGCACGGCAATCAGGCCAAGTGTCGGCGCGGTCGAATTCGAGCTTGCGCCGGGTTCGCACTCGGCGAAGAACGCGCCGAAAGTCATCAGCACGCTTGAAGTCGCGATGCTCGATTTGCAAGGGCAAGTCGTCGGCGCGCCGATAGTCGATCTGCTCGGCGGCAAGGTTCGCGACGCCGTGCCTTATAGCGCTTATCTGTTTTTCAAGTACGCCGAGCATGTAGACAAGCCGTATGCACCCGATGCCTGGAGCGAAGGACTGAGCGCGGAGCAAATCGTCGCGCAGGCGCGGCGGATGATCGGCCTTTATGGTTTCCAGAGCATCAAACTCAAGGGCGGCGTGTTCGAGCCGGCGCACGAAATTGCGTGCATGCGTGCGCTGCATGAGGCGTTCCCCGGCCTGCCGCTGCGCCTCGACCCGAACGCCAACTGGACACTCGAAACGAGCATCGCGGCCGCACCCGAACTCGACGAACTACTCGAATACTACGAAGACCCATGTCCAGGATTAGCAGGCATGGCCGAGCTGGCGAAGCACACGCGCCTGCCGCTCGCGACCAACATGGTCATCACCACCATGGACGATTTCCGGCGCGGCGCGGAGATCGGATCGGTCAAGGTGTTGCTGTCCGATCACCACTACTGGGGCGGTCTGCGCGCGACGCAAACGCTCGCGCGCATGTGCAGGCTGTGGGATCTGGGCATGTCGATGCACTCCAATTCGCACCTCGGCATCAGCCTGATGGCGATGACCCACGTCGCCGCGAGCATCCCCAACCTGACCTACGCGTGCGATACGCATTACCCGTGGCAGGAAGAAGAAGTCATCAAGGGCGGCCGCGTGCGCTTCGAGAACGGCGCGATTCGCGTGCCGACCGCGCCGGGCTTGGGCGTCGAACTCGACCGCGACCGGCTAGCCGAACTCCACGTTCAGTATCTGTCGTGCGGCGTGCGTAATCGCGATGACCTGACGCAGATGCAGAAGTACGATTCGAGTTTCAGCGGCAAGAATCCGCGTTTCTAAGCGGCAAGCTAGATCGCGCCGTGGTTTTCCAGCCCGGCGCTGATAAGCTCGTTCTGACATTCGATCAGCGCCGGATGGTGTATGTCGCCGATAGGCAGATGCCTGTTGACGATCGGAACCCAGCTTTTCCCCGCGGGCTTACCCGCGTCGCGCGTCGCCTCGATTCGGCTCACGCCCTCGATGCGCAAAAGCCCGAGCACGGCGCATTCGACACACTCTTCACTGACGCGCACGACACCGCCGTAGACCGAGGTCAAGTGCCGGTGGATACGGCGGAAATTGCGCAATTGCCTGTTTCGAGCGATATCCACCTGTCCGCCGACCGATCTCGGAAGCCCGTCCACCGTCGAAAGATTGGTTTCCTGGCAGATAAAGTTGCCCGTTATCTCCCTGATGCGCAGTGGAAATTTTCCTTGCGGGAAGGCATCGCCGAATACGGTCAGATTCCCGTCCACGTAGTAGTCCCCGCTTTCGAGCCTCGTGTAGTTTTGCACGCCCCAGCGCGACAACCACGCCTCGGGCGTCAGGTAGGACGGCTCGGTATCTTCTGCGCTCTCGGCCGGAAGCTGGCCTTTGAGGATGTGAGGGCCGGGACATTCGTTAAGGAACGCATCGGGAATCGTATTTGCCCAGTCGGCCTGATCGTAGCGCGCGGGACCGGACAACGCGCCGAAGCCGTCCGTGAGCGCTGTCGCGAGATAAGCGCCGAGTGAGCGCCTCGGAATGCTGTGCACGGCCGTATCGGTGGTCCATCGTTCGAGAATCTTCGCGACAGGCGACGTCATGCCATGTTTCGCGGCCCATTCCATGGCCGCCTGATGAACGTAGGCGGTTTCGAGGCGAGGCGCGTTCGCGATTCTGCTCGCCGTGAGATACGGGACATATAACCAATGCTGCAGCGTCGCTTCGAGCGACATCGCGAACAGGTCGAACCGGTAATGCGCCTTGCCGCACGCCATGAGAAATTCGGTCGCGACCCGGCGGGCATCTTCAACCGAAGAGCAGTACGGTGCAAATCGCTCGGCGACGTGATCGCGACCGCCCGTCACGATGAAGACGCCCCATTCACCCTGGTCCTTGCGGAACCGGATCGACTTGTAGAAGTAAAACCGGGGCGGGCCCTGGAACGTCGAACTCAGCGCGTTATCGGTGTCGATCTCGGGCGCCGCCATGAGACCGCCCGTCGATACGCCTGGCAGCAATGCCGGGTCTCGCGAACCGTCTTGAGCGTCCCTGTCGGTATTGAAGGCAAGAATCGTTGCCGGTTCGTCGACGCGCCGCTGAACGGCGTACCAGTAGTTTTCGATTGCGCTCACAGGGTTTCCCGGGAATGCAGGCCAGGCAACCCGGCGAACGGTGGTCCTGCTCAAGGGGCTGCGGCCTGACGTGTTCATCAAGGCGGACCCATTTTAGCGGTTTCCGGCAAAGCCTTCGGAAAGCCGGTTCGTCGTGTGAACGGCCGATAGCCACGGACGGTTTCGGCTTGCGGCATATCATGGCCGAACCCGCGGCCGACGCGCGCGCCGCAAAGACCAGCCGCCGCCGCTCGCGCCTAACGTCGCCGACAGCATCGTTCGATCGAGCGCGCCTTCCCGGTTCGACACGACCATCGTCGCCACGCTATTGCCCACGAAATTGGTCAACGCGCGGCATTTGGACATGAACCGGTCGATGCCGAGAATCAGCACCATCGCGCCGCCATCCATCGGTTTTCCCGAAGTGAACACATTAAAAATACGAGTTTTGTGACGCGAAGCGCTCAGCTACATTGGTGACTCGTGAAGGCTTATTGAAAGCTTGTTCTTGATCACCTTCGGAGTGTCCAGTTATGGCAAGCGTTGCGCATGTGTTGAAGTCCAAGACCGATCGTTCGTTCTATACCATCGATGCCGCCGCCAGCGTGTTCGACGCTATCGGCCTGATGTCGCGTATGCGGATCGGCGCGCTGGTGGTGACGCGCGGCGTCGACGTGTGCGGCATGGTGACGGAGCGCGACTACGCAAGGAAGGTCATTCTCCAGGACCGGTCGTCGAGAAACACGCCGGTAGCCGACATCATGTCGACCGCGGTGCGTTACGTGCGCTCCACGCAGACATCGGATGATTGCATGGCGTTGATGACCGAACACCGCATCCGCCATCTGCCGGTGATCGATGGCGGGGTGCTGGTCGGACTCGTTTCCATTGGCGACCTGGTAAAGAATCTGATCGAAGAGCAGCAGTTCGAAATCGATCAGCTTGAAGTGTATGTACGCGGCGGCAGCGCGGAAACGGCGCGCACAGCGGTGCTCGCGTGAAAAGTGACCGACCTTCACTTCGGAGCCGACTGCCATGCGAGGCGCGAACACGCTCGACCTTCATCTTGAGACGAACGCCCATTCGGATAAATTCCGCAAGGGCTTCTCGACCCGGCTCGACATGACCATCAAGCGCGCGAAGACGACGTCGCGCCTGGTGGCGTCGTACCTCGGCGTCAAGGAGCGCGACGTGAATTTCTGGCGCGCCGGGATCACGCTGCCGCACGGCGCGCAGTGCCGGCGCTTGTCGCAGTTCTTGTCGATCGATGTGGCGTGGCTCTGCGTGGCGCCGCCAGCAGCGTTGCGCTTCTAATCCATAACACTCGCCCGGCGCGCGGCTTCCTGCACGCCCCGCACGGCCGCCGCAACGATAAGGCCGGTGGAGACCATGCCAAGCAGACCCAGCAATACCGCGTCGATGCGGCCGAGCGTCGAGGTCGGGACGACGTCGCCATAGCCGATGGTCAGCGCAGTAATCGCGCAAAAGTACAGGGTTTCGCCGAGCGGCGAAGGCGTTCGCTTCGCCGTCTCCACGGGGTCGCCGACGTAGCACATGATGATCGTCAGCAACACGAACAGCACGAGAAGTCCAGCGAGGATCGAGCGCAGATACCAAAGCGTTCTGCACGATTCCCGCAAGATATCGCGCGCCCGGATGCGGACGACCGCGTCGTTCGTCGTATTGTTCATCGCCATGCACCTCCTTGATATGTCATCGCGCGGGGCGGCGTCGCTCGAAAATCTGCAGCATCAGACAGGCGTAGACCGTGACGGCAAGAAATAGCCCCATACGGACCGCGAACGCCGTATAGACGTCCTTGCCCGCCGCGCTGTCCTGCACCGATTGCCCGAGCAGAATGATCATCGTGACCAGAGTGTTCAGCCAGAAGCCCGGCGAGAAACGCGTCGGGCTGATGCGATAGAGCTTGCGCGCCACCACGAGACCGAACAGCAGCATCCACAGATAGAACATCCACAGCCCGACGAAAAGCCTCAGCGCAAACCAGAAGACGATCGCCAGCACGCCGCCCAGTAACGTGGAACCGATCAGATCGCGCGCCGCGCCGCGCGCGGTCGTGGTGCAGCTTTGTCTGCCGAGACTGACCGACTTCATGACGATCGGCATGTAGCTGGCGGGATCGGCGATGGCAAGCAGATAGGCCGGCATGACGACGAGCGCGGCGCGTAGTGCGATGCGCGCGGCCTGATCGGCGGGAACGAGCCGCGTGGCCGCCTTTGGCTGCGTGCCGACGGGTTCCGGAAAGAACCGGTGAGCGAGTGCAGAGACCAGCATCGCCAGCAACAAGCCCTTCACCAACGCGCCGACGACCGTCACGGCCAGCTGGAAGTCAGCCGTTCCCGCGGCGGAAATCATCGTCAACCCGGCGACGAGAAAGGTCGAGACGAGATTATTCCCGCCACGCAATCCGAAGCGAAATGCGAAGAAAAGCATGAGGCCGACGAGCAGCACGCCAGCGAACGCGTAGTGGCGCAGCAACGGGACAAGGAGCAGCCCGCTACCCGTCGTCAGCGCCACGACCAGCGCGAAAGCGACGCTGGCCTTGAACGACAGCGGCCGGTTCTGCGTCGCGAGAAGAAAGACGGCGAACACCGGCGCGACGACGGGCACCGCCAGATCCAGCGCGAAGCTGATCGCGAGGCAAAGCGCCGTCCCTGTTGCGACGCGTAGCGCGCGGCGGCCGAGAAGCGGGAGCCTGTCATCCATACAAGCGGCCGATAGTCATTCAGTAAAGATAGGAAACCCAGCTCATCGCGCGCAGAAACAGGCGGCCCGGCGCATTGAGCGGACTCGCCGGATCCGGAAACGCCATCACCTCGGCCTGACCGCCGACGCGTACGTTGGACAGGCGCGCCCGTTCGTCCGGTTCGAACTCGACGATCGCAGGAAAGCGCTGCGCGGGCCGAAGCCAGTCGCGGCTGTTCTGCACGGTGGGCAGCGCGCCGGGCGGCGTGCTCGGTCCTACGCTCACGCCGTATCCGATACTGCGCAGCCGTCCCTTGAACACTTCGCCCGGAAGCGCGTCCAGCACGATCGCCACGGGCGTGCCGGGCCGCAGATGCCCCAGATTGTTTTCGGTCATGTCCGCGCTGACCCAGACATCGCGGATCGCGATCAATGTCAACACGGGGTTCCCGGCCGCCGCGAACTGGCCGACCTCGGTACGCAGATCCGTGATGACGCCACCCGAGCGCGCCTTGATGCGCGTACTGGCAAGATCGAGCTCCGCCTTTTCGAGTACCGCCAGAGCAGCCCGCAACTGGGCGTTATCGGCATCGTGACCGCCTTGCTGCTCGCGCGCCCGCTCCACTTCGGCACGCGCCGCCGCGACCTGGCTCCGCGCCTGTTCGTGCGTCGCCCGCGCCACTTCGAGACGACGCAGCGAGACGGTGCCTTCATCGTCGCTATAAAGCCTTTCAAGACGGTCGCTGTCCTGGCGCGCCTTGACTTCATTCGCGATAGCCGCGCGCAAGGACGCGAGCGCCGAATCGATCCCGGCGCTGCCCGCGCCGATCTGCCTGCGCGTGGAGTCGAGGTCGGCCCGCGCGCGATCGACGGCGATCCGGTACGGCTCGCTATCGACCTCGAAGAGCAGGTCGCCCGCACTGACTTCCTGATTGTTGTGAACGAGGACGCGCGTCACGCGCCCGGAGGTTTCCGCCGCCACCGATACGACGTAGGCCTGAACCCGAGCCTGTTGCGTATAAGGCGTAAAGCGATCGGCAAGCAGATACCAGATCAGGCTGACCGCGATCGCGACGACGACCCACTTCACCGCCTTGCCCGAGGGATCGGCGGGGGACGGTCGAGCGTCCGGCGACGCGGCGGCGGGTTCGGGCTTGTCGCTCATCGGGACGCACCTTCAGATGCGCCGCTAGCGGCGGAGGGCGCATTCGACTCGTCGATCAAATCGCCCCAGTCGGTGCGTTGCTGCATCTGCTGGCGCGTTGCTGCATCGATCAGCGGCTGCGCCGAGTACCAGCCTCCGCCAAGCGCTTTATAGAGCGCAATCAGACTGCCCACTGCGTTGCTGCGGTTGACGATGTACGCGTCCTGCTGCGCGAACAGCGCGCGCTGGGCATCGAGCACACGCTGGAAGTCCGAATACCCTTCCCTGTAGATCGTGTTCGCCAGCTTGAGCGAGCGCTGCGCGGCCTCCTGCGCGTCGTTCAGGACCGCGTCGCGTTGCAAGGCGGTGACGAGCGCCGTCGCGGCGTCGTCGGCCTCGCGCGCGGCCTGGCGCACGGTGTTCTGATAGGCGACCGTCAGTTGCTGCAACCGGGCGTCCTGAACGCGCACGTTGTTCGCGATCTTGCCGTGATCGAAGAGGTTCCACGTCACGCTCGGCCCACCGATCACGGCAAGCGTGCTCGCCGCGCCCGTCAGCGAACCGGCGCTCCAGACGAGCGAACCCAGCAAGGACACGGACGGATAAAAGTCCGCCTTCGCGACGCCGATCAGCGCCGATTGCGCCGCCATCTGCAATTCGGCCGCGCGCACATCGGGGCGGCGCAGCAGAAGATCTGCGGGGACGTCCTGCAGAACGGCCCGATCCACGAGCGGCACCACATTCTCCTTGCCCGGTTGCACATTCAATTCCGGTAATGGACCAGGCGGCCGTCCAAGCAACACGGCAAGCGCATGTTGCGCAAACACGATCTGGCTCTCGAAATCCGGGATGCTGCTCAACGTGCCGAGATACTGCGTTTTCGCCTGCTGCAGGTCGAGTTCGTCGGTGTCGCCGCTCTTGAAGAGCTTTTGCGCGATGTCGTAGCTGCGCTTTTGCAACTGCGCGTTCTCGCGAGCGATGCGCAGACGCGCCTCTGCCGTGCGGAGCGTGAAATACGTATCGGCGACCTGTGCGTGCAGCAGAACCAGCGCGTCATCGCGGTTGGCTTGCGCGGCGAAAAACGCCGCGTTCGCCGATTCGATCGCACGGCTGAAGCGGCCCCAGAAATCCAGCTCCCAGCCGATACCGAACCCCGCGCCGACCTGCCAGTAGCCGCCCGAGCGCGTATTGAATCCATCCGAGCGCCGGCCCGCCGAGTACAAGGCGTCGGCGCTCGCTTGCTGCACCTGCGGATAGCGGCCCGCGACCGCGATACCCAATTGCGCGCGCGCTTCGAGCACGCGCAGACCGGCAATCGTCACGTCGCCGTTGTTTGCATCGGCTTGGGCAATCAGCGCCTCCAGGTTTCGATCCGCGAAAACCCGCCACCATTGCTGAATGTCGGGCTGTGCGGCCTGCCGTGTCACTTCCTCGATGGACGCGCTGCGCCAGTGCTCGGTCCAGCTCTCCTGCTGCGGACGAAAGTCGGGACCGACACGCAGACAGCCGCTCAGACAGCCGACGACGACCGGCAGCCAGTAAAAGCGCGTATCGCGCCGGGCATCCCCGCCACGCATCAGACCGGCTGCTTTTCTTTCAAGCGCCCTTGTTTCCCGTGATCTTCTACCCATCGCCAGAACAGCTGGTAGCCGACTGCGAGCATGACGGGTCCGATAAACAAGCCGATAACGCCGCCCGTGACCATTCCCCCAAGCGCGCCGATCAGCACGACAGGCATGGGAACCGCGACGCCTCGACCCAGCAGCAGCGGCTTGAGCACATTGTCGGCAAGGCCCGCCACGAACACGTAGATGGAAAAGATGATCGTCATGGTGTTCGCGCCCGAGGTGACGATCACGAAGACGATCACAGGAACGGTAATGAGCGTGGCGGGCAACTGCATGATGCCGACCAGCAGCACCGCAAGCGCGAGCAAACCCGCGCCGGGCACGCCCATGACGACGAACGCAACGCCAATGAGCAGCATCTGGATGAACGCGATACCGACCACGCCTTGCGCGACCGCGCGAATGGTCGAGGTGCAAAGTTCGGTGATCTGCGGACCATTCTCTGGACCCGAGATGCGCGACGCGATCTTGACAGCGCTGGCGTGGCCTTTTTCTCCGTGCGCCATCAAGATCCCGGCCACGATCAACGCGACAAAGAAAACCAGCAGCCCGGCGCCGAGTCCGGTTACCGCGCCGAGCACGGCGAGACTGACGTCCTTGAGTTGGGGAGCGAATCGTTGAGCCACGCCCGTGAGATCGATCGAGGCCTGCTGCCAGAAATCGTAGACACGCTGGCCGACAATCGGCCAGGTGGACACCGACTCCGCTGGCGGCGGAATGCGAAAGCTGCCGCTTTTGAAGATCGCCATGCCGTGCTCGATCGAATCCGCCACCGCGACGCCCAGCAGATAAGTCGGCACGAGGATGACGCCAAAAGCCACGAGAATAATCAGCGTGGCGACCAAACCATCCTTGTTGGCGAGCCTGCGCCGCAGTGTCACTTGAAGCGGATACAGCGTGATCGCGAGGATCAGCGCCCACACCATGAGGTCCAGAAACGGGGCGAAAATCCGATAGCAAAAAACGGCCAGCACGGCAACGAGTCCGGCGCGGATCAGGACATCGAGCAGTTCCCGGGACAACACGCGTTCGGTAATCGGTGTGAGCAGCATCGCGTGTCTCCCGCAGGTCACCTGGAGGAACTGCCAGCGACAATCGAGCGCCAAGTCGATTGCCAGGAAAGTCAGCGCTCAAGAATGTCTTCTCGCGCGTCAACCCGTCCACGTTTAGCGAAGCCGACCGGCGACCGGCGTGGCTTGGCGTCCCCGCGCCTGCGAATCCGGCCTGTTGAAAATGCTCTATCTATCGCATCGATCGGAAATGCAACGGATCAAGGATATGCCCGATGCGCGGCGTCAGATATTGGACTTTGGCCCTATGTCGCGGATGCGAACGACCGGACGCTCCAACGTCCGGTTATTCAGAAGCATTGTTGCGGCAATGACGCTGGCCGGCGGATCGTTGCGGTCTTTTCGTTGGCGAGAGCAAATCGTGCAAGGCAATCCGCCGACAAAAAGAGGGACGCGCTCCACGAGTCCCGTTTCGTGTCGCCGGGATTCTGTGTCCGTCGAAGTTGGATCGAGGATACGAAATGAATGTGACGGCAATTGTAGTTACGCGTAGTGCATTGGGTGAGTCTGAAAGGCGCAAGGAGGACCGCATTAATCCGCTCGCGCAAGCTGAATCGCGCCATCTGCGATCCCTGCAAAGCGGCATCGGATATCCTCGCCTTAAACCCCGCGGCGCGAATGTTGCTCGTGCTACCTTCGTTGCCCGCACCTTGCGACTCATCCGAACTCATTCCTCTAACGGTTTCATCCTGATCCCTGCCCATGTCAATGATCGCCGGACTGTTCGCTTCACATTTCACACCGGTCGCCCTCGCCGTCCTGATCGCGGTCGTCGTCACGCTGATCGTCGTCCTGCTGGTCGCCAACTTCACGAGCGGTGAGAAGAAAGTCGAGCACAACATCGACCGCCTTTACCCGAGCGATCACCCCCAGTTCATCCGTTCGATGAGCACGCTGCTCGGGCCGCCTGTCGTGCAAGGCAACCGCTACGAAGTCTTGCTGAACGGCGACCAGATCTTTCCCGCGATGCTGGCCGGCATCCGCTCGGCTCGCGAGACCATCACGTTCGAGACGTTCATCTACTGGTCGGGCGCGATCGGCCAGGCCTTCGCGAGCGCGCTCGCCGACAAGGCGCGCGCCGGCGTCAAGGTCCACGTTCTGCTCGACTGGGTAGGATGCAAGAAAATGGACAAGCGTTATCTCGACGAACTACGGCAGGCCGGCGCCGAAGTCATCCAGTATCACAAGCCTCACTGGACCGGTCTCGGCCGCATGAACAACCGCACGCACCGCAAGCTTCTCGTGATCGACGGCCGCATTGGCTTCACCGGCGGCGTCGGGATCGCCGAGGAATGGACCGGTCGCGCGCAAGACCCCAAGCACTGGCGCGATACGCACTTCAGGCTAGAAGGGCCCGCCGTCGCTCACATGCAATCCGTGTTCATGGACAACTGGATCAAGGCAACCGGCGACGTCCTGCACGGTCCGGCCTACTTCCCGGAACTCGAAGCGCGCGGCGACGGCGCGGCCCACATGTTCGGCAGTTCGCCCACGAGCGGCAGCGACGACATGGAGCTCATGTACCTGATGGCCATCACCGCCGCGACGCATTCGATTTACCTGGCAAGCGCGTACTTCGTCCCGGACGGCCTCGCGATCAATGCCCTCGTCGAAGCCGCGCGGCGCGGCGTCAAAGTGCGCATCGTGACGCCCGGCAAGCGCATCGACACGCACACCGTGCGCGAGGCGTCTCGTGCTTGCTGGGGCGACTTGTTAAAGGCAGGCATCGAGATGTTCGAGTACCAGCCGACCATGTTCCACTGCAAGCTTCTCGTGGTGGATGATCTGCTCGTCTCGGTTGGCTCGACCAACTTCGACAGCCGCTCCTTCAAGCTCAATGACGAAGCCAACCTCAATATCTACGATCGCGCGTTCGCGCGCGAGCAGGCGGCCATTCTCGAAGGCGACATCGCGAAGTCCCAGCAAGTGACGCTCGACATGTGGCTCAACCGCCCTCTGACCGAAAAGCTGATCGACAAGTTCGTGTGGATGCTCGACTGGCAGCTCTGATGCGCGGGGCCGTCATGTCGCAAACGTTTGTGCGCATCCAAGGGGAAATACCCGGCAATAAATGCTTTCGATAGAGAAATCGTTCGGGTATCGTCGGTAGAAGTGACTTCAGACAAGAAAGTAAAAAGTGACCTTATTCGGGATTGTTTCCACTCGGATCGCTGTCGGAACGCGGGGACCAACGTTCAAGACACGCTTGCGCGACGCGATCTTAACGAGCGTATTCAGAAGCCGCGAAGGCGGTCGGTTCGCGCGGACGAGCCCGGCCGTTTTGACGCGCGGCCGGATGCCAAGCGAACATCAAGTGGCGCAACAACGCCACGCCGATGTCTTCTCAACGCCGCTTCTGATTTATACCGCCGACGAACTGGAGTACGCGATTGCGCGGGCTATCGAAGTTGAACGCCAGCATCGCGAGCCGTATCCGCGAGAGTGGGAATAGCGCGTTGCGCGGCTCGCACGACCTCGCTTAGCTCGACGCGCGTTCCTGCTCGCGATCGCTAAATGCGGGATCGGCGCCGTCGAGATTCGCCCGTCTCAACAAGGCCAGCACTTCGCGGGCCGCATTCTCCGCGTGCTCATGCAGGATGCGCGGCAGATCGTCTTGGTCTTTATCGGTCAGCGCCGCGAGAATGGCCTCGTTCTCGCTCGCAGATTCGGCCCAGCGCAGCGTGTCCGCATTCGCTGCGCCGCGCACGCGATGCACTTTCGCGATCAGCGTCGCATATACGCTCGCGAGCACGGGTTCGAAGCAGAAACAGGCATTCCAATTTACGACACCATCAGCACGGTGGTCTGGAAGTCGCTCCAACTCGGGAAAGGGCATTCAGGCGCCGCACGCGCATGCGCTCGCGCGTCCTCCAATGCCGCGAGCGCATCGCGGCATCGGGCGTATTTTTTTAGGCCGATGTCGGGCGAACACGCGACCGTGCATCGCGGCGCTTGCGAATGAACCACCATGCAAGCGCCAGAACGACGATCACAGCCAGAACCATCCCCGTACGCGCAAGCGGCACGAGCATCGAAGGCGCGCCGCCTGCCCGCAACGTCGCGACCTGATGTGACGTCACAGTCGCTCGCGGATTGCCGTAGGTCGCAAGCAGGTAATTGCCGAGCGTAGCAATCTGCTCGTCGGACAGCAGGCGGCCGAACGCGGGCATGAGGACATCCGATACATCCGCCTGACGATGCACGCCATCCAGCATCACCATCACGAGGTTATCGGTGTTGGTATGTCCAAGCGCGGTGTTATGAAACAACGACGGCAGGCCCGGACCGTCGATTCCCTCGCCCGCGCCCTGCCCGCGTGCCTGATGGCACGACGCGCAATACGCGTCGTAAAGCTGCGGTCCGCTCCACGTATTGGCATCGGTGGGAACCGGCTCGCCGCGAATCTGCGCGAAACCGCCGGTCGGACGTCCGTAGCCATAAGCCGGCGTCGTGTCGGCGGAATTGCCGACCGGCGGCGTCGTTTTCAAGTAGACGGCCATTGCCTTCAGGTCCGTGTCGTTGAGATGACGGAAACTGTTGTCCACCGCTTCGGCCATCGGACCCGCCGCCTGCGCCTTGCCGACCACATGGCCGCTGCGCAGGTAATCGGCGATTTCCGTTTCGCTCCAGCCGCCGATCCCGCTTGTTCGATCGGACGTGACGTTCGGCGCATACCACGTACCCACCGCGCCGCCGCTCAGTCCCAGCGAAGGTTTCTCGGCCATCAGCAAATTGCGCGGCGTGTGACAGGTGCTGCAGTGCGCGAGACCGTTCACGAGGTAAGCGCCGCGATTCCACTCGACCGATTTTGCCGGGTCCGGCACGAACGGCTTGCGGTCCAGAAAGAGCAAATTCCAGCCCATCATCGAGAGCCGGATGTTGAACGGGAACGGCAACGCGGTTTCCTTCGACGCAACCTCAACCGGCTTCACGCCGTGCATGAAATACGCGTAGAGCGCCTTCACGTCGTCGTCGCTGACTTGCGCGTAGGACGTGTACGGCATCGCGGGATAAAGATGCGCGCCATCCGAGCGAACGCCCTCGCGCAAGGCCGCCGAAAACTGATCGAGCGTGTAATTGCCGATACCGAAGCGTTTCGACGGCGTGATGTTCGTCGAGACGATCTTGCCGAGCGGCGTATCGAGCGGCAAGCCGCCTGCAAACGGCAAGCCTTTCGGCGCGCTGTGACACGCGACGCAATCGCCGGCGGTCGCGAGATACTGGCCACGGGCGAGCAGCGCGGCGTCGGCGTCGTCGGCGCGGGCAAGTGGGGCGAAGGCGCACGTCGCCAGGAGGAGAAGCGCGATACGGGTGACAAATGACATGCGCGTGCTCATCGGTTGGCGTGGATATGCTCGGCCGAACGCAGCGCGAGCGCGACAGCGGTCAGCGTGGAATTGACCGTCGCGGCGGTCGGCATCACGCCGGTGCTCGCGATGTAGAGATTCTCGTGATCGTGCGTGCGACCGTAACCGTCCACGACCGAAGTGTCCGCGTCCGCGCCCATGCTGACCGTGCCGGTGATGTGCTGGTTGTTGCTATAGACGCCGTCGGGCGAATATCGCAGATTCGTGCCGCCCATCAACGCGGCGATCCGCGTGTAGTCTTCGCGCGCGGCCAGCATGCCGCGATGCACGTAGTCGCTCATCGCGTAGTGGACCTCGGGCTTCGGTATACCCATTGCGTCCTTCTTGCCGCTGAGCACGACGCGGTTATTCGGATCGGGAAGAATCTCCAGCACGTTCTTCAGGCTGCACTGACGCGCCGCGTGATAACGAATCTGCTTGTCCAATTCAGCGCCGTACACGCCCTTCGCAATCAGCGCCTGCGTCACCGACAGCACCTGCGACGAGTTCGAAATGTCGATCCGGTACGCGGCGTGTTCGGAACGGAACGCGCCATCGCGCATGGCGTTGATCGACGATGGGCTCATCGGTCCGCGCCCCGGCCACAACTCCTCGTCGGCATCGAAAACGAGACCGTTGCTCGGGTGATCCATCAGGTTGCGACCCACCATGCCGGAACTGTTCGCCAGCCCGTTCTTGAACTTGTCGGAGGCGGACAGCAGCAACAGCTTCGGCGTTTCGATACCGTTCGCCGCGACTATAAAAGTCTTGCCCGTCACGCGATGGCTGTTCTTCGCGGGATCGAAGTAATGCACCGCCGCGATGCGCCCGCTGGCATCGTGCTCGATGCGATACACGACCGCATCCGGAATCAACTTGGCGCCCGCTGCCTCGGCGGCGTCGGCCGCGAGACCGCCGTGATACTGCGCGTCGATCGGGCAGATCGGCATGCAGTTGTTGTTGCCGCAGCAGGCCGGGCGGCCATCGTAGTTGCGGCTGTTGCGCGCGGTCGTGTTGGTGATCACCGAATAGCCGCCCGGTGCGAGCCGCTCACGGAAGCGCTGTTCCAGAAACGATTCCGCGACCGGCTGCATCGGGAACGGTTTCGTGCGCGGCGAGCCGTTATTGGGCGCGCCCGAGACGCCCATTTTGACTTCGGCTTCGTAGTAAAACGGTTCGAGGTCGTCGTAGGAAATGGGCCAGTCGCGACCGATGCCGTAAAGGCTTTGCATGCGCAAATCGTTCGGCAGAATGCGCCACGCCTGCGCCGCCCAGTGCCACGTCGTGCCGCCGACCATGCGGATATATTCGGCCTTGTACGGATACGGCCCGGCCTGCACGAGATACTCGTTATCGACGGGCTGGTAGACGGGATGCGGCGCCCACGCGCTCGGCGGATACGGCGACATGAAATCGTTCTTGCGCGGCGAATTGCGGAAGTTCGCCACGATGCGGCCGCGATCGTTACGCGATCCCGCTTCGAGAATGATGACGGACGCACCTTGCGACACGAGGCGATGCGCGGCGAGCGAACCCACGATCCCGGAGCCGATGACAACGACATCGGCCGACAACTGTTCGGACATTATTTTTCCTGCAGAGATTCGTTAAACCGCAGCCGGGTTGCGGCCCCAGCTTCCGTACGGACCGTAGGCATAGCTCGGCGGCTTCAGCCGGTCGGCGACCACGGTGAACATCAGGCTGGTTTCGTACGTGACGCAGCGCGCCGGCACACCGCTGCCTGCCGTGCCGACGTACCACGCGGTTGCGATCGTCGCGGGCAGCTTGGCGAACGGCGCGGCGGCGCTGTCGAGGTCGGCCTGAAGGCTCGCCGCGGTGGACGCGCGGGTCTTGATGAACGCCGCCAGATCGCGCAGGCGCGCGTCGAAGTCGGGCACCGCTGTCACGAGCGCCGAATGAAGCGCCCGCGCGGAAACCGGGTCCGGTGCGCGGCCGGTGAGCAAGCCCGACACCGCGACGAAATCGGCGAGCGGCGCGTTCGATGCGACATCGGTCGCTTTCGCCGAGGGAATGAAGGTCGAGACATAGCTCGCCATCAATGCAGTAAGCAACCGTCGGCGGGTCGCGTCCGGGGCAACTTCTTCTTGAGACATGGGGAAAAACTCTATTGTGATTTTTCCGCTTTTGCGACACTAGGACGCTGCGTAGGGGCAGCATTATATGGTATCGGTTCCAGAATGTTGAAATCCTGGGCGCGTGCATCACAAAATGACGCCATGTCGCCGGCCCTCAATGCAGCGTTTCAGACGTCAGCCTATCTCGGGCCAGACGACCGGCCCGCGCGCCAACTGTTCGACTTCATGCGCCTGCAGTGGCCTGCTGAACCGATACCCCTGTATCTCGTCGCAGTCGCAGCGGCGCAGAAAATCGAGCTGCGCCTCGGTCTCGACGCCTTCCGCGATCACCGTCAGATGCAACTGCTGTCCGAGCAGAATCACCGCGCGCGCGATCGCGCAATCGTCCTCGCTGTCGGGCAGCCCGCGCACGAATGACTGATCCACTTTGAGACGGCGGATCGGGAAATGCTTTAGCGCGCTCAGGCTCGAATACCCGGTGCCGAAATCGTCGATCGCGAGCCGTACGCCCATCGTCTGCAGCTTCATCATCGTGACGATGGCGCCGTCGAGATCCTGCATGATCGCGCCTTCGGTAATTTCCAGTTCGAGCATGCTCGGCGGCAAGCCGCTTTCCGCGAGCGCGTGTTCGACTCGCCCGACCCAGTCGCTGTCCGCGAACTGTCGCGGCGAGACGTTGACCGACATCGTGCCCGGCCCGAGATCCGCGGCGAGCCACTGCTGCGCCTGCCGGCACGCGGTGCGCAGCACCCAGTCGCCGATCTCGATGATGAGGCCGTTTTCTTCCGCCACCGGAATGAAATCGGCGGGCGACATGGCGCCGTCGAGCGGATGATTCCATCGCAACAGCGCTTCGACGCCCACGAGCGCGTTCGTTTTCAGCGCGATCTGCGGTTGATAGAGAAGATGGAACTCGTCGTTGTCGAGCGCCTCGCGCATCTGTTCGCGCAAGCGCAAGCGCGCACGCGCCTTCGAGTTCAGTTCGGCTGCATAGGTCTGGAAATTGTTGCGGCCGAGTTCCTTCGCGCGATACATCGCGGCGTCGGCGTTCATCAAGAGCGTCTCGGTATCGGTGCCGTCGCCGGGATAGCTCGCGAGTCCCATGCTGCTCGTCACGCGATACGTCTGCCCGTCCAGCACGACCGGCCGCAGGATCGCCGTCCTGAGCGTCTCGACCACGACCATGCCCGGCTCGCGCGCGGGCGTTTCGTCGATCAGCACGACCACGAACTCGTCGCCGCCCAGCCGCACGACGGTATCGCTTGCACGCACGGACTCCACCATGCGCTGCGCGATCGTGCGCAACAGTTCGTCACCCGCGCGATGCCCGAGGCTGTCGTTGATGAGCTTGAAGTTGTCGAGATCGACGAACAGCACGGACAAACCGCGCCGTTCGCAATGCGGCGTCTGCAAAAACCGTTCGAGCCGGTCGGTCAGCAGCGCGCGATTCGGCAGGCCTGTCAGCGAATCGTGATTCGCCATGTGCTGGATGCGGCTCTCCGCGCGCCGCCGCTCGATCGCGATGGCGGCAATCCGCGTGGAGGTCGCGATGCTTTCGGTTTCGAGCGTAGTCGGCTCGCGCGCGTGGTCGAGATAGAGCGTTATCGCGCCGATAGCACCGCCGCGATGCGAGAGGATCGGCCATGACCAGCACGCGCCGCACGCGCTCAGTCCGGCGTCCCAGAACATCGCGCTCATGAGCGGGTCGCGCTTGACATCGGATATCAGCACCGGGCTTTGCCCGTGAATCGCGCGCCCCGTCGGCCCGCTTTCCGCGCCGACGACCGAGAACGCCGCGGATCGGAAATACGCTTCGGGCAGGCCTGGTCCCGCGCCGATATCGAAACGGCGGCTGTCCTCGTCACACAGCAGGATTGCGCCGACGGAGCCGGTAATCTGCGCTTCCAGCACGCGGATCAGGTAGTTCAGGATGCTGTCGAGGGAGTCGCCGGTCGCGATCATTTCGAGCACGCGGCTTTGTTCCGCGCGCCGCAGTTCGGTGTGCTTGCGCGTACTTACGTCGCGCATGATCGCGACCACGCCGCCGTCCACCCTGACCGCTTGGCGTTGCAGCCAGATCGACGTGCCGTCGGGCCGCTCGTGTCGCCACTCGTATTCGGCGGTCACGCCGGTGCGCTCGACCTGCGCGAATTCGTCGAGCATCGCGTCGCTTTCCGAGCCTTTGAACGCGCTGCAAAGCGGTTGCCCGACCAGCCTTTCCCGCGCGATGCCGAGCAATTCCGCCGCGCGCCGGTTCGACTCCTGGATCAGAAAGACCCGCGCGCGGCCGTCCGCGGAAGTACGGCCTTGCAAGATGAAGAACGCGTCGAGACTCCCCTCGGATGCTGCGTAAAACGTCTGTTGCGCGCGGCGCGCGCGCTCGCGGCTCAGCGTGAGTTGAAGGCTTGCGCGGCTGACGAAATACGCAAGGATCACCAGCAGCACGCTGCCCATTGCCGCTGCTTCGAGATACGTCTTGCGATGCCGAAGGAAGTCGGTCATCTGCTCGTCTTCGCCGAGCCCCGCCACGGCAAGCAGCGGAAAACCGTGCAGTTCGCGCACGCTGACGACGCGCGGCACATCGCGATTCCAGTGATCGCGGATCGGCGAATGCGCGGCGTCGGACCGCGCGCGCAACGGTTCGTCGCTCGCGACGAGCGCGCCCCACGAAGCGTTATCGCCCCGGCGCTCGGCACGCACCACGCCGTCGGTGCCGAGAAGCGCCAGCATGCCGTCGCTGCCCATGCGCGCGAGATCGTAGCCGCTCGTGAAATATTCCGGGTCCACCGTCACCGCGACGACGCCCGCGAACGCGCCAGCGCTGTTGCTGAGCCGCCGGCTGAAGGTGATTTCGCCCGCGCCGCTCAAGCGATTGTCGGCGGTCTTGCCGACGAACGGCGACGGATAGTCGTTGCTGCGGTTGCGCTGCTCGGCGAACCACGGCGCCTTTTCCGCGTTGATGAGCGACAGCGTGCGCGTCGCGCCGACGAGCTCGCCGTCGGCGTCGAAGATGGACACGCGAAACAGCATGGCGGGCGGCAACAGGCCGCGCTCGCGCATCTGCGAGAGCGCCGCGACACCGTTCAGCATGTACGCGTACTGAATGGTCTTGAGCGTCTGATCGATCGCGACGAGGTTGCGCCCGAGTTGCGCTTCGTAGGTGTCCGCGAGTTCGCGCGTCGATTCCAGCATCGCCGTGCGCGTCGACGCTTCTTCGATCGCAATGGTATGCAGCACCGCGCTCCATCCGATCAACAGCACAGCCGCCGTGAACAGCGGAAAAAGAAGATGCACATCGACCACGCGGCGGACGAACTTGCGCAACACGCCGATCATGTGAGATCGCGCGGGCGGGCGTCCGTGGTCGAGGGTGGCTGACATGGCGTGCTGGCTTCCGTTTCGCTCAGTGGAGATCGAGCACGACCTTCACGCTCGCATCGACATCGCTCTTGTCCATGTAGCCGACTGCATTGCGATTCGACGCGATCACGCGCTTCACCTCCGCGCCGCCGCTCACCTCGCGCGGCGGCTGTCCGCGTCCCGTAAAAATAAGCTTCGACCAGTACGCCCGAAGCTGCGCGGGCGACTTGCCCGCGATGCGCGTATAGAACTCGGCGTAGGCGAGCATATCGGGCGACTGATCGATCGGCAGCGCGTCGCGACCGTTCGAGAACGAGCCGGTTCGCCCGAGGAAAATATCGGCGATCTCGGTTTGCGTGAGGGACACGAGCGGATTTTGCGGCGACACGACCACGACGACTTCCGCATCCGAGCGGTTCGCGAGCCCCAGCAAAACGAGCGCGACGAGCGGGTAGGAAAGGTGCCTGAGGGAGTATCGCATCGTGCGCACCGCTCAGAAAACGAAGTCGAGGACAGCGGAGAACACATTCGTTCCGCTGCCAAGCCGGTACGACGGCTGGATGTTCACGAACGACCCTGCGGAGTTCGACGGCAACCAGAGATGGTCGTATTGCAGCTTCAGGTCGAGGTTCTTCGCGAAGTCCCAGCGCACGCCGACCGAGCCGTCCGTTTGCCCGAGGTTGTAGTTCGGCGCCACCGTGGCGTGGCCGAGCGACTGCTCGCGGGCGAAGGTCACGTAGGGCGTGAAGCTGTGGATCCGATATCCGGCCGTGACATAGCCGCTCAGATAGCCGGGCGTGAGCTGGTCGACGGTCACGCGGGCCAGTTCCCCTTGCACGAACCAATGGCCGGGATCGTAGGCAAGCGCGAGCGTGTAGACGGCAGTCGATTCGGCCGGCAGCGTCGAAAGCGTCGCGTTGCCGCGCAAATAGCCCGCGCGCGCAGTGAGCGCGCCGTATTCCAGCGTGTCGAATATGCCGAAAATACCGCGTCCAGTGACCTTCAGATTGCCCGGGCTGATGTGAAACGAGGACACGCCGTAGGTCGCGCGGATCGTGTTGATCGCCGTGCCCAGGTGAAAGCGGTACGAGGCGTCCGCGCCGTCGCTGTTGGTGATCGGCTGTGCGCTGTAAACCTCCTGCGGCACGCGCGCCCACGGATTCGCGTAGCCGACGTCGCGATAATCCGAATTCAGAAAAGTAGGCAACTCGATTCTGCCGATACGCACGCTAAAGTCCGGCGTGAACGCGTATCGCAGGTTCGCCCACTCGATAGCGGGCCTGAAAGAGTTGTCGTAACGATGCTCGGACACCACCTGGACGACGGCCGAAAGCTGGTTCGTGAACTGCCCCTGCACCTGCACGCCCACCTTCGAATCGCTGGCGAAATCGTACTTCCGGCTGTATCCCGCTCCGTTCGGTTCGAACGCGGTGCTCGCGAAGTCGGCGGTATCGAGCGTGGAATGCGTCACGCCCAGTGTGCCGAAGCCACTGACGGAAAACATCCGCGACGGCTCTTCGCCGCGCGCTACAGAGGTAAAACTCGCGGTGGCGAGCAAAAGGGCAGAGACCGCCATCCGCGAACGGCGGCGAGGGTGGAACCTGTTCATCTATACGGTCTGCTTCGGTAGTACAGCGCCAGTGCTGCCACCGAAGTAACGGCGCGTTCTCGTCAGACCTTTAGGAAGAAATGGCGAATTTCGCGAGTTTGCAATTTCCGGCTACGGCTCGCGACGCGCGAAGCATGCCGCGCCCCGCGCAAACGTTGGCGCGCGGGGATTTGTTCGAAAGCGAATTGCCCGGCTCGGATCTCACACCGTCACGACGATCTTCCCGAACTGACCGTTGGCTTCGAGATAGCGATGCACATCGACCATTTCATCGAACGTGAAGATTCGGTCGATCACCGGCTTGAGCGCGCCGCTCTCCAGACCCTTCAACACGTACTCCACGGCGGCCTTGCGCCGCGTTTCGTCGCCGCTGGTGAGCCAGATATTGTGCGCCTTGACCGTCAGCACTTTCGCGATCATGTCGAGCACCGGGAGCGGCGTCGGCGCTTCACTGAGCGCGCCATAGATGTACGCGATGCCGCCGAACGACAAGGCCGAAATAAGCCTGGCGAAGTTCGGGCCGCCCACGGGATCGAACGCCACGCGCGCGCCCTGCCCGCCCGTAATGCGTTTGACTTCATCGACGAGATCCATTTCTTCCGTGATGACAACATGAGCCGCGCCCGCGTCGAGCAATGCCTGCTTTTTCTCCGCGGTACGCGTGAGCGCAATCGACGTCGCGCCCGCGTAATTCGTGATCTGGATCGCGGCGAGTCCCACGCTGCTCGACGCAGCCGGGATAATGACGAAGTCGCCCCGCCCGATTTTCGCGTCTTCGACCAGCGCGCCGTAGGCGGTCACGAACATCATCCACACCGACGCCGCGTCGCTGAAGGAAAGCGATTCAGGATGCTTCACGACCGCATAGTCCGGCGCGATGACCGCCTCGCCATACATGCCATATTGGTTCATCGAGAACGACGGAATCACGCTGACCTTGTCGCCCGGCTTCAATCCGGCGACGTCCGCACCGACCGCGTCGATCACGCCCGCCGCCTCGTACCCCAGTCCGGCTGGAAACGTGGGCGGCTCGATGTAGGTATCGGCGCGCCACATCGCTTCCGCCCGGTTGATGCCGATTGCCTTCACATCGATGCGAACTTCCTTTGGACCCGGGGCGCGCACGTCGGTCTCGATAAATTCGAGAACTTCGGGGCCACCAGCCTTGGAAAATTGAATCACGCGTGACATGGAAAACTCCAGAGTGATGATGACGAACTGCGGGTACTCATAGTACCCAGCTAATCAAAACTCTTCTTTTTCCGCACGGCACGCGTGAACGGCAAAAAGGCCCTTGCGGGCCTTGGTTCGATCATTCGAGCCCTTCGTGTTTCAGCGCCAGTTGCACGGCGGGCCGCGCGCGCATGCGTTGCGCGAATTCCGTCAGCCGCTGCGGCACGTCGATTCCCACCTTGTTTGCCCAGAGCAGCATGGTGAAGAGATAAGCATCGGCCACACTCGCTTCGCTGCCGAACAGGTAGTCGCCCTTGAGCATGCCGGCGATCAACTGGAACCGCTGGCCGATCTTCTCGCGTGCGGCGGCCTCGCCGGCATCGGACGTCGGTTTGAAAACGTGGGCGAATTGCTTGTGGATTTCGGTCGATATGAACGCAAGCGTTTCAATCAAACGCAACGCGGCGTGTTCGCCAGTCGGCGCGAGCGACGGTTTTTGCTGGGCGACCCACGAGAGGATCGCGACGTTCTCGGTCAGTATCTGGCCGTCGTCTAGTTCGACGGTCGGTACATAACCCTTCGGATTGATTGCTTCGAATTTCTGTCCGGCCTCGGTCAGCTTCGTTTTCAGATCGACGCGAACGCGGTCGAAGGTGAGGTCGGCTTCGTGCATCGCGATGTGGTCGGCGAGGCTGCAAGCACCGGGCGAATAATAGAGTTTCATGATCTGCGTCTCCTTGTGGACTGGTCGGTACCCACGGAGAGCAGCAAGGGATATGCCGCGCTGCGTTCGTGCAGATAAGTGAAGTGCTATCGGCAACAAATACTTAGAAACGATTTAATCGTCGCTGGAAAATTGAATCTGCGACTGGACCCAGCGCGCCGACTGCGCGCCCTCGGTCATGTCCGACAGCGTGCTGGCCCGCACGCCGAGCAAGCGGATGCTGCGGTCGAGCGGAACACGCTTCAGACACTCCGTCGCCGCGCGGCGGATCGACCTGGCATCCGCAATCGGTGCGTCGAGCGTGAGGTCGCGCGTGACCGTAAAGAAGTCCGCGAACCGCACCTTGATACCGATGCAACCGGAGATGAGCTTGCGCTTTTCCAGATCTTCCGCGAGGCGCACGCACAAAGCTGTGAATTGCTCGGAGAGTTCGGCGCGGTCGCGTCGTGGATGGAGATCGCGCGAAAACGTCGTCTCGCGCGATTTCGAGCGCGGAACGGACGCGGTTTCGAGGTCGCGATCGTCGATACCCCGGCAAATGCGGGTCAGCCACGTCGCGTAACTGAGACCGAAGTGCTCCTGAAGAAACGCGGCGTCCGCACGCGCGATGTCGCCCACGGTGAGAATGCCGAGCGCGGCTAACCGCTCGCTCGCCTTCGGCCCGATGCCATTCACCTTTTTCGCGGCGAGCGGCCAGATGCGCGTCTCTACGTCCTCCATCGACAGGATGGTGAGGCCGTCCGGCTTGTCCAGTTCGGAGCCGATTTTCGCCAGCAGTTTGTTCGGCGCGACCGCGATCGAGCACGACAGACCGGTGGCATCGCCGACGACCCGCTTGATCCTTTGCGCGAGGATCCGCGTTTCGCCGGGAATGTCCGTCAGATCGATATAGATCTCGTCGATACCCCGGTTTTCGATGCGCGGAGCGATGGTCGCGACCGCTTCCTTGAAAAGCGTCGAGTAATGACGATAAGAATCGAAATTACTCGGCAGCAGAATGGCGTCGGGCGCGAGTTGCGCGGCCTTCATCATGCCCATCGCCGAAAAAACGCCGAGCTTGCGGGCTTCGTAGGTCGAGGTCGTCACGACGCCCCGCCCGGCATAGTCACGCAGGCTGACGAACTGCCGCGTGCCGTCCGCGAGCACGGTCGGCTCGCCGCGATGCCCTCCTCCCACGACCACGGCCTTTCCCCGCAACTCGGGGTAGCGAAGCAGTTCGACAGAAGCGAAAAACGCGTCCATGTCGAGGTGGGCAATGCGGCGGTGTGACTGAGTCATGTTCGGCGGCGCCGACGACTGGCGGGCTGACGTTGAGTGAGATTGCAATGACGATGAGTGGTGGCCACGCCTAGAGAAGATCGATCTGCTCAAGGACGCTGATTGGATGCGATCCGGAAAAACCCGACGACGCAGCCGAGACGCCGTTGCCGGAGCGCTTTGCGTGCGTGGCCGACTCGGGTTCGGGTTTCGGTCGCCCCGATGCGGTAAAGATCCAGTCTAGCGCCAGCACGTCGGCTGAAAATTCAACGCCGGGTGCGACTTCGATCGTCCTCGCCATCGCCTTTCCATCCTCGCTGGTTACTGTCCGTGGGCATGGCGCGCGTCACGCAATTTTCGCGATCCGGCACGGAAACCGAAATTCTAGCAGTGGCATTTGCCGGACAAGAGCCGCGCATCGACGGCGCCAGACCGCGATCGATTCAAAATTATTCAGCCGAGGATTCGGCCGCGTGGACGCCGCTCTAGGATACTGTATAAACGTACAGCTTTCCAGATAGCCGCAGCGGCCGTCAACGTGCGCCGGCGAAAAGAGCGCCGCTCGATGCGTGGAGAAATATCGACACAGGTCCGCAAATGACTTCCGTTGCTGATTTATGCCGTGCGCCATCGCGTGACGCAACTGCATCGCTCAGCAATGGTCAACTCGGAATCGAGGCCGAGAACCGGGTCGTCGTGTTGCAGTAAGGACCGGGATTTCATTCGCTTCCGTCGAACGAAGCACGAACACGATCTAGAAACGACCGCGCAGGTTGCGTTCGTATTGGGGGTCGGGCTGCTTTTGAGTTTGACGCAAGACGCCTTGGTCGTCGAAGTAGTAGTTGAAGATCATGTGATCGATGTTGTTCTCCATATATCGATACGACCACACTTGCCGGTCCATGCGCTTGAAATACGCGGTTTCGAAGGGCTTGCCGAAGTTCGCGAGCACGTCGTCACGCGTCCATTTTCCGACTTCGGCGCGATAGAACTCGGTCTCCTGCAACACCTGGCGAACGCCGATCACTTTGCCGGATGCATCGACGTCCGCTGCGGTCGTCGTCGAACCCATGGGCTGGGTCGGCCACATCAGGCGCTTCGCGCCATTGGGCAGATCGTAGGTTTCGCGCGGAGGCCCGAACCGCGCAATCAACGCGGACTGGTCCTCGCCCGGCGAGACCTGCTCATGCGGCTGCGCACAGGCGACGAGCGCGAGCGCTCCGAGCGAGAGCAGCCTTCTTGCGATTCGAATCGACATGAGTATCCTCCGCGACGGCGACGCGCCGATGCAGGCGCAGTCCTCTCGTCGACGCAGATTTTAGTGTATGCGATAGATGATCCGGCGCGATGGCATATCATCGGGCGATGCTGTCGCAACGAGAATGTCCTTTGAAGTAAGTGCATTGATGTTCCTCAGGAGACGCGTCATGTGCCGCTGGCTAGCGTACAAAGGCAACCCCATTCAACTCGAAACGGTTCTGTTTCGCGCGCAGCATTCGCTGATCGATCAAAGCCTGAATTCACGTCTGGGTCACACGACCACGAACGGCGATGGCTTCGGCGTCGGCTGGTATGCGCCTGCGTCGGACGAGCCGTATCGCTATCGATGCGTGCAGCCGGCCTGGAGCGACCGCAATCTGCGCGAAGCAGCGCGCGCCATACACGCGCCGCTTTTTGTCGCGCACATACGCGCCGCCACCGACACGCCCGCTCAGGAAACCAACTGTCACCCGTTTCGATACGGCCGCTGGCTGTTCATGCATAACGGCCTCATACGCGAATACCCGAAGGTCAGACGCGATCTGATGCTCGCGATCGATCCGGATTTGTTCGCGTCGGTCGAGGGCTCCACCGACTCCGAGGTCATGTTCTTTCTCGCGCTCACGTTCGGCCTGCAAACCGAACCCGTGCAGGCATTGGAGCGCATGGTGGCAGTCATCGAGGAAGCGGGGCGTCGCCACGGCATTGAATTTCCGATCAACATGACCGTGTGTGCGACCGACGGCGAGCAGATCGTCGCCGTCCGCTATTCGAGCGAGGCCGCTTCGAGGTCGCTGTTTCACAGCACGTCGTTCAGGCACTTGCGGGAGTTGTATCCGGAGGATCCGCGCATCAAGGCCGGGGGCGACGACGCCTTTCTCGTTTTGTCCGAGCCGTTGGTCGACCTTCCCGGCGTATGGAACGAGATCGCCGAAAGCGAAGCGATCGTGGCGCGAGGCGCAAGCATCGAACATCGTGCGTTTACGCCGGCGCTGCCGTGAGCGATCCGTTGACAAGCGAAGCTCGAAACCCCCGGCGGGTTGGGCGGAACAAGATCTCGTTCTATCGACCGCCAGAGAATTTCCGATCTTAAGAGCGGTGTCGCGCTTAAAGAAGGTCGGTGGCTTGCATGGCCTTATGCGCGCAGTTCACGAATGGTGGGCGAGGCGATCAGCGAGTCCGCCGGGATTAGTGGATGCAGTGCATCAGGACATGCTGCCCTGCGGCATGGGTGAACGCCGCCCTACTTCGCGACCGGGAGAGAGACGTCGCCCGCCTCTGTACGAATTCGCCTCATCGCCATTTTCGTCGCGGCCGACAAATCCTGCGCGGAGAGATCAGTCTCGAAAGCCTCGTCCCGTGCGATTCCATTCTGCGCGTAGTCGGCTTTGAGTTCGGCAATCCGGCGCTTGTACCACGCGACAACGCACGATTTTTCCGAGCAGTTATGCTGACGCCAGAGCCATTGCTGCGTCCGGTCCGCTTCAATCGGACGAGGATCGATCGCGCTGAATTTCGCGCGATCGTAAGCGCGCGCAAGTTGATCGTCGAGTGCCGACAACTGCGGATCGCCGCAGACAATGTGCTCGGAAGACGAAAGCTTCGCGGTGCATTTGAAACTCGTCGCGGACGCGGAAGCCGAGAACAGGAGCGTGGCCCCGGCCAAGGCGAATCCTGCTGTCCATCCGACATTAAAATTCGGTTTAGCGAGAGCGTTCTGTTTTTTCATCATGGTGACCTCGAAAGAAAGAAAGACTTAGCTTGGGCTTTCGAAACCAGGCGGATAGCTTTCTACTCGACACCGGTTTCGTTCACCACCTAAGACTAGTGCGTTCTTTCAAGGTCAATTGAGCAATCAATACGCTAAACCATGCAGGCCTTACCAACTCCTACAGGATCTTATCGCCCGTGCGAACTAGCCAGACACCGGCCGAAAAAAGCTGCGTTCGTAGCTCACGATGCAACGCGTATCGAGGGCGTATCGATAGGCAGCCTGACATTCGGCGTCGCTTTGGGAGTCGCTCCTGTACGTCTCGTAGGCCGCGAGGCTCGTGAACGAAAACAGTGCCAGCGCAATGTTGTTCGCGCCCTCGGACGGCAAGAAGTAACCATGGTGCTTTCCGCCGAATTTCTCCACGAGCGGAATCCAGAGTTTTGCGTACGTTTCGAACTCATCAAGCAGATGCGGTTCGATAACGTAACGCAAGTAGCAGGTAATCATGGCTTGTCCGATACACGATGAATTGATAATGCCGCCATTCTATCGAACGGTGCAACTCGCGCCGCCCGTTATTGCACGTTGCCCGCAACGAGCGCGAAGCCTTCATCCAGCCAGCCCGTCACGCCGCCGATCATCAGCTTGACCGGACGCCCCAATTGCGCCAGACGCAACGCACCCCGCGCGGCGCCGTTGCAATGCGGACCCGCGCAGTACGTAACGAACAGCGTGTCCTGCGGATACGGCGCGAGCTTCGACGCAATGATTTTTCCATGCGGCAGATTGACCGCGCCCGGCACGTGACCCATCGCGAACAGCGCCGGACCGCGCACGTCCAAGAGAACGAAGCCAGGCGTGCCGCTCGCGAACGCGCTGGCGACATCGGAGCAATCGGTTTCGAATTGCAGCGATGCCTGGAAATGTGCGAGCGCGGCCGCACTTTCAGCGGCGGGAATAGCGGTGACAGCGTTGTTCATGGTGAGGGTCGACATGTTTGAAATCCAGGTAAGTTGGTTGAGCGCCAAGACTTGAGTCTGACGCCGGATCGTGCGCATGGTAAGTGGCGTAATCGTCTATATCCGGTAACATTGCGCCATGGACAAACATTTCGTCGTCGCGCTGGCTTACGACCGGCTCTGTACTTTTGAATTCGGCTGCGTGACCGAACTGTTCGCGCTCGAACGTCCTGAGCTGGACGTCGATTGGTATCGCTTCGCGGTTTGCGCAAGCGAGCCGGGTCCGTTGCGGGCGGCAGGCGGCATCACGATCGCCGCGCCGTACACGCTCAAGCTGCTCGATCGCGCGGATACGATCGTCGTGCCCGGCTGGCGCGATGCAGACGAGTTGCCGCCGGCAGCGCTGCTCAAGAAGATCCGCGCGGCTTATCGGCGTGGCGCGCGGCTTTGCTCGATCTGCTCTGGCGTGTTCGTACTGGCGGCCGCCGGTGTGCTCGACGGCAAAACTGTCACGACGCACTGGCGCTATGCGGCCAAGTTGCAGGAACGGTATCCGCAGTTGCGCGTGCAGCCCGACGCGCTGTACGTGGACGAAGGGCAGATCATGACGTCGGCGGGATCGGCGGCGGGCCTCGACATGCTGCTTCATCTGGTGCGGTGCGACTACGGCAGCGCGGTGGCGAACCGTGTCGCGCAAAGGCTCGTGGTGGCTCCGCATCGCGAAGGCGGTCAGGCGCAGTTCGTGCCGCGTCCGATGCCGCCGGACGAAAGCGGGCGTCTGGCGACGTTGATGGACTGGGTACGTCGGCATCCTGCTCTGCCGCACACATTGCGCTCGCTCGCCGAACGCGCGGCGATGAGCCCACGCACGCTACAGCGCCAATTCCGCGATGCCACTGGCATGGCGCCCTACGAATGGGTGGTGCGCGAGCGCGTCGCGGCCGCGCGTGAGTTGCTCGAAGCAAAGCGGTCGATGCCTGTTGCCCGCGTCGCCGAGCTAGCGGGCTTCGGTTCCGAGGAATCGTTGCGCAGGCACTTTCGACGCATCGCGCTGACGAGCCCGACCGCTTATCGGGAGAAATTCGGTCAGGGCACAAAGCCCTGATTGGGCGCGTCGAAACGCGCAAATTCACCGGCCCCAGACCTTTCGATTTCCCGACAGTTGCGACCGCGACCCAATTTGGCGCGGGACTTGCTCTTTCCGATGCAAAACCCGGCGACTTGACCGGAACGTGCAACAGGAGGAGACATGCGCGAACATTCCCATGAAATAGCGGTGCCTCAGGGTCAACCCGAGAGCAGCTGGCGAATACCGTCGATAGAAAAGGCGCACGAGCGTTCCGAGACGTTCGGGCTATCCGCGTCGACGCGTCCCGATTACGACGTCCTGACCGTCGGTGAACTGCGCCTCAAGCTCGAACAGAACCGGATTCTGTGTACGCACGCGACGCCCGTGATGGAGACGCTGCGAGCGCAGATCGCCGACACGCACAGCATGATCGTGCTGACCGACGCGCTCGGTCTCATCCTCCATTCGACCGGCGACGACGATTTTCTCGCCCGCGCCGAGAAGGTCGCGCTGAAGGCCGGGGCGAACTGGGCCGAGGAGCGTCAGGGCACCAACGCAATCGGCACGGCCATCGCCGAACGCAATGCGACCGTCGTGCATGGGGACCAGCACTATCTCGCCGCGAACCATTTCCTGACATGCTCGAGCGTGCCGATCCTCGATCCGTACGGCGATCTGATCGGCGTGCTCGATGTGACGGGCGACCGTCGCAGCTATCACCGGCACACCATGGCGCTCGCGAAGATGTCGGTGCAGATGATCGAGAACCACCTGTTTTCGAGCACCTTCGACGGCATGCTGCAGATCGCCTTCCACGCCCGCCCGGAGTTTCTCGGCACGCTGATGGAAGGCATCGCCGCCTTCACCTGCGACGGGCGCTTTCTCTCCGCCAATCGCAGCGCGCAATTCCAGCTCGGCTTGTCGCTGGCGTCGCTGCGCGCGCACACGCTTTCCTCCTTGTTTCGCATGACGAGCGCCGAATTGATTGTTCGTTCGCAAGCGAGCCGCGCGTCGCATTTCACGCTCAATCTGAACAACGGCGCGGCGCTCTGCGGACGCGTTCGCCTGAATCGCGCGTCGCTCGCCGACGGGCCGTGGCAATCGAGCGTTCAGGCCGCGGGCGCTGCCGGTACGCCTGTTTGCCTGCCTGTTCCCAACAAGAACGTCTCGAGACTTTGTTCACTGTCCTCGCTCGACGCGGGCGATCCATCGATGGCAAGCCTGATCGGCAAAGTGCGCAAGGTGATCGGGAAGAACATTCCAATCCTCGTCACAGGCGAGACCGGCACGGGCAAGGAACTGCTCGCGCAAGCGATCCACAACGATTCCCCGCGCCGCGCCGCGCCGTTCGTTGCCGTGAACTGCGCGTCCATTCCGGAGAGCCTGATCGAATCCGAGTTGTTCGGCTACGAAGAAGGCGCGTTCACCGGCGCGCGACGCAAGGGGACCGCCGGCAAGGTGCTGCAAGCCAATGGCGGGACACTCTTTCTCGACGAAATCGGCGACATGCCGTTTCCGCTGCAAATGCGCTTGCTGCGCGTGCTGCAGGAGCGTGTGGTCGATCCGCTCGGCTCCAACAAATCCATCCCGGTCGATGTCGCGATCATTTGCGCCACTCATCGCAACTTGCGCGAGATGATCGTGCAGAACCGCTTCCGCGAAGACCTCTACTACCGGCTGAACGGGCTTGTCGTCAAGTTGCCGCCGCTGCGCGAGCGTACGGACCTGGCGGCCGTCGTCACGTGGATGCTGCACGAACTCAGCGCCGAGACGCACGGCGCCGCGCCGCTTACCATCGACGCCGACGTCATGGCGCTGTTCGAATGCTATCCGTGGCCGGGCAATTGCCGGCAGCTAGCCAATCTGCTGCGCACGGCCGCCGCGATGGCGGACGGCGCGGGCTGTATCCGTCGCGAGCACTTGCCCGACGATTTCTTCGACGAAGTCGGCGGTATCGAAGTCGAAACATGCCCGCGCAACGTGCCAAAGCACGTGCCCGAGCGCCTTGAGGAAGTCACCGCGTCGGTCATCACCTCCGCGCTCGCGCGGCATCAGGGGAACGTTTCCGCCGCCGCACGCGCCTTGGGCATCTCACGTAACACCATCTATCGTAAGTTGCCGCAGCACGCCGCCGATTAAGCCTATATTCCGCCGCAAAGGTGTTCCATTTCGCAACGTGTACTGTCGCGAAACTGAACACCACGTCGTTCGCGCCTCGTTCTTTGGCGAAATATTTTTGAAAGCTACGCGTCGCCTTTAGACGCGACCTTCATGAGGGCATGGAGCTTGCATTTGGGAGAGCCGGCCGCGGAATAATCCGCGGCTCCTTTCCAGATGCAACGACCAGGAGACAACCATGCAATGGACGACACCCGCCTTTACCGATTTGCGTTTCGGCTTCGAAATCACGATGTATATCGCTACCCGCTGAACGATTGAAGTAATGTCGCTCGCGCCGCTATGACGCGGCGCGAGCGCCTCGAGTCGTTACTCTTTTCACCATGAACCCACCCCATTCGCATTCACGCGCAAGGGTTCGCGCGCGCCCGCGCCTTCAGGCCGACGTCCGGATTATCTGGCACGCGAACGGACGCACGTGCGAGGTCGAACATCCGCTCGGTAATCATGAAGTCAACCGCAGCGCGGGAGAAATCCTCGCGCTTTGCGACGGCACGCGCGAACTCGACGGCATCATCGCTGAACTGGAACTGCGCTTTCAAATATGCGGATTGGCGGCGGACGTCTATCGCTTTCTCGATGAAGCGCGCAATCGCGGGTGGATCGACTAGGCCTCGCGTCATGCAACGTTCGATGCACTGCGTGTTGCATCGAGCAACAGCCGAGTGTCTCGCTGCGCCTCGTTGCAACACCTTCCTCGCTTCGCTCTCCGGGTCGAAATGAAGCCTCTGCGGCGTCAGAGACGGCGTGCAGCCATGCACGATGAAAGTCGCGTCGAATGGCATACGACTTGCCTTAACGATGCCACCACTGATTCGCATACCGATCGAGCGGTTGCTCACCAGGCGGCACCACAACACAACTCACAGGAGACAATAATGAAGACATCCGTCATGGCGTGGCGCATCTCCGCAGTCGCGGCCGCGGCCGTCGCTGCGTTCAGCTTCGCGGCCGGCCCATCGTTCGCTGCAGCGGGCGCGTCGGCGTATCCCGATGTCACTTACGACCGGCTCGTGAGTGCGCAGGACGACCCCGGCTGGCTCACGTATTACCGCAGCTATAACGGCCACGGGCATTCGCCTCTCAAGCAGATCGACACGTCCAACGTGAAGAACCTGAAGCAGCAATGGAGCTACAAGTTTCCCGCCGATCTGCAGCAAGGCTTCGAAGCAACGCCTATCGTCAATGGACGCTTTCTCTTCGTGACCACGCCGAAGGACAACGTCTATGCATTCGATGCCGCGACCGGCAAGCAGCTCTGGAAATTCGAGCCTAAGCTCGGCGCGGAGTCGTTCAAGACGGCGTGTTGCGACGTCGTCAATCGCGGCGTCGCGCTGTACGGCAAGAACGTCTATGTCGCGATGCTGAACGGCGAAGTCGCAGCGCTCGACGCGCAGACCGGCGCGGTCGTCTGGAAGAAGGCCATGTTCGATCCGGGCGTGGGCTACGCGTTCTCACTCGCGCCGCTTGCGCTCGACGGCTCGATCGTCGTCGGAAGTTCGGGCGGCGAGTATGGCGCGCGCGGCTTTATCGCCGCGCTCGATCCCGCCGACGGCCACGTGCTCTGGAAGCGCTTCACGGTGCCCGGCGCGAAGGAAGCCGGCGGCAACACCTGGCCCGACGGCATGCAGGAACACGGCGGCGCACCGGCGTGGCTGACCGGCACTTACGATTCGGCCAGCAAGACGCTGTACTGGGGCGTGGGCAATCCCGGTCCGTGGCTCGCCGACCTTCGTCCCGGCGACAACCTCTATTCGGACTCGCTGCTCGCACTCGATCCGAAAACCGGCGACCTCAAGTGGCACTACCAATACACGACGCACGACACGTGGGACTACGACGGCGTCAACACGCCCGTGCTCGCCAACATCAAGTATCAGGGCAAGGATTACGACGCCATCATCCACGCGGATCGCAACGGCTTCTTCCACGCGATCGACCGCAGCAACGGCAAGCTGATCTATGCGCGGCCGTTCGTTACGGTGTCCTCGGTCACGGGCTACGACGACAAAGGCGCGCCCATTCAAGACCCCGCGAAATATCCGAAGGCCGGCACGACCATCGAGACCTGTCCGAGCTTCCTCGGCGGCAAGAACTGGTGGTCGGTCTCGTATGACCCGGAGAAGCATCTCGCGATCGTTCCGGCGTTGCACGCGTGCATGTCGCTGTCGGGTAAATCCGTGAACTACATGGAAGGTCTGCCGTATCTCGGCGAAGGCTTCGAAATCAAGCCGGAACCGAACAGCAAGGGCTATGGCGAACTGCAAGCCATCGACGTGGATACCGGCAAGAAGGTCTGGAGCCACTGGACCAAGCTGCCGTGGAACGGCGGCGTCGCGACCACCGCGGGCGGCCTCGCATTCAGCGGCTCGCTCGACGGCCACCTGATCGCCTTCGACGAAGCGAGCGGAAAGGTGCTGTGGCAAAGCCCGAAACTGGCGAGCGGCATCATCGCGCAGCCGTCCGTGTATGAGATCGACGGCAAGGAATATGTCGCCGTGCTGGCGGGCTACGGCGGCGCGAATCCGATCTGGGGCGGTCCGATGGCGAAAGCCGGCGAAAAAATTCCGCGCGGCGGCACGTTGTATGTGTTCGCGCTGAACCGGACCTGAACTCGCACGCAAGACCGTTGCGCCGCGCGTTCGCGCGCGGCTCTCATTGATTTCATCGGATGCACGACACTATGAAACCGACCCTCAAACCCATACGCGCGGCATGTGCGCTGGCGACCTGCGTCGCGCTTGCACCGGCCTGTTCTTACGCCGTGACCGTATGCACGTTTCCCGGCAGTCCGTCGGCCGCGCTCGACCGCACCGTCGCGCAAGCGGCCTTTGCGCAAGCCCATATTGCCGCGCGCTTCGAAACGCACGGCATAGGCGACGGCGATGACGACGGCGTCTCGCTCAAGGAACTGGACAAGACGCTTGCTCATGCTTGCGACGTGATCGCGGGCTTCCCGCGTTCGAGTGTCGCCGATGCGTCCGGCGGCAAGATGCGCTTTTCACGCGGCTACCTGCGCGCCGGGTACGTCAACATCCAGGCTCCCGACGCCGATCCGCAAGGCGCGGCCCGCCGCACTGTCGCCGCGATGTATGCGAGTCCCGCGCAATTGATCGCCGTGCAGCAAACGGACATCACGCTCGACCTCGAAAATACGTCCGCGTCCACAGTTGATGCCGTCGCGAGCGGACGAGCGCAGCGCGCGATCGTCTGGTATCCGGCGCTCGTCGCCTACCGTGCCGCGCATCCTGAGCGCAAGTTCACCGTGGCCGCCACGCAGTCGGCGTATTCGGACTGGCAATTGACGTTCGCATTCGGGCCGCGTAGCGCGCAGTATCGCGACCGGATCGACGCCGCGCTCACGGACATGACGAACGATGGCCGTTTGCAGGCGCTCACGACACAATGGGCGCTTCCTGCCGATCTCGAAACGTCACACTCGTCGAACATGCCCGCGATGTCCTCGACGCACCGCGCGGGCGTCATGCTCGCGGGCGCGAATGCCCGCAACATGGGCCGCGTAATCAAGGTGTCGAACGAAGCGGGCATCGAGCCGCCTACGTTCGAGCAGGCGCAAACGACGCGCGGCAAGACGCTTTATTCAAGCTCGTGCGCCAAGTGTCACGGCGCGCAGCTCCAGGGCGTAACCGCGCCCGCTTTGCAAGGCCCCGCCTTCGCGCCGGTATCGAACTCGCATCTGACGGTGGGCGGCATTTTCGGCTACATGGCGACCAACATGCCCGCGGACCGTCCCGGCAAGCTCAAGGACCAGGACTACGCCGATATCATGGCCTTCCTGCTTCTCTCGAATGGCTACAAGCCGGGCGCGGGAAAGATGACTGCCGACAGCGCGCGGGCATCGACGCTGCCGCTTAACGCGGGAACGGCGCATTAACAATTGCCGATCCAAACCTTCGCGTAACGCGATGCGCCTTCCGAACCGGTTACCGCCGGCGGAGGGCGATGATCGCCTATGGGCGACGAAACACCTTAATTCGATCGTTCTCTCATGCGCCGCGTTCAGGCTGAAGCGGTGCTTACATCGGTCGTAACGTTAAGCCTGTCCGCTTGCCAGACAATCAATAGCGACGCCGGCCCTCCTCGCGCGTCGACCGGCTTTGAGTCCGATAACGCCATTTTCCGAAGCGCTCCTAGCTCACGCGCACCGCCGTCCCCACAACCACGCTCAGCGCTTAGAATGCGTCTTACGCGTCCACGCATCGCGTCGGATTTCTGGAACGTCTCGACTCGCTAAAAGGCCAAATTCCGGCGTGCAACACTCGGCACAAAAGTACCGTGGCAAGGCACCGGTCGATATGGCCCGGTGGCTTCTCGTCCTTCTCGCTATCGTGGACGCACCGGGCGCCGCTGCGCAATCCACCCGGGACGTCATCAGCGGCGCGCGGCTCGGCGCCGTGTACTCGCAGATCCTGAATCTCACCGCGACGCCCGATATCAGTTCCGCGCACCTCAACGTCACGGATGGCGGCGATTCGCAATCGCTTTTCGTTACCCGGGTTCCGCTCGAGGGCAATCTGTTTTCGCTCTCGGATCGGAACACGGTCAACTGGCGAATCTCCGGCGGATACTTCCGGCAGAAAGACACGGTCGCCACGAACGTTCCGGGTGGCGCGCCCGGCAGTATCGATAGCAAGTGGTCGGCCTATAGCGCCACGGGCGGCCTGTTCCTGAGCAGCAAACTCGGTTATGGCTTTACGTTCGAGCCGGGAATCGATTTTAGTCTGGCAAGGCTGCTCAACGACGCCAGCTACGCGGGCACGGCCACGAGCCTGCAACCGCTCACGGACGGGCCGCTATTCAACTGGCATGAGAACGCATGGCTCATCACGCCGAACGCGGCGCTCGCCTGGACGACGAACATAACGCCGGCGCAGACACTGAGCGTCCGCGGTCATATTGCATGGTCGTGGGTATCGAGCTTCGGCGAGTCGGATCCCATATTGCGATTCAGGGAAACCGCGGGATCGTGGTCGATCGAAGCGGACTACGCCGGCCCGACGGGCGCGCAGTTATTCGCGAGGCCGCTCGGTTATGTGGTTAGCGCGGGATACGGAGGATTCTTCGGTCCTGATCGCGATGCGCTCGGCTTTACATCGATAGCGAAAGTCGGCGCCGGACTCGAGGTCCCGCTTTCGCGAGACAACCTGCAATCGAAACGTGTGCGAGTCGGCGCCGCTTATCTGTTTGGCGCGCATGTCAGCGGATGGACCGTGAACCTGGGCCTTGACTATTGACGGCCGTCGCCGAGGTCGCGCCAAAGTCGGGAAAATAACGCTGCACGCGCTGCAGCAAGAAGCGCGAGTGGCCTGACACCTCGCGCCGCGCCGGCGGTTTCGTGTCGGCGTAACGGCTATGCTCCCGAGTAATTAGGAACATAATTACCGCCCGCGTTCAAGCAACCGGATCCGTTCGCCGGTAAATCGGACGGCCTGCCCTACTCGTTTCGCGTGATAATTGTGTCAGCCATTTTGCTATTTACGCGCCGCGATCTGCCCGTCGCGGCGCGCCCCATCGATAATTCGTCTCCAGCGCTTTCGTGCACGGCGGCTGGGACGCCAGGTAACGCAAGTTTCGCCGGCAACACACGGATAGCCCCACATAAAAATGCCAAGGATCGGGATGATGGTCGAGATTGACGAGATGGACGGGATCTGGCCGCGCCTTCTGGTCGCGCGCGTCGATGAATACGCGATTTTCAGGCTCACCGAAAGCGGCGAAGTCGCGAGTTGGAATCGAGGTGCGCGGCGCATCAAAGGGTATGAAGCGGACGAAATTCTCGGTCGTCATTTTTCGCTCTTCTACACGGAAGACGAGCGGCGCGCCGGTGGTCCGGCCAACGCGTTGCGAACCGCGCGCGAGACGGGAAAGTACGAAGCGGAAGGCTGGCGCGTTCGCCGGGACGGGACCGAATTCTGGGCGAGTGTCCTGATTACGCCGCTGCATATGCCCGACGGAACGCTCGTAGGTTTCGGCAAGATCGTCCGGGATATCACCGACAAGCGCGCGGCTCACGAATCGGCCATCGAAAGCGAGCGGCGGTTCCGCCTCCTCGTGCAAGGCGTCACCGACTACGCGATCTACATGCTTTCGCCCGAGGGACACGTAACGAACTGGAACGCGGGCGCCGCGCGCATCAAGGGTTACCTGGCGAGCGAAGTTGTCGGAACGCATTTCAGGCAGTTCTACACCGCCGAGGATGCCGCCAAAAACCTGCCGGAACATGGACTTCACACCGCCGCGACGGAGGGCCGTTTCGAGACGGAAGGATGGCGGGTCAGGAAAGACGGCAGCCGGTTTTGGGCGAACGCCGTGATCGACGCCATCCGCGACGACCAGGGGCAGCTTATCGGTTTTGCAAAGATCACACGTGACATCACCGAGCGCAAGACCGCGCAGGACGAGCTTGAGAAGGCGCGCGTGTCACTGCTGCAGTCGCAGAAAATGGAGGCGATCGGTCAGTTGACGGGTGGCGTCGCGCACGACTTCAACAACGTTCTGCAAGTGTTGCGCGGCAATCTGGAACTGCTGGAAGGCCGCCTCGGCCGCGACGAGTGGACGAGGGACCGTCTCGACAAAGCCATCGAAGCGGTCGAACGCGGCGCGAAACTCGCGTCGCAGTTGCTCGCATTTGCGCGCCGTCAGGCGCTCCAGCCGAACGTCGTCAATCTCGCGGTCATGCTTCGTTCGATGGACGACCTGCTGAGACGCGCGCTCGGAGAAACCATCGACGTCGAAACGGTCATTGCCGGCGGTCTCTGGAACACGCTGGTCGATCCCAACCAGCTAGAAAGCGTCGTGCTGAACCTGGCGATCAACGCGCGCGACGCAATGCCGGACGGCGGAAAGCTGACGCTCGAACTATCGAACGCGATGCTGGACGAGCACTACAGCGCGACTGCAGTCGATGTCGTCGAAGGCCAATACGTGCTCCTCGCGATCACCGACACCGGATCGGGCATGACGCGCGAAGTGCTCGAACGCGCATTCGAGCCGTTCTTTACGACCAAGCCCGAAGGAAAAGGCACCGGCCTCGGCTTGAGCATGGCCTACGGGTTCGTCAAGCAAAGCGGCGGACACGCCAAGATCTACAGCGAGCTGGGACACGGAACGACCGTCAAGATCTATTTGCCCCGCTCGCTGGAAAAAGCGGTCGAACTGGAGAACCAACAACCCGCGCCCGTAACGGGCGGATCGGAGACGATCCTGGTCGTGGAAGACGACCGGCGCGTTCAGGCAACCGTCACGGATACGCTTCGGCAACTGGGCTACACCGTTCTCAAAGCCGACGATGCACAGAGCGCGCTCGTGATCGTCCAGAGCGGGCTGCATATCGATTTGATTTTCACCGACGTCGTCATGCCCGGGCCGATGCGCAGTACCGAACTCGCGAAGGTCGCCACGCGCCTCATGCCGAATTTGAAGGTGCTCTTTACCTCTGGCTACACGCGAAACGCCATCGTCCACGGTGGCCGGCTCGATCCGGGGGTCCAGCTGCTTAGCAAACCCTACAGCCGCGAACAACTTGCCTCGAAAATCCGCCGGATGCTCGCGTCGGCGAATCCCGCGGTATCGGCGGAAATGCCTTCGCCGTCTGCGCGCGGTTCGCTGCAAACACTAACGGTGCTCGTCGTCGACGACGACAGCGCGTCGCAGGAAGCGGTCGGCGAGTTGTTGAGCGAGATGGGCTACGGCGTGGGCCAGGCCGCCGACGCATCCGAGGCGATGCAAGTCCTGCAAGCGGGCAACTTCGATGTGCTGCTGACGGATATCGTGCTTCCGGGGCAATCCGGCATCGACCTTGCGCGCGCGGCGATCGACATGCATCCGGGACTGAAGGTCGTGTTTGCATCCGGCGCCGACGCGCCCCGGCCCGAAGAGCTTGGCTTCGACTGCGCATCTCTGCGCAAGCCATTCACTTCGGCCGAGTTGCGCGCCGTGATCGAATCGGCGCGAGGCAAGTAAGCCCTCGCCTCTCGCCGCTACACCGCGCCAAGCAGATCCTCGATCATCACCGGCAGCTTGCGCACGCGCACGCCGGTCGCGTGATAGACCGCGCTCGTGATCGCCGCCGCGATGCCCGCCAGCCCGATTTCCGCGATCCCCCGCGCACCGAGCTCATTGAAGATCGTGTCGGGGTGATCGAGGAAAGTCACGTCGAGCTTAGGCGCATCGGCGTGCGTCGCGATGACGTAGTCCGCCAGATTGCTGTTGATCGGCGCGCCCGATTGCGGGTCGTAATGCGTGTGCTCGAAGAGCGCCATGCCCACGCCCATCACCACCGCGCCTTCGATCTGGTTGCGCCCGGCCTTCAGGTTAAGGATGCGGCCGCCGTCGATCACCGTCACCACGCGCGTGACACGCAACTGCGCGATTTCCGGCTGCCACGTCACCTCGGCGAAATGCGCGCCGTACGAATGCAGCGAGTACTTCTTCTTGAGCGGATCGTCGAAACCGCCTTCCGCGTTCCCGCTGCCCGACGCGGCCTGCATTTTCGCCTTCACGAGAATCTGCTCGAACGGCACGCCCTTCGACGCAGGTTCATCCTTGCGATGCACGTGGCCATCGGTCATGCGCAGTTCCTCGGGCTTCGCGCCTTCAAACGGCGATCCGCTCACCGCACCCGCACGCGTCAGCACGATTTTCACGGCGGCGCGCGCCGCGTCCGAGACCGCCGGCACGAGCGACGCCGTCGCCGCCGATCCGCCTGAAATCGGCCCAAGGGGCAGCGCGGTATCGCCGAGACCGACTTCGATCTTTGCGAGCGGCAGGCCCGTTTGCGCGGCGACCAGTTGCGCGAGGATCGTGTAAGTACCCGTGCCGATATCCTGAGTGCCCGACACGACGCGCGCCGTCCCGTCGTCGCGCAAATCCACCGTCGCTTGCGCCGAGAAGCGGATCGCCGGCCAACTGCACGCGCCCATACCCCAGCCGAGCACGACGCCGTCATCGCGCTTCATCGACCCGACGCCGGGCGTTCGCCGCGCCCAGCCGAATTTATCGGCGCCCGTGCGCAGACACTCCAGCAGATGCCGCGATGAGAACGGCAAGCCGCTCGATTCATCCACCTTCGGTTCGTTAAGAATGCGCAGTTGGACCGGATCGATGGCGAGCTTCACGGCCAGTTCGTCCATCGCCGATTCGATCGCGAATAATCCCGGCACCGCGCCCGGCCCGCGCATGGAAGTCGGCGACCCGACGTTGCGCTTCACGGTCGCCGACGCCACGCGCAAATTCGGCACGCTATAGAGGCCCGGCGTGAGTTCGCCGCAACTCTCGGCGTAGGTATCGGCGATGGCTTCGTGGTTCAGATACTCGTGCGCGAGCGAGGTCAGCTTGCCATCGGACGAAGCCGAGATCCGCACGCGCTGCTGCGTGAGCGGACGATGACCGACGTTCTGAAACATCATCTTCCGGTCGATCACGAGTTTTACGGGCCGCCCGGTATAACGCGTTGCGGCGGCGGCGAGCAGCGAATGCGGCCACATCCAGAGCTTGCCGCCGAAACCCGAGCCGAGATAGCGCGACACCACGCGCACTTTTTCCTTCGGCAGGCCGAGCATCTGCATGAGCGCGCCGCGATGGTTCGAGACCGCTTGCGACGTTTCATAGAACGTATAGCTGTCGCCGTCCCAGTGCGCGACCGTTGCGTGCAGTTCGATCGGGTTGTGCGTTTCCGCAGGCGTCACATACGTCTCGTCGAGCGACACCTGCGCGCTCGCAAAAGCCGCATCGGCGTCGCCCCGCTCGCTTTCGACGTTGAGCTCGTCGTCCGTCGCGAGCGTCGTGCTCACGTCGTGCGGCGCTTTTTCATAACCGACCTTGATCGCGGCGGCCGCCGCCTTCGCCGCCTCGACCGTTTCCGCGATCACGAGCGCCACGTACTGGCCGTAATAACGGATCACGTCGTCCTCGAACGGCGGGCGCGCTTCATCCACGAAGCCCGTGTCCATCGAGTTTCCAGCCAGACGATAAAACCGTCCGATATTCCCGCGATGCAGTACTGCGTGAACGCCGGGCATCGATTCTGCGGCGGCGAATTCGAGCGAAACGATTCGGCCCGCGGCGATCGTGCTGCAGACCGGCACAGCGTGCAGCATGCCGGGCAGATGAATATCGGAGGTGTAGGTGGCTTCGCCGCTCACCTTGACCGGCCCGTCGATGCGGGAATGCGCGCGGCCGATCACTTCATGCACGGAATCGTGTACTTCGGACATGGTTGTCTTCCTGTATTCGGGGTTCGGACGGTGTCAGGCGGGCGTCGTGACGAGCGTCAGCGCATGCACCAGACAGCGTTTCGCGAGCTCGACCTTGAAGCCGTTCTCCGATTGCGGCTGCGCATTCGCGAGCGCATCGGCGGCGGCGCGCTGGAACACATCGGCGCTCGGTGCAGCGTTCGCGAGCGCCGCCTCCGCTTCGCGCGAGCGCCACGGTTTCGTGCCCACGCCGCCCAGCGCGACACGCGCGTGACTCACCTTGTCATCCGCGATCGTCACGATCACCGCCGCCGACGCAAGCGCGAACTCATACGACGCCCGGTCGCGCAGCTTCAGATACAGCGAGCGGCTACCTTTCGCGGGCGGCGGCAGCGTCACGTGCGTAATCAGATCGCCCGGTTCGAGCACGGTCTCGCGCTCGGGGGTATCGCCGGGAAGCAGGAAGAAATCGTCGATCGACACGCTGCGCTCGCCGCGCACGCCCTGAATGAGCACGGTCGCTTCGAGCGCCATCAGCGCCACGTTCATATCCGACGGATTCGACGCAATGCACGCGTCGCTTACGCCTAGGATGGCCTGCGTGCGGTTGAAGCCCGTCTTCGCGGCGCAACCCGAACCGGGATTGCGCTTGTTGCACGGTAACGCGGGATCGCGGAAATAAACGCAGCGCGTTCGCTGCAGGAGATTGCCGCCGGTCGTCGCCATGTTGCGCAGTTGCGCCGACGCACCCGCGAGCAGCGCCTGCGAAAGCACCGGATAAGCATCGTGGATCAACGGATGATTCGCCAGATCGGCATTACGCACCGTCGCGCCGATCTTCACGCCGCCGTCCGGCGTCGCCTCGATTTCTCCAAGTGGCAGACGGCTGATGTCGATCACGCGGCCCGGCTTCTCGACATCGAGCTTCATCAGATCGAGCAGCGTCGTGCCGCCCGCGAGGAAACGCACCTCGGCGCCCTGTTGGGCCGTATGAGCGGTCGCGCCGGCCTGGATGGCATCGGCGAGATCGGTGGCGCGGGAAAGTTGGAAGAGTTCCATCGCGCGCTCCTCAGGCCTTGCCGCGCACGATCTGGATCGCGGCGACGATGTTTTGATACGCGCCGCAGCGGCACAGATTGCCGCTCATGGCTTCGCGCACGTCGGCGTCCTCCGGCCCGACCGGTTCGTCGAGCAATGCGAGCGCCGACATGATTTGCCCCGACGTGCAGTACCCGCACTGGTAGCCGTCGCATTCGACAAACGCGGCCTGCATCGGATGCAGCGTTTGCGATCCGCCGATTCCTTCGATGGTCGTGATTTCGTCGCCCGCGTGATTCGCGGCGAGGCAGAGGCACGAATTCACGCGCCGCCCGTTGACATGCACGGTGCATGCGCCGCACTGACCGTGATCGCAGCCCTTTTTTGTGCCGGTGAACTGCAGATGTTCGCGGAGCGCGTCGAGCAGCGTCGTGCGCGGATCGAGTGCGAGCTGATAATCCTTGCCGTTTATTTTCAGTTCGACGGGCATGGTCACGGGCGCGGCCGCGTGCGTGTGGCCCTGTGGCGGCATGACCTTCGCTTTGGGTCCGACGGTTGAATCGAGGATACGGGCGGGAGTGGACTGCTCGTTCATGGGAACTCCTGACAGTAGGGGACGGATCGTTTTTTCGGCAGGCGCCGGATGAAACTTCCATAAGTCGCCGCAACCTGAAACCGTGCAGCAAACTACGTTCCCCGAGCGCGCGCGTCGCGGGGAGAGGTGGCGCGCGTCTTTCTTATGCTTTCTTAGTTCGTCGAGAATTGCGAAAAGGACAGGCGCGCGATCGCGGCACTCGGTTCGGCGCTCGCGGGCTCCGATCGTCCGCTCGTCATTACGTCGGAACCGGGGTCGGCACGGCCGAATTCGGTCAGCTCGCGACCGAAGATGTCTGTAATTTCAGCCATCCCAATCCGCGTATCGCGTCCGAACAGGCTGGGAACGCTTTGCTGGAGACGGGCGTCCACGTGTCGGTGGTGCGGCTGCCGCAAGTTCACAATCCGTTCAAGCAGGGTCTCATCACGCCGCTGGTCGCGATTGTGCGCGAGAAAGGCGTGTCGGCGTAGGTCGGCGAGGGCCGCAATCGCTGGCCAGCGGGTCATCTCTTCGATGCCGCGCGCCTTTTTCGGCTCGCGGTCGAAAAGCGTGAACCGGGCGCGCGATATCACGCGGTCGGCGAAGAAGGCGTCGGCAGCCGCGAGATCGCCGAGTCGCTCGGTCGCGGGCTGAACTTGCCCGTGGTGTCAATCCCTTCGGCGGACGCGGCGGCCCATTTTGGATGGATGGGCATGTTCGTGGGGATGGACATGCCGGCGTCGAGCGCGCTCACGCAAGCGCGGCTGGGCTGGCGTCCGACCGGCCCGACGCTGATCGCCGATCTCGACGAAGCGCGCTACGCCTGAGCGCCGGTCCGATCTTTACGCCTTCCCGGCGCCGATTTCATCCAGCGATGCGAGCACGTCCTCCGGCAAACGCAGATTCACACTTTCGATGTTCTGCGCCAGATGCTCGACCGAGGACGTTCCGGGTATCAGGAGGATGTTGGGCGAACGCTGCAGCAACCACGCGAGCGCGACCTGCATCGGCGTCGCATCGAGTCGTTGCGCAGCGTGGCTCAGCGCGTCGGCTTGCAGCGGAGAAAAGCCGCCGAGCGGGAAGAACGGCACATAGGCAACGCCGTCCTTCGCCAGACTGTCGATCAACGCTTCGTCCTTCCGATGCGCGAGGTTGTACATGTTCTGCACGCAGACAATGCTCGCGATTGCGCGTCCTTGCGCCACTTGCTTCGCCGTCACATTGCTCAGCCCAATGTGACGGATCAAGCCCTTTTCGTGGAGTCTGGCGAGCGCGGTCAGCGGTTCCTCGATATCGCCTTCTGCTGGCGCTCCGACTTCGAACATGATCCGCAGATTCACCACATCCAGCACGTCGAGACCCAGATTGCGAAGATTGTCATGCACCGCCGATTCGAGTTCCGCCGCCGACGACGCCACGCTCCACGACGCATCGCTTCCGCGCTTCGCGCCCACTTTCGTGACGATGGTCAGGTCGTCGCGATACGGATGGAGCGCCTCACGAATCAGTTGATTCGTGACATGCGGGCCGTAAAAATCGCTCGTATCGATATGCGTGATGCCCGCCTCGACCGCCGCGCGCAGCACCGCCAACGCTGCGGCGCGGTCTTTCGGCGGCCCGAAAACGTGCGGACCCGCGAGTTGCATGGCGCCATAACCCATGCGCGTAACGGCCCGGTTGCCAAGTTGAAAGGTCCCGGCGCGTGTTGCTTCTGTCATTGCTCTGCTCCGTTCGGGTTGTTGTTTCCATCGCTGCATCAGGTTCGAATAGAATACGAATAATTATTCAGATTGTGAATTCGCATATGCGCACCGGCAAGGAACCCGGGCTGAACGCCCGCAAACAACCGCAGCAAGCGCGCTCGCAAGTCACCGTAGACGCGATTTTCGACGCGACTATTCAGGTTTTGCTGGCCGAAGGGTTGCAGCGGCTCACCACCATCCGGGTGGCGGAGCGCGCGGGCGTGTCGGTCGGAACGCTCTACCAGTACTTTCCTCAAAAGCAGGCGCTTTTGTTTGCCGTGTTGCAGCGGCATCTCGGCACCGTGTCCACCGCCCTGCAAGATGCCGCGGCGTCGGCGCATGGCGCGTGTCTGTCGTCGATGGTGAAGACGGTCGTGACGGCGTTCGTCAAATCCAAGACCAGGAACCTCGATGAATCGCGCGCCCTTTACGCGGTTGCGCTCGAACTCGACTCGCGCGCCTATGTCCGCGAGGTGGAAGCGCGCAATCGCGCCGCGCTGGAAGCCATGCTCATGACGGCGTCCGACGCGCATTTCGACGACATCGCGGCGACCACGTTCATGTTCATGGGCGCGCTGGTCGGACCTATACGTTTGCTGCTGGAGGGAAAGTCGCCGCAATCGATGATCCGCAAGCTGCCCGGTCAGCTTGAATCGCTCTGTCTGGGCTATCTCGAACGCGAGGCACGACCGGTGGTTCAGGCTTAGGTCGATGCTGGATGCCGATTCGCCGCGTTGTCACGCACAAGTCATGCAACTGCGTAAGTATTCGTGATTTTTTCCGCACGGGCGCTTGCATGAACCATAACGAATCGAACCGAGACATCCAAACTCTTCAGTCGCCCAACCGTCGCAGGATCCTGCATCAAACGTTGCAGGGAACCCTGAGCGCCCTACTCTTGCCGGTAGCCGGCAGTTCGCTGCTGGCTGCATGTGGCGGCAGCAGCTCGAATGCAGCCTCGCCGGCTGCCGTCGCCGCGGTTCAGAAAACCCCGGTGCTCGGCACCGTCAATAACTTCCGCGACGTAGCCGGTGCCGACGACAGCCTCGCCTATCAGACCGCCAGCGGACAAAAACTGCGGCGCGGTGTGTTTTATCGCTCGAATGCGCTCACGCCGTCCGCGGCGGACCTCGCAACGCTGAACACGCTCGGAATCAAGACCGTCTACGACCTTCGGACGCCCGCAGAAATCACCGCGTCGCCGGACACGCTCCCGAGCGGCGCGAACTACGTGCAGATCAACATCATCGGCACATCGAGCGCCAGCGTTCCGACGCTGAATTCGGCAGCCGACGCCATCGCGATGATGCAGTTGGCCGAACAGCAATTCGTCACCGACGCGGGCGAACGCTCGCGTCTCGGCCAGTTGTTCACGGACCTGGCTAACGGCGCCAACGCTCAGCTTTACCATTGCACGGCCGGCAAGGATCGCACCGGTTGGGTGACGGCCGTCTTGTTGTCGCTCGTCGGCGTGCCGCAGAGCGTCGTGGTTCAGGACTACCTGCTCACGAACATCTACTCGGCGGCGTCGATTCAGGCTACCTACGACGCGTATGTCACGAAGTATGGGAAGGCCTACGCGGACGTTATCTATCCCGTGCTCGGCGTCCAGCAGAGCTTTCTCACGGCGGGATTCGACCAGGTGGCGACGAGCTACGGTTCGATGGGCAATTACATCACGACAGGTCTGGGCCTGAGCGCCAGCACGCAGGCGCTGCTGACGGCGAAGCTGCTCGGCTGAACGCGCAGTCTGAATCTCGCTGCCACGGGTGTTGCAGGCGATGGCGATTGACCTTCGCCATTGCGGCAACGCTCGGGGCAGCGCCGCATCGACGTCTCAATGAACGGACGGCCGGTGCTCCGCGCCGATGCACTGGATCAACGCGGAAATCTCGCTGAGATACTTTTCCGGGTCCTGTCTCGCCGGTTGGCTCGTCGCCATGTGCGGGATTTGGTACGGGATTTGGTGCGGGATTTGGTACGGGATTTGGTACCAAGCGCGCACGAATCGCGCAAGCTCGCTGCCGCGAATAGCCACGCCAAGCTCGGGATCGCTCGCATAGCGTCCGATCACCATGCCGATCACGCGTCCCTCTTCGTCGACCACCGGCCCGCCGCTATTTCCCTCATAGAGCCTCGCCCGCAACATGGCGATATCCCGGCCACCGCTTCGCGCCAGACCGTCGATCCGCCCACGCGTGAAAACCGGCTCCAGCGGCGCGGAGGCCGTGAAGCCGTATCCGATCGTCACGACGCGGCTGCCCTTGCGCGCGGGATCGATGGCGAAACCGGCGATGCGATCCACCCGGTAGTTCGTGCTCAGCATCGCCAGATCCAGGCGCTCGTCGCGCGTTGCGATCACGGCCGCGATGCCCGACGCCGCACCTTGCGGCCACACCTCGATGCGCCTGCATTTGCGCACGACATGCGCGCTCGTCAGCATCTCGCCCGTTTGCGCAACGAAAAATCCCGTGCCGCTGCGATAGAGCTGAGCCGTGCTTTCCGTGTCGCCGTTCGCCCTCGCATCTCGCCATGAAGCAGCGGCGGCGGCCCCGGCGAACGCCATCACGCAAAGCACGAGCGATCGAACGCGCATCGAGACTCGCTTTCCGATAACACGCTAGTTGTCCGCCAGCTTCCACTCGCCGTTCTTGTCGCGGCACGCGCGTTCGGTTTGCTGATACGTCTTGCCGTCCTTCACGTAACTTTCGTTGAATTGCCGGCAGGTCGCAGCGCTCGGCGACTTCGTGTAACCGTTGAGCGGCTTGATGTTGCCGGAGTTTCCCGTCTTCGGGTTCTGCCAGGAAGTGGTCTGATTATTCTTCGAGCTTTGCAGCGCGGCCGCCAGCGCGGCCTCGCGCGCGGCCCGATCGCGCTCGTCCAGTTGATGGCCGATCACCCCGCCGAGCAGGCCGCCAGCAAGACCGCCCGCGACGATCGCGCCGGCGCTGCCATGCCCGAGCAGACCGCCGAGCGCAGCGCCCGTGCCCGCGCCGATCAGCGCACCGGAAGTGGTCTTGCTCATGCCGCCCGATCCGTCGTCCGCGCATCCCGCGATGATTGCCGTGGTCAAGGCCGCGCAGATCAATATCGACGGAAGTTGGTTCATTTCTTATTCTCCACCAATCAGTTGGACGCCCGGATTTTCTATTTCCCCCAAATACCTGTGCGTGCGAGCCGCGCATCCTGCTCGGCCGCCGCGTAGGGCGAGGAGCCGCCCTGTCGTGCCCGCACCCAGCCGGATCGGAGGGCGCGTACGGCGATGTCGCGGCCGTTCGCAAAGCATTGATAGGCTTCGTCGCGCGCGTAGCACTGAATCACGTTCCCTTCGCTTTCCAGGTAACGCTGCATCGCTTTCGCGGGACGGCCGTCCGCACCGCGCACGCCGTATAGATTGACGATCCGTCCTGAGACGATCAGCGCAGCCGAATCGAGCATCTTGTCGACGCTGCCCTGAAGGTCCGGCGCGCGCGCGGGCGGCGTTGCTCCACTATCCGCCGCGCCGGCCGATTGTTGCGGCGGCGATGGCGATGGCGGCAGCGATGGCGATGGCGATGGGGACGGCAGCGCGGCCGCGGGCGGCGGTGCGGGAACGATCGACGGAGGCGGCGGGACGACGGGTACGGGAGCGGGCACGACCGCCGCTTGCGGCGACGCGACTGGCGCGGACACCGACGGAACCGGCGCCGTGCTCGATACCTGCTGCCGCGTGATGGCGAACCACGCCGCTACGCACACGACGACCAAAGCCAACGCCAGTGCGACAACCATTCCCGTGTGCGGCTTGCGTGCGCCGGCTGATCGCGCCGGCGCGCCGAACATCGCGCCCGTCGTTGGGTCAAGCGCGACGACGGCCGTCTGCGGCATGAAAACCTGAGCCGCGATCGTCTGCTCGGCGGCTTCGGCGGCTTCGGCGGCTTCGGCGGCCGCTTGCCGCCGTCGCGACTCGTCGGCCGCACGCGCCGCCTCGTCTTGCTTGCGATGATCCTCGGCGTTCTTCGCGAGAACCTTCTCGCGCTCCGTTTCGTCCGCCGCTGTTTCCTGGCGCGGCGGCTCGGTTACATTCGGCTTCGATTCGCGCTCGCGTGCCGCGAGGATCGCGCTCTCCGCCTTCGATACCGGCACCGCAACCTGCAGGATATGCGCGGCCAGATTATCGACCCACATATGCACTTCGTTCGAGCGCGGATCGGCGTGGCGCAGCGGCCGAAAATCGCTCCATTGATGCCGATGCAGCGCATCGAATTCGGCGCCGAATACCGAATCTTCGCGATCGACGTTATCGACGCTGACGTACTGAATCGGGAAAATGATGTCGTCGCGTCCGAGTTCATGCATGCGGCGGCGGAACGACAGCAATTCCTCCAGGCAATTCTTGCTCTTGAGGTAGCGGGGCGTGAGGATTGGTATGAAGAAGACCGTGTGGCTGATGGTGCGCTCGATGTGAGCGGCCCAGTCGGCGCCCGGCGGAATGGCCTGGATGTCCTGCCAGATCTGAATGTCCGCGCCGTGCTGCAACGCGATCGCTTTCCCCACGATCGTTCGGAGCTGGCTCAGATGCCCGTCGCTATGCGCGTCGTCGCTGCGAGCATAGCTCCAGAAACCCACGGGATTTGACATCTCTGGAGCTCCGGTATCCATTGCTGTGGACTGCGAAGAGCGCGTCGCAGTTTTCAGTAATTCTAGAAGGTAGCCGACAGAAATATAGGCTGCAGTAAGTATTTTCCTGATGATCGCCAATTACTGAATCAACCGCGCCGATTCGACCGATCGGATGACGAAACATAAGACGAAATCACGATCCGTCCCGCCGTGCGACCCATGCACGCTACGCATGGCAGACATGACGATATATCGATTGTGACGCGTTTTTTGGGCTACCAACATGGCTGATGCGCGTGCGTCCCCGGCTTGGTCGCGAGCAATCCAGCCATTCCCGCGACGCCGCAGCCCGACATTTATTTAACCACTGACGGAGTTGGCGATGACGAAATTCAGCACAGGGCGGCGGCAAGCCTTCAAGACGATCGGCGCGGCGGTCGCGGCTTCCGCGCTACCCGCGCCCTTCGTCAGTCTGCGAGCGCAAGAGAAAAACTTCTCTGGCAAGACGCTGCGCCTTCTGACCTGGTCCGACGACACCGGCACCGCCGCGCTGCGCAACATCGCCGCGACGTTCATGGCGAAGACCGGCGCGAAGGTGATCGCCGACCGCGCAGACGGCACGTCCGGCATGGTCGCCAAGGTCAAGGCGGCGGGCGATCGTCCGACTTACGACGTGATCACGCTCGCGGGCGTCGGCGCGTCGGGTCTCGGCGATGCGGGTTTGCTCGTCAAGCCCGACCTCGACAAGCTGCCGAATCTGAAGGATGTGCCCGCGCGCTATCGGACGGGCGCGGATGGTTTCGGCGTCGGCTATCTGTTGTGGTCCGACGGCCTGATCTACAACACGTCCACCGTCAAAACGCCGCCCGGGTCGTATGAAGCGCTGTGGGATCCGAAGTACGCGGGCCGCCTGTTCCTGCCGCCGCCGGAGTTTGCGGAGGCGGTCGATCTCGCGATCATCGCCGCAAAAATGTCCGGCGGTTCGCAGCAGAATATCGATCCGGGGTTCAAGAAGCTCGCCGAACTGAAAGACCGCGTGATGACGCTCGGCGAAAACCCGAATCAGGTCGCCGACCTCTTCCGCACCGGTTCGCTCGATATCGGCGGCATCTACTCGCCGGCGTTCTTTCCCGACCAGATCAGAAAGCCCGAGTACAAGATGGGCGTGACCTACGGCATGAAGGAAGGCTTCGCCACGCAGTTGATGTTCACGGTGATTCCGAAGTCTCATCCCGGCGACCTCGATCTGATTCACGCGTTCATCAACCATTCGCTCGATGCCGGCGTGCAGGGCAAGATGGCGGTCGACGTGCTGAACGGCCCGGTGAATTCAAAGGCATCGATTCCGGCTGACAGTCTGCGGTTCGTGCCGTCTCCGCAGCAGATCGCGGAGAAATCCATCCTCCACGACGACAAGAAACTCGCCGTGGTTCAACCCGCATGGATCAAGCGTTACACCGAGCTGTTCTCGGCATGACCGCGATGGCCGGGCTTTCCTCGCAGCGCACCGAGCCGAAGGCACCGGACCAGCCGGACGCCCCGGCGGCGGCCGCCGCGCTCGACCGCGCGCGGCCGTGGCTGCTGCTCGCGCCTATCCTCGCGTTTCTCGCGGTGCTTGCAGCGGCCGCGCTCGTGGTTCTGCGCATGAGCTTCGGCACGCCGGGCGACGAGTGGCACGGATTCACGCTGCAAAACTACGCCAACCTCGCGGATTCGTATTTCCTGAAGTCGCTATGGCTCACGTTGCGGCTCGCGTTTCAGAGCATGGTGTGCGCGGTGCTGCTGGCGATCCCCGTCGCGATCGCGATGGCGCGCACCGAGTCGCGTCTCGCGCGGCGTTTGCTGCTGGCGGGCGTTCTGTTGCCGCTGCTCGTCAATTTGCTGCTGCAAGGTTATGGCTGGCTCATCATCCTCGGCCCGGCGGGTTTGCTCAATCACGCGTTGCTCGCAAGCGGCGTGATCCAGCGTCCGATGCAATGGCTTTATCGTGAGCATGGTGTCTTGCTCGGCCTGATTCAGACCGCATTTCCGCTCGCGGTGCTGCCGCTGTCGAGCGCGATGCGCGCCGTCTCGATCTCGTATGAGGAAGCCGCCGCGACACTCGGCGCGACACGCTGGCAAACGTTGCGTCACATCATGCTGCCGCTCGCGATGCCGGGGCTCGTCTCCGGCGCGCTGCTCGTCTTCGCCTACAACGCGAGCGCGTTTGCAGTGCCGCTCTTACTCGGCGGACGACGCGTGCCGATGCTCGCGGTGCTCGTTCACGATGAGGTTTCGCCGCTGCTGAATTGGCCGGCCGCATCGGCGTCCGGCGTCGTGCTGATGATCGCGACGCTTACCGTCATGGCGATCTCGCAGCGTCTCGTGCGCCGCACTCAACGTCTCAAGGAGCCGTCGGCATGAGCAGCCCGGTCCACTCATCCGTCTCGCGCGCCCGGCTGCTGCCCGCGACCATGCCGGGCAAGCTCGGCAGACCGTCCGCGCTGCTCGCGGCCATTGTCCTTTTCCTCGCCGCGTTGCCGATCCTGACGATGATCGTCATGTCGTTCAGCGCATCCGACACGCTCGCGTTCCCGCCGCCCGGCTACAGTCTGCAGTGGTATCGCGCGGCATGGCATAGCTTCGTCTCGCCCGACGCGAGCGACGTGCTGTCGATGGGCACCGCCTTGACGACGAGCCTGATCGTCGCTGTATCCACGATGCTGATCGCGACGCTCGTCTCCGTGCCCGCCGCGTATGCGTTGAGCCGCTACCGGTTTCGCGGCAAGTCGGCGGTCGAACAACTCGTGGCATTGCCGCTCGTCTATCCGCTTGTGATGCTCGGGTTGTCGCTGCTGCTGGTGTTCAACGTGCTGCCGGTCGAGCTTGGCATTTTTCGGCTCATCATCGCGCACGTGATTCTCGCGCTGCCGTTCACGGTGAAGAACTGCGCGGCGTCGGTGGCGTCGATCGGCCCCGAGTTCGAGGAAGCCGCGTGCGTGATGGGCGCGAGCCCGCGCCGCGCGATGTTCGATGTCGTGCTGCCGCTGATGCGTCCCGGCATTCTGGCGGGCATGCTGTTCGCCTTCATCATCTCGTTCAACGAGTTTACGGTGACGTTTTTCCTGTATGGCATCAACACGATGACGCTGCCGGTGTGGCTTTACAGCCGCACGGTGTCGTCGCTCGATCCGACGGTGTTTTCGTTCGCCGTCTTTATCGTCGCGATCGACTTCGCACTGATCTGGCTGCTCGAAAAGCTGATCGGCGACAAAGGCGTGGCGCTCTGAGCGCGCAAAAATTCGAGGGATCGACATGACTCATCTGACACTTCAGGCCGTGACCAAGCGCTTCAATTCCGCGTATGCCGTGGATCACGTCGACCTGAACGTCCCGGACGGCAAGCTCGTCTGCTTTCTCGGTCCGTCCGGTTGCGGCAAGACGACCCTGCTGCGCATGATCGCGGGGCTTGAGACGCCGAGTTCCGGCAGCGTGATGTTTGCCGGCCGCGATATCACGCGCTTGCCGGCGAACCAGCGCGACTTCGGCATGGTGTTCCAGTCGCTGGCGCTGTTTCCGCATATGAGCGTCGCCGAAAATATCGCGTATCCGCTGAAACTCAGGAAGACCGCTAAGGCCGCACAAACGCGGCGTGTGGCCGAACTGCTCGATCTGATCCAGTTGCCGCACATGGCGAACCGGCCGGTCACGCAACTGTCCGGCGGACAGCGCCAACGTGTGGCGATTGCGCGGGCGATCGCTTCGTCGCCGAAATTGTTGCTGCTCGACGAACCGCTCTCCGCGCTCGACGCCAAACTGCGCGAAGCCATGCAGGTCGAAATCCGCTTGCTGCAGCAACGCCTCGGCATCACGACGATAATGGTCACGCACGATCAACGCGAAGCAATGACGATGGCCGATGAAATTGTGGTCATGGAGCAAGGACGGATTGCGCAAGTCGGCAAGCCGCTCGATATCTATCGGGATCCGGTGAACGAGTTCGTGGCGGACTTCATCGGACTGGGAAACATCTTGCCGGTCACGCGTGATGGCAGCGGCGGTGTGAGCCTGCCGGGCGGCCAGCGGATAAGAGTGGCGAATCCCGCACACGTGCCCGATGCGGCCGGTGACATCCGCCTTCTGATCCGTCCGGAAGACGTCTGCCTGCGTCCCGCGTCGGTTGCCAGCGAGCCGAATCAACTGGCCGGTACGGTCAGATTCATCCGCGACGTCGGGGCGACGCTCGAAGCGACGATCGACTGCGCCGGCTTCACGCTGACCGCCGCCACGACGCCCCGCGAAACGCCCGGTCTTACGCTGGGCATGCCGGTGCTGGCGGAGTTGCCCGCGCATGCGTGCAAGTTGATCGCGGCGAGGGCTGTTCATTGATTTGCGCGTCACGTAATCCGCGTTGCTACGGATGCAACGCTCATCCATAAAGCGCCTGGTGCTTAAACGTACAACGCAGATCCGCCGCGCTCGTGCTGCGTCACATCGATCAGTCCGTTTGCGCGGAACCGGTCGAGAAACTGCAAGCGCGCCGCGCCCTCTTTCGCGCCTGCCCGAATGACCGCGCCGGGCCGCATCGTCTGAGTGCCCGCACCAGCGTAGCGAGGCCATTGCGGTTGGCCGCTGCCGTTCGGGTCTGCAGCAAGCGCGACGTTGGTCGAGTACGACTGGAGCGTGCCGGAGCGCCAGATCCTGCGCACTTGCGCTCACCGCGACCTTCGCGGGCAAATTGCCGAAGACGTATTGAACATCCTTCGAATGCGGCGCGACCGGGTTATACGGCGAAGTCTGCTCGAAGTGATAGCCGTAGACCGGCGAGCGCCCCATCTTCTGCTGTTGCGTGACCCAGTCCCACGTTTGATATCACGCCAAGCCGCTTTTTGCCGCGCGAGCGAAAAAGTGTCCCTGTACGCGGCGCGTTTTGCCTCATAGGATGAACCTATTCATCACACCGGCAAGCGCCCACTATGAAGCTGCAGATCTACCAGATAGACGCATTCACGAGCGACGTGTTCAAAGGCAACTATGCCGCCGTCGTTCCGCTCGACACGTGGCTGCCCGAGTCGCTGATGCAGTCGATTGCCAGCGAGAACAACCTGTCGGAAACGGCCTTCATCGTGCGTCGGTACGACGGCGGCTTCGACATACGCTGGTTCTCGCCGATCAAGGAAATTGCGTTCTGCGGGCACGCCACGCTCGCGAGCGCATTCGCCTTGTTTCAACAGCATTCTCAAACCGAGCAACTTGTCTTTCATGCGAAAGCGACCGGGCCGTTCGCGGTGAATCGACGGGCGCACGGTCTCATCGAGATGAATTTTCCGCAGCGCGACAGCGAGCGGCTCGAAGAGATTCCCGATGAACTTGTACGCGGCCTGTCGATCCGGCCCGGCGAATGTTTCATCTGCCAGCAGGCGTACATCGCGATGTACGACAACGAAACCGAGGTCCGCTCAGTCGTGCCGGATCTCGAACTGATCGCGAAACTCGGTCCGCGCGATGTCGTCGTCACCGCGCCGGGCGATCATCACGATTTCGTCTCGCGCTACTTCTGGCCGGCTAACGGCGGCGCTGAAGACCCAGTGACCGGATCGATCCATGCGGCGCTTGCGCCGTTGTGGTCGAAGCGGATCGGCAAGAACACACTCGTGGCGCTACAGGCATCCGACCGGAGCGGCGTGTTGCACTGTGAAATCGAAGACGACCGCGTGCTCGTTTCGGGCCACGCGGTGCAGTATCTCGAAGGGACTATCGAGGTACCCGAGCTAGCGTCGCAAACGGACTGACGTCTTCGACGGGCTAATGGCCGGCGTTCGTCATACATCGCGATGCCGAGCACGCTGATCGCGCCGCACGTCAGCATGTCCCACGCTGGCGCGTAAAAGCTTGGTTGCGCCAACTTCGCCTGTGGCCGAAAAGCCGTGCAGCAGACGGCCGAACACGACGAGCATCGGCGCGGCGGATCCGATCATCTCGCAGGTCGGCGCGAGTCCGATCATGCCGGTTCCGCGCGCCATCAGCGTGACGGTGACGATGAGCGCGGGGTTGCGTCCCGCGCCTACGCCACGCGCTCGCTGGAAGCGCTGCAAGGGGCGGAGTGGATTCATGCCGACGTAATTGATACGTAACCGGATCATCGCGAGGGCTTTTGTCGGCGTGGCGAAAACGGCTGGACCGTTAGTTGCGTACCTCGGTTTGCGTGGTACCGCGGTTCGGGTTCATGGCGGATGCGTTGAAGACCTTGTCGTTCCGACCTTCAGCTCTCGACCATCCCGCCTCAAATTTTGCGATTTCAATCGATATCGATCTGAACCGCGCGCTCTTCACCGCCGACGTTGGAGTGCCGACCGACTGCGACCGCGCGACGCCGACGCAAACCATGGCGCGCCATCTCTCGTATGCTCACGCTTCCAGCGCGCACTCGATTGAACGGGTTGCTCGACATAGCGTGGCTGCATAACGAAGCAGGATCGCCCGGCAACGCGATTCACCGCGCCGCGCTGCGTCGACCGGCCTTTCTGAGTTCGCCCGCAACGAACGGGATAAACGTGTTCGCGACGTCGGGGAAGGTCAGGATGTTGGCCTCGGTGACCTGCGCGGGTTTGAGATTTTGCCGCTCGATCGCGCGAACGCCCATCGTGCTCGATGCCACGAACTTGCGCACCAGTTCTTCCCGCGGGTTTTTATCCGCGGTGTCGAAGAACTCACGCGCGAGGCGCAGCTCCTCGTGCCGACGACGATCGTCCGCCGCGGTCACCGCGGCCACGCTGGCTTCGACCGCCTTCTGCCGCTCGGATTTGGACTCCTTCTGCGCCGTCGCCGCTTCAACCAGTTGCGCCTGAATCAACTCGACTTGCTTATCGGCGTCCGAAACGCGGTAATTGTCCGAGAGCGCTTTCATCATGTAGCCGGCGGCGGTCTTGATCCTTTCGCCTTGCCGTATTTTCCATCGCGTATATTCGATTGCTTGCTGAATGCGCTCGTCGGTCCAAACCGCGCGGTTTTGCGCGATGCGCTCGAACTGGCTATCGGAAAGCGCGAATTCTTTCTGGAGCGTCATAAAAAGCGCGACGGAATTGAGCATGTCCGCCTTCGTCGCGATGGCGGCTTCCTTGCGCTTGAGTTTGAAGCGGATCTGGTCTTTCTTGCGCGAGCCCGGTGTGCCGGCGCGAGTCTCATAGGACAGTTCAATGTCGGACAATTCGTTGATCTGACCGACTGCCGGTTCCAGATAATCGCGCTTGAAGTATTTGAACTCGGCGTTATTCGCCCACGACTTTCCGGGCAGATTGCGCACGAGGTCGAGTGGCAACCAGTCCGTCATGCCGTTCGGAACGGCGGGCAGAATATGATCGTAGATACCGCGTGCATAAATGAGCGTGAAGCGCGAGGTCACCAAAAGACTGCTCCAATAGGAGTTCTCCGGGTCTTTGATAAGCCGCTGCAGTTCCACGGGAACGCGGAACCGGATCCGGCCATTCCTCACGCTCACGCGGCCGATCAGTTCCAGCCAGTCGCCTTCCTCGTCTTCAATTTCGACGCCCTGACCCTGATCCCCACGGCCGCCCTTTTCTTCGCCGGGTTCTGCCGACTCTTCCAGCATGCGGCCGCTGGAATCGACGGATACAACCGGCGCGCTCATCACTTCGAGCATCGACGATTTCACGCTGCGGATCACGCTGGAAAAGTGCTTCTTGTTTCGGCTGTCGTAGCGCATCAGCCATTTAAAGAAGCTGAGCGTGACGTCATAGTTGTCCTGGATTTCAGGATCTTGCGCAACAATGAAATAAGCGGCATCGACAAAGCGGCGCGCAGAAAGACCCAATCCGATGATCCGCGCGAATACGCGGTTTTTTTGATAACCGATGTCTTTGTCGGGCGCGGCTTCGTCGATGGAGCGATTCGTCGGCGCCATCTCGACGAAAAGGTCCAGCGCAAACTGAAGTGGGGTCACGCGCCGATCAACACCGCTGGCCATACCGGTTTCCTAAAAAAGTTCAGCAGACTTTAGGTTTACCAAGGTGAGAAGTCAATGAAAATGTCTCACCTTCTGAATTGGTCGACGGTTCGCGCACACTATCTCTCACCGTTGGCACATTAAGTCTCACCTTCGAAACGGCCCGCTATAGGCAAGTCATTGAACTTTCATCGATTTTTTCTGTTATCCACAGCTCTGGATTGGAGAACTCTCACCTTTAGGTTTTGTTGGAAGTTAACTCTCACCTTGCGCCTCTAGATATCTCCTTTGCGCGATCTCCAATCTCACCTCAAACGCACATTTTCTCTCACCTTCAGCACACAATGTCTCACCTTTTGGCATTAACCCGCTGATTTATAACGAGTCTTGTTGCTCCTGTAGGTTTGTTAGTTCGTTTTTTTTAAAAGATAACCTACGAACCAGTTCTCAAACGTGTTCGCGTAAGCCGACGCGATGCTCAACGGATTTGCAACTGGAAAGTTGATTTTGCAACGTTCACTCGCTGCAACCGCGCGGGTGTTGTGCACTGGGCTTCTTGATTGGTCGATAAAGGTGAGAGATTGTGTGCACGCGATTCTCAGCGAGCGATCGCTATCTCATTGAGACAAACGTGTTAGTGCCGCGTGTACTTTCAGCGGAATCCGCGTGCTTAAAGGGCTTGATTGATTTCTCCAGTGTGCAAGATTGGCGGGAGAGTCATCTCTGAAGGGCGCCGGCTTCAGTGAGGCGCTATTAGAGGTGCACAACATCTCTCACCTTTGTGAGACTTGTAGCCGACCGGCGAAAGCAAAACGTAATAAAGGTGTCCCGCCATCGAGTCAAACCGCAAACTTGACAGTGGTTGGTGGAAGTTTTCGACCGCTTCCATTGCCTGCGCTTCCACGGAAGCACAAAATCTCTCACCGTCGTTCGGTACTTGTAGCACTGAACGACGGAGGTCTGCGCCGAAGGTGAGAGATTTTGTGTGAGTTGTGATCGAAGCGCCTTGGCTTCTACGCCTGCAGATTTGCGAAATTTCATGAATTAAGGCCTTAAAGTCAATCACCTACGCGCGATCTGAGCCTATTTATGCGGTTTTCCTGTATTCTCCGTTTAGCGTATTTTTTTAGGGAAAACTCAGAAATGGCGAATATCAGCCAACCGATGCCAATAAAGCGAACGGTGACACTCGAAGAAATCTCTGATTTCGCGGATGTTGTCACGGATTACGCGACCGAACTGCGTGATCAGATTCTCGCTCCACGTCCCCGAAAGGCCGCGCCGATGTTTACGACAGGGGAAATCGCGGAGTTATGCGGACTGACTCGACAACAGGTGCAGTATCTTGCAACAAAAGGCGATGGCGTTCTGCCGGAAGGGCAATCCACGGGCACGGGGCGCAGCCGCAGCAGACTTTTCACTTTGCCTGAGGCCCGGCATTGGGTGCAACAGGTCTCCGACATTTACCAGACGCCGCTCGTTGCGGGGCCGAGCGAATTCAAGGGCAAAGTTCTCGTCACCTCCCAACTGAAGGGTGGATCGGCCAAAACAACCACGACGATGTGCTTGGCCCAAGGTTTAAGTCTGCGCGGACGGAAGGTGCTGGTGATCGATCTGGACCCGCAGGCGTCGCTATCCGAACTGTGCGGTTTATACGCTGAGAAAGAAGTCTTTCCGGACGATACGGTACTGCCTTACCTCTACGATCAAACGGTCGAAGGCGGCCTGTTGGGCAAAGTGCAGAAAACTTATTGGGATGGATTGGACATTATCCCGGCTCACACGGAACTCGTCGGCGCGGAATATCACCTTCCCGCGATGCAAATGAAAGTGCCGGGTTTTAGATTCTGGCAGGTGCTCCGAGAAGGCCTTGCGCCATTGCGCAACCACTACGATTACATCTTGCTCGATACGTCTCCGTCTTTATCCTATTTGAATCTGAACGCGTTACTTGCGGCAGACGCGATGGTGATGCCGATGGTCCCCGAGAATCTCGATTTCTTCAGTTCACTCTCGTTCTGGCGGCTGTTCTCGGACGTGGCCAAGTCGTTTATCAAGTACGAAGCCAACAAGCAATACGACTTTGTGTCGGTGTTACTGACGCGAGTGAATTACAGCAATACATCCGCAGCTCCGGTGGTGCGGACGTGGGCGCAGGGAGCGTACCGAAGCTGGCTCGCGCAGTCCGAGGTGCCCGCGAGTTCCGTGATGAGTTCCGGCGCCCTTGCATTTACCACGGTTTTTGATATCAGCAGCTCTCACAGCCAGGCGAAGTCTTTGGCCCGGGTGAAGCAGCCGCTGGTGGACTACTGTCGGTGGGTTGATGACTTATTCGTCGAACAATGGAGGCCTGCACAGTGAGCAACAGCAATAACATTCGTGAGCAGATGTTGGCGAAAACGGCGGGTCTTCGTTCGACTGACGAAAGAACGCCCAGCGCGAATCGTCGGTCTAATCGAACCGAGACTGCTCCGGGTATGGCCGGCGCGCTGGCTGCAGCTCAGTTGCGCGTGAAGGAGCTTGAATCGACAGGAACGTCATCGAAGCTCCTCGTGGCTGAACTTGTCCCCAATCCTTGGCAGCCCCGGCGGGTTTTCAACGAGGCGAAACTCGCCGAGTTGGCTGAGTCGATTCGCGAGGTCGGACTCATGCAGCCGGTTGTTGTGCGGCGGGTGGAGTCCGGCTATCAGATAGTTGCCGGCGAACGGCGATGGCGTGCTCATAAGTTGTTGGGTCAGGACGAAGTTAAAGCGGTCGTGACCGAATGTACCGATCAGGATATGGCAGTGCTGGCGCTGGTGGAAAACATCAGCCGTGACGATCTTGTTGACTATGAAGTGTCAATGTCCATCCGCCGCACCGAGTCGGAATTCCCGAATCGCAAGCGCATGGCTGAGGCACTGGGGATGTCGCGATCTGGCCTGTATCGGTTCTTCGCATTCGATAATCTTCCGGAGTTCGTTAAGCGGGAGCTTGATCTGCAACCAGGCCTGATCGGTGCGTCGGCGGCGGATGAGATCGTAACGGCTTTGAAGAAGCATGGTGAAGTTGGATTGCGCGCTGCGGAAGAGCTTTGGCCGCAAGTCCTGGATGGCCGTCTGCATCAAAGCAAATTTGCGGGTGCGATTGCCGCGCGTGCAATTAAGCCTGTGGCAGTGGGAGACGGTGTCGGCCGCAGTATCGACAAGTTCTTTTCGGGCAAGGCGCAGGCCGGAAATATCACGAAGGATGAGAGCAGCTTTACTGTGAAAATTAAGGCCGGAATGCTGAATGCGGAACAGGAGAGAGAAATTAGAGAGGTGATTGGTCGGCTGTTTTCGACTCAACCGAGAGGGCAATAGGTCGGATTGCAACACTGGGTATTGCTGTGCGATGGAGGTGGCAAAGCGTCGGAGGCCGAGTGTCCCGAGTCGGGACACTTAGGTGGCGATAAAAATAGAGAGTGTTCGACCTGTAGGCGAGTGTCCCGACTTGGGACACTTGTAAATCGCATAGCCCGTTTAAAGACAACCGGTGCAGTCGGATCCGTTGGCGTCGGCGGCTAATAAGACGAACGATGCACTAGTTTCTTGAGTGGCTACAGAGCAGATGTGCGCACGTCCTCTAGCGCAGCAGCTAAGTTTTTCCAGTGCTGCGGCGTTTCCCTCCTCAGCCCTGCCAATTTAGTCCTTGCCTAAAACTGTGGTCGAGCTACCGACGACGTTCGGAAACTCCGGCCGCGTATTGCTACGTGGCGTTTCGCTCGTTTGACCATCGAAGCTACTCTTCCAATCACGGTTACTACATCTAAATTGCCAGCCGCTTCGCTGCCACGTCCCTGCCCAGTTGGGTCGTAGAGCAAGTCTCCTAGAGCGACTTCGAGCGAGCTGCCAATGCGCAATGCTAGTTCAGAATCAAGCGTGACTCGGAATAATCCGGCCCGGCCGAACTTGGCTATGCCACGCTCGTGGCGGTAGAGAACGCGCGAAATAAAAGAAACCACGTCGAAAACGGAATCGAAGATCACGGCGAAAATCGAGAGTCCTGGTGAGCTGCTGCCCCGCTCGACGAAGCGCAATCTTTGCGGAACTTTCTCCGCTTTAGGCTTGGGCTTCAGTCAAGTGCCGCCGCTGCTACTTGAAAGATTTCCCAAGATCGAAATGCGGCGAGGGCGCAAAAACTCATTCTTTGCTTGCATACCTGAGCGCGGCTTCGTCACACAACAATCTTAGCGACGGTCGCCCAAGCGCCTACAGACGGGTGTTCTCAGGTCTACTAGATAATGAGCATCGGCGCGATATTTTAAGCGCCCGGTTAGTTGGTTGAGCGATACCCAACGCGCGACTGCGAAGAGGCTCAGCGCTGTTGCCGTGCTGTCCGATCAAAAATTGGAACGAGACTAAGCGACGCGATATTTGTACACGGAGCGGTTTATTCTCAAATCGCTTTTCTGAGAGAAAAGGGGCTTCTATCAAGTTCCCATACCCGGAAATCGCAGAGTGCCTGAGCGTTCACAGCGGCAGCATTTCTTTTGCTCGTTCGCCTATTTGAGAGAGATCACCGCAGTCTATCCGTCATTTCGACGCGCGCGAGCGCTTCCCTTGCACGTCCTTCCCCGCGTTTGCGCACTGGTGCATGGCCCGGCAATAAGGCTACCCGGCCGCACCGCACCCAGATCGGCCTTGACCCCATTGGCCGCGTTCGCACAAGCAAGATAGTTTTCGCATTTTCAAATTCACTCGCGCAGTACGAGGTTTCGGATAATTGAGGTCACCAATCCGCAACGTGGCATTGGTCGCGCCAGGCAGTTCCAGATGGTTAGCCCACTGGCGACGGGAGCATCTGGAGAAGGCGCGAGAAACTCAGCTAGGACCGAGGAGAAGAATCTATCGCGCGGCTTCCGCATACAGTTGCCGGCAAGAGGGAGTGTTGAAGCGCGACAAATAGCGATGCGTTCCAGCGGCCGCATACGGAGTCGCAGAAAGGAAGGCTGGACGATAACCGAAGAGCAAATGCGCGACGTCGTGTTGCGACGCGAGTGACATAGTTCGTTGGCACCATCGAACGTCCGGCGAGGCGGCCTCATGCCGCACGTTCATTGCGGCAGCGGTCACGCACGAACTGGATCGTTGATATTGCCAAGGGTCCCGTCGGGCAGCTAGTCCCACTTCGGTTTCCGGAACCGGCGGCGGTGCAGCGAATGTTTCGAAGCAAACAGTCTCAATGCTCTGCAGCAACGCATGCTCCGGGTCTTGCGAAACTAGTTCCGCCAGTACAGCTCCCAACCTTAGAGCAGTTGGAAATCTCTCTGGACCCGAATCGCTTGGATCCAAGTTCAAAAACCATTGTCCGAACGACGACCTTCAACCGTACAACACGAGAAAAACGAGCAAAGCGCCGCGCAACCAATACGATGCCAACTAATCGCGAAGATTGCCCCGCGCAAGCGTCAGCATAATTACAAATAGCTTTCAGGCGTTCGCCCGGCTCACGTCTTATCGTATTGAACGAAATCCCACGCTTACGCTAACAACTCACACATCAGAACAAGCGCAGAAGTGCCACAAACTAACGCATTTCTTCATTGTTCCCGCCGGTCGTGAAACAATCGAATCAATTCAATGAATTACCGCAGAGCCAAGCTGATAAAGGTTTCCCGCAGCCTTTCGGCCCGATAAAACCAAATGTTTCACGCGAATTAACGCTTTTCCGCTAGCAAAACGACGCATAGCCCTCGCCTACCGCTCAAAAACGCATCGCGCGGCTCCGTTGTAGCACCCGCTACGTATTCCGTAACCTCCTTACAAAAGTAGCGATTCCGCCGAATATGAACTGGGACTGATCCGCACGATTGGCCTAATGCGGAGATAGTGCATAAGGCCGCAACGCACCTCCACGGCAGCCACTCTGCCGTTCCCGCGACGGAGCCTGTTCCCGCGTTGCAATCGATGTCGATTCGCGCCACGATATTCCATCCCCGACGCCGCAAGTTCATCGATCTAGCCGGTGCATCGGCAAGACGTCGCGGCACCGCCTGAATCCGAATCCGAATCCGCAACGAATCTCAATCAACACCACAATCAACCCAGAATTATTGAGACGCTGTGGTAGGCGGGCGACATTGGAAGCCGGTGGGTCAGGTTAGGATGATTTCCATCACACCACCACGAGGTTGGCAGTGGGAACAGCCTGGCAAAACCGGCGCGCGCAACCGACCGCCGACGCGCACGACCAATCGAGCGTGCTTGGCGGGCTCGATAGCTGGAAGCTCAGCCGACTCGAATCGTTGGCCTACGAGCTTGCCGATACCGGCCGCTTTCACGATTTCAGCGATATTCATTTCGCCTTGCAATACGAACAAGGATGGTCACAAGCGCGGACGCTGCTCGACGAATCGTCGATGCGGCGACGATTGAACCGCCGTTGCGCGAGCGCGCAAGCGATCTCTACCGAGCCGAACGTGCATCAAAGTTGGTCCTCTGATTCGGCACTCGATGCGGCAGATTCATCGCTCACGTCCAGCGCCCTCGACACCGTACCGGACAGCAACGCAGAACCGGTCAACGCACCGCACGCGGCATCCGTATTGGTATACATCGCCGAGGGAACGCTGCGCTGGTTACGCCGATGGACCCCGCGAAGCGCATTTTTGCGCTCCGCTGCGTGATCTCCGTTTATTCAAGAGTGCGCCGAAGGAACGTAAGGCTCGCGAATTTCCACCGATCGCCAATATTTGCGCCCTTTGCGCGCCGGCGGCAAGTCCGGTAAGGTAGCGGGCCGAGTCGAATGCGGCTCAGCACTAATCAAGAAGAGGAGGTCACCATGAACAAGCAGGAACTGATCGACGCGGTTGCAACCGAAGCAGGCATTACCAAAATCGCAGCGGGCGAAGCAATCGACGCGGTACTGGACGCTGTATCGAAGACCGTCGCCGAAGGCAACAGTGTTCAACTGATCGGCTTCGGCACGTTTGCGGCCGGCGCACGCGCTGCACGCACCGGACGTAACCCGAAGACCGGCGAGGCGATCAATATCCCCGCGTCGAAGACGGTGAAGTTCACGGCCGGCAAGGCATTCAAGGATGCCGTCAACAAGTGATTTTGGTCGTTCGTTGAAATCCGTGACGCTCGGGCGATCGCCGAGCTAAAAATAGCTGTCCGTCCCAAGGCAGCAGGTTGATCCATTTCACCGCGGTTCGGCGTTCGCCGCCGTCCGGGTGAATTGCCCGGATCGCCACGCAGACCGCGCGCTTCTCCCAGAACTTCTACAATACGATCGCAGCGGCACGCGAGCGCACCCCGCATCGGCGCGCGTTACTTTTGCCGGCGAAAGAAGTCACGCGACGTCCATCCGGGCGTTCGATCAATCACGATGCTGTAACGCAGATCAATCGGCAAAACTCAATGCGTCGGATCGTTGTTCGCCAATCTCCCGTACACGGCCGCGGCGTGTTCACGCTCGCAGCTTTCCGCGCTGGATCGCCCGTCATCGAATACAAGGGGCGGCGCGTTTCGTGGAAGGTCGCGCAACGCGCCTACGAGCGCTCCAACGCCGAGGGCGGCCACACGTTTTTCTTCGACCTCGGCGACGGACGCGTGATCGATGGCGCGCAAGGCGGCAACTCCGCGCGCTGGTTCAACCACAGTTGCGCGCCAAACTGCGAAGCGGAGCAGGACGGCGAACGCGTATTCATCCGCGCGCTTCGTTCGATCAAGAAGGGCGAAGAATTGTTCATCGACTACCGGTTGCAAGTCGATGCGCGTCGCACGGCGGAAATCAAACGAATTTATGCATGTCGATGCGGATCGGCGGCATGTCGAGGCACAATGCTGGCCCCACGATCGACCGCGAGTCGCATAAACGTCGACTCGCGATTCGACCGCCCGCATTTCAACACAGGAGTAAGCAGTGAAAAGGAGCGCGGAAAATAAACTGAAAGTCGTTGCCGTGCGCGTCGATCCGCAGATCGAGCAGAGATTGCGACTATTGGCAGAAACGACGGGACGTAAACAGTCCTTTTTCCTGCAGCAGATGATCGAGCATGGTATCGCCGCAATGGAAGAGACCTGGCTGCCGCCAGCCGCGCTCTCGCAGGTCCGAAGCGGTCAGCTTCCGCCGCCCCAACCGGCGCGCGAGGCGACGCCTGATCTCTTCAGCGCACTGGATATCGACTAAGCGGCTATCGGCGGCGGTTATGGGTCGGCCTGATATTCAGAATCGCAAAGGCCCATCAGCAACTATTTGATGGGCCTCGGCCGCACGTTGTTTTGCGCTCACGCGCGCATCGGCGGAAAAAATCGCAGCTAGACGAGACGTCACGAAGCGCTGCGAACCGGCTTACTTGCGAACGCGGTCGTCGGCCATTTGCATCGTTTGATCGGGGACGACCGACGTCAGCACCGTCGAAGGCAATTGCTTCATGTCGTTCGGCCCGACTTGGCCTGCAAACTTCCAGCCGCCGGGCAGTTTGACGAACGTGAAGCCGGTCGGCTTGTCGACAAACACATCGAAGTTTTTCGCGGGCGCGGCGGCGGTTTGCTGGCCGACGTCGGCCGGCGCCTGTGCGAACACGGCTGGCGAGGTCGCTGCGATAGTGGCGGCAATCAAGGTGCGAATTGCGGTTTTCATATTGAGTTCCATTTCTGTTGAGAAGGGCAGATGCCGTGACCACCTGGTCGGGCGACGACACTCACGCCCTAAATATGTGTCGATCGATACACAATATTAAACCTCAAAAATTGACCCAAATCCAGGATTTTGTTATGCTCGTTACAAAATAAAGCAATACGGACATGACCCGATCAGGGAGACGGAGAAAACGATGAATGATCCAGTCGATGCGGTGGCGTCGAAGAAGCCGGGCAGGCCGCGAGCCTTCGACCGGGACGCCGCGCTGGCATCCGCGATGGAAATGTTCTGGCTGAAGGGTTTCGACGGTTGCGCGATCAGCGACCTGACCGCGGCCATGCATATCAATTCGCCGAGTCTCTACGCCGCGTTCGGCAGCAAGGAAGACCTGTTTCGCGAAGCCGTCGATCTCTATTCGACGCTCGAGGGCGAAGCCACGCGCTCCGCGTTGGCGGGGCCACGCAATATCCGCGACGCGCTGGCCGCGATGCTCAAGCGTAGTGTCGATATGTTCACGCGCGGTCCGCATCCACGCGGCTGCATGGTGATGCTGGGCACGCTGAACGTCAGCGCGGAGCAGACGGAGCTTCGTGCGTTGCTGCGCAAACGGCAGCGGCAAATCGTGGACGTGATCGGCAAGCGCATCGCGATGGCCGTCGATGACGGCGAAATCGCGCCGACGGTGGACATCGACGGGTTGTCGATGATGTGCGCGGTGCTGTTCACCGGCCTCGCCGTCCACGCCCACGATGGCGCCGGCCGGGCAAAGCTGAATTCGGCGATCGATGCCTTCGTTGCCGCTTTACCGGTAACCGGCCGCGCCAAGGTCGCGGCGCGCATGGCGGCTGAGAAGAGGGCGTCGTAAAGCGCAGGTCTTACCAACAAAGCAGACGGACACATGCACATCGCCATACTGACTTTCGAAGGTTTCAACGAACTCGATTCGCTTATCGCGTTGGGCGTTCTCAACCGCGTGAAAAGACCGGGCTGGCGCGTGTCGATTGCGAGCCCGGCCGAGCAAGTATGCTCGATGAACGGCGTCGTGCTTCACTCGCACATCTCGTTGCAGGAAGCCAATAAAGCGGATGCCGTCATCGTGGGAAGCGGCATGCGGACGCGCGATGTCGTCGCGGACCCGGCGCTGATGGCGCAAATGCAGTTCGATTCATCGAGACAGCTTCTCGCGGCGCAATGCTCGGGCACACTCGTGCTTGCCAAACTCGGTTTGCTCGCAGACGTGCCCGCGTGCACGGATTTGACCACGAAGCCGTGGGTTATCGAGGCGGGGATCGATGTTCTCAATCAGCCCATGTTTGCGCGTGGAAACGTCGCGACGGCGGGCGGGTGCCTCGCTTCTCATTACCTCGCGGCGTGGATTATCGCGCGGCTTGTCGGCGTGGACGAAGCCGCTAGCGCGATTCATTACGTGGCACCTGTGGGCGAGAAAGATGAGTACGTCGCGCGGGCGATGAGCAATATTGCTCCGTTCTTGTTCGATACGCCGGCGATGGTTTGATCTCTGGGGTGGATTTTTGGCGATGCACGCGGGGTTGCTGGCGCTCTGTGATCTTGTGTGCCTGCGCTTCCTGTGAACTTGCTTTCGTGTAGGTCTATTAGCACGCCGCTATGCGCGGCAGCAGTCACTTTCTTTGCTGCTGCAAAGAAAGTAACCAAAGAAAGCAGCGTGACCGTCTAAGTGTCCATCACGACCCGTAACCCGGAGTGGTGCGCAAGCTGATTCGGCCATCGCGCCACAAAACAAAGCGGAGCCGCTCATTCATCCCCGCAGGCATAAATGCCTGCCGGTAAGGCATAACCGAACAACCAAACCAAACCAAGCCAAACCAAACCAAAGCGCCGGTTCTTTGTTACGCCCGTCGTCCGAGCGCAGCGAGGACGGAACTGACAAGTGCTATGCCAATAAGGTTGACTGCATGCTAACCGAATCAGCTTGCGCGCCTATCCGCCTGGTTATTCGAGGTGGACACTTAGACGGATAAGCTGCTCTCTTTGGTTAATTTCTTTGCGCTAGCCAAAGAAAGTGACTGCAGCCGCTATGCGCGGCGTGCTAATAAACCCAGGCTTTCAGCGCGAGCGCGTATTGAACAAAAGTGCCCTTCGCGATGCGCAGACCGCATAGAAAAATCGCCTCGCCGGAGCCGATGTATGCGGTTTCCACATTTTTGATGAGTTTTCACGCGTCCGCGCGGGCTAAGGTAAACTACCTGGCATTCAAGCGGAAATTCGCTCCATTCCGCCCACATCAGCTTCTTTCTCGACATACCCATGTAGCTGTTCGAGCACTCCTCGCCGTTCGTAGCGGATTGCCGCTTGGGGTTCTCGGGTATGTGTGCGCTCGCTTGTTCGAGATTCGAACAACGCACTCCGGCTTTCGACCTTGATCGACGCCGCGCTTTCAAAGCGTCGCGCCGCATTTCGCCGCACTTCGGGTCCACGTGCTCCCGTTGGCACATTCAGCGTTTCTCGCGCGCTTCACGCGCCGCGTACTTTTTACCAGACTGCGGAACAGAGTTAATGAAGACCCAATCAGTCCGTGAGCAATGGCTCTCGAACATTCCCGGCAATGTACTCGCGGGGCTTACATCGTCGTTTGCACTGGTCCCCGAGTGCATCGCCTTTGCGTTGGTCGCGCACGTGAATCCCCTAATGGGGCTTTACGGCGCGTTCATCATTTGCGCTCTGACGGCCATCTTCGGCGGAAGGCCCGGCATGATCTCGGGTGCCGCGGGCTCGATGGCGGTCGTCATCGTTGCGCTTGTTGTCGAGCATGGCGCGCAATACCTGCTGGCCGCCGTCGTCCTGAGCGGCGCGATCATGATGCTGTTCGGTGCGTTGCGTCTGGGTAAGCTGATCCGAATGGTGCCGCATCCGGTGATGATCGGATTCGTGAACGGTCTGGCGATCATCATCGCTATGGCGCAACTGGAGCATTTCAAGCGCGCGACTCCGCAAGGCGATGTCTGGTTGCAAGGGACACCGCTCGCGGTCATGTGCGGGCTGGTCGCGCTGACGATGCTGATCGTCTATCTCCTGCCGCGAATCACCAAGGCTGTCCCGCCGGCGCTGGTTGCCATCGTCGGCGTCGGCTTGCTTAGCCAGATCGTGCATCTGCCGACGCGCACACTGGGCGATATGGCGCATATCGCGGGCGCCTTTCCGAGCTTTCATCTGCCGCAAATACCATATGACCTGGAGACGTTCCGGATCGTCTTTCCCTACGCGCTTCTCATGGCCATCGTGGGTTTGCTGGAGACCTTGCTGACGTTCAATCTCACCGATGAAATTACGGAGACGCGCGGACGGCCGAATCGTGAATGTCTCGCACTCGGCGTGTCCAACGTGGTGTCGGGTCTGTTCGGCGGCATGGGCGGTTGCGCGATGATCGGTCAAACCATGATCAATCTCAGCTCGGGCGGCCGGAGCCGCCTGTCAGGCGCGACGAGCGGGATCATGCTGCTCTTGTTCATCCTGTTCTTGTCCCCGCTCATCGAGCAGATTCCGCTGGCTGCGCTTGTCGGCGTGATGCTCGTTGTCGCGCAGCAGACCTTCGACTGGCGATCGCTCGGGGTGCTCGGCAAGGTTCCCCGCAACGACGCGCTGGTGATCGTCGCCGTGACGGTCATCACGGTCATGACCGATCTCGCGATCGCCGTCCTGTGCGGCGTCGTCATCGCCGCGCTGAATTTCGCCTGGCACCATGCGCGCGAAATACGCGCCGAGGTGAACGACAGCGATGACGGCGCGCGCACTTATGTTCTGCATGGCACCTTGTTTTTCGCATCGACCGCGCATTTCCAGGAACTCTTTCAGCCTCAAGCCGACGCCGAAGAAGTCATCATCGATTGCAAGCATCTACATGTGGCCGATCATTCTGCCGTCGTCGCGTTCGAAACGCTGAAAGACCGCTATCAGAAGGCGGGAAGGCGCTTGCGATTTGCGCATTTATCGACGAGAAACCAGCACATTCTCGAACGCGCCGGCGTAACGCTTATCAGCGTCTGACGCAGCGTGATTCGCACGCGTGCTCGCGGCCGACGTCCCGTGCGTCAAGCGATCGGCGCTTCGAGCAGACAGCCGAACTCGCGGGCGAAGTCGACCGAGACGCGCGCGTGGACGGCGCCCTGCTTGTCGAAGAAGCGCTGTGTGCCCTGAAGCGCGAACACGCCTTCGTGCCAGATATTCGGATGAATGTAGAGACCCTGCTGTCCGTCGAAGCGAAAGCACACGAACTTCTCCGGCGCGATGTCATCGCCGGGTAATGCCAGCGGGACGTAGAACGGCCGGCCGTCGAGCGGGAAGAAAAGCTGTCCGCCGTCCGGATGATAGTTCGCGTGCCAGAGCAACATGCGCTCCGGTGTGTCGGCGCTGTCGTCGCGGGATGATTCCGGCTCCTTTGCATAGGCAAGGATGTATTTGCCGCCCACGGCCTCGTTGCTGCCGTAGAGAATGTCCCCGCGCCATTCGCTCACGAATGTGCCTTCGGTCGTGCCGGCTTCATCGCCGGTTCCCGGGTCGATGGGCCTGGTTCCCACGGCCGGCCACCGCACTATCTCGATCGGGCATTCGCCCGGATCCGCGACGAGCCTGCCATAGCCATCGAGCGTCGCCGGGGTTGCGTCGACCACCGGCATCGCGACACGTCGGAGACCGGAGGGAAGATCGGGATTGAGGTAGTCGATTTGTTGGTTCATCCGGGGAGTTTATACGAGCCGAAAATGGCCGGCGCAACGAGCGCGCGGTCGTTTTTTTATGGCTCGGACACAGCTTCCGAACCGGCGTCGAAACGAAACGGCGACGTTGAAAAACACCGCGCCGGATGCGCAATTCAAAAGCGAAAAGTCACCGCTTCGACATCGCCGCCGCCGGTGCGCGACCGCTTTACATATTGAAGTGGCGAGATGCGAATGACTGACTACAATGTCTGGATAAAGGCAAAGCTGCAAAGGCAGTTCGTTCGGATATAGCCGGTCGGAAACAGAGCGTTCAATAGTGTGACGTTTCAATTCCTTCATGGGAGGCATGCGCATGTCGTGCCTGAACGAAAGGGTTGTCGGCGCAATATGTCTTCTGCTGCTGGGCGAAGTTGCGTTCGCGGACGGTCTTGTCATCGACTCGCCTGGAGAGATGATCGTGACGAATATCGGTCCTCTGCCCATGGAGGTTGTTCCATCCGTTCCCGAGGCCGAACGCTATTTGCAGCGTTATGAAATGGAATACCGGGCGAGCCAGGCCGCGCCGTTTTACCGGCAAATCGAAAACTTCTACAGCGTGCAGGTGACCGGCGATCTCCAGTTCGGCACCGCTAAAAGCGCGCCGGCGCTCCAGTTTTCTCCGCAGCCGACATCGGGCTATCTCCGGCTGGGTTCATCGACGACACCGGTGATATCGCTCGTCGATTTGCCGAATACGACGCTCGTGATCGGAGCACAGCCGCAGCGAAAACTCTCCGTGACCGTCGACCAGTGGGTCTTCTCCGCGACCGCGCGCCTCGCGATCCTGCATTCGCACAGCACGGGCGCGACGGTTACCGTCCGGCGCGGCTTTTAGCGACGCCCGGCCGGCCTTCCTGCTGTCGGCGTCGGCGTCGGCGTGCGAACTTGCGACCGCGCCGCGCCTTTCCGGCCATCGCCGCGCGGCGAGCGTCCCAGTTCTGCTCTCGCAGACCGGTGTTAGCGCCTGGTGGCGCTAATAGTCCGAAAGCACCGCGCCTTTCACCCCGCGAGCGAATCGCCGGGCACGCGCACCCATCCTTCCATCAGCACGCGGGCGCTCCGGCTCATGATCGCCTTGACGACCGTCCACTCGCCATCGACAAATTCCGCCTGCGCGCCGACACGCAGCGTGCCCGACGGATGACCGAAGCGCACGGCGTCGCGTTTCTCGCCGCCCGCAGCGAGATTCACGAGCGTGCCGGGAATCGCGGCTGCCGTGCCGATCGCGACCGCCGCCGTGCCCATCATCGCGTGATGGAGCTTGCCCATCGACATGGCGCGCACCAGCAAATCGACGTCGCCCGCGCCGACTTCCTTGCCGCTAGACGACGCATAGCGCGCAGGTTTCGCGACGAACGCAATCTTCGGCGTGTGCTGCCGGCTCGCGATTGCGTCGATATTCTTGATGAGGCCCATGCGGACCGCGCCATGCGCGCGGATCGTCTCGAACATCGCGAGCGCCTTGGGATCGCCGTTGATGGCGTCCTGCAATTCCGTGCCCGCATAGCCGATGGCGTCGGCATTGAGGAAGATGGTCGGAATGCCCGAGTTGATCAGCGTGGCTTGCAAGGTGCCGATGCCCGGAATGTCGAGCTCGTCGATCAGATTGCCCGTCGGGAACATCGCGCCGCCCGAGCCGTCGTCCTCGGCGGCCGGGTCGAGGAATTCGAGCTGGACTTCGGCGGCGGGGAAGGTGACGCCGTCGAGTTCGAAGTCGCCCGTTTCCTGCACTGCGCCTTTCGTCACCGGCACATGCGCGACGATCGTCTTGCCGATATTCGCCTGCCAGATGCGGACGGTCGCGATGCCGTTATCCGGCACACGCTCGGGATCGATCAGGCCGCTCGTGATCGCAAAGGGACCCACGGCGGCGGAAAGGTTGCCGCAGTTGCCGCTCCAGTCGATGAACGCGCGATCGATCGCGACTTGCCCGAAGAGATAATCGACATCGTGATCCGGCTTGCTGCTCTTCGCGATAATCACCGTCTTGCTCGTGCTCGATGTCGCGGAACCCATTCCGTCGATCTGCTTGCCGTAGGGATCGGGACTGCCGATGACCCGCAACAGCAGCGCATCGCGCGCCGCACCCGGCACGCGCGCCGCCTCGGGCAAATCCTGCAGCCGGAAAAAAACGCCTTTGCTGGTGCCGCCGCGCATGTAGGTGGCGGGGATCCTGATCTGCGGAGCGTGTGTCATAGCGAAATAATGTTCGTATTGGGTGAGGCGAGCGCGCGATGCGCCCGCCTTTGAGCGAAGCTCAGGCCGCTGCCTGCGACGATTCGAGGAAGTCCTGCGCGAATCGCTGCAAAACGCCGCCCGCTTCGTAGATGGATACTTCTTCCGCGGTATCGAGCCGGCACGTAACCGGCACGTCGACGCGCTCACCGTTCTTGCGGTGAATCACGAGCGTGAGGTCGGCGCGCGGCTTGCGCTCGCCGGTTACGTCGAAGGTTTCCGTGCCGTCGATAGCGAGCGTCGTGCGGTTCACGCCCGGCTTGAACTCCAGCGGCAGCACGCCCATGCCGACCAGGTTGGTCCGGTGAATCCGCTCGAATCCTTCGGCCACGATCGCTTCCGTGCCCGCAAGACGCACGCCCTTGGCGGCCCAGTCGCGCGACGAGCCTTGTCCATAGTCCGCGCCCGCGATCACGATCAGCGGCTGCTTGCGCTCCATGTAGGTTTCGATGGCTTCCCACATCCGCATGACCTTGCCTTCGGGTTCGATACGCGCAAGCGATCCGGCCTTCACCTTGCCGTTTTCCAGCACCATTTCGTTGATGAGCGTCGGATTCGCGAACGTCGCGCGCTGGGCGGTCAGGTGATCGCCGCGATGCGTCGCATACGAGTTGAAGTCCTCTTCCGGCAAGCCCATTTTCGTCAGGTACTCGCCAGCGGCGCTGTTCGCGAGAATCGCGTTCGACGGCGACAGATGGTCGGTGGTGATGTTGTCGCCGAGCACGGCCAGCGCACGCATGCCGGTCAAGCTGCGCTCGCCCGCGAGCGCACCTTCCCAATACGGCGGACGGCGGATGTACGTGCTTTGCTCACGCCATTCATAGAGCGGCTCGGCCTTCGGTCCCGTATCGACGGACACCGCGAACATCGGCTCGTACACCTTCCGGAACTGCTCGGGCTTGACGCTCGATGCGACCATCGCGTCGATTTCTTCATCGGACGGCCAGATGTCCCGCAATCTCACCGGATTGTTCTCGGAGTCGATGCCCAGAACATCCTTCTCGATATCGAAGCGGATCGTGCCGGCAATCGCGTAGGCGACCACGAGCGGCGGCGACGCGAGGAACGCCTGCTTCGCATACGGATGGATGCGGCCATCGAAGTTGCGGTTGCCCGACAACACGGCGGTGGCATACAGATCGCGCTCGACGATTTCCTGCTGCGTCGCCGGATCGAGCGCGCCCGACATGCCGTTGCACGACGTACACGCATACGCGACGACACCGAAGCCCAGTTCTTCGAGTTCCGGCATCAAACCCGCTTCTTCGAGATACAGCGTGACGGCTTTTGAACCCGGCGCAAGCGAGCTTTTCACCCACGGCTTGCGCGCAAGGCCGAGCCGGTTCGCGTTGCGCGCGAGCAGCCCGGCGGCAATCATGTTGCGCGGGTTGTTCGTGTTCGTGCAGCTCGTGATCGCGGCGATGATCACCGCGCCGTCCGGCATCAGGCCCGGCTCGTTCTCCACCTTGCCGCTGATGCCGCGCGCGGCGAGATCGGCTACCGGCAGGCGGCGATGCGGATTGGAAGGCCCAGCGAGCGTGCGAACCACGGTCGAGAGATCGAACGTCAGCACGCGCTCGTATTCGGCATTCGCGAGGCTGTCGGCCCAGAGACCCGTTTCCTTCGCGTAGGTTTCGACGAGGCTCACGAGCGCGTCGTCGCGACCGGTGAGCTTGAGATACTTGATGGTCTGGTCGTCGATGTAGAACATCGCGGCGGTCGCGCCGAACTCCGGCGCCATATTGGCGATCGTCGCGCGGTCGCCGAGCGTGAGGTTTGCGGTGCCTTCGCCGTAAAACTCCAGATACGCGCCGACCACTTTTTCCTTGCGCAGGAACTCGGTCAGCGACAACACGACGTCGGTCGCGGTAATGCCCGGCCCCGGCTTGCCGCTGAGTTTCACACCGACGATATCCGGCAGCCGCATATACGACGCGCGCCCGAGCATCACGCTTTCCGCTTCCAGCCCACCCACGCCGATGGCGAGCACGCCGAGCGCATCGACCATCGGCGTGTGCGAGTCGGTGCCGACAAGCGTGTCCGGAAACGCGATGCCGTCTTTCACCTGCACGACCGGGCTCATGCGCTCCAGATTGATCTGGTGCAGGATGCCGTTGCCCGGCGGAATCACGTCGACGTTCTTGAACGCCTTCTTCGTCCAGTCGATGAAGTGAAAGCGGTCCTCGTTGCGACGGTCTTCAATGGCGCGATTCTTCGCGAACGCGTCGGGATCGAAACCGCCGCATTCGACCGCGAGCGAATGATCGACCACGAGCTGCGTCGGCACGACCGGGTTGACCAGCGCCGGATCGCCGCCTTGGCTAGCGATCGCGTCGCGCAGTCCGGCGAGATCGACGAGCGCGGTCTGTCCGAGAATGTCATGGCAGACGACGCGCGCCGGAAACCACGGAAAATCGAGATCGCGCTTGCGTTCGATGATCTGTCTGAGCGACGCCGCGAGCGCTTGCGGCGCGGCACGCCGCACGAGGTTCTCCGCCAGCACGCGCGATGTGTACGGCAGCGTGTCGTACGCGCCGGGCGTGAGCGCATCGACCACGGCGCGCGTGTCGAAGAAGTCCAGGTGCGTGCCTGGCAGAGCTTTGCGGTTTGCTGTGTTCATACCGTCTGAAGAATGTGTGTAGTGGGGAACGCCAAGGGGCTTCTCGGAAAGATAAGCCCCTTTCCCTGTCAGCGCTTGGCGAGCGGCACGAAGGGCAGGTTTTCAGGGCCGGTGTAGTTCGCGCTCGGGCGGATGATCTTGTTGTCGATACGCTGTTCGATGATGTGCGCCGCCCAGCCGGCCGTGCGCGAATTGACGAAGAGCGGCGTGAACATCGAGGTGGGCACGCCCATCATGTGATAGGAAACGGCGCTGAACCAGTCGAGGTTCGGGAACATCTTCTTCGCGTCCCACATGACCGTTTCCAGCCGCTCGGCGATATCGAACATCTTCATGTTCGATGCCTCTTTCGAGAGCTTCTTCGCGACATCCTTGATAACGACGTTGCGCGGATCCGAAATTGTATACACCGGATGGCCGAAGCCGATCACCACTTCCTTGTTCTCGACACGGCGCTTGATATCGGCCTCCGCTTCGTCCGGCGTCGGATAGCGCGACTGGATATCGAACGCGGCTTCGTTCGCGCCGCCGTGTTTCGGCCCGCGCAGCGCACCGATCGCGCCGGTGATCGCCGAATAGAAGTCCGAACCCGTCCCGGCGATCACGCGGCTCGTGAAGGTCGAAGCGTTGAACTCGTGTTCCGCGTACAGGTTGAGCGACACATGCATCGCATCGACCCACGACTTCGAAGGCGCGACGCCGTGCAGCAAATGCAGGAAATGTCCGCCGATCGAATCGTCGTCGGTTTCGACCTCGATACGCTTGCCGCTATGCGAATAGTGATACCAGTAAAGCAGCGCCGAGCCGAGCGAAGCCATCAGGCGGTCGGCGATATCGCGCGCGCCCGCCACGCTGTGATCGTCTTTCTCGGGAAGCACCGTGCCGAGCACGGACACGCTGGTGCGCATCACGTCCATCGGATGCGCGGACGCCGGCACGGTTTCGAGCGCGAGCTTGAGATTGGCGGGCAGGCCGCGCAGCGACTTCAGCTTCGTCTTGTACGCAGTGAGTTCGGCCTGCGTCGGCAATTTTTCGTGGACCAGCAAGTGAGCGATTTCCTCGAACTCGCAGGCGCGAGCGAGATCGAGAATGTCGTATCCGCGATAGTGCAGGTCGTTGCCCGTGCGGCCGACCGTACACAGCGCGGTATTGCCCGCCGTCACGCCCGAGAGCGCGACCGATTTCTTCGGTTTGAACGCGCCGGTTTTCGGCGTGCTGTTATCTGCTTCGCTCATTTTGTCTCTTCCTTTTTCGAGTGTTGCTTCGAGGTTGCTTCGAGTTTATTTGGCTGCGGCGAACAATGCGTCGAGCTTGTCTTCGTAGGCGTGATAGCCGAGGTATTGATACAGATCGGCGCGGCTCTGCATGGTCGATACCGCCGCTTTTTGCGTTCCGTCGCGCATCGTCGTCTGATAGAAGTTCAGCGCGGCGGCGTTCATCGCGCGATAGGCGCCGCAGCAGTACAACGCGATATCGACGTCGGCGTCGCGCAACTCGCTCGTGGTGAAGAACGGCGTCGAGCCGAATTCCGTCAGATTCGCGAGGATCGGCACCTTGACCGCGGCCTTGAAGCGGCGATAGTCGTCGAGCGATTGCATTGCCTCGGGAAAGATCATGTCCGCGCCCGCCTCGACGTAAGCCACCGCGCGCTCGATCGCCGCATCGACGCCTTCCGAGCCGGCCGCATCGGTTCGCGCCATGATGACGAACCCGCTGTCCGTTCGCGCATCGACGGCGGCTTTCACGCGATCGACCATTTCCGCGGTCGTCACGACCTCTTTACCCGGCCGATGACCGCAACGCTTCTGGCCGACCTGATCTTCGAGATGCACGGCGGCGACGCCTGCCTTGATGAACGACTTGACCGTACGCGCGATGTTGAATGCGCCGCCCCAGCCGGTATCGATATCGACGAGCAGCGGCAGGCTGCTTGCATCGGTAATGCGGCGCGCGTCGGTCAGCACGTCGTCCATCGTGCTGATGCCAAGATCGGGCACGCCCAGCGAATTGGCCGCGACGCCGCCGCCCGAGAGATAAAGCGCCTTGAAACCGACGGCTTCGGCCATCTTCGCGGCATACGCCGTGATCGCGCCGACGACTTGCAGCGGCTGAGACTCGGCGACGGCGACGCGAAATTTTTGGCCCGGGCTGGCAAGTTGCGATTCGGGGAAGTTCATTCTTGCTCCTGTAGTGATGGCCTCTCTAAATGCAAGATAATGGCCAGGCGCTTTGGTTTATCTAAGTCTCTGTTTTATATGGAATAATTTTTTCGCGGGAAAAGTTAAGCGTTTCAAGAATGAAATCGGCAATTTCATTAACGAGACTACTCGCGCATAATGAACGGCTGAAATAATCCTGCCGATCCGTACACATGACCTCCGCAACGTCTTCCGAAGGCCGCCCGCTGCCGAGACTCTGGGCCGTCAGCATCAGCCGTCTGCGCCATCTCTTCCTCGACATCACCGGCGAATACGAACGTCGCTCCGAATTGCGCGTGCTTACCGGCGGTTTCGAAGATGCCGTTCACGAAATTGCGGCAGCGGGCGCGGATGGCCCGGACGTGATCGTCGCGGGCGGATCGAACGGTGCGTATCTGAAGACGCGCGTCGATGTGCCGGTGGTGCTCATCAGCCCAACGGGTTTCGACGTGATGCATGCGTTGGCGCGAGCACGGCGCGCCGCTCGCTCGGTCGCGCTCGTCACACACGGCGAAACGCCGGAGGAAGTCAGGCGATTCATCGCGGCCTACGGCATCGATGTCGAATTCGCCTCGTATCAGTCGGCGGAGGACGCGGAATCGTGTGTGCTCGATTTGCGCGATCGTGGCGTCGGCGCCGTGGTCGGCCCGGGACTCGTCACGGATCTGGCCGCGCGCGCGGGTCTCGAAGCCGTGTTTCTCTACTCGCGCGCATCGGTCAAGGCGGCGTTCGATACCGCGCTGGAAGTCGCGCAGGCGATGCGCGGCGAAGCGATGCGCCGTCATCGGCTCGACAATTTGCTGCAGCACATGCGCGACGGCGTCGTCGCGCTCGACGCTCAGGGCAGAGTCGAGTCGATCAATCGCCGGCTCGCCGCGGTACTCGGCATCGATCCCGACGAGGCCGTCGCCCGCACGTTGACCGAACTGGCGCCCGATCTGGCGGCGTCGTTGCCCGAAGTCGATGGCGATTCGCTCGCCTCCGTGCGCGGCGTGAGCTACGTCGTGCATCGCGGCCCGCTGGCGACGAACGGGATGGCCGCCGGCACGGTCCTGACGTTCCAGGAATCGCGCGCGGTGGAGCGGCTCGACCGGACGTTGCGTTCGACGCCGCGCACGAAGCAATTCACGGCGCGCTACAAGATCGACGATCTGATCGGCGAGAGTGCGTCGATGCAGCGCGTTCGCTCGCTGGTGCAGCGCTATGCGAAATCGAACGCGACATTGCTCATTCGTGGAGAAAGCGGCACGGGCAAGGAGATGGTCGCGCAGAGCCTGCATCAGTTGAGCGCGCGCCGCGAATTCGCGTTCGTCGCGATCAATTGCGGCGCGTTTCCGGAATCGCTGCTGGAGAGCGAGCTTTTCGGCTATGAAGAGGGCGCGTTTACCGGCGCACGCAAAGGCGGGAAGACGGGGCTGATCGAAGCGGCGCATCGAGGCACGCTCTTCCTCGATGAAATCGGCGAAATGCCGCTCACGCTTCAGAGCCGTCTTCTACGCGTCTTGCAGGAACGCGAAGTCGTGCGCCTCGGATCCACCGAGCCGACGCGCGTGGATATTCGCGTCATCGCCGCGACGCACCGGGCGCTGACGGCCGGCATCGCGGCGGGCACTTTCCGGGCAGACCTTTACTATCGGCTCAACATTCTCAACATCGCGCTTCCGGCGCTGCGCGAGCGTCCGGCCGACGTGCTTCTGCTTGCCGTGGAGTTTCTGCTGCACGCGGCAAAGCGCGATCCGCAACTCAAGTCGCGGCTGAAGAACCGCGAGACCGCACTGAGCTTGCTCGCGAACGTCGGCGACCCGCTGTCGGGCTACAACTGGCCGGGAAACGTACGTGAATTGCAGAACGTGATCGAGCGGATCGCGGTCGAGCTGGCCGACAAAACCAGTCTCGATGCAAACGCGCTAACGCGAGACGATCTCTACGCGATCGCGCCGGAAGTGCTGAACGTCGATACGTCCGAACGCGATGGACGTCTCACGCTGCGCGAGCGCAGCCGTCATGTCGAAGCCGACGAGATTCGCGCGGCGCTCGCTTCGTTCAATGGCGATCGCGAAGCGGTTTGCGCGGCCCTCGGTATCAGCAAGACGACGTTGTGGCGGAAACTGAACGGCGCGACGAACGCGAAGTGATCCCGAAGCGCATGACATCCCGCGACATAGTTTTCGCGTGGTTTTTAACGAGGCGGGCAACTACATTAGCTTCACCCGGCGCGATGGCGGCATTTACCGCAGACAACGCGTCCCATCCCACCCGTTATCTGCCCATCATGCTGACCATTGGAAAAATCGCGGTATATGTCACGTTGTTCGTCATCGGCGTTTCGCTGATCGAGGCGATCGTTCTCTCCCGCAAACAGCGCGACAGCGCCATGCCTTTCGATTGGTATGAAGTGTGGATCTCGCTCGCCGACATTGCCGGCCGCAAATTGCTCGCATTCCTGCCGCTTTCGCTCGCGACGCCGATTTTCGCGCTCGCCTGGGATCACCGGATATTCACCGTCACGCTCAACAGCGCGCTGATGGTGTTTCTGCTCTTTATCGGCCAGGAGTTTTGCTACTACTGGTATCACCGCGCGTCGCACCGCATTCGTTTTTTCTGGGCGACGCATGCCGTGCATCACTCGCCGAATCAATTGACGCTTTCGTCCGCTTATCGGCTCGGCTTGACCGGCAAGCTGACCGGCTCGGCGATGTTCTTCGCGCCGCTCGTCTGGCTCGGCGTGCGTCCGGAAATCGTGCTGGCGACGCTGAGTTTCAATCTGCTTTATCAGTTCTGGTTGCATAACACCTGGACGCCGAAACTCGGCTGGCTCGAATACGTTTTCAATACGCCTTCCTCGCATCGTGTGCACCACGCGTCGAATGTCGATTATCTCGATGCGAACTTCGGCGGCGTGCTCGTGATATTCGACCGCCTGTTCGGCACATATGTCGAAGAACGCGCCGATGAACCGTGCCGCTACGGCCTCACCACGCCGACGCGTTCGCGTAATCCGCTTGTCGTCGAATTCGAGCACTGGATCAGCCTCGCGCGGGATATCGCGTCGGCGAAAAGCGTGTGGAACGCGATCGGTTACGTGCTCCGGCCGCCGGGTTGGCGCGCTGACGGCGCCGGCGAAACGACCGAAGCACTGCGCGAGCGCAATCTGGCCGAGGGCCGCGCGGTTCCGGCCGCTACGCAAGGTCGGTGACCGCATTGCTGCGGGGCGATTCAATGCAACTAACGGTCAGAATTTTCCCCATACGGCAAAAAAGACCCCGCGCAAGTTTCCGACACACCGCAACTGGTTCTCCAGCGATGTGGCTTCAGACGGATGGGCGCCGGTGCAACAGTGAATAATCGCCGCCGATCTAGCCGTATCGCTGCTCGGTGGCGCGCGCCGCGCAAACCTTAGTATTTTTAACCCCGCAGGAATAATGAATTTATTGCGTTTCGGGAGCGCAAATGCAAACAATGAAGAGTCCGTAATCGAATCGCGGTCGCCGGTTAGTATTAGCGAGCCGCGACGTTCCGGCGAGTATCCAGTTTCTGATTGCGGTCGGATAAAAATCCGGATCAAGGTGCGCGTTTTTAAATAGGGGGCGATGAAATGACTTTAACGTCAGAGTCAACTAGCGGTTCGCCGGGGCATGCGCCAAAGTCGCTCCGAGTGCTGGCCGAGTATCTCGAACTCTCGCTCGACGAAGGGAAGGCCCTCGTGATGATGCGTCGCGGCGCAGATCTTTTTTCCATCCACTTGGGCGATCCCGCAGGCGAGGAAGAACTGCCCGGGCGCGGAACCATCGCGGCGGCTATCGGAAACGAGATCCTTGAACTCACGCAGTCGGGCATCAACAAGATTAGCGTCGAAGGTCAGATGTACCGGTTTTTTCGAAGTTTCGCGCCGGTCGCCGAGATCGGCGCCGTGGTCTTCACACTGGCCTGAATAGCCTGTCACGCCCGAGCGCCGGCCCGTTTTTTTCGGCTGGCGCTTCGTCTTTCGGTTCATCGCGCATTAAAGATCGACGAACATTCTGCCGTTATTGATTCAGGCTGGCGCCAGCCTGTGCTGGCCCGCTTTCGTCGAAATTATTTGAAAGGATGTGCGCAGATGCAGATCACAAGCTCCACGAGCATTTCCGCATGGCAGACCACCGCCAGTCCATCGGCTACGAGCGCGGCGGCCGCCGCCTCTGCGGATGCTTCCGCGTCAGCGTCCGGGTCTTCTGATTCGCAGTCGGATGCGACGAGCGCGGCGTCGGCGTCGTCCGGGTCGTCGGCATCTTCCGGTACGAGCGCGGCGGGCTCGTCGAAAGCGACCCAGGCAAGCAGCGGCGCAGGCGGCGGCGGCGGTGGCGGTGGCGGCGCAAGCAGCAGTTCGAGCACGTCCGACCTTCAAACGCAGCAGCTCGAACAACTGATCAAGGCGCTGAAAGCTCAGCTTGCAGCGGCGCAAGCACGACTCGCGCAATCGGGCGGCGCGGCATCGTCCAGTGCCTCCGCCGCGACTAGCAGTTCAGCGGAGTCGAGCGACGGCACGAGTTCCACCGGCTCGGCGCAATTGTCAGCCGATCAGGCCAAGGCCATCAAGCAAGCGGCGACCACGTCCGGTCTCCAGAACGATATCTCAAGCATCAACTCGGCGATCGAAACCGCGACGGCCGAACTTGCCCAACTGATGCTTGCAGCGGGCAAGACCACGGGCATGATCAGCACGCAAGCGTAAGTTGCCAACGAGGTGAGCGACAAGGGACGTTGCTGTTATTGCGAGAGCATCGTGCAATGGACGCGGTCCCGATCCATCGATTCGGGATTCGTCGCTTTGCGCGAGTTAAGAGTTCAATCTATCGGTCCTAGCAATTCGACGACGGGTCCTACCGTTCAAGCATTGCTCACACAAGCGACCGTCTAAGCGCACCCGCGATCCCCTTCGCACGACAACGCCGCTAGTTCTCAACGTCGATCTCGCAAACGTTTCGTGCGACCTGACTCAAGCGTTCGCAAAGTGGCTAACGTTTGCATCGTTCGCTATTCTTGCCACCCACACTAGTTCTCTTACGCAACGGGAAAACGCATGCGCTGAAGCGCTGAATGCCGCTAACGCCGCCGGCAAAAGATCAGGGCAAAGAAGCCGCTTTAGCGGCTGAGGACCTAAGCCAAACCCTATGTGCGGATGCGCACGACCACGAGAATATTCATCGCGGAAAGAGACGCTGCTCGGCCATAATTACCTCGCGTGAATTGCCGATCGGACGCACTTACTGAATGATGTCAGGAAGTGCCACAGCAAGCTTTGCACGGGGACGCTCTTAACTACGGAGGCCGCAATGTTGGAAAAAGGCTGGACTGCACGAGTCCTGGAGACTTTGCTTTTCGTCTTCGTGTGGATGATTGCTCTGCTGCTGTATCCGCTCTATCGCCTGGTCGATCACTGGCGTGCTCGCTATCGTGGCCAGCAGGCTGCTCTGCGGCGAAGCGCCGCGCGACAGCGATTCAATCATGTCAGGACGGGCACCTGAAAGAGGCAATAGAAGCCGTTGCATTGTCCTGTAGGACCTGTAACGCCTCAGTTGTAAAAACCTTAAGACGTGCTAAGGCACCGAAGACCACAAAACAAGAAGGGGAAGGCCATGGACCACCTTAAGCGGATTGCTCGTCGTCTTGCGGCGTCTACCGCGCTCTCTTATCGATACGACGTGCCCGCTTGATCATCCATACAGTCGCGCGTCGATGGAAGCACATCAGGAAGAGTTTCTAAAAATGCTACGGGAAAGTCGAGCGGCTTAGGGCCGCGCTCGCGCGGCCAAATAAGCGCGAGCGTCGATCTCCTTAGCCCGGTGCGATAGCGGCCGAGACGATGTCCTGCATGAATGGTTTTCCAACGGCCTTAACAAAGAAGCTGTTTTTGGAGGGCGTCGCGATCGCAATTGACGTCGTATCCGCTGGATAGCGCCCGACGAGTCTGAACGACGCCGGTCCGAGCTGTTCGTAGAGTTCAAGATGATCGACGGTCTCTTGATAGCTGACCGAAACCGAAAGCGTCTGCCCCGTTCGGCGCGCCTCGATCTTCGTGCAACTTGCGATACCCGTTTCCAGCGCGCTGCCTTCTTCGTAATCGTTCCACGTAACGAGTTGAAGATAGGGAAGCTGATGATGCGCGCTGTAGTGCTCGTTCAAGATGCGAAAGCCGTCCAGCCAGGTCTTGCCGCACGCTTGCGGAAGCACATTCGGCGATGCGGCGGCCCAGGGCGCCATGGAATCGTCGAAGCCTTTCCATACGCCGCCCACCGCGATCTTCGATGGCTGCGCCGTTGCCGTGTTGTAGAACACGTTGAGCCCGGTGAGGTCCGCCGTCGTCCCCTTGAAGCGCGCTTTCGACTGGGCTTCGACCCACACGAAAGCCCCGGCGCTTGCCGGCGCGTTGAGACCATGCGCGTGGATATGAATCCACAGCACCTCGGGGTGCGCCGCCTGAATGCGCGCCCAATCGGCCCGGCCGACGGCTTCCATCCCGAACTCGAAAACGACCGGCCGGCCTTCGTAACGCAAATACTGACGCGACGAGAAGTACTCGCGCGACATGTAGTCGAGGTGATGAAGGATCGTCCGGTTCAAGTCGCAGCCTTCACACGCGTTGAACTTGAACGTGCCGCTATCCATCATTAGCGCGAAGCTCATGTTCGGAAATGCCGCGAGTTGCGGCATCGACGCCTTCCACGCGGTGTCGACGAAATGGCCTGCGCCGTACCAGTCGACGATCACACCGTCCACCCCGCGCGAGGCCATGTCGCTGAATGTCCGCGCAGCCTGACGCGGATCGTCGGAGCGGTAGTGAACATCGACCCCGCGCGGCGTCGGTCCCCACCACGGCAAGTAGTGGGCGAGAACCTTGGTCGTGCTGCCGGGATAGAGAAGTGTATGGACGTCGACCTTGGAGACCGAACTTAGGCCTGACAGATTTCCGTTAGTCGATCCGTTAAATACCGCACTTCCAGCGGTATTCGCGGGCAAGAGCGTAGAGACGGAGTCACGATCGGCAGCGTTGCCATTCGCAGTGACTAAGGCGAGCACGGCCGCGAACACGATCGATCTAAGCATGTATGTATCCGATTGCCCGTAATGGAATGATAAGAGCATAAGGGTTCCAAGTCCTCGGACCATGTTTGGTTTCGTACAGAGGTGGCTGGAACGCCGTGGTCTCATGCTACGAATTGTCGTCTTCTCTATGGGCATCGCCGCCGGGCATGGAAGGCGTGCTTGCGTGTCGCGCAGAAATATCGGAGTTCATGCATGAGGCTTAATAAAAACAATTCCCCCGACGCTTTCGATTGGAGCGATTCGGTATCGCATCAAGGGAACAGGCTCTCGCCGGTCGATATGATCGAGAACGTGTTCGACTATAAGTATCTGTTTCTCGGTGTGTTCCTCGCGTGCCTTGCGCTATCGGTGGGCTATGTCGCGCTCTCGGCGCCGGTGTATTCCGCCGACGCGCTCATCCAGATCGAGCAAAGCAAGGCTAGCGCGCTAGGCTCGCTCTCGGATGTATCCAAGGCGCTAGACATCCAGGATTCGCCGGTCATTGGCGAGATCGATATCGTTCGTTCGCGCGCGGTGCTCGAACACGCGATGGACGCGACGGTGGCGCAAGCAGAGGTGACGGTAAAGAACCATGTGCCGCTGGTCGGCGGTTTTCTCGGATCAATTTTGCCTAAGGAGCCTAACGGGCTCGTGCGTCCGTTGCTCGACGAACCGTTCTGGGCCTGGGGCGGCGAACAGGTCGAATTCAAGACCTTCGATGTGCCCGAGGCGGTGATCGGCGAGAAGCTCGAACTGAGGTATCTCGCGGACCACAAATGGACGCTTAACGACGAACACGGCGCTCAACTCCTGAGCGGCACCGTCGGAACGCCGGTCACGGCGGACGGCTTCACCGTCGACGTGCAGAAGATCGTCGCGCAACCCGGAACGGAGTTCACGGTGCGCCGGTTCGCGACGCAGACGCGCCTCGAACAGCTTCAGAAAACGCTCAACGTAGCCGAGACGAAGCGCCAGTCGAACATCATCCAGCTCGCGCTGGAAGATTCCGATCCCGTGTTCGCATCGCGCTTCGTCAACGCAATTGCAGCCGCGTATCTCGATTCGAACGCCAAGCGGCGCGCGGCCGATTCCGAGCGCAGCCTCGCGTTCCTCAATGCGCAACTGCCGGTCGTCAAGGAGCGTGTGCAGAACGCCGAGCAGGCGCTCAACGACTATCGCAACAAGGAAGGCACGATCGACGTGCAGGGCGAAGCGAAGATGCTGCTCGACGAATCCGCGCTTGTGGAAAAGTCGCGTCTCGAAGCGAAGCTCGGCTACCAGGATCTCGCGACGCGCTTTAGCGGCGACCAGCCGCAACTCGTGGCAGCGGCCAACAAGTTCCGTCAGCTCGATCAGAAATCGGCGGAATTGCAGGCAAAGATCGCGCGCTTGCCTTCGGTGCAGCAGCAATATCTGCGTCTTTCCCGCGATGTCGAAGTCAACAATCAGTTGTACGTCGGCCTGATGAACAATGCGCAGCAATTGCAGATCGCGCAGGCAGGCACGGTCGGCAATGCGGCGCTCGTGGACAAGGCCGTGCCGCCCGAGAAGCCCGTGCGGCCCAAGCGAATCATTGTTCTGTTGCTCGGCGCGGCGTTCGGCGCGGTGCTCGGCTTCCTCGCGACTCAGCTTTTGCCGCTGTTTTCCGGGCGTATTCGCGATCCGAAGCGTCTCGAGTCCATGGTCGGCATCCAGACGCTGGGCGTGTTGCCGATCTCGCCGCATCAACTCGAAGCCAGCGTGACGAACATTCCGCGCTTCATGGTGAGCCGCGAGCAATCCGATACGCCGCTCGTCGAAGCGATGGATACGCTCGCGCACTCGCTGCAGTACAAGCTGGCGGCCACGGAAGGTTCGAAGGTCGTGCTCGTCACGTCGGCCGTACCGGGGCAGGGCAAGTCGATGATCTCGGCGAACCTCGCGTATCTGTACGCAGAGAAAGGTCTGAAGACGCTGCTTATCGACGCCGACATGCGTCGCTCCACGATCGACCGATATGTGCCGGTTCAGGGAAGCCAGGGGCTGTCGGGCGTGCTGCAAGGATCGGTTACGACGGGCAATGCGATCACCGTGCCCTTCGAAAACCTGCATACGCTGCCCGCGGGCAAGAGCGTTCGGCATCTGCGCAAGCTCCTCGGACCCGAAAAGCTCGCAGCGCTGATCGAATCGGTTCGCGACGAGTACGACATGGTCGTGATCGATTCGCCGCCGGTGCTGGCCGCCGCCGATGCCGCGGTGATCTCGAAGTTCGCGGACGTCACGCTCTTCGTCGCGCGCCAGGGCAAGGTGAGTTACTCGGAAGTGGTCGAAGGGGTGTCGCGTTTATCGAAGGTCGGCACGCAAGTGGACGGCCTCGTATTCAACGGATTCGAGCCGTCGCCGCTGCGCTACGGCTACTACTCGGATAACTACGGGTACATGGACAGCGCGCAATCCTGAGGCGCGAATGCAATCACTCTATAAAGATGACACGCGTCACGAGCGCGTGTCACGGGGAAATGGCGCAATGGCTGCGACAACCGAAACGCTATTGAAGAGAACACCGGCTATCGACGATACGACGAAAACGCGCGTGGTCTGGTTTCTCGGCCCACGGCCGGCAAGCTGGAACGGCGTCATGCGCTACAGCCTCGACTGCCTGGACATGATGAGGCACTTCGATGACTTCACCGTGCAGGCCATCGACATTCCGGCACCGTCGCGCTCGCTGAAACGTTACTGGACGCAGTTTGTTCTGTATCCGTTGCGGGCCATGACCGCCGCTCGATCGTCGGATATCGTCGTGCTGTATCAGGAGGACATGGCCTACCTGATTCCGTTCGTGCGGCTCGCCGGCGGTCGCGTGTGCATCGTCATGCATCACGTCGTGTTCGCGGACAAGACACGTGGGCTGATCGAGACGCTCAAGGCGCGCTATATGCGGGTGTTGCAACCGCTGATCGCCCGAGCCGATGTCGTGATATCGACGACGGAGGTGACCGTTGCCGACGGCATCGAAGAACTCGGCATCGACCCCAAACGATTGCAACTCGTGTCGAACGCGTTCGATGAACACATTGTGCCGACCAGTGCCGAGGTACGACGCAAGGCGCGAGATTATCTGCGCGATAAATTCGATCTGCCGCTCGGCGACGCGACCGTGTTGCTCAATGTAGGCACCGACGAAACGCGCAAGAACAATGCAACGATCTTTCGCGCATTGGCGAAACTGGGGCGCAAGGACGTCGTGATGCTGCGCGTGGGCCGCGCGCAGAACGAGGCGAACCGCGGCGAATGCCAGGAGATTGCGCGCGCGGCGAAGCTCAAGGCGCACTTTATCGAAGGCGTGAGCGACGACGATCTGGCGACCTGCTATCAAGCGGCCGATGCCTATGTTTCGCCCACGTTGCATGAAGGATTCGGCCGCACCGTCATCGAGGCGCAGCTGGTCGGCTTGCCGGTGATCGCGTCGGATCTGCCCGTGTATCGCTTCACCATGGCGGACTCGTTCGTCGCGGTCGGCGACCCGACGAACGCAGACACGTGGTGCAAGGAAATCGGGCGTGTCCTCGACGATACATCGCTGCGCGACGCGCTATCGAAAGACGGCAGAGAGAACGCCAAGCGCTTTTCGAGCGCGGCGGTCAGCGCGGACCTTCATCGCGCGCTTGCCCGCGCGGCGCAGCGTTAAGCGCTTCCACGATCATGACACCCACACAAGCACGTCAATCCATACGGGCGGGAAAGGCGGGCGAAACCGCCTATTCCGCGCGGGGAATCCTCTTTCCCGCTTTCTACGCGCTCGCGCTCTTAACCGACGCAGCGCTGCCTTACCTCGGCCTTGCATCGTATAGCGCGGCCGGCGCGCTCGCGCTCGCAGCGGTCGGCCTGCTCGGGCTGATCGTGACGCGCCCGGTTTTCACGGTTTCGCTGCTCTATCTTTTCGCGATCAGCCTGACCGTTTTCATCGCGGGCGTCGGTATCGAGTCCGGCGGATTTCTCACGGAAACCGGCGTGCAGGGCGAGGCGACCGGCGCGTTCAGCCGTCTGCTCTGGTTCTACGTGGTCTTCGCGGGCTGCGCGCTGGCAGGGTTCAGTCTTCTCTATCGCGAGGGCGGAAACCGCTCGAAGGTCGTGCCGCGCATGACCGTCGCGAACGGGAGCATCGCGCTCGGCCTGGGACTCGCCGCAGCCGTGATCGGCGCGGGCGTCGTTGCGGGATTTACGGAAGGCTTCGCGCTGCTCAAGGGCGTCAACCGGTTTGCGTTGCGTAACGACAGTGCGGGAGCCGGCCCGATATTCAACTTGTTCCTCAATAACCAGTTGTTCATCCCCGTGCTGCTCGGCACGTTCTGCACGGCGAAGGACCGGCTTGTCAGATGGGCGGCGATATTGATGATCGTCGAGGACATCGGGCTGCTCGTGCTGCACGGCGAACAGTTCATGTCGGTGCTGGGCGTGTGCATCTCGGTACTGGTGCCGTTCATCGCCGTGCATGCGGCGAACGGCAAGCCCGTCGTCCGCTATCTGGGCATTGGCGCGGGAATCGCGCTTCTGCTCGGCTGCACGTCGGTGTTTTACGCCTACAAGGGACAAGGCCTCGACGTCTCGGATACGGTCATGTCGCGCATGTTGCTGCAAGGACAGGTCTGGTATGTCGTGGATAGCGACGCCGGCCTTGTCGATGCACCGGCGGGCGGCGCTGCCGCATTTAGCCGTGTGCTGCAATCGCTCGAGTCGCCCTCGGCGCCCACTTTCTTCGACGACAGCGCGGTCAGCGGGTTACGCGACGTGATGCTCGCCTACGGCACGCCGGAGATTCTGCGCGCGTATGTCCACGACGACGTGACGTTCACGATGGGCCAGATGGCCGTGCCGGTCTACTGGTTCGGCTTCGCCGGTGCGCTGATCTTTATCGCGTTGACCGGCGTTGCCTACGGCGGGCTCGCGGCCGCCCAGATTCTGGTGACGCAACGCGGGGGCGTCGTGATGCTGTGGCTCATCACGAAGATCGTGTCGTATGCGGGCTTCGGTTTGCAGCAAGGCGAGTACTGGAACCTGTTTGGATTGCGGACCCTAGGCTACGTGATGCTCGCGCTTGCCTGGTGGTATTGCGTCGATGGACGCCAGGCGCAGACGTCGCCCGCGCGCATGGAGTTGATGTGAATTCGCTAGTGCAACTCCTGTTCTCATCTTTCTCGGGCGTCGTCTGCGAGAAGATTGTCGGCGCGCTCGCGGCGATCGCGAGCAACCATCTGTTTGCGAACATCTACGGTGCGCGCCTTTTCGGCGAGCTTCAGTTTGCACTCTCGCTCGCGTATGTGGTCGGCAGCATCGCGCTCATCTTCGGTTCGCCGACCATCGCGCCGATTCTTGGCAAGTACCGGCGCTTGCGTCATATCGTTTTCTATCGGACGTTCCGCTTGCGTCTGATGCTGACGCTCGCCGTCATGCTCGTCTTCATGGCCGTCATCGCACTGGCGATGCCCGCATCGAGCGCCACCGCGCTCACGCTGATCGCGTCGCTCGTGCTGATCGTCGAGCCGCTCGCGCTGGGTTCGCTCATGGCCTACGCGGAATCCAAGCCGTGGGTCATCACGCGCGCCAAGGCTTATGCGAGCGGCGTGCGTGTGCTATGGCTGCTGGGCGCGGCGCACGCTTCTTTCGGCGCGGTGATCGCATCGTTCGCCTGGCCGCTGGAAGCTTGCGTTGCCGCCGTCGCGCCGTTCAGCCGTTATCGGTCGCTTGCGTTCCGGACCCCGAAGTCGCTGATCGGCGATGCCGCCGTCACCCGAACGCTCGTCGTGCGCGGCCTCAAGATATGGCCCGCGATTGCGGCGAGCGTGATCGTGTTGCGAATGGACCGGCTGTTGCTCGGCGTCATGATCTCCAAGGCGGATCTCGGCATCTACGCCGCAGCCGCTTCGCTTGTCGAGCAATGGAACTCGGTCGGCACCACGCTCGCGCTCGCGCTTGCACCGACGATGGTCTACGCCGCGCGCAACGAGCAGCAACTGATGTCGCGGGCGTGCAAGCTCGCGGTCTATCTCGCCGCTGTCGCCGTGGTCGCGGCGATCGGCAGTGTCTTTCTCGGCGAACGCGCGTTCCTGCTGATCTACGGCCCGGCATTCAAGGCCGGCGTGCCGGTGATGATCTACGCGACCACGTGCGCTATCGCCACGTTCGCGGATGCGGGCTTGAGCACGTGGTTGATCGCCGCGCATCGATATCGCCTCGTGAGCATCAAGCAGGCGATGACCGTGGCGGCCATCGCCGTCGCGCCGATGCTGATGCCGCGCTCGCTCATCATGTATGCGCCCGCGACGGGTATCGCGGTCTCGCTCATCGGCTTCTGGGCGATCACGCTTTCGCTCGACCTGCACCGCCCGGAGCGCAAATGAAAATTTGCCTTTGCGCTAATCGCTTTCCACCGAATATCGTCGGCGGCGCGGAGGTGGCCGTTCATTCGCTCGCGTTGCAGTTGCGGGAGCGCGGTCATGCGGTCGATATCCTCACGCTGTCCGACACGCGCTCGGGCAGCCGCACCGTGGTCGATGGTCTGGATGTTCATCTGCTGCCGAACGTCAACCTCTACAACCAGTTCAGCCACGCGAGCCGGGGAACGCTCAAGAAATCGCTCTTTGGCGTTATCGACCTGTTCAATCCGCTCGTGCTGCTGCTTGCGTGGCGCGCATTGAAGGCGTCCCGCCCGGACGTGCTTTGCACCAATACGCTCAAGGGTCTCGGCCCGGCCGTCTGGGTCGCGGCGTGGCTGCGGCGCGTGCCGATCGTGCATGTCAACCACGATTACTGGCTCGTGTGCCCACGCTCGACGATGTTCAACGGCGGTCATTCGTGCGCCACGGCATGCGGCCAGTGCAAAGCATTCGCCAAGCCGAAGAGCTGGTTTTCGCGGCTCGTCGCGCACGCGGTGAGCGTGAGCCGTTTCGTCGAGGACCGTCACCGCGAGCTTGGCTTTTTTGCGGGCAGCCGGCAATCGGTCGTCTACAACGCGCCCGTGCCGATCACCTTCGCGCGGTCGAAAGCCTCTCAGCCGCACACGCCGTTTCGCGTCGGTTTCATCGGACGTACCGACGACACCAAAGGCGTCGCCGAACTCTTCGCGAGCGTGATGGCCGCGAACGTGCCGGGGCTCGAGCTCCACATTGCAGGGCGGGACAACGAGAACCGCTTGCCCGCGTTGATGCGCGAGTATCCCGCGCTCAAGGTCGTCTATCACGGCTTCATGGATCGAAAGACGTTCTACGACATGGTGGATCTCGTGGTCGTGACGTCGATGTGGAGCGAACCGTTCGGCATCGTCGCCATCGAGCCGTGGGAATTCCAGAAGCCGTCGATTGCATTCGCGTCAGGCGGCTTGCCCGAAGTCTTTGAAGGCATGCCGGAACTCGTTGTGCGCACGGGCGATACACAGGCGCTAGGCGCGCTTGTCGCGCGGCTCGCGACGGACCGGGCCTTTTATGCGCAAGCGGCGGCACGCTGCCTGTCGCAACGCGAGCGGTTTCTTCCGCCGAAGCAGGTTCGCGAAATCGAAAAGGTTCTTAAGGCGGCGATGACGGATCGATAAGGCGGCGCCCAAAGAGGCGACCCGATTCGGGCATCGAGTAGTTGCATCAAAAAAATAACAGATTTTGTAGACCACAAGCACGGGGTAGTAAATGAAAAGGCGCGTATTGATGGTGATGACTCGGGACATCCCCCCCGAGGCAGCGAACGGGCGCGAGCGTACATTGCGCTTCATTCAGGAAGCGATCGGCGGTGAAGTCGAGCTGAACAAGTTCACGATTCGTTCGGTATTCGAGTCCGGCGGCTTCGCAGCGAAATGCGGCGCGTTGATGCGAGTATTGCGGGGACTGCTGACGGGCGCGCCTTGCGCGTTACAGGTCGCGATGTTCTCCGACCATGAAAAGCTAAGCGAACTTGTCGGCGTGATCGGGACATTCGAACCGGAAGTGATTTACTTCGACGGTATACGGCTTGCCGATTACGCGGTGGGCGTGCGCGGCGTGGTCGGTCCGCGTCCCATCATCATGGACTTCGACGACTTGATGTCGCGCCGCGCGAAGATGCTGCTCGACGCGCGCTTGCCGCTCTCGGCGGGCTACCTGGCCAAGTTCATCCCACGCCGGGTTGTCGAGCTGGCGAACGCGAGCGTGCTGCGGAGCGCAGTGTTGCGCTACGAAGGCTATTGCCTGGCGCGTCATGAGCGCGAGACAGTGGAGGCGGCGCACGCGGTCACGCTGGTATCGACTGCCGACGCAGGCGAACTTAATTCGCTTGTCGGCAGCCAGGGCATGCGCAAGATTCACGTGATATCGCCGCCGATGACGGCAGCGCGTCCGCTTGCGCGCCCCGAAACGCCGCTTCGGTTTGTCTTTATCGGCGCGGATAGTCAGGTGCAGAACCGGATGTCGATCGACTATCTGCTCGATGTGTGGAAGCGTCTGGCTCCCGCGACGCCGCTCGTCATTTACGGGCGCATGTCGCGTGAGTACGAGCCGATCGAGAACGTGCGCTTTGCAGGTTTCGCGCCTTCTCACGACGACGTGTACACGCGAAATTCCATCGCGATATGCCCGGCGTTTCTCGGCGGCGGCATCAAGTCCAAAGTGATCGAGGCGATCTCGCACGGCTGCGCGCCGGTTGGCAACGCAACAGCGTTCGAAGGTATCGGCTTTCACGATGAATCGCTGGCAATGACCGGAGCGGAACTCGAGCGCTTCGTCGTGGACCCGTTACCACGACTGGACGCCGTCATGGATGCGGCCGCCGCGTTCCTCGCGTATTGCGAAGCGAATCACAGCGTGAGCGTCTTCACGACGCAATGGCGCAACCTGCTCGCCTTGCCGCCGACGATGCAAAAGCAACCGGCCGCCGCACAGCTGCCCGCGACTCAAGCTTTACATTTGTAATGTGCGGAACGTAACGACCGCCACGCGCCGGGTGACACAAAATAATCGTGGACTGGGAGAGCACGGATAGTGCATCGGGAACGATATAAGTCCTCTTGCCAACGAGCAGAGGGCACAAAGGGAAAGACATGAAACCGATTGTTTTCGGCGGACGATTCGGGTGGCTGCATGAAGGACGCGGTGAACGCGGCGTGATTTTGTGCAACACGCTCGGGCATGAAGCCGTGTGGACGCGAAACGGCACGCGGTATCTCGCGGAGGCGCTGGCAGCGCGCGGCATCTGGGCATTGCGCTTCGACTACGCGGGCACTGGCGATTCAGCCGGCGGCAACGATAGCGCGGACGCGTTCGATTCGGCCGTATCGGATGTCGAAACCGCGAGTGCATGGTTGAAAGAGACGACCGGCGTGACGCATGTGACGCTATGCGGATTGCGAGTGGGCGCGGCGCTTGCGCTAAGCGCCGCGCTCAAAGAACCGGTCGACGATCTCGTTTTGCTTGCGCCCATGCTAAGCGGGCGCACTTATATGCGCGAACTGACGATGGTGCGCAAGACGTGGCTCGATCAACTGGCGCCGCCGTTGCGCGCCGCTCAACCGGAAGACGGGCCGCTCAACGTGCTCGGGCAGGTTTATCAGGACGATCTCAAGCTCGCACTCGAAACCTTCGACGCCGCGGCCATGGCCAGGAATGCATCGCGAAGTCCCGCGATGCGCGTCCTGATCGCGCATACGCGAGTGTCGGCATGCGAAGCGTTGCGCTCGGCACTCACTGCGCACGGTGCGAGCGTGGAGATGGATTCGTTCGATGATTTCGGCGCGTTTGCGCAGGAAACTGCGCTATCGCAGCATCCCGCTGCGACGTTCGCACGCGCAATCGAGTGGATGTCAGAAGGACGATCGATCGACGCGGCTGCAATGCCGGATGAATCCGCTTGGCCCGACGATCTGTTGATCCAGACGCCGGAGTCGATCGAGCGGCCGGTGTTGATCGGCGAGCACCGCTTGTTCGGCATTCTTTGCGAACCGCGTTCCGTGACCGCGCGCAAGTCGGCGTTGCTCATTGCCAATACATCGGCAAGCGCGCACGTGGGCGATAGCCAGCTCTCGGTGCGGATGGCGCGCGAACTGGCACGGCGCGGCATCGCGTCCTTGCGTTACGACGCGCGCGGTCGCGGCGACAGTCCGCGTGAAGAAGGCACGCCGCACGCGGGAACCCCGTTCAGCAACATCTACGAACCTTGCGCGACGGAAGACACTGCAAGCGCGGCACGCTGGCTCGCGAGCAAGGGCTTTAGCAATATCGTTTCGTTCGGGATCTGTTCGGGCGCGTACCACGCGATGCGAGCAGCTATTGTCGAGCCGGCGCTCAACGGCGTCGTGATGATCAACATTCCGACCTTCACGAAGCCGGTGCCGCAGCCGGTCAACGGCGCGAAAAACCAGGCGCGAAACTCGATGGCGGGCTATGCGATCTCGATGTTCGATCCGTCGAAGTGGAAGCGCGTCGTGAGCGGCGAGCGCAAGCTCGGCCCTGTCGTGCGCTACATTGCCGGTTATCTGCTCACTCGGCTGCGACTGCGTGTGGCCGACGCACTCGGTGTTTCGCGACGCGCGCTGACCGCTGGCGAAATACCGGCCGCGCCCGCCGCGATGCTCGACGCGCTCGATCGAAAAGGTGTGCGCACGCTGCTCGTGCATGGCGCTTACGATGGCAGCCTCGACTTGCTCGCGATGCATTTCGGCAAGCACGGCCAGCGTCTTTCGCGATATCCGAACGTGCGAGTCGCGATTATCGACGATATCGACCACGCGCTTTTCAACGCGTCGAGTTCGGCGAAGGTAATCGCGCTGTGCGACACGCTGATCAAGCAGATGTGTACGCGTGAAGACGATGCGCGGATGCCGGCGGGAACGCCTGCGATATCCTAAACGCTCGAAAGGCGGCGCGTTATCCGGCCGCCCGGTAGCGCACGGGCGACGATGCGTTGAGCGCCCGCACTTCGCCTTCGGGCGCCCATGAAGGCGCGTCGTTTCGCGCGATCAGCGCGATGCGGCGGCTCGCGCCCGGACGCAGATGAAACCAGTCCACCGCGGCGCGATAGTTCGGATCGACCACATGGACCCAGCGCGCCAGCCGCACCGCGCTGACAACGAGCGTCCAGCCGCCGTCGCTCTTTTCGAGTTCGACGGTCAAGGCCGCATCGTGTCGCGGCTCGACTGCGAGATCGGGAAAATGGAACGCTTCGGACAGTAGGTCACCGCTTTCGGCGCATCGCAATGTCGCAACCGTTGCATCGTGCGCGCGCGGGCCGAACCGGTATGCGTAGGTGAAGTCGAAGAAATGGCCGAGCAACGCCGTCGCGCCAATGCGTTCTACGCTGCGGGCCGCGAGCACGACGTCACGTGCCGCGTTGACGACCTGCGCCACGCCGTCGCGCAGTACGACGAGTTCGAGACGCGCAGGGATATCGCGCGCGCTTTCGTTAATCAGATGAAGGTCGATGCCGTCCAGCCCCTCGTCGATGGCGAGCACCTGGACGGGTTGAAGCACGCTCGCGAGCCCGTGGAGCGCACTCTTCGGCGCGCCGAGCGCGTCGATAAGTCCCCAGCCGGCACCGGGCCGCACATCCTGCAACTGCCAGACGATCCCGCCCGCACACGACGATCCGGCGCGCCGCCACTCGGCGAACACGGCCGTCATGACGTCGGCGACCACGGCGCGCGAGAGTTCGAGGTAACGGTCGTGATCTTCGTAGCGCAAGCGCGCGGGATCGACGCGATACAGCGTGCGCATATAGTGCTCGCGCACGTCGTCGAAGTCCCAGGGCGCGCCGGGATCGCGAGGCACGGCCTGTTTCCAGCCGGGCTCGTGCGCCAGCGCCGCGCGCGGCAAGACGTTCAAAGCGACATCGTCGGGGACGTTCGCGAAGCCGAGGCATTCGGAGGCGAATCGCACTTGCGCGCGACGCGCGTCGTCCAGTGGTCGCTGATACGCGCCGACGCCATAGTAATGCGTGACGCCGGAGCGTGTCGCGAAGGGCAACGAATGTTCATCGCCGGGCGCGGCACACGGTGAATTCGCGATATACGCAACGTCCGGACGCGACGCTGCAACGAGCGAAGGAAGCAGTTCGGTGAAGAGGGGCTGGTGTGCCTGTTTGCGCGACAGACCGAGCATCGCGGCCTGCTGTTGCACTTCGCTGCCGCCGCACAAGACGGCAAGCGACGCGAAGCGGCGCGTGCGCGAGAGGAATTGCGCCGCCTCCCGTGTGGCGCTCGCGCGAAACGCCGGGTCGTCCGGATAATCGAAATTGGCAAAGGCGAAGTCTTGCCATACGAGCACGCCATATTCGTCCGCGAGTTCGTAAAACGCGTCGGATTCGTAGAGCATCGTGCCGCCCACGCGGACGATGTTCATGCCCGCCGAACGCAAGGATCTGAACGCCGGTTCGAGCACCTCGCGTGACGGATCGAGCGAGACGAGATCGGCTGACGTCCAGCATGCCCCGCGCGCAAACACGGCCACGCCGTTCACGACGATCTGAAAGCCGTCGCCGGAGGGGCCGCGATCGATTTCGAGCGTTCTGAAACCGACCTTGCCCAACGCGATCTCGCCGAGTACGTCCGACTGGATCGCGGCTGCGTGAAGTGCCGGCTCGCCGTGGGTATGCGGCCACCAGAGCCGAGCGTTCGGCGCGCGCACCGTTCCGGTAAGCGTATGCGAGTCGGTCCATTCGAGAGCGTTCGCCGCATCCGCGCAGATCAGGCTTACCGGGTGCGGCTCCTGCGCGTGAAAGAATCGCACGCTGACATCGAGGATGCCGTCGGCCCCTTCGACACGCGTCGCCATCTCAATCCGTTCGATCGAAGCCGTCGTATCGCCGATCAGTTCCACCGCGCGCCAGGGACCGGCTGGCTGGATCGACGGACACCAGCCGGGCATGTGGCCGAGGAGGGTGGTCCGAACGTTGCGCAGGGTCGCGGGTTGAGCGAGACGCGGACGCCAGCGCGCGCGCGTGCGTTTGGCCGCAAGCGCGGGCGTGAGCGACCGGAAACAAAGATAAAGCGTCGCGGTCCGGTCAACGTCGATATCGACATCATGCGTGACGAACATCGAGTCCGAGTCGAGCACCTTGCGGCCATCGAGCCAGACTTCGCAGATCGTCGCAAGTCCGTTGAAGCGCAACTTGCGCGCGCCGTTCGCCGTGAAGCGGACGCGATACCAGTGGTCGTTGAACGCAAACGCTGGCGGATTGCTTTCGTCGAGCCGCCCCGCCGCTCGCAACGCCGACGCAACCGTGCCAGGCACGGGCGCATCGATCCATCCGCTTGCCGCATCCAGCTCGCTTGGCGTCGCATACGCGTTCGCAGGCGTGCTGACGCATTGCCAACCTGCGGACAGCTGGCGCGTCACGCCGATCATGAGAAGAACGCAACGAGCGGCGTCATCACGCGCTCATACGACGCTTCCAGTGCGTCGAGACCGTCTTCGCAATAGTCGGGGCGTCCACGAAGGCGCGAACGCGCGAGGCGAAACTGCATCACCATCGATTCACTCGCGATGTGCTGCGCATCCTTTTCCAGATTCGCGGGCAAGTCGAAACCCCGCTCGCGAAGCCATGCGAAGTACTTCGACATGAGTTCGAAATTCGCGCCGAGTTGACGCATGAGATTGAACGAATACAGATGGAAGTATTCGACGTCCCGATTCAGCACCGCGTGGACGTGATCCTTGAACGCGCGGCGCCACAGGCTGATGGGATTGCTCGCCGGCATGCGCGACAGGTGGGTCCGAAGCAGGTTTGCCGATGCCTGCGCGATCGCCGGACCGCACAGCGCGGACCGGTTGCGCTTGACGAACTCGACATACGGAAACAGCAGATTCGGGTTGCTCGTGAATTCCGGCGTGAGGCGGAATACGCCGTCGTAATCCGCGCCGCTCAGCGCGAAAGAGCCCGCGTTGTGAAAGTATTCGAGCTGTCGCGACAGCGTGTCCACGCGCTTGATGCCGATCGTGGTTTTCGTATGCGTGCGCTGATAGGACGTCGCACGCGTATCGGGCAAATAAAATCCATCGACCTCGACGATGACCGTGTGGCCGCGTCGCGTCTGCTCGAGTACGTGCCGCTCGAGCGTGTCGTAGACCGCGAGCTCCTGCGCCTGCAGACCGTAAAGCTGCGCGATGTCGTCGAGCGAAAACTTCGGGAAAGTGAAGTGATCGCCCTCGAAATCCTGCAGCACCGTGAAGCCGAGCGCCGCACGCGGATCGTATCCGTAGTCGTGCAGCATTTCGATCCACAGATCGACATAGCAATTGGTTTCGAGCCAGACGCGCTCGCCCTGATGAAGCGGATGACGCGCGGCTTCGCTGAAAAGCGCTTTCGCCCCAAAGCCGACCGGTTGCGCCGGCTGACAGGCCGGCGACGTCAAGGCGAATGCACTGTCGGCGTTCACGATCCCGGCCGGCGCGTTCACGACTGAGCACCCAGGGCTGAGAGTGCGTCGGCGACCACGACGGGGGCGGCATCGCCCCAGAGAAGCGCGCGTACCGCCTCTGGCCACTTGGCGACATCGAGGCCATGGTGACGGAACAGCGCGAGCGTGGTGCGCTCCATGCCGAAGCCTACGCATGCCGTGTGCGCGAGCGTGTCGTCGGCTTGCGCGATGTTCCAGATCTCGCCGAAGTGCTCCATGTGGTAGTTGAACGAGAGACAGGCGGTCGGCTTGTTCGGCGTCGCGACGGGCACGAGCAATTCGAACTTCAGTTGCTGCTCGCGCTGGCTGTCGGCGACGATCTTGCCGCCGCGTCCGAAGAACGGGTCGTTCGCGAGGTCGATCTCGAAGGGCAATTGCAGCAGGCGAACGAGCATCGAGCCGCGATCGATCCACTTTTGCCGAAACGCCATCACTTGCGCCGGGCTGCCGATACGGATGTATTCGCGCTGCCGGAACATCTGCATGCGGCCCGGATCGATCGACGGTTCGTGGCGGAAGCAGTAAGCGTACACATCGATCGTTGCGCCGTCCTCACCGAGCTTGCCGCGCTTAGCGATCAGCGGATACACCGGATAGCAGGCAGCGGGCGCGAGCACGAGACGGGTCGGCTTCTGCTGATCCATCCATTCGTCGGAGCGCTCTTCGTCGCCGGCGGCAAGCGTCTTGTTGAGCGCGTCGAGCAGGCGATGATGGCCTCGATCGTTGCCCTGAAACGCATGGATCGTACCGGCGAGATCGGGGAAGCTCTTCAGATATTCGCTGTCCTCGAAGTCGTGGCGACGCATCGCGGGCGGAAAGCGCAGCACCTCGGCGTGCTGATCCGCGCCGATCAGCGTGATTACCTTGTTGAGCCGGTCGACGATGTCCTCGAAAACCTCGCTGCGCCCATACAGCCCGTTCTCTCCCGTGTCGATCAGGATGCCGGCCTCGAAGAGCCGGTCACGCAGCGTCGGGTCGGCGCCGACAGACATTTGTTGTTCTTCGGCCTGCATGATTGCGGCCTGCTCGTTAGGCATATTCATTTTTAGTGTGTCCCCGTGACCGCAGTGCGCTGCGCAAGCAGCAAGTTAGCCGTGTTCAACTCGATGCGATCGTTGCTTATCATCAGCGGCGCCGACATGAGATCGCGGATATGGCGTCCCACGCTGAATTCGCTGTCGTTCTTGTAGCCCGCCATCCCGCAGATCATCAGCGTTTCCTGCACGACCTGAAGCGCGGATTGCGATATCGCGAGCTTGAGCATGTTCATGTCGGCCGCGAGTCCGATCGACGCGCCGAGCGGCGCATCGAATAGCTCGCATTCCAGCGCCTTGCGCGCAACCCGTTCTGCGTTCGCACCGGCGACAGCGTCGAGCGCGACCTTGAGGCGCGCTTGCATCATCCGGTGAAGCGTGACCGCCTGAACGAGACGCGAAGCGGAGGGCGGCAATGCACCCGGCTTGCCGCGCGCCTGATTGCGAAAGAATTGATGCGCGCGATTGAGGGCGTCGCCCGCGATGCCGATCCAGACCGCTGCCCAGAGCGTGTGCGACACGGGCAGCATGCTTTCATCGGCGATCTTCGCGAACGGTGCGGGCAGGATCTGGTCCGCGCCGCCGTGCGCGTTAAGCCGATGGCCTTCGCTGCAGGTGCCGCGCATGCCGAGCGTGTCCCAGGTGCCGCGCGGCTCAAGCGTGAATGTCTCGCGCGGCGCCACGATCAGCACCTGGTCGGATGGCGGCGCGTCCGGATGACGGCGCGCGGTAACCAGAATGCAGTCGGCGTACGCGCCATAGGAGATGGTCGGGGCGAGCTTCTCGATCGCGAAGGCACCCTCTGCGAGATCGACGGCGCACGCGCTCGTGCGCATGTTGCCGCCGATCGTCTCTTCGGATGTCGCCGATGCGAGGAGCATCTGCTCGCGCGAAATACGCGTCAGCAGATCGCGTTGCCACGCTACGTCTGCGCCATGATCGACGATGCACACGATCTGCACCAGATGCATTGCATAGATCATGGCGGCCGATGCGCAGCCGTGAGCCATCGCTTCGCAGAGTTGCGCGACTTCGTCGAGCGTGAGGCCATCGCCGCCGAATTCCTTCGGGATGGTCACCGAAAGCAGGCGTTCGCGGCGCATCATGTCGACCGCTTCATGCGGGAAACGCGCGTCGCGATCGACCGCGACGGCATGCTTGGCTGCTAGTTCGGCGACGCGCCGCGCGGCGGCGAGCAAGGCCGTGGCGTCGCGCTCTGGCATGTGCGGCTGCGCGAATCCTGTGCCCGTGGCATAGACTTCGGCGTGGGAGTTCATGCGGCAGCCTGCGCGCGCTGGAGTTCGGTGATCGCCGCCGCCAGTGCGTCGATGCTCGAGAACAGCCGACGCGTGAGCATGCGGTCAGGAATCTCGATACCGAAGTCGTCCTCGATGGCGAGCATCACGTGTACTGTGGCGAGCGATGACAGGCCTGCTGCGTAGAGGTCGTCGCTATCGCCGATGGAGTCGACAGGAGCGTCCAGACGGGCGGACTCGGACAGGATGCGCCGCAATTGATCTTTCATTTTCTTTCCCCGGGGTAACTACCGATTTGACTCGGCTATGCTTGTTCGAAATTTCGCGCGGCCGGCTTACATGTTGTCAGCCAATCGATGCGCAAAACATCCTCACCGTGCTTGCGTCGCCCGAGCGCCGGGCTTGATCGACAAGCATTTTTCGAGTCGATCATCTATTGCTTGCCGGTGAGGTGCGGTGATCTTCGTCTGACGGTATTTAACGAAGGAGGGCCCCCATGCGTCCGTGCGATTCCGCACCGAACCAAGGGACTCGACGCTTGAGGCAAAGCACGCATACACCAAGGTTCCTTGTGAGTGATCGGACACCGAAGACACCGGGACACTTGTTCATAATGCGGGTTAGTCCGAAGTGCTTCTCAAGTCAATGTTCAACTAAGGACGTGCGAATTGGTTCTTGTCGTTTTGTTGTTGATCTTCGCCGCAGTGTTCTTCTTCTGGCGCAAGCGCCGCGTGCAGGTCCTGGTTGCTGCAGCAATCACGTTCTGGCTGCTTGGAAGCTGGTTGGCCGGACCGCTCGTGCGCGTCGCGCAAAGCGGACACGACATGGTCGTAGCGCCCCGCTTCGCGCCGCATATGGCGTTCATCGTGCTCGGCGGCGGGACGAGTTTCGACAGGAACAACAAGCTCGTGCCCAAGGGCGATTCCATCGACCGGATTGGCGCTGCTGCGGCGCTTTACAAGGATTGCAAGCGGACCGAGGTTGTCTGCCGGGTGATCGTGAGCGGTGGCGATCCGCAAGGCCATGAACGCGCGGAAGCCGATGTTTATGCGCCGCTTCTGGTCGCGGCCGGGATCGACGGGTCCGATCTCCTGATTGAAAACCAGAGCATGGATACGTACGAGAACGCACGCAACGTGGACAAGCTGCTGCGTCAGGACCGCTATGACACGCTGGTGCTGATTACGTCGTCGCTGCACATGCGGCGAGCGCTGTTGTCGTTCGGCGCGTTCGGTTTGCGCCCACAGGCTTTCGTCGCGACTATACGTAACCCTTATTCGTGGATCGTGCCGCATCCCGAGGGATGGGTAGATTCGAATGGCGCGCTTCACGAGATGCTAGGTGTCGTGCGCTTCTATGTATGGCGATGGCTTGGCTGGTATTGAATGTGTGGCACGGCTTGCAGAGGCCGCGCATCGTGGGAGATTCTGCTTGAGCTTAAGCCCGGTTCCAACGGTGCATCGAGACTGTCCGACGCGATGTAGTTGTTGTTAGCCAAAGAGAAGACTCTCACTTACCACCACTTAGGCAAGCGCTTAGACTGTGACCTGACTTAGGGTTTAATGGAAAGTGCTTTGCGCGATCCTGTCTGTATTTTAAAAGTGTCTTTTTAGTAAGTCCAAGTTTCTCTCAGGCCATTCCCCGGGTGGTCTGTTCGGGCCGACAATTTTTGTCGGCCCTTTTTTCTTTAAGCGTAGTCAAGTGGTCGCCGGCGCAAGTGTACGAATGTCATCGTAGAGGATCGTTGCTAGCCGCCTGATATTATCGAAGGCTGAAATCAAACCGCGAACGAACGATGCAACTCCTCGATCATGTCTCTATCGGTGTACCCAATCTTGAGGCGGCGCGTTTGTTTTACGACGCGATCATGCCGGTCCTTGGCGCAACGAAAGTGTATGACCGCTCCGACGCGCTAGGATACGGCGAGCGTTGCAACGCCGACGATACGTACTCCACGTGCCTGGCCGTCTATCTCGATCTAGCAAGCATCGACGAAAACAAACGGCATTGGTGCTTCAAGGCAGTAACCCGGGCACAAGTGGACGCGTTTTACGCAGCGGGAATTGCCTCCGGCGGACGGTCGGACGGGGCGCCCGGTCTGCGGTCCCACTACCATTCGAACTATTACGCCGCATTCTTGTTCGATCCAGCGGGCAATCGGGTCGAGGCCGTCTGTCATGCCGCGTCGAAGTGAGTACGCAGCTAATGAGCGTGGCAAGACGCGTTAGTCGTTCTTGCCGCTATTCGCCAGCAGATCCGACCGACCGATGACCTGCCGCGCGCTGTCGGGCTGGTCGGCATCGGAGAAACCCGCAGCGTCTATTAAAGGCGTGAGGCTTCTCATCCGGCTCGTCGGCTTGACGCTGCGCAATGAGGCCATGCCGTCGTTCCATGCGTGCAGCATCTGTTTTGCGACCCAGCGCCATTGCTTCTCGTCGCTGGAAGCCTCGACGATTTCCCGTCCGACGTCCACGGCCGACTCGCATAACTGTTCGACCATCTCGTGATATCTCTTCGGCGCAATGCCCAGACGCGTGTTGAAAAAGCGCTCTAGTGTCTTGCCCGGTGCCCATGTTTTGCGGCCGTCTATCGCGAGTCCGGGCGGATTGTTCGCGAAGCGCGGATATGCCTGCGTCGTTACGATGTCGTAGGCGGGCGTGAACGCGACATCGCCGATGCCCGAGTAGACGAGCGCAATGTTCTTGGCGTGGCAATCCGCGTTGCGCACGACGTAGTTCGTGAGCAGCAACCAGCCTAACTGTTCGAGTTGCTGGCGCACGGTGGCGTTCGGCAGATAGGCACGTGTCGCCTTCAGGACCGCTTCGGTGGATGGCCGGTATTTCTCGTGCGGCGGCAATCCGAGCAAGCCGCAGGCGTCCTCGACACCGAAAGCGGGCAGGCCCGTTTCGTCGATGTCGAAGCGATCGACCAGAAGCACGCGGCCGTCGTCGGACATCGTGGTTTTCGCTACGCGCGCGACGTTCAAAGCCGCGAGCACCCGCATCGAATAATGTTCGTTGAAGCCGAGATAGGGCGTCTGTTCGTCCGAGCCCTTGATGATGTGCCGGCTGGTTCGAATCGTCGATTTCCCCAGAGGATGGTCGGGGTCGGGTGCCGAAGATTCGGGCGCGAGGAATTTCGGGACCGCGCCGGATATGGCAGCGCGCGCGTAGGTCCGGACGAGCGAAGCGAAATGCTCGGTCGTGTTATCGCCGTGGAGCAGGTCCTTGACGTCCAGAGGCTGCACGTCATGCTCGGGCGAAAGGCCTTGCGGCGTGACGGTGACGCGGCCGATACCCGTACCGCCGATCACGGCGAGCAGGGACATATCCGTGCCATCCAGATACGGGCCGAACTCATCGCGAATCACTTGAAGCAGATAACCTTCGGGAAGATTCTGCCGGAAGAACGGATGCATATCCCGAGGCCAGACCCAAGGCTCGGCGCGCACCGGCATCGTGAGGCTGACGAAATCGTCGGATAGCGCGTCCGCGTTGTAGTTGAGCACGTAGTCGTCGCGCTCGCGATAGAGCTGCGCGACCGTTTTGCCCTTGACCTGTACGTCGAGCTTCACGGGTTGTATTCCTGTCTGCGTTGCTCAGCGAGAACGTCTTCGAGCGTTCGCGCGTGGCCGTGCTTTACCAGGCGCAGGTCGTAGCCCGCCGCTTCCAGCAGCCGCACGAGCGCTGAAACGCTCATGTCGCCGCGGGCGAGGGTCTCCATCCGCGCGACGGTGGTTCTCGATACGCCCGCGCGGCCCGCGACTTCTTCCTGCGACAAGCCCGCATCGCGTCTTGCTTCACGAAGCATGTCGGCAACGTCAGCGAGTGTTGTCATTTGTAGCCCCAAGGCGACAGAAAATCGGATTCGAGTCGATATTGTATCCCTTGGGCTACCAAGTCGCAAATTCTGCTTGTATCCTGTGGGCCACAAAAACGTTGTTTTGGCCGATTTTGTATCCTGCAGGCTACAGTGCGGTGTCCGCATACTTGCCGCTGGAAGCACGCGAGTCGATGCGGCGCGTCAATCAAACTCGTTGGCTTCGTCTTTATGCTTTGAGAACGTCGGACGCTTGGCGAGCCTCGATCAACTGACCTTGTCCGCGGCGCGGTGGCGTTCGCGGCAGGCCCGCGACACGCCGGCCCTGTATGCCGCATCAAGCGCACGAGCGAGGTTTTCGACGCTGACGACATGAAAGTCAGTGCTCGGTTTTCCCGCTGGTTCGAGCGACTTGATGCCGAGCGTTTCCTGGGCGATCGACCGGAACCGTGCCATGCGTTCTTCATTCAAAAATTGTGTGCGGGTTTTCATCGTTCCACCTCATCGATTGCTTGCATAGACATTCAAGGGTAGAAGGCGCCACGTGCGATGGTGCGTGGTGAAACGCCGCAGAGTCGCAAAACACCGAGTTGCGCAGACTGCAATGAACTAAATTCAATGACTGTGCCGATGATGAACATCTGGGAAATGCAGATGCCGATGCGTCAGCGCCTCGTGTCGATGCGGATGCGTGTGCGGCTCCTGGCCGTCCCACGAGAAATCATGAATGTGCTGATGGTGGGCATCATGGCGATGTCGGTGGTTGTGCATCAGCGGTTCGTGCGTGTGATCGTGCTCGTGCCGCTCCCGCATGTGCAGCCATACACCCAGCGCCATCAGCGCGGCGGCGGCGCAGAACAGAAACGATGGTGCCTCGGGCCACACGATAAGCGACAGCGTGACGCCGAATAACGGCGCGATCGAAAAATACGCACCGGTACGCGCCGTACCGAGATTGCGAAGCGCCACGACGAACAGCACCAGACTCACACCGTAGCCGGCAAAGCCGGTCAACATCGCGCCGGCTATGCTGAAAAATCCGGGCAGATCGGCGCCCAGAAAAAACGCTAGAAGCAGATTTACGGGCCCGGCAACCAGCCCTTTAAGGCAGGCGATCACCATCGCGTCGTGGGTCGAAACCTTGCGCGTGAGGTTGTTATCGATTGCCCAGCACGCACAGGCGCCCGCCACGAAAATGGCACCCGTTGAGACGCCTGCCGCGCCGGGTTGCCATGACAACAGCACGCCACCGCCCACAATGGCGGCCATCCCGAGAAACACCTGCCAGTCGACGTTTTCGCGAAAGACCCCCCATGCAATGACGGCCGTGAACACGCCTTCGAGATTGAGCAGGAGAGAACTCGACGCGGCCGATGTCGTCGCGAGTCCAAGCATCAAAAGCGCGGGACCCGCGATGCCGCCAGCGGCTATCGCGCCGAGCAGCCACGGGATTTCCGACGGCTGAATGCGGCTTTCGTTTTCACGCTCGCGGGTCGTTCGCTTCATTCGCCGGATAAGGATCGCCACCGCGAGACCTACGCCGCTGCCGAGATAAAACAAACCGGCGACCAGGAAGGGCGTTAGCGATCCAAGCAGGATCTTGGCGAAGGGCGTGGCAGCGCCAAACAACGCAGCCGCCAGAAGTGCGGTGAAAGCGGCGTTATATCGAATGTTCATTGGATGGCCGATCCGCGCGAAAGACAAGGCCTTCATTCTAGGCGTTTGCTTTGCAACCGCGCCTCGCCGCGTTCATCGGACGCGCCAAAAAAAAGGCGGTAAGCGGCCCCGAGAGACCCGCTTACCGCCTTTAAGCAACGGAGAACTTAGTGCTGAGCGATCGTGACCTTGTTCGCCACGCCAATCTGGTTCACCGAAGCCGAGTTGCCGTAGCCGACTTGCGTCAGCGTAGCGCTGTTGCCGAGGCCGACTTGCGCGATCACGCCGACGTTGCCCGCGCCGCTTTGCGAAGCAGTCGCGGTGTTGTCGTAGCCGCCTTGCACGAGCGTCAACTCTTCGCGCGAGCCCGTCTGCGATGCGGTCGCCGTGTTCAGTTCGCCGATTTGCGTCGTCGACAGCGACGATTCCAGCGCAGCCTGTTGCGACAGGTCGGCGCTATTGCGGTTGCCGACTTGCAGCGCGTTCACCGTGTTGCTGCCACCGAAACGCTGCGCCACCGAAGCGGTGTTTTCGCTGCCGTTCTGGATCACCGTCGTGTGGTCGTTCGCTTCGAACAGTTGGTCGACATAGACCTTGTTGAAGGCCGCGCCGCTTTGAACGACGTTGGTCGTTTCGTTTTGCGCGTTGATCTGGTGAACGTTCACGAGATTCGGCAGGTTGGCGCCGCTCTGGTCGATGGTCGTGTGGTTGCCGCCGCCGTTGGTCGACGAGACGTTCGCGATTTCCGCGCCGTTTTGCTTGACCGAAACTGTGTCCGCGACTTCGTTGCTTTGCTGGACCGAAGCGTCGGTGCCGCCGCCCGTTTGCGTGATGGTCGTCTTGTTGAAGCCGCCGCCGGTCGTCTCGACCTTCGCCTTGTCGTTGCCGCGATCTTGCGAGATCTGCACGGTGTTGCCACGCGTGCTGGTCTGCGTCACGGTTGCGTCGCCGCCGTCGATTTTGCCGAAGGCCTTGTTCATGCCTTGATCGATGTTGACGAGGTTGCCGGCAGCGCCCGTCTGGGTGATGGTCGCCTTGCTGTTCGAGCCGTTCTGGTTGATGCCGTCGCGGTCGAACGACGAGTTCGTTTGCGTCACCGTGGCCGTCGCGTTGCTGCCGGTCTGCGAGACACGCGTCTGCTCGGCATAAGCGCTGTTTTGCGTGACCGTTGCGTTCAGCTTCGAGTTGCTGCCGACACCTTTTTGCGTGATGTCGGTCTTGTTGAACGCGCCCGTGGCCGACGTGACCGTGGCATTCGCGCCATTGGCCGTTTGCAGAACCTTCACGTCGTCGTAGCGCGACGCTTTCTGATCGACGCTTGCCGTGTTGTTATTGCCGAACTGATCGACGCTCGCGCGCTCGCCAACCGAGTAGCTGTCCGCTGCGAATGCCGACGTCGAAGCCAGTGCTGCCAGACCCATAGCGATGATGATTGCCTTGACTTTCATTTTTAATCCTCGTTGATTTGATAGTTGAGTACTTCGATTAGTTACCCTTACGGACGACAGCCCCCGCTGCCATGCCGTGCACATCCCCACACCTGCAATCTCGAAACTTTGCTGCTTTGGTCTCCTCCGGCCTTGCTAACATGCCGTGGAATCAACATCGCTTACTTCATCAAGACGGAGGCTCGCGCGCCATTGCCGGTCTGCGTGACCGACAGGCCGGAGCCACTGCGGCCCTGCAGGATGGTGACCGAATCGTTGGTGCCGAACTGCGACACCTGCGACGACATCGATGAACCGATCTGCGTGACCGTTGCTGCATTACCGCTACCGCTTTGCGCGGTGACCGAGCGGTTATTCATCCCCGCCTGGTAGCCGCTGTACTGGTTGCCGTTGCCGCTTTGCGAGAGCGCCATCCAGTTGTCCGTTCCTGCTTGCGCCATGACGGCCGCATTGGCGACGCCCGCCTGATTGGCCATCAACCCGTTATGTCCGGCCTGTACGCCAGTGAGCCGATTTTCAGCGCCGGATTGCGTCACTCTCGCGACTTGTGTCGCGCCGCCGAAACCCGGCTCCGGCGGACCGAGGTCCGACACGGGCGACAAATCGGCGGCGAACACCGCGAGCGACAGGCTCACGACTGCGCCGAGTGCCGCGCTCAGCGCGAGCTTCGAGGCGCGCGGAATTTTCATGCTGGTCTCCTCCTCTTCGATTGGCTTAGCTGTTCGCGTTGCTGCCGAGCGTCTTCGGCGGTTCGACCTTCGCCGGATCGAACGGCGGATTCACCTCTTCCATCGTCTGCGCATAGCCCTGGTTTTCCTGCAGATAGCGCTGCATCGTCGGGTCGTACCAGTCCTTCATGTCCCTGAGCGCCCAGGTCTGGTTCGACACGCCCTGCACGATCAAATGCACGAGCGCCGATTCGATCGCCTCGTTCACGCACAACTGCTGCGGCTCGTTGCGCGTCATGCCGGCTTCGGCCTGCAGCAAATCCTTGAATCCGATAAAGCGGTACACGCCGGTATCGATCTGAATCGAATAGATGGTCTTGGTGGTCGAGACGCTGTTCAGGATCGTGCCGTTGCGGATATCCACCGCGCGCAGATTCACCGTCACCTGATCGACGCGATATTGCTGCGACGCCGAGATGCCGAGATACGCCACGCCCGCGCCGCCCGTCCGGATATTCGAGTCATAGCCGACGATCCCGCCTTCGAGCACGATGCTGGCCGGTGCCAGCGCGCCGATCTGCGGGACGTTGGAGCCGGCGCGGTTCTTGTCGTCGGGCGTTTCCAGCGCACGCATGATCTTGCGTTCGGTCAACAGGTCCTGAAGGTTCTCGCGCTCGACCGGCGTGAACCAGCCGGAATCGCGCATCGCCTTGACGAGGAACGACGCGCCGCCCTGCGTCACCTGCCGGCGCATGAAGGGCCGTTTCGAGCGGTGTACCGCAGCGAGGAGCGTCAGGAGGCGAGGCGTTTCGACGTGAAAAAGCCGCCCCGGGCCGATGACTTTCCGGCGTAGTTCCGTGGGCGGCTGGCTGTACTACCGGGCGATCAATCCCTCAATCGGAAGATCCCCACGGCGCGCACGAGTTCGTCGGCTTGTTCGCGCAGGCTTTGCGCCGCTGCGGCGCTTTGTTCGACCAACGCGGCGTTTTGCTGGGTCGACTGGTCCATCTGGTTGACCGCTTCGCCGATCTGCACGACGCCCTTGTCTTGCTCGTCGCTCGCCGTGCTGATCTCGCCCATGATGCTCGCGACGCGCCGAATTGCCGTGACGACTTCGGTCATCGTCGCGCCGGCCTGATCGACCAGCGTCGTGCCGCGCTCGACCCGTTCGACGCTCACGCCGATCAGGTCCTTGATCTCTTTAGCGGCCGTCGCCGAGCGTTGCGCGAGATTGCGTACCTCCGATGCGACGACGGCGAAGCCACGGCCCTGTTCGCCGGCGCGCGCGGCTTCGACGGCCGCATTCAGCGCGAGGATGTTGGTCTGAAACGCGATCGCCTCGATCACGCTAATGATGTCGGTGATCTGCGACGAGCTGTCGCTGATATCGCGCATCGTCGCGACGACTTCGCCGACCACGGTGCCGCCTTGCCGCGCCACATCGCTCGCGACCGCCGCGAGTTGATTCGCTTCGCGCGCGTTTTCCGCGTTCTGGCGGACCGTCGAACTGAACTCGTCCATCGACGCCGCCGTCTCTTCCAGCGCGGCCGCTTGCTGTTCGGTGCGCCCGCTCAGGTCCATGTTGCCCTGCGCGATTTCCGCCGATGCCGACGCCACGCCGCTCGCGTTGTGCCGCACACCGGCGACCACCGACGAAAGCCGTTCCTGCATTCGGTGCAGCGCCGCCATGAGGCTCGTCGTGTCGCCGTGCTCGACCGCGATCCGCACGCTGAGATCGCCTTCCGCGACGCGTTGGGCGAGATCGACGGCATCGGCCGGCTCGCCGCCGAGCGGACGCAGCACGAGTCGATTGAGCGCGACGCTAAGTCCGAGCGACACGGCGATCACGCTCAGCAAACCCATCGCCGCCGCCGTGTAGCGCAGCTTGGTGACTTCGGCCATCACTTCACGATCCGGCACCGTGACCGCGAACGACCACGTCGTGCCGGTGTCGCCGATCTGGATCGGGACGAAAACGCGCGTCACGGGGCCGAGCGCGCCGCCGTCGGCGGTCGAAACGAAACGGCGGCCTTCGCGCACGGCGGCCTGTTCGTCGGCGCTGGCGCCCGCCTGGGCGATCGGCTTGCCGACGTTGGCGGCGTCGCGGTCGCCAACGTACTGGCCCGTGTTCGAGACGAGGCTCGCGTAACCGCTGCCGTAGGGGTGAATGCGGGCGATGTCGCTCTGGAGTTCGGACAGCGCGATATCGATACCGGTCACGCCGACGAACTTTCCGTCGATGGACATCGGCACGGCGAGGCTCGTCATCAGCACTTCCTGGCCGCCCACAGTATCGCGGTACGGCTCCATCAGCGTCTCTTTGCCGTGCCGTTTCGGGATCTGGTACCAGTCGCTGCTTTCGGTCGAACTCGTCGCGTTGACCGCCGATTCGAGCGCGACCGTGCCGCTGCCGCGATTCCAGTACGGCAGGTAGCGGCCGGTGGCATCGGTGCCCGGCGCATTGACGAATCTGGCGTCCTGGCCGTCGAACGAGTTGGGTTCCCAGGTCGTCCATACGCCGAGATAGCCGGGGTGGCCCTCCATGACGGACTTGAGTATCGCGTCCGCGCTCTTGCGTTCGGGATTGCCGGCTGCGCGCATGCCGGTGAGCGTCTGAACCAGCGTGCGAGCCGTGCCAAGCGTCGATTCCAGCCGCGCGCGAACCTGATTCGCGTTCGATTGCGCAAGCTGTTCGGCGTAAAGAATCGCGACGGATTGCTGCGCGCGGCTCGCCTGCCAGGTCAGAAGCGAAACGCTAATCAGAAATCCGGCGAGGACGGCCGAGACGATGACGATCATCATCCGCATGCGCAGATTGAGGCTTTTTCCAACGGACATAGGGAGACTTTCGAAGATGCCGCAAAACGAGCAAAGGGGGTAGACGTGGGCGTTTTTTTGAAAAACGTTTGACGAGGGATACCCGTCTTATCGGCGTTCGAACGCGATTCTTTAGGAGAGCCGGAAATGGATCGGATGCGACCCCGCTCCCAGCGCACGATTTATGCTTTCACAAACGAGCGGCTGACCGACGTCCCGAGAAGCGGTGCTGCTGGTTGTTTGAATAAGCGTGGAGGAGCGATGCGAGGAAATTTCGACACGGTACGCGCTGCAATTTTTGTCGTACTGATCGCATTGCTGAGCGCGTGCGGCGGCGGGCATGACGATTCAAGCGACAATAACGGCGGCGCAACGGCGCCAGCGGGCGGCGTCAAGTTGCAAGTCGTCTCGTTCGGCGACAGCCTGTCCGACGTCGGCACGTATGCGCCGATCGCCGGCGCGGTGGGCGGCGGGCGCTTCACGACCAATCCGGGCCAGGTCTGGACGCAGAACGTGGCCCAGTATTACGGCGATACACTCACCGCCGCCTTCACCATCAGCGTCGATCACAAGCTCACCGCGCAAAGCGGTTTCGGTTACGCGGAGGGCGGCGCGACCGTCGCGACCGCTGCGGACCTGAACGATTTCCTGACCGATGTGATCGGCGATATTGAAATGCCGGTGAGCCAGCAGGTGCAAAGCTATCTGGCGACGCATAGCCGCTTCAATTCGAATCAGCTGGTGCTGGTATGGGCGGGCGCGAACGATGTTTTGCGCGCCGGTGCGCTGCCAGCGGCGGCATCGACTGTTCAGACCGCCGCGGCCGCGCTCGCGCAGATCGTCGGGCAGATCGTGACGAACGGGGCCACGCATGTCGCTGTCGTCAACGTGCCGAATGTCGGCCTTTCGCCGACCGGTTTCAGCGCGACGGACGGCGGTGCGAATCTCACGCAGTTGTCGCAGATATTCAACGACAGCCTGAACGCCGCGCTGCAGGCCGACGGATTGCAAGGCAAGGTGATCCAGGTCGATTCCTACAGCTGGCTTACGCAGACGGTCGCGAACTATCAGGCGAAAGGCTTCACGGTATCGAACACCGCGGTCGCATGCGATCCCGCCAAGACGCCCCGGCAGACCGCTTTGCTGTGCTCGCCCGCGACGTACGTGACAGCGAATGCCGACCAGACCTACATGTTCGCCGACGATCTCCATCCAACCACGCATCTGCACGCGCTTTTCGCGCAATACGTCGAGCAGCAGATCGCGGCAAGCGGGCTGGGTCGTTGAGCGGGACAACTTGCTTCAACAAAAAAAAGCCGGACACCACGCACGGTGTCCGGCTTTTCTCGATTCGCCATCGTAAAAATTCAGAAATCGAACTGCGCGGAAAGCAGCAACGTGCGCGGCGCGGCGTTCGTCACGTATGTGCCTTGCTGCATCCAGTAACGGCTGCCGAAGAGATTCTCGACGTTCGCGCGGAACACGACATCCTTCGCCGCGATCCGCGTGGCGTAGCGCAGACCGAGGTCGTAACGTGTCCACGCCGGCAAGCGCAAGGCGTCGCTCGAATCGTAGTATTGCGCGCCCGTATGGATGATCCGGCCGCTCACGCCGAGACCCGGAACCCACGGCAGGTCGTAATCCGCGCCGAGGTTGAAGGCGAACTTCGGCACGCCGCCCGCCACGTTGCCGTCCTGCGTGCCGCCCGCCGTGCCCGAGACTTTCGGATCGTAGAAGGTCGCGCTCGCCATCAGGCGAAGGCTGCGGAACACCTCGCCGTAAGCGGACAGTTCGAGGCCGCGCACGCGCGTCTTGCCGTTGTAGCTGTAGATCAGCGTCGTCGGATCGGTGACGGCGTTCGGCTGCGAGATCTGGAAGATCGAAACCGATGTCAGCACGCGGCCCCAGTCCGCTTTCACGCCCGCTTCGTACTGGTCCGACTTGTACGGCGCGAACGCCTGGCCCGCGTTCGCGGTGCCAAACGGCGCGGTGCCGCCGTTCGAGAGGCCCGACGTAAAGTTGCCGTACACGGAAACATTCGACAGCGGCTTGAACACGATGCCCGCGAGCGGCGTGATCGCCTGCTGATCGAGCGCGCTTTGCTGCACGCCTGTCGTCGGGTCGTAGTTGTCCACACCGATCGTCTGACGACGCAAGCCGCCGGTAATCAGCAGACGGTCGTTGAAGAACGACATCGTATCGATCACCTGCTGGCTGTTCAGGCGCAACTGCGTGCTGCGCTGTGCGTCGCCGCGCGGTGAATCGACGGGTGCGAGCGGCGAGGGATCGTACAGGTTCGATGCGACCGCAGCGGTTCCAAGCGCGTAGAAGTAGCCCTGCTCCTGATTCAGGCTCGTCACGCCGGTGACGAGCGTGTGCTTGACGCCGAAGGTATCGAAGTGAAAGCGGAAGCCCGCATCGACGGTCTTGGTGCGGCTGTACGCGTCGTAATAGCCGTTATTCACGTCGAACGTGCCCGCCGCGGTCATGTTGCTTGCAGACGGGAAATTCTGCGCCGACGTGCCGTAATGCTCGCCCGCCGCGCCGTACACGGTCACGTATTGATTGACGTCGTATTCGAGCCGCGTCATCACGGCCGAGTCGCGCAGCTTGAGCTTCGAGCCGGGATAGAGATTGTTGTACGCGGACGGGACGGCAGGCACCGCCGTGGCGGTGCCGAAGCCGATTTGCGAACGATACTCGTCAGTGTTCTCTGACGTGTTGTACGCGTCGAACGACCAGCGCAACTGCTTGCCGCGATAGTCCAGCCCGATTGCGCTGTCGCCCTGCAGTTGATTGCCGTGCGCGATGCCCGTCTGTCCGTCCTTGATCTGCCCGTTGAAGCGGATGCCCCACTGGCCTTCATCGCCGAAGCGCCGGCCGATGTCGGCGGCGACGCCGAACTGTCCCTTCGACTGATACAGCGCCGTGAGGCGCGTGAGCGGCGTATCGTCGGCGCGCTTGGTGACGATGTTGATCGCGCCGCCGACGCTGCCCGCCGGTCCCATGCCGTACATCAGCGATCCCGGTCCTTGCAGCACCTCGACTCGCTCCAGCAGATTGACCGGCACGCGTGCGGCCGACACCATGCCGTACAGGCCGTTCAGCGCGACGTCGGTCGGTTGCACGTCGAAGCCGCGGATCTGGAACACATCGCCGAAACCGCCGCTGCTTTGCTCGGTCCGCACCGACGCATTGTTCACCACGACATCGCCGAGCGTCCGGGCTTGCGTGTCCTGGATCATCTGCTCGGTGTAGTTGGTCGTGTTGAACGGCTGGTTCATCACGTTCGACGTTCCCAGCACGCCGATACTGCCGCCTCGCGCGACTTGTCCGCCTGCGTACGGCGCGGGCAATTCGCCGGGCGCGGCCGTCGCCTTGATCACCACGGCGGGCAGCGTCGCTCCTTGCGATGCGGCGGCGTCGGTTGCATCGGTCGCGTCGGCGCTCTGCGCGTAGACGCTCGTCGGAATCGCCGCTACGGCGACCCATCCCATCAAGAAAAGGCGTTCGACTGCTCCAGCCACCACAGTGCGCCGACCCATTTTTTGCTGCGTTCCCCGTTGTGACATAGAGCCTTGAAGTCTTTTTCTGGAATGGATTAGATGAGCCGTTTGGCAGCGTAAATACGAATCGTTTGCAATTGTAAAATAAGTTGTTAAACGGGTGGTATAAAAAATTCTTTGGCTCAGGGTTGTTGTTGCGCGACGACGCGAAGGCGGTGTTGCCGGCGTGATCCAGCCATTGCATGTTCGATATGAAGTCAATGTCCGGACGCGGATTGGAACGCGAAGGACCGGCGGCTATCGTTGTCTCCACGCAGTCGCCGTTCATCGGGCTGCGAAAACTTCCAAGAATATGGAGACGTGCATGGCAACGCCAAATGCATCGCCGCTGACGTTTCAGCGTTCCCCCCAATTGCCGCGCGACTGTACCTTTGCCCCGCACGACTGGGCCGTCCTCAGTCAATACTGGCACCCCGTCGCGTTCAGTTCTGATATCGCCGGCAAACCGTTCGCGGCGACCTTGCTCGACGAACCGCTGGTCCTCTTTCGGTCAAACGGACAGGTCGTGGCGGCGCGGGATATCTGTCCGCATCGTGGTGCGCCGTTAAGCCGTGGATGGGTCGAAGGTGGTCACATTGTTTGTCCGTATCACGGACTCACGTATGGCGCCGACGGCAAGTGCAAATTCATCCCGTCACAGTCGGACGGGGCGATTCCGGATCGCTTGCATTTAATGAACTATGCGGCGCAAGAGGCCTACGGACTCGTGTGGGTCTCGCTGGGCGGCGGGACGCAGCCGTTACCCGATTTCCCCGCGTGGAACACCGCCGGATTCCAGCAGATCCTGCCGCCGTCGATCGATATCGATGCGTCGGCGGGCAGGCAGACCGAAGGGTTTATCGACGTCGCGCATTTCGCCTGGATTCATCACGGCAGCTTTGCCGATCGTCGCAACGCAGTGGTGCCGCAATATTCCGTCGAGCGGCGCGAGCGCGGCATGCACGCGGAATATGTGAGCACCGTCAGTAACTTTCCGAAGTCGATGCAGCATCGCGCGCCGGAAGGCTTCCTGTGGCGACGCATATTCGAAGTCGACGTGCCGTTCGCTGCGCGCCTGACCGTGCACTTTCCCGAGAACGGGCGTCTCTCCATTCTGAACGCCGCGTGTCCGGTGTCCGCGCGCAAGACGCGGCTGTTCGTGCCGATCGCCAGAAACTTCGACACTCACTTGCCGCTGGAAGACGTGTATGAGTTCAACCGCCAGGTCTTCGAAGAAGACCGGGCGATCGTCGAACTTCAGCGGCCGGAGGATCTGCCGGTCGACAGAACGGCGGAAGCGCCGATCCTCGCTGACCGCTCGTCCGGTGCGTATCGCCGCGCGTTGTCGGAGATCGGGCTGGGACAGGCCTACATGCGCTGACGGAACAGGAAGACACATCATGAAAGTTTGGGAATGCGTGATCTATCCTGTGACGCTCGAACTCGGCGGCAAGAGTCCGAATATTTTTTTCGCCGACGTCATGGACCGCGACGACAGTTTCTTCGACAAGGCGCTCGAAGGCTTCACCATGTTCGCGCTGAATCAGGGCGAGGTCTGTACGTGTCCGTCGCGCGTGCTGATCGAAGAAAAAATTTACGACCGGTTCATGGAGCGCGCGTTGAAACGCGTCGAAGCAATCGTTCAGGGCCATCCGCTCGACGCGAAGACGATGATCGGCGCACAAGCCTCACAGGAACAGCTTGAAAAAATCCTGTCCTATCTCGACCTCGGCAAACAGGAAGGCGCCGAGTGCCTCACGGGCGGAACGCGCAATCAACTCGATGGCGAGCTGAAGAACGGTTACTACATCAAACCGACCGTGTTCCGCGGTCACAACAAGATGCGTATTTTCCAGGAGGAAATTTTCGGACCGGTGGTGTCGGTGACCACGTTCAAGAACGAAGACGAAGCGCTCGAAATCGCGAACGACACGCTGTACGGACTGGGCGCGGGCGTCTGGACGCGGGACGGTACGCGCGCTTATCGATTCGGTCGCCAGATTCAGGCCGGCCGCGTGTGGACGAACTGCTATCACGCCTATCCCGCACACGCGGCGTTCGGCGGATACAAGCAATCGGGCATTGGCCGCGAGAATCACAAGATGATGCTCGATCACTATCAACAGACGAAAAACCTGCTGGTAAGCTATAGCGATAAACCGCTCGGTTTCTTCTGACGGAACAGTTTTCGCAGCGAGCCGCCGCGATGAGCGGCGGCTTTTTCGCTTTCAGGCGCTTGGACAAACAGGAGTTTTCCATGAGTGTCGAAGAAGTCTCGCGCGTGCTCGTCACACCCGCTGCCGCTGAATTGATCGGCAAGATTAAGGCTGAGCACGGTGACGTGCTGTTTCACCAGTCGGGCGGATGTTGTGACGGCAGCGCGCCAATGTGCTTTCTGGTCAGCGAGTTCATGGTCGGGCCGTCGGACGTCAAGCTGGGCGTCATTGCCGACGTGCCGTTCTACATGAGCGAATCGCAGTTTGCGTACTGGCAGCACACGCAACTCATCATCGATTGCGTGCCGGGCAACGGCGGTATGTTTTCACTCGAACGGCCGTCGGGGTTGCGATTCCTGACGCGTTCGCGGCTCTTCGACGACACGGAATCGGCATGGCTCGCGGAGCATCCCGTCGAACATGGTGTGAACTGAACGCGTCTGAACGTTTGCGCGACCTCCGGTAACATGGGACTTTGGGCTCGCCCCTGGCTTGGCGAGCGAGCCTGACTTGAGACCCGTGTGCTCGACAGAGGACACGCTAACGGAGTGAACCAAATGACGACGCAGACTGAAACCGCTCTGCTGGCGGGCGGGTGCTTCTGGGGTATGCAGGACCTGCTTCGGCGATACCCCGGCGTGCTGTCCACGCGCGTGGGATACACGGGCGGCGACGTGCCTCACGCGACTTATCGGAACCATGGCACGCATGCCGAGGCCATCGAGATCGTGTTCGATCCCGAACAGATCAGCTACCGCAAGATTCTCGAATTCTTCTTTCAGATCCACGATCCGACCACGCGTAACCGGCAAGGTAACGATGTCGGGACGAGCTATCGGTCGGCCATTTTCTATCTCACCGACGAGCAGCAGAAAGTCGCGGTGAACACGGTGGCGGACGTCGATGCATCCGATCTCTGGCCGGGCAAGGTCGTGACCGAGATCGTCCCCGCTGGACCGTTCTGGGAGGCCGAGCCGGAACACCAGGATTATCTGGAGCGCCTGCCCGACGGCTATACGTGTCACTTCGTCCGACCGGACTGGAAATTGCCCGAGCGTTGAGCCAAGGCTAGGGGCGGCTTGGAATCGACGCGCGCGTGATCGGGGAATGTTGCTCAAGCGATAGGGCGGTTCGGCGATGGACACGCCTTGCCGCGATCGATATATTCCATTCGATACAACGTAAGAGCATTTCCATGCAGACAGCAAACTGGCAGGCAGTGGGGAACCGGTACGTATTGGAGTCGATGAAATACGCTCGCGACAAGACCTGGGAAGTCGTCGAAAAGATGGGTGCGATCGCTCAGCCGGGCATGCTCGAATCCGAAGCAAACGCCGAATGCAAGTGGGTACTGACAGACCTCGGCATGGATCGTATCTGGCATCCCATTCTTGTCCGTTTCGGCGAGAACACGCTGAAAACCTTCAAGCAGCGTTCCAACGGCGACCCGCGACTCGGCGAGAACGATATCTTTTTCGTGGACCTCGGCGTGGTCTGGGATGCGCACGAAGGCGATGCAGGCGCGACTTTTGTGGTCGGCCACGACGCCGAGATGAAAGCCTGCGCCGATGCCGCCAAGATCGTGTTCGACGATGTCGAGGCGCATTGGCGCGTCACCGGCGCGGGCGGCAAAGCCTTGTACGACTACGCCGCCGCCCGTGCGGACGAACTCGGATGGCGGCTGAATCTGGACATCAAGGGACATCGCGTCAGCGACTTTCCTCACGCAATTTTCAAGGCCGGCGATCTAGGCGACTTCGAGGGCAATCCGAATCCCGGTCTGTGGATATTGGAGATCCAGCTCGCGCACCCCGCGCGCAAGTTCGGCGCGTTCTACGAAGACCTGCTCGTGTAAGCGGCTGAACGAGCCAACGCGGCCATTCCAGAACTCGGCCCAGCCTCGAAGGGGCCGCCGTTTTTGGCTCGGCTATAGTCGGACTTCCACGACCCGCCGAAGTCCCATGAGCCTCTCTCTCCGCAGCGTGCGCTACTTCATTGCCGTCGCTGAAGCCGAGTCCATCACCGGCGCGACGCAGTCGCTGAATATCTCGCAGTCGGTCATCACCGATGCCGTCAAGAGCCTCGAAACCGAGGTTGGCGCGCAGCTTTTCGTCCGCCACGCGCGCGGCATGGTCCTCACGCACGCGGGACACCAGTTTCTGCGCCACGCTCATCAGATTCTCGCCGCCGTCCGCAACGCGCAGCAGGCTATGTCGTCGCGTCCCGACACGATGACCGGGCGCCTGAACATTGGCGTCACGACGATGATGACCGGTTACTTCCTGCCTTACCTGCTCGATCACTTCCGGCGCGTATTCCCGAAGGTTCAGGTACACGTGATCGAAGATCAGCGCGACTATATCGAGCATCTGCTCGTGAACGGCGAACTGGATGTAGCCGTGCTGATCGTGTCGAACATCGAGAATACGCAGGCAATCGAAACGGAGTCGCTCGTGAGCGCGGCATGGCGGCTGTGGCTGCCGGCCAATCACGCACTGCGCGGCCTGGGCAGCATTTCGCTGAGCGAGATCGCCGACGAAGCCATGATCATGCTCAAGGTGGACGAACTCGACGACAACACCACCGCCTACTGGCGCGCCGCCGGTCTCAAGCCGAACGTGACGATGCGAACGGCATCGGTGGAGGCCGTGCGCAGCCTCGTCGCCACGGGAGCGGGCCTCTCGATCCTTCCCGACATGCTGTACCGCCCGTGGTCGCTCGACGGCGACCGGCTCGAAGTGCGCAACATCATGGAAGAAATGCCGAAGGTGGATATCGGCATCGCCTGGCGGCGCGGGTTGACGCAATCCGAGACGGCGCAGAACTTCCTCGTCGTCGCTCGCGAGCACACCCGCACGCATGCGAAAGCGGGCATCTGAAATGCGGATATCCGCCGCCCTTCCTTCTGTTTTTCAGAACTGACAGCCGAGTTTGAAATAGCGGAGATGGCGCAGTGCTCGTGCGTCGCGCTCGAGTATCGAAAACCCTGCTGTGCGCGACCGGCAAAGCGACTGTACCGCGCTCGCCGCATCCCTCCGTTCGGTTTTTTCGATAGCTCGTATCTGCGTTTAGGTCTGGCGGTCAAAAAAAACGCGATCCTAAAATGGGTCCAATCCTTGGGGTCGTGCAAACGCGAACTGCGGGCCGCCGGCCTTCTTTCAACAACGCACGAGAGGCATATGGAACAGACCGTACAGACGAGCCTGCTGATCGGCGGCCATTTCATCGCGGGCGAAGGCGATGTCGAAGACGTGCTGAACCCGGCAACCGGCGACGTCATCGCACGTATCGCGGAGGCATCGGTCGAACAGGTGCAAGCCGCCGTCGCTGCCGCGAGCCGGGCGTTTCCGGGTTGGGCCAAGACCACGCCGAAGGACCGTGCGGCCATGCTGCTCAAGCTCGCCGATGCCATCGAAGCGCGCGCCACCGAGTTCGCGCGGCTCGAATCGCTGAACTGCGGCAAACCGTATCTCGGCGCGCTGAACGACGAAATACCCGCCGTCGCCGATGTTTTCCGCTTCTTTGCCGGCGCATGCCGCACGCAACACGGCCAGCTTGCAGGCGAATATTTGCCGGGTTATACCAGCATGGTGCGGCGCGATCCGCTCGGCGTGGTGGCGTCCATCGCGCCCTGGAATTACCCGCTGATGATGGCCGCGTGGAAGATCGCCCCGGCCATCGCGGCGGGGAACACCGTGGTCCTCAAGCCCTCCGAGCAGACGCCGCTCACCACGCTCAAGCTTGCCGAGTTGATGGCCGCGATTTTTCCGGCGGGCGTGGTCAACGTGGTGATCGGACGCGGCGAGACGGTCGGTGCGCCGCTGATTGCGCAGCCTGACGTGCGCATGATTTCGATTACCGGCGATGTTTCGACGGGCCAGAAAATTCTCGAAGCTGCGTCGCGCACGGTCAAGCGGACGCATCTGGAACTGGGCGGCAAGGCGCCCGTGATCGTCTTCGACGACGCCGACCTGGAACAGGTCGTGGCAGGCCTGCGTACCTTCGGTTACTACAACGCGGGGCAGGATTGCACGGCGGCGTGCCGCATCTATGCGGGACCGAAGATCTACGAAAAGCTGGTCGCGGATCTATCCAGCGCGGTCAGCACGATCCGTTTCGGCGAGCAGCACATGGAAGGCGTCGAAATGGGGCCGCTGATATCCGAGCGGCAACGCAGCCGCGTAGCGAGCTTTGTCGAGCGCGCGGCAAGCCAGAACCATATTGAAGTCACAACAGGCGGCAAGGCAGGCGCATCGCGCGGATTTTTTTACGAGCCGACCGTGATTGCGGGCGCGCGGCAAACCGACGAGATCGTGCGGCGCGAAGTGTTCGGACCGGTGGTGTCGGTGACACGCTTCGACGATACGGAGCAGGCGATTTCCTGGGCCAACGACTCCGACTTCGGCCTTGCGAGTTCCGTGTGGACGCGCGATGTGAATCGCGCCTTCAAGGTCGCCGCCGAACTGCAATATGGCTGCACGTGGATCAACACGCATTTCATGCTCGTCAGCGAGATGCCGCACGGCGGCGTAAAGCGCTCGGGCTACGGCAAGGACATGTCGGTCTACGCGCTCGAGGACTACACCTGCGCGCGTCACATCATGGCGAAGTTCGAATAAGGCGCTTTAGGGCGCTCACGAATTCAAGCAAGCCCTTCAACCTCCGCAGTCAATTCGAGCCAAAGGAAAATCATGGAACCTGTGCATAAGGACGGCGCTCCCGGAGCGCTCGACCACGACGCCCGCCAGTTGCAAAGCATGGGATACACCCAGGAACTCGCGCGCCGGATGAGCGGCTTCTCGAACTTCGCCATCTCGTTCTCGATCATCTGCATTCTCGCGGGCGGCATCACCGCGTTTCCGCAGGCGCTCTCCGCGTTGGGCGGCGGGTCGATCGGTATCGGCTGGCCAGTGGGCGCGCTCTTCGCGATGGTCGTGGCCGCATCGATGGCGCAGATCGCCTCGTCGTATCCGACTGCCGGAGGTCTTTATCACTGGAGTTCGATTCTCGGCAACAAGGGATGGGGATGGGCCACCGCGTGGTTCAACTTGCTCGGATTGATCTTCGTGGTGGCGTCGGTGAATTTCGGCGTCTACGATCCGTTCTTCAAGACGCTGATCGCGCCGCTTTTCGGCATCGACCCGGATTCGCTCGGCTTCTGGTCGCAGACCGGCTTCATCACGGCCGTGACCTTGAGCCAGGCGTGGCTGAATCATCGCGGCATCAAACTCACGACCACGCTTACCGACCTCTCCGGCTACCTGATCTTCGCGATCGCCGTGATCCTGACGCTCGCGCTGCTCGGCTTCTCGAAGACGCCGTTCGACTTCGGGCGGCTCGTCGATTTCACCAACTTCACCGGTTTCGACGGCGGCGCGTGGCCCAAGCAAGGCATGCTCGCGGCGTTCCTCTCGGGCCTTCTGCTGACCATCTACACGATCACCGGCTTCGATGCGTCCGCGCATACCTCGGAAGAAACCCACGACGCCGCGCGCAATGTTCCGAAAGGCATGCTGCGCGCGGTGTTTTGGTCAGCGCTGTTCGGCTACATCATGGTGTGCGCGTTCCTGCTCGTGATGCCGGACATCAAGGAGAGCGTGAAGCTCGGCGGCGGCTTCTTCAACGCCTTGCTCGGCACGTTGCCGACGTGGCTGCGCGTGCCGCTCGGCGTCGGCATTTTCCTGTCGAACTATTTGTGCGGTCTGGCGTGCCTCACGTCCTGCTCGCGGATGATGTACGCCTTCGCTCGCGATGGCGGATTGCCCGCTTCGAACTGGCTCAAGAAGGTCAACGAGACGCATCGGACGCCGGGCGCGGCTATCTGGGTATCGGCGATTCTCGCTATCGCCGCGACGCTTTACGGCGACGCGTTCGCCGTCCTGTCGACCGGCTGCGCCGTGTTTCTCTACGTGTCCTACGTGATGCCCATCGCCGCCGGTCTCAACGCGGAAGGCAAGACGTGGGTGCGCAAGGGCCCGTTCAATCTCGGCGTGTGGTCGAAACCTGTGGCGCTGCTCGCGGTGATCGGCGGCGCGGTGCTGGTCTATGTCGGCATCCAGCCGCCGAACCAGAAAGTGCTTTATATCAGCCTGCTTTTGATCGCGGTGATGGCTGTGTTCTGGTACGGGCTGGGCGTGCGCAACCGCTTCGCCGGACCGCCGGAAGTCAAGAGCGAGATGAAGGCGGCGGTGGAGGCGGAACTGAAGGCGTAACGGTGCGGCGGGCTGCGTTCTTCAATGCGCGTTGATGAAGGCCACGACATCGGTTAAGACCGGCGACGCCGTTTGCGGTGTTGCCGATATCGACTGAATCATCGTATCGTGGCCGAAACCTGGATATTTCTTCAACTCGACCACGTCGTGATGCGCCCGCAGCGCTTCAGCGAAGCGGTCGCTGTTAGCCGGATCGACGTCGGTATCCGCCGTGCCTGCGCCGAGCAGCATCGGCGGCTCGTCTCCGGACACAAACGCGGTGGGCAGCGCGCGCGGACGCAATGCCGCCGGAAAAATTTCGTCCATGTGAGGATCGGTTTTCTGGAATGCGGCATACGGGCCCGCTAAACCGATCATGCCAGCGAGCGAACGTTTGGTCATGCCTTGCGCCGCGAGATAGCGAGGATCGGTCGCGATCATCGCGGCCATGTGTGCGCCGGATGAGTGTCCCATAACGAAAATGCGTCCCGGATCGCCGCCGAATTCGCGCGCGTGATCGCGTGTCCAGCGCAGGGCGGCCATAGGGTCGTCGAGGAAGCCGGGGAACACCGCGTCGGGATAGACCCGGTAATCCGGGATAACCGTGACGATGCCCTGTGCCGCGAGCGCTCGGCCGATGTCTTTGAAATCCGAGCGACGCCCGCCTTGCCAGCCGCCGCCATAGAAGTACACCACGACCGGGTAATTCTCGCGTGAGCCGGGCTCGGGCTTATAGACGTCGAGCTGCTGCCGGGGTCCGTTACCATAGGCAATGCCACCCGGTTCGAAGTGCGCGCGTGCGTGATAGCCGATCAAGACGGACGCGCATGCGGCCAGTGAAAGGGCAATAAACTTTCGTCTCGCCATGTGGCGCGTTTTCCTGTTGGTCTACGGTTGTTAGCGAAATAGGCGCACGCGTTGCGGCCGAACGTCTACAGTAGATATTCGCGGCTTGAACGGCGGACCTCATGCTTGCATGACAAAAATAGGTAGACAAAGGCGGCCACGCACTCGTTCACTCGCATCGTGAACGGCCCGCAAGGCATTTGTACTCGCGATGAAGGCAAGCCGTAGGTTCACGCGCTAAAGGCACAATCAACCCGCGTATTGAGCATTAAACGACGCCGGAAAACGGCCGTAGGTGCGCAAGGCATCGTTTAGATTTTTCGGCTCGCGCTATTAAACGTATTCGCACGACGAGACGCATTGCTCGACTAAAATATTCGCGCTGGAAAGCTTCTCGTCAAAAGTCGCGGATGCAGGATCTAGCGAGGTCACTTACATGAAAGCAACTGCGTTGATTTCCGGTGCCGGTGTGACGGGCCTCGCGCTGGCGCTCTGGCTCGATCGGGCCGGCTACGCCGTCACGCTGGTCGAACGTTCGCCTGCGTTCCGGCGTGGCGGCCAGGCTGTCGATATCCGTGGCGTCGCGCTGAACGTGGTCCGGGCAATGGGCTTGCTCGATGAAGCACGCGCATTGCGCACCCGCTTGAGAGGCATGTCGACGCTCGATGCACAAGGCCACGAAATCGATCGGACAGAGGAGCGCACTTTTAGCGCTGGCCGTCTCGACAGCGACGACATCGAAATCTTTCGCGACGACCTGTGCGAGCTTTTGATGGGTGCCTTGAGCGAACGCGTCGAGTTTGTCTATGGCGACAGTGTCCTCGGCATCGAGGAGCGCGGCGATGGTGTAGACGTGCGGCTTGAAAGTGGACGGGAGAGCCGGTTCGATCTCTTGATCGGCGCGGACGGGCTTTATTCGAATGTACGCAGGTTGTGCTTCGAAAATGAGCACGAGCATGTGCGGCCGTTGAACGTAGTCCTGGCGTTATTCTCGACGCCCAATCTCATTCAGCTAGTCGATTGGCAACTCGGTCATCGTTCGGACGGCCTGGGCTACATCATCTATCCGAGTCTCGACCAGCGCGAATTGCGCATCGGCGTCGGCTTCGAATTGCCAGCGCCACCGCCTGCGCGTAACGATGTGGATGCGCAGAGGCGTCTCGTCGCGCAGCGCTGCGCGCATCTCGGCGGCGCATTCCCGCGCTTTCTCGAATCGGTGATGTCCACGGACCCGTTCTATTACAACGAGCTCGCACAGGTTCGCATGCCGTCGTGGTCGAAGGGCCGCGTCGTTCTGGCGGGCGACGCCGCGCATTGCGCTTCGCCGTTTTCGGGGCAGGGAACGAGTCTCGGGCTGGTCGGCGCGTTCGTGCTGGCGCAGGAAATCGTGCGGAATCGCGACGACACGGGCGACGCCTTTGCGGCCTACGAAACGCGTATGCGCCCGTACGTGCTTCTCAATCAAGATCTCGTCGATCTCAATCGCGGCACGCCGGTCCCGGATGAGCAGATGACCCGCGCGAAGAATGGTATCGACCTGAGCGATCTTTTGAAATGAGCGGCGCCCGGCGGCGTTCGATCCGTTCACGCATAAAAGCGATGACGTTATGCGTTTTTAGCGATTTCATAGCGATAGAAACTGGCACGATCCCACGCTCGGCCAACTCGAAGCATGGACGGCATCGGCTGCATTAGCGGCGCTTACGTCGCGCAGCGAAATCATCGCGGCGATCAAGCGTTATCTCTGTCACCCAGTCGTACTCGCGAAGATGGCTCAACAGATCGAGCACATCAGCGGCGGACGTTTCGCGATCAATCTGGTATTTATGTCTGTGGCGAATCGGAGTCGGCGCGCGGTCGCGATCCATCTCGCGTGCTTTGCGCCGTGGCGATGGCCGCGAGAGCCGACGCACGCAGCGCCACCGTCGAGCAGATTCACGCGGCCTATTCGCTCGGCGGCGATTTTCTGGAAGTGGTCTGTCGCGTGGTGTTGCCCGCGACGCTGCCCGAAATATTGACGGGTCTGCGGATCGCTATCGGCTTCGGATGGACGACGCTCGCGGCCGGGGAAATGGTGGCGGCGACTGCGGGTCTCGGACAGATGGTGCTTAACGCACCAAGTTTCTTCGGCACGGATATGGTGGTGATGGGCATCGTGCCGATCGGCATGTTTGCCTGGGAACTCGACCTTGAGATGCGAGCGCTCGAACGGCGCCTCGTTCCGTAGAAGGGGCGTTAGTGCGACGAGCTTCGACCGTGTCCGCGAGAACATCGACGCCCACGGTCGGAGCTTTCAATGATGCGGCTCTCGCACTTTCTCAATGGACGTGACTGCCCGCAAAAACACGACGCAAGGCGTGGTGTCCATTCGCATCAGCATATGCCAGTCGTCGAAAGAGACAATCTGGCCGTGAACGGTTTCGCCGTCGTGCATGGTCACCTTGATGGTCGATCTATTACGCTGAAGCGCGTGGAAATTGACGTCCTGAAGACGTGCCGTCACCGAACCCATTTTGCTGAACTCCAAAGAAAGCCGGCTATGCCCGGCTTGGAAGGTCACGAACTATTATGTTGGGAGCGGGCAAATGATTGCCGACGGGTCGAATATACGCAAAGCGCGGAGGTCGACCAACTAATTGAATCTGCTAAGCAATGTTGCCGTATGAAGAAAATACTCAGACGTTCTTCGCTATAACCTCTTCGAGTCTCTAGGTTTGCTGGATTCCTTGGCCATTGCGTTTCGATGCGGCAACAGAACGCGGCTTAGCTCGCGATTTCCGGTTCAGGTAATCCACGACGCCGTACGGCGTCATGCTCGAACGTTGTCCACCAGCCCGGCAATCTGCGCGAACTCGACACTCGGGCGTGTGCCGTAAAGACCAGTGACTCGATCAACAAGCTCGTCGGTGAAGAACGCTCTGGCCGCATCTTCCGACTCCCAGACATAGAAGTTCGTTGCCTCACGCTTTTGGGAATTCAGCGTGAAGACCTTCGAGCGAAGTCCTGGCATCCCTTCGAATTTTGCACGCACCGTATCTGCAATCTTCCGCACGGCCTGCTCGTCGAAGTCGTCTTGGTAGCGAAACGTAACGAATACACCGATCATTTCATACTCCTTGCAAGGCGGGCGGCGCCGCGCGGTTCGCGGTCATCGCAGACCGAACGTTGATTCGCTGTGCCATTAGCGATACTCTTAAATCATTCGTGAACGTCCAATGCGGGTTCAACCGGAGACAATCGTTTGGTCAAGCGAGCTTGGGTTTTCTCCTGCATTCTGGCCTTGAACGCGATCCTCGGCGGATGCGGCAAGGGTGGATCTCAAAACACGGCTCAAGACGCGGCGGCATCCGCGAGTCAGGCATCGGCTCCACCGGGCCAAGCCGCGAGTGGCGCACCGGCCGCATCGGCCGTGCAAGAGCGGGGCACGCTAGCCGCCGTCACTAAAGCGCAGTTGCCCGGAGAAGCCGCGGAAACACTGCGTCTGATCAAAGCGGGCGGCCCGTTTCCCTTTAGCGAAGACGGCGTCATGTTCCGCAATAGCTCGACGTTGCTACCGCAGCATCCGCGCGGCTACTACCACGCGTACACGGTTCGCACGCCCGGATCGACGGATCGCGGGCAACGCCGCATCGTGTGTGGCGGGGCGCGCAAAACGACTAGCGAGTGCTATTACACCGACGATTACTACGTCAGTTTCAAACGCATCGCGGAATGAGCGAAAGTTAAGAAGCGCTCCGGCCGCCTAGCAAAGACGGCGGAGCGCTAATCTTTTCAAAGAACGTATGTCGCGACGATGCAGGCGGCTGGTGTTAGCGCCGGCCGTCGATCGCATCGTTCAAAGAGCAGACGTTTGAACATCTGCTCCGCACCGCGCACGCTACTTGACGTTGAATGGATAGTCACCATGGGTGCGATGTCCATCGGCGGCGACGGCCACCCAATGCACGGTATAGCGACCCGCGTTCAGCGGGGGCAGCGCGACGATGGCAACGTCCGGGTGATGCGCGTCGATCGCGGATTTCTCCGTGGTCACGGTCTTTCCCGCCGCATCGGTGACTGTGAGCGATGAGAACGAAGGCTCAAGCGGTCCGTCGAACAGAATCTTGACCTCGGCGGGGTCCGCAACGGTGGCCCCCGCGGACGGCTCCTGCTTTTTCGGAAAGACATGCGCCATCGCGGCGTCGCCAAACGCCAACCCAAGGCACAACGTGGCCGCGCTTATCGTGGGTCGCCAGGACAGGTTAGAGATTTTCATGGTCCGTTCCTCGCTCGTTAGAACAGTGGCTTGCCGATGCTGTTCGGCGCGATATCGTCGAGAAAGATATGCGCCTGCACGAGAATCCCCACATGCGATCCGCTCGCCCGGTTAACCGGTATCTGCGCCTCGACGCCGAACTGTCCGTAGCGGTTTATCCAGATAAAGCCGGGATTGACCGTGCCCGTCGTCACGCCCTGGCTGCGGGACAACGGAATTTCGACGAGGGGAATGATGTTGGACAGCGGCTGCGGCAACCCCAGGTCGTGCACATGTTGCTGCAGATAGGGAAGGCTGTACTGGACGGTGAAGCCGTAATTGAATGCATTGGGCTGGCCCGCGCCGGTCGTGAGCGACGGGCCTAGCTCGCCGGTGATCGCGATGGGCCGCAAGTAGGCGAGCGAGTCCGGCAGATCGCCCATGCCCTTGCCCGCGAACAGGGTCGGCGAGATGGTCGAAAAATTGTCGGCGATGGCCCGGCTGCCGGTGCTGCCGATCTCCGCGTCCACACCGATCGACGTCATGAATTCGTGGGCTTCATTCACGTACAACAGGTACTTGAGACCCACGCCGAAGTTATCGAAGCCGCGTGATGTCGGGTTGTTCTGCATCGTGTAAGTGCCGCCGACCGATACCGCGAGCCGTGAGGTGATCAGCTTGTCGTATTCGACATCGAAGGTATTGATGTTTTGATCGCCGCCGTCGCCCGGAACACGAACGTGCCCGAACTGGAAGTTGGCTTCATCGCCGACACCGGGGTCGTCCACGGCCATTGTCGAGGGGAATACGCGATCGCCCGCGATAGCGTGGGCCTGCGTAAGGGATGGCGTGAGCAATGCCGCGAGCGCCAGCAGGCTTGCAGACGCCTGCATAGGCGGCGTCGCGCGCAGCGGCCGCCCGCAGCGCGTTGATTGAGTGAACATGGTCAGTCCTTTTTCTCGGTCACGTCGAAGTCTTGACGCGGGCGACGAGCGCCGCGCGCAGACAGGCACGCGGCAGCGCAAACGCCGGCCGCATGACAAAAGTGAATCGCGAAATCAGGACAAGGTGGGTGGAGCGCGAGGCTGGAACGAGGCGAGCGGTTCGACAAGACGAGCGCTTTCGAAGCGCGTCGCGACCGGATGCTGGATGAGAAGAGACGTAACCGCGAAAGTCGCCGGAACGCCCGGCACGACGGGAACGTGTGCGAGCAAACTGCAATAGCCGCACGCCTGACCGTCCGACAAAGTCGTGTCCGTCCGCGATTTGTCGTCGTCCGCGTCGTGCTGCATGGACGGCATGGAAGCCATGTCGCAATCCGATGCCATCGACGAATCGCCGTGGCGGGCAGCCGCGAGCGTTTGCGAAACCGTCGGCGCGAGCGTCACCATCAGGATTGCAAGCAATCCCAGGAGGCTGGCAATCTTCCGATATAAACGGCTCCGCATTCGTCGGCGAACTCGGCAGGAAATGTTGGCGGATTATGCCACGCGCTTTTGGTTAAACGCCCGCAGAAACACGGGCTATTCGAGCCGGAATCAAACGCGGTCCTATCGATTTTTGTAGCGCGAATACTGTACGGCCCGCGTCATTTTCCGCCCACGAAGTAGAACACATCGGAGCGGTCTGTGGCCGGCAATGCCGCAAGCAGCCGTCCCGCGTCGAGCACGGCGTTGCCCGCGACGCTGACGCCCGGCTCGGCGCAAGGCGCTCCGCCGAACGTGAGCGAGACGTCGTACGCGTCGAGTCCCGCGTGCGGCGCGATCTTGCCCTGGAACGCGCATCCGCCGGGCATGGTTCCCGCGAGCAAACCATCCGCCGTGACCGTTACCTGCGCGCTCGTTCTGCCTTTCGTCGATCCAGCCTGTCCGCTATACAAGCCCGCCGCCGCCGCGAGCGATGGCGTTTGTCCGAGCATCTGGTCGGCGACGGCCGCGAAATTCAGCGGCGATGCCGCCGCCTCGCCGCTCGCGACAACCGCACCCGCCACGTTGGGCGCGTGCGAAAAGTCGACCGACATGGATACCCGCGCGCCACCCGGCGGGCGGAACGTAAAGTTCGTCGCCTGGATGCTTTTGAATTGGCCGTCGGAGGATTGCTGCCCGGCAAACACCACCACGACGCCGCCAAGCGCCGCGTTCCCCGGCGCATCCGGCCCATAGAAAAGATACGCGGTGCCGTCGTAGAGCATCAGCAAGGTGGCTGCGCGGTGCGACGCGAGCGCGCCTTTATAGACGCCCGCCGAGGTCAGCGACAATCCGCTCGACGCGCTTCCCGCCTGCAGCGGTCCGGTGATCGGCGCGCTGGCCGTACACGCTGTCAGCAAGGCGGGCAGAGCGGCCAGGGCGACGGCGGCGACGAAACGCTTCTTCATGGCAGGTCCTTTCGTATAGGGGCCGGCATCCGGAGTCCGAGGTTCATCCGCGCATCAGGCCGCGACCAAGCGTGACTTTAGCGCGTAATCGAACCGCGTATGCGTACACCTCGTTTAATGCGGACGAAAGCGCTATTCTGCGAAAAGCCCGGCCTGTCGACGCTGCCCGATAGCGTGCGCTATCTCGTCCGGCGTCGCTTTGTCGTTCGGCATGGAGGTAGAAGCGTGAAGCATCTCGTCATTTCGCTCGCCGTGTTCGTTTGCGTGTTTTCTTGCGCGATGCTCGGCTTCTACTTGCGCGAACGGCTACCCCAACACCATCTCAACGAAGAATCTTCCAGTTCGATCAAGCTCGCCACGGGTCTCATAGCGACAATTTCGGCGCTCGTGCTGGGGCTCCTGATTTCATCCGCGAAGAATTCGTTCGATACCGTGAGCGGCGACCTCGTGCGCAACGCGGTGAACATCGTCCGGCTCGACCGCGCGCTTGCGGAATATGGATCGGAGACGGGCGCATTGCGCGCGCAACTCAGAAGCAATTACGCGACGTGGATCGATATGATCGGTTCCGGCGATTCGCGTGAACTCGACCGGCTTAACGGGCCGGACGTGGTCGGTCAGATCGAGCATTTCCAGCGCAGCCTCGCGCAACTCGCGCCCGACACGGCCGCCAAGCGGCAGCTGCAAACGCGCAGCATGGAAATTTCCGACGAAGTTTTTGCGGCGCGATGGCTCGCGCTTTTGCAAAAGCGAGGTTCGATCCCGATGACGCTGCTGGTCGTGCTGGTGTCGTGGCTTGCGATTATCTTCGGGACGTTCGGCCTGTTTTCTCCGCGTAATGGCACGGTCATCTTCTTTTTTTTGCTGTGCGCGTTCTCGGCGTCCGGGGCGATCTTCGTGATTCTTGAAATGGACACGCCGCTCGACGGCATGATTACCGTATCTACTGCACCGATGCGCGAAGCGCTCGCGCGCCTCGGCTCGTAGGCGTCACCGGCGAGAGGTCGGATCATGCAACTGCAAACGGGCAACCTGTTCAGCTTCGAAAAAACGAGCGGCGGCGAGGAGCGGATCGACGTGCTTCTCACCGGGCAACGCCTGAACGTGGAGCGGATCGTTTCCATGGGGCAGGCGAGTCCCGAAGGATTCTGGTACGACGACTCGCGCGCCGAATGGGTTGTGCTGCTGTCGGGCGCGGCGGCGCTCGAGTTCGAAAAAGAGCCGGCGCTGCACGAGATGCGTCCCGGCGATTACGTGCTGATCGACGCGCATTGCCGGCATCGCGTTGCGTGGTCGCATGCTGAAACGCCTAGCGTCTGGCTCGCGATCTATTACTGAACGAATCGCGAGGCTTTAATTTGTTCGAACCGTTAAGGCTCTACGATGGCAGGGTAAATTTATAGCGCGTCGCAAGTGACGCATCGCACGTTTTGTCGCGATGGCGCATCGATCGCTGCGCCCGGCTGAAACCGTCAAAGCATTTCGTGTGATGTAACCGGCGATGCGCGCGATCTCCCGGGGATTAGCTTTCTGCGCTAGCCGGCGTCACGAGGATCACGCTGTCGCCGTCCGCGCTGCTTCGACGCGATATGGCTGCTCATCGTCTCGGCGCACCTGAACTAGCGAGCGCACCACCGCAGTATCGATCGACCTCATGCAGCCTCGCAACCCGCGAGGCTTGCGACGTTTCCGCCCGAATCATAAAAACGTGGAGCGACTGACGCGATGGAAAATACGACACATGGTCCGCTTCCGCTCGTGGTCGGTGTAACCGGTCACGTCGATCTGCAGCCGGACGCGCACGAGGCCGTGGCCGCGTCGGTGCGCAATCTGCTCGAGTCGCTAGTCAAGTGCTTTGGAAATTCGGACATCTGGGTCATGACGGCGCTTGCCGAAGGCGCCGATCAACTGGTGGCCGAAGCCGCGCAGGCGTTGCACTTACCACTGGTCGCGGTGCTTCCGATGCCGCTCGACGACTACGAGCGGACCCTCCAGACCGACGCGGGTCGCAAGCGTTTGCATACGCTTTGGAGCGAGGCGGCGCTGCGGATGGAATTGCCGTGGATCGACGATGGCGAAGAGCCGAATCGCAATGAGCTGCAATACGAGCAGGTGGGACTCGTTATCACGCACTTCAGCCATGTCATGGTGGCGCTCTGGAACGGCAACGGCGAGTGGCAGCCGGAAGCCAAGGGCGACGAGCGATCCGACCGGCGAGGCGGGACCGCGCATATCGTCTATTTGCGGGCTGTCGGTGAGTACGAATCGCCGGTGTATCAACGTAGCCAGATTTTTCCTCATGTTCGCACCACGCTGTATCCCGTCGAGAGTGGGCTGACGTTTCGGATCGCCACGCCGCGGGAAAGCGCGCAAGGGTGTGTCGGCGTCGCCGGATCGCTCTGGCTGCGCACCGGCAGAAGCAGCGAGGTCGCGATCGATGCGGACAGAACAGAGGCTGAATTGCGCGAAGGCAGCAGAACGTCCGAACTTCATCCGATGGAAGAAGAGGCGCGGCACACGTTGAATGCGACGCCAGGCGAATTAGCCAGGCTGAACAAGGCGAATGGCCTGCTGGCGGAGATTGCACAGACGCGCGGGCAACGCATTGCGCGGTCTGCCGAGCGCCTGCTGCCGCCCGATGCGATGCGCACGCTCGGCGGCCAACGACTGCCGGCCACGGCGATCCGAGACGCTCACGCAATGGCGGACGCCTTTTCGCAAAAAAATCGGGTTCTCATTTTTCTGGCTTTATATGCCCTCATCCTGGTACTGCTCGCGAGCGTTTTGACCTTTGAGCAATTCGTCCATCACCGCGAAAAGCGAATGTTGTTGGTCTATTACGTCCTCATTAACGGGTTGGCCGCGCTTGCGTACCGCACCCTTATTCGTCCCGGACAATGGCAAAACCATTTCCAGGATTATCGGGCGCTCGCCGAAGCGCTTAGGGTTCAGTTCTTTTGGGGACTTTCAGGAATCCGTTGCGGCGTACAGGATTTCTATATGCGCAAGCATCAGGACGAACTGAGCTGGATCCGTACGGCATTGCGCGGAACGGCACTGCACGCGCTGGCGATGGGCCTCGGACCGGTTCAACGCGAGGTGGTCACGCGATATTGGATCGAGAGTCAGTTCGATTATTTCAGCGGCGCGGGCCGGCCCGCCGGCACCTTGGGTAAAGCCGAGTACAACAGGAGAAAATGGGTCGTTCTCGAGTGGCTAGCTTGGTTCTTTTATCTGGTGGGGATGGGAATGGCCGCGTTGCTGCTTTTCGCAAAGCCTGCCGCCCCCGACGACACGTTTCATTCATTGTTGGTCACCGCGATCGGTTTCGCGCCCGCTCTCGCCGGCGCGCTTACCATCTTTTCGGAGAAACGGGCATTCAAGGATCACGCGCATCAGTACAGCCGGATGGGCCGACTCTTCGGCAAGGCGCTGGCGCTCGTGACGCAACTGGACGTCGGGAAGGAAGAGGAGTTCAAGGCGATAGTCGGCGATCTGGGTGCCGAGGCGCTGGCCGAGAACGGAGATTGGCTGATATCGCATCGCGACCGCCGCGTCGAACCGATCAAAGGCGGGTGAGCGCGGTCGTTGGCGCGTCGCGTTCTTTTAAACGGTCGCCCGACAGAGCCGAGGCACGAACGCCTTTCGACGTTTCGAAAACGCAACGGTTTTCGTCCGCCTTTCATCTCGGCGCTGCGTATGAATACCGAGAATCGTGTGCAAGCGCCGAACGCAGAGTGGGCGGGGCTTTCGCAGGCGCGGTCGTCTTACTGGCGCGTCCGATAATCGGCACGCTTCGCTGAATAAACCTCAGACTTGCAACACTTCTTAAGCACGCCCCCGGACGCACGTTCTTGGCGGCGCGCGGCGAGTCGTTCCTTATCCACGGGAACGCGCAAACGATAGCCCGATTTTCGACCTGACTCTCGCGAGACGTCCTTCAAGCAAGCGTCTCCATTTCGTCTATTCAAAACTGAATCAAATCCGCGCGCGAGCGCAGCGTGCGGCGCGCGACATATCGTGAGCCTGCTTACTGGTAGCGGATTCGTCGTTCCTGGCACGACTCTCGCTTATGTCTGACAAAGCACACAAAACAGCCGTGAGGGGTTTCATACAAACGGCGATAGATGTGCTCCGGGGCTGGTCGCTGCGGATTTTCGATGAACGCCATCAGATGCGAACACGAAATCCGCAGCGCGCCAGATAAAAATACAGCGCACATCGCGCGAGACCAAGAGAAGCAAAAATCATGTTGACCCTTCAGTCCGACCTGCACGGCAATCATTTATTGGGCGCGCTTCCCGCGCAAGAATGGCAGGCGCTCGCACCGCATCTCGAACTCGTCCAGTTACGCACCGAGCAACTGCTGTGCGACTCCGGCCAACGCATTCATCACGTCTATTTCCCGACGACGGCCATCGTGTCGCTGCTTCACACGATGGAAGATGGCGGCACCGCCGAAGTCGCGGCGGTCGGGCGTGAAGGCATGACGGGCGTGCCCGTCTTGACCGGCGGCGACACGATGCCGACGCGCGTTCAGGTTCAGCGCGAGGGCTTCGCGTATCGGATGAGCGCGAGCGCCTTGCGTGAACACTTTGGCCGCTCGGATTTCCTGCGCCGGATCATGCTGCTGTACATGCAAGCGCTGCTCACGCAAGTGGCGCAAACGGCGGCGTGCAATCGCCATCACACGCTGAGCAAGCAACTGTGCCGCTGGCTGCTGATCCAGGCAGATCGTACGTCGTCGGAACAATTCCGGGTGACCCAGCAGATGATCGCGGACATGCTCGGCGTGCGTCGCGAAGGCGTGACGGAAGCGGCCGGCAAGTTGCACGATGCCGGCCTGATCCATCACAGCCGTGGATGCATCAAGGTGCTCGATCGCGCGGCGCTCGAAGCGCGTGCTTGCGAGTGCTACGGAATCGTCAAGCGCGAGTTCGACCGGATGCTGCCGAGCACGCGTCGTGTGGAAGCGGTGGCTTAAGGGTGAACGGTGGGACGAGCAGGGCTTGAGCGGTCCTCCTCGAAAGTGACTTGAAGCTACCTGGACGAGTCGCGCATGCCGGCTTTGTCCTCGATTGCCGCGACGAACTGTGCGACGAGCCGCGCCACCTCGGCCGGCGCTTCGAGCGGGGACAGGTGTCCCGTTCCGGGCAGAATGTGCATCGCCGCGTGCGGGATGCGCGGCAGCAATTCCGTTTGCACGGTCGCGACGCGGTCCACCTGATCTAGCTCACCGGCGATGACGATGGTCGGCACGTCGATCGACGCGACCGCCGCCGTAATGTCCTCGCGCATGGCCACATTCGGCCACGCGGCCTTGGCCTCTGGCGCACCCTTCAAGCTGTCCTCGATGACTTGTTCACGACAAGCCGCGTCGAGCGTCTTCGCGGTCAGAACATGATCGATCACGTATTCGACCGATTCGCGCGATTGATACGCGCCCGCCAGCGTCGCGCGTTCCTCGTCGGAAAGAAGCATCGGCGAGGGAGGCGACGGCGCGACGAGCACAAGACCTTCGAGTCCGCCCGGCCGGTGCGATGCCATAAGTTGAGCGACCTTCCCACCCATCGAATGACCGACCAGAACATAGCGCCGCAGACCTAGCGCGTCGATGACGCCTTCGGCATCGGCGGCAAGATCGGCAATGCGGTAACTGTCGGCGGGCGCTTCGGAATCGCCCCAGCCGCGATGATCGGTGGCAACGATTCGATAACGACCGGACAGTTCGCGAGCGACCCGGTCCCAAGTGCGCGACGAGCCGCCGTAGTAGTGCAGGAACACCAGTGCCAACTCGCCGTCGCCCTGTTGCTTGACGTGAATCCGCGTACCGTTCGACTTGATTTCCATTTCCACATCCCTCGTTCGTTAGTTGATGTTCGAATAGTAGATTCAAGCCTTCGACTTGATAATTGCCGCATCGGTGGGGTCAGTCGATAATGGTGTTATCGAATGGGAGGGCAAAATGGACCGGCTTACGAGTCTCGGCGTGTTCGTCGCCGCGGTGGAGGAAGGTAGCCTGGCCGCGGCGGCGCGTCGCTTCGGGCTATCGGCGGCGATGGCCGGCAAGCACGTGAGCGCCCTTGAGGCCGAACTGAACGCACGGCTGCTTCAACGCACGACGCGGCGCTTGAGTCTCACCGATACCGGCCAGACTTACTACGAGCGAAGCAAGCGAATTCTCGAAGCCTTCGACGAAGCCACGCGGGAAGCGAGCGATTCGCAAGCCACGGCGCGCGGCGTGTTGCGCGTCGCCGCGCCGGTCACGTTCGGCGCGATGCACCTGGGCGGCGTGGTGGCGCGCTATCTTGAGGACCATCCGCACGTCAGCGCGGAAGTGCTGCTGGGTGACCGCTATGTCGATCTCATCGACGCGGGCGTCGATGTCGCGATCCGGATCGGACGGCTGGATTCGCCGGGACTCGTGACGCGGCGGCTTGCGCCGTGCCGAATGGTCGTGTGTGCGTCGCCCGGGTATCTCGAGCGCCATGGAACGCCGCGCAAGCCGGACGACTTGCGGCGCGCGCAACGGCTTGCGTTCAGCGAGGCCGTGTCGGCGGGAGACTGGACTTTACGCGACGCGAAAGGCCGCGCGCACGTGATCGACGGGCCTTGCCGGATGACGGCGAACAATACGCAGATGCTGCTCGCCTCCGCGCTCGCCGGCGCCGGCATTGCGTATGGTCCGACCTTCGTGTTCGGCGAGCACATCCGCCGCGGCGAGCTTGTGGCGCTGCTGCCCGCATATCGCACGGTCGACCTGACGATTCAGGCCGTCTATCCGAGCGCGCGGCGGATACCGCTCAAGGTGCGGCGGTTTGTCGATTATCTTGCCGGGATGTTTGGCGATGAACCGAGTTGGGATCGGGAGCGCGTGGGTTAGGAAGGTAGTGTTCAAGGGTCGTTGCGAGTGCCAATTCACACCGGTTTCCACGATCGCGTTCGCCGCCGACGGCGCGGCACCCGGCACCCGGCACGCGGGACGCAAAGCATTTGCTCGACGGCACACTGACCTTCCACGTCGACGCCTTCTATCACTAACCTCAAGTTTGCGACGCATCGACCGTTAGATACGTTAGGAGCGGCCGCATCAGGTAAATATTCCCATGCGAGTCGCGGCTATCGAATAACTTCTCGGTGCAGGGATAGATGAAGAAGGCAGTGTTTGCGGATGCGGTGGGCGGCGTCATCTTGACGGTGTTCGTTACCGCGATACTTGTCATGCTGCACGCGCAGGTGGGCGGAGATCATGGCATCGTCAATTTCCTCGGCAGCGCGGAACTGCCGATTGTCGCCTCCGTACTCATGCTGGATTCGCTGCGCGAAGCGATCGGCTCGATCTACGAAGGCGAGCATCGGCAGAATATTTTCGTGGCGGGCATCGTGCTCTTCGTCATCGCGCTCCTGCTTGCATCGAAAGGCGTGGACATTGAAGTGGCGCGCCATCATGCGCTCGAACATGCCGTGCTGAGCGCAAGCGCCTTGCCTTCCTCAGCCGCGCCGATTCAACAAAGCTGGCTCTTCGATGCCGAGCGCGCACTTCCGCTGCCCGGATGGCTCGTGCCTGCCAATGTGCTGGTATGGATCGCGGCGATTCTCGTGTCGATCTGGAATCGCGTGATCGCGATCAGCGAGAAGGCGCGCTTCATTTCAGCCGAAAACGTTCAGGCGTTCGTGTGCCTGCTGGACGAAAGCCGACGCGACAATGCGTTGATCACCTCCCTGATCGAAGAAGAGCGTAGCGCTCGCGCTGATCTGAAACCCGAGGCAGACGGCCGCGATCCCCACCAGTTGCGCGCCGCGCGGCGACGCCACGCGCATGCCATCGAGGCGCTGCAGATGTGTCTGCGCTTGCGCACGGAGGATGAAGACGATAGCCACCTCCGCCGCCCAACCGAGGTTTCGTTCAAATGATTCAACTGCTTTTACACCTTCTAGGCCCACGCTATGCCAGCCGGCATTTGTTCAAATTGCTCGTGCTCGGTGCAGTTTGGCTCGCGATAGGCAGCTTCGTCGTGATCGACGCACTCGACGGCGCGCTGTGGTTTCCGTTGCAGACGTTTGGCGTGCTCCTGACTTTCGAAGGTCTCGCCGCCATTTTTCTCGCGAAGAGCGGCCTCTCGCTGCAAACGCACTTTCGCCTCGTCAAAGGCATCATCGGGGTGCTGATCGGCGTGCTTGTCATTGCACGGCATACCTATTCCGACTTCGTTCTGGCGATGCTTTTCGGCGCCGGATTTGCGCTCGAAGGCGCCTTGCTGATCGCCGCTTCCTGGATGGTGCGCTATCGCCACTGGCGCTCGACCATGGCGCTAGGCGTCTTCAGCATCGTTCTCGCGATTATCTTCTTTCAGCCTTATCCGACTCACTATCGGGGCACGGTGCCGTACTGCATCGGCATGTGGATGGCGTTGAGCGGCTGCCGCATGATCTGGTTGTATTTGCGGCTGCGTAAATCGGCGCGCGCGCGAGCGACGGAATTCGCAATCGAGCACGATGCCGCCGAACCGATGATCGTCCACGTCTGGACTCCGCTCGGCTCATCGAAAGGCAAGGCGGTAAGCCGGCCGGTTGTCGATCGCTATATCGCTGCGGTCGACGTCAACGGTGTCATTTCGACCGGCCACGCCGCGCTCGAAGCGGGCGGGTTGTACCTGAGTCTTTACCCGGCAGTGGAGATCGACCGTTCGCCCGACGAATTCACGCGCCTGCTGCGCGCCGATGCATCGAACAACGTGAAGGGCCGCTATCTGCCGAGTTATCCGGAGGAAGCCGCGAGCTGGTGCGAATCGACCATGCGGATCACGTTCCGGCGCTTCAGCGCCGAGCGTTTGCAAGCGTTCGCGCACACATTCAAATTGGCCGAAATCTATAACCTGACCAATCGCAACTGTTCGAGCAGCGTTGCTGAAGCGATCGACGTTGCGCTGGAGGGGGCGGCATACCGCAGTGGTGCGTGGTCGGATGCGTTGCGTCTCGTCACCACACCCGAGTTGTGGATCGCCGCGCAACTCCGGCATCGCGCGCACACCATGGCGTGGACGCCGGGACTGGTTCTCGACTACGCGCGGGCGCTTCGGATCGTGACGCATCCGCCGGCTGTCGGATGGTTCGCGCTCGCGGCGCTGGCGATGAGACATACACGTCGCGTTCGCGGCGGTTAGGCTCACGACCATGGAGAAGTTCACGCATGTGCGGATCGTGATGGGTATGATCGTCAGTCTCGGGCTGACGCACATGCTCAAGGGAATTTCCTCGACGATCCAGCATCCCTCGTCCAAAAACGTCTACCCGATCCACATGGCGTGGGTCGCCTCACTGATACTCAACATCCTGCAGTTCTGGTGGTGGGAGTTTTCCCTGCGCGAGATTCCCGTATGGACTTTCGGCATCTACCTGTACCTGATCTTCTACGCGTTCATCATGTATCTGATGTGCGCGATGCTGTTCCCGGATTCGATGCGTGAGTATAGTGGCTATCGCGATTACTTCATGTCGCGACGGGTCTGGTTCTTCGGATTGCTGCTCGCGGAAAGCGTGACCGATATCGGCGACTCGCTTATCAAGGGCGAGATGCATGTCGTCAATCTAGGTGACATGTACTGGGTGAAAACCGCTGCCGTGGCGATTGGATGCGTCATTGCAATGCGCACTCGCAACCAGATCTTTCATGCCAGTTTCGTTGCGCTTAATTTGCTGGTCCAGTTGCTTTTCGTAGCCAATATGACCTGGAGCAATGCGTGACGAAGCAGGCAAACTGGGTGGAAGAATATGCGCGTACCGCATCGGCGCAATGGTGCGGCAATGAGGTCGGAATTCGCAACGTCCGCAACTTCGCCTACCGGTCGCGAGACGATTTCAGCCCGGCGTATTTCGACGCTACCTACGACATTTCGCAGCTGCAAACCGTCGATCTGGTCGTATCGCGCTGGGCGCATGAAGCCATCGCGCATGTGTTCGTCAGTTTCGGCTTTAGCGATGGCCGCTATGTTTCAGTCTCGATCGAAACACGTCGCAGACAAGGTCAGAAATATTCGACCTGGCGTGGCTTTTTCAGACAGTACCAGTTGATCTACGTGGTGGCCGACGAGCGCGATATCGTTGGCGTGCGCACGGATGTCCGCCGCGAGCGGGTATGTTTGTATCGAGTGAACGTGAGCGCTGAAACGGCGCGCAATCTTTTCGTGGATTATCTGCGACGCGTCAATCAGCTTAACGAGCAGCCCGAGTTCTATCACACGCTTTTCAATAACTGCACGACCAATATCCTCCAGCACGCGCGCGAGCTCGCGCCACGGCTTCGCTACAGCTGGAAGGTTCTCTTGAGCGGCCATGCCGACGATTATAGTTATCGACTCGGCTTGCTAGACTCTAGCGTACCGTTCGAAGAACTCAAGCGGCGTAGTCTCATCGAGCGGCCGGACGGCATGCGAATCGACGCCGGTTATTCGGCGTCAATTCGACGGACGGTCTAGTTACTCTTAGCGTGACGAGGCGCAAAAATCGTATTGCAGATTCGCGTAATGCCGGACAAAGATCGATCATGTTCGCGCGACAATTTCCGCACGCAAATTCGTCTTGTGGTGAGAGCGGTTTGGCTCGCTTTAACGAAAGATCCCGAAGGTCCCGAGACGGGGCAAAGTTGGGAAGCGACGATCCTCTGTTCGCCTCCGCGCAATGCGCGCTACATAGTTCAATATTTTCGTCTCCGCACGTACATCGTGCGGCAACGGATCTATGAGTCAAGCCGGCGATCCTTCGATCGCCGCCAACCGCTTGCGCGGCGACTCGCTTGCGCGAGAGGCGCCATTCGCTGCCTGGCGGGTCTTGCAGCAGATACCGCTTCTGACTGACGACGTTCCCGCCGGCGTCCTTAAGTACCACGTCGGCACGCTTCGATCGATTCCTCGATATTGATAGAACACGACGCGAGCGAGCCGTCACCGTCACCGCTGCCGCAACCTGCCAGGGTAAAGGTTGCGAGCGAGCAAACCGTAGCGATACGGAGCCGCCACGTCGTGCGCAGTGAGGAAGACAGATAGCAAGTCGACGTTCAGACGTCCACCGCGATACAGGCGGCCACGTGCCGCCCACATCATCGTCCGATCATCGAATCTCGCGCGCCACGGTCTGCAGCCGTGTGAACGCGCGATACCGCTTCTTGTGAAATGCGGCGATATCGCCGCTGTCCGGATTGTAGGTCGTCTGGATCTGCGACATCCCGGACATCGCGGCGCGCACGTCTTCGAAAAGCCCGGCCGCTACGCTGCCCAGCATCGCGGCGCCGAGCAGCACGGGTTCGTCCGCCTGCGTGGCGAGCACCGGCTTGCCGGTGGCATCGGCGAGCAATTGCCGGACGAGATCGAGACGTCCCGCGCCGCCGCTGATCACCACTTTCTCGATCGGCGCGCCGGCAACGGCTTGCGCCTCGATGATTTGCCGAAGCCCATATCCGATACTGCAAATCCCGGCGATATAAAGCGCGACCAGACTGTCCAGATCGTCCTCCATGCCGAGGCCTGCAATCACGGCACGCGCATAGGGATCGGCTAGCGGCGCGCGATTTCCGAGGAACTCAGGAACGACATGCAGACCGTCGGCGAGCGTCGCCACACGCGACAAGTTTTCTGATGCCTGCCCGGCAAGACTCGCCAGCATCACCGGCAGCGAACGGCCTTCGCGTTCCGCGCGAGTGCGTGCGTCGGGTGTCGCGGGGTGCATCGCCAGTAGCCGTTCGATCGCGGCTCCCGCCACCGATTGGCCGCCCTCGTTGAGCCAGGCGTCCGGCACCATCGCCGAGTAATACGGTCCCCACACGCCCGGCACGAAGACGGGCGTTCGCGTCGTGGTCATCGTGCAGGACGACGTGCCGAAGACGTACGCGAGGCACGACTCGGGCGCACCCTCCGCGCCGACCGTTCCAATCCCGCCCGCGTGCGCGTCGATCACGCCCGTCGCAACAGACGTTCCGCTTCCCAAACCGAGTTGCGCGGCTGCATCCGGCGTCAGTCCGCTTCCGAGCGGCGTACCCGCGTCGACCACGTTCTGACCGATCCGTGCAAACGCCTCGTCCGCGAGCACGCCCAGACCGACGGTGCGGAAGTAACTTTCGTCCCAGCGCCGCTCGTGCGCGAGGTACGTCCATTTGCACGTCACCGTGCAGGTGGATCGGGATAAGTCACCGGTCGCGCGCCACGTCAGGAAATCGGTCAGGTCGAAGAACTGCCACGCGGCTTCGAAGGTGTCAGGTTTGTTTTCGAGCAGCCACAGCAGCTTCGGCGTCTCCATTTCCGGCGAGATCCTGCCGCCGACATACTTCAGCACTTCGTGGTTCGTCGCGTTGATGCGCTCCGCCTGCTCGACGGCGCGATGGTCCATCCACACGACGATGTCGCGATCTTCCCGCCCGGACGGTCCAACGGCGAGGGGCTTGCCGCCCGCGCCCAGTACGACGAGCGAACAGGTCGCGTCGAAGCCGATGCCCGCGACCTGCTCGGGCGATACGGCGGCCTGCGACAACGCTTCTTTTACGGAGTCGCAGACGGCCTGCCAGATTTCGCCGCTCGACTGCTCGACGATCGATCCGCTCGCATGGAACAGCGTGATGTCGCGTTTGGCCGACGCCATCATGCGGCCGGAAAGATCGAAGATTCCGGCCCGGGCGCTGCCCGTTCCCACGTCCACACCGATGACGTATTTCGCGCCGGAGGTCGGATTGTCTAGAGTCATATAGCTCGTTGCCTGCGTTCTGTGTTGAACGTGGATGCGTCAAAGATCGACGCTGTTCGGAAGGATCACGATATCCCGGATCGTCACGTTGCGTGGCCGGGTCAGCATGAAGAGGACGGCGTCGGCGACTTCCTTTGGCTGCATCAGGCTGCCCGAGGCGAGCGCCTCGTCCATTTTCGCTTTCGGCCAATCGTCGAGCAGCGCCGTGACGACCGGACCCGGCGCCACTGCGCCGACGCGCACGCCGTGCTTGGAAAGCTGGCGGCGTGTCGTGTGGACGAAAGCCTGCACCGCGAACTTGGAGGCGGTATAGATCGGCTCCCATACGACCGGCACGATGCCCGCGATGGAACTCGTGAAAACGATATCGCCGGATTTCTGCGCGATCATGTGCGGCAGCACGGCGTGAACCGAGCGGAACGCGGCATTGATGTTCAGATTCAGCACGCGGTCCCATTCGTCGGGGTCACCCTCGGCCACCTCGCCGCCGACATACGCGCCCGCGTTGGCATGGAAGACGTCGAGGCCGCCAGCGAGATCGAGTATCTTCGGCAACATGGCGGAAACCTCCAGCGGCTGCAGCAGGTCCACGACCAGCGGCAGCGCGTTTGGCCCCAGTTCCGCGCAGCATCGCGCGAGGGCATCCTTCGCCCGGTCGATCAACACCACTTTCGCGCCTTCCGCTATCAGGACGCGCGCGCATTCGAGGCCGATACCCGATGCCGCGCCGGTGATGGCGGCCACCTTTCCCTTCATCGATTCACTCATTGACTGTTCTCCGTGTCGATCTTATTGAGCGCCGTGGCGCTCGACAAGATCGCATTCAAGTGGCAGGTTCTCGCGATTCAAGCGCGACCGTGCGAAACGCGGGATTGACGCGCGAGCGAATCGACGATCACCGCAATTGCCAGCACCGCGCCGGTGATCATGAAGCGCAGCGAGGACGACAGGTTCAGCAGCGTCAGGCCGCTCGCGATCGACTGGATCACGATGATGCCGAGCACCGCCGAATACGCGCTGCCGCGACCGCCAAACAAACTCGTCCCGCCGATCACGGCAGCCGCGATCGCGTTCAGGTTGACGTCGCCGCTGCCGGCCTGCTGACTGGCCGAGGCGAGTCGCGCCGCCGTCAGCACGCCGCCGAGCGCGGCGAGACTCGCGCACAGCACAAACGCGCTGGTGTAGATGGCGCCGACCTTGATGCCTGCGCGCCGCGCGGCTTCGTGATTGCCGCCGACCGCGTGCATCGAGCGGCCCCAGCGCGTTCGCTTGAGCGCGTAATCCATCGCGACCGAAAGACCGAGGAACACGCCGAACATGAACGGGACGCCACGTCCCCGGTTCAGGTAAGCCACCACCGCTTCAAGCAGGATCGTGATGGCGACGGCGCGCACGAGCAGGCTTCCCATCGACGGCGCGGAAAGGCGCGATGCTCGGCGGCGCTCACGCGTGCGCATCCCGACGATCAGCATCACCGCGCCCGGAATCAACGCGAGCAGATACGAGACGACCGCAGGAATGATGATGAGCTGCCCGAGATCCACGAGCGCGGATCCATACGGCAGGTTGATCGAACCCGTTGCGCCGAGGACGTACAACTGCATCCCGAGGATCGCAAGCAAACCGGCCAGTGTCGCGACGAAACTCGGCATGCCGAGCCGGTTGAGCAGCAATGCGTACAGCGCACCGACCAGCGCGCCGACCGCGATTGCCGCCACGATGGCGAGCACGACCGGCCAGCCGTGATTGACCCAGAGCATGCCGACGAGTGCGGAAGCGAAGCCGCTCATCGACCCGACGGAGAGGTCGATCTGTCCCACCATCAACACACAGACGATGCCGAGCGAGATCACGCCGACCGTCGAGCAGTCGAACAGCAGGTTCACCAGGTTGTCGGCGGAAAGGAACACCGGGTTGAGACTGGTGAAGACGGTCCAGATAATGACGAGACCCGCGACGACCGGCAACGACCCCAGATCGCCCGAGCGCACCCGTTCGAAGAACGCGGAAATCGCGCCTCCAACGCCTGTGGCGTGCTTGACGCGAATATCGCTGCGGTCGAGCAGCGGCGTGCCTTGAGGTTCGGGCTGCGGTTCGGCCGGCGCAACGCCTTGAATTTTTTGGATCATGATCGCTCCTTGGGTCTAGGCGTCCTGCTCGGCCTGACGCCGGTCGGCGCGGCGCGATACAGCGTTCTCGGTGGCGCCGGTAATCGCGGCCACGAGTTCCTGATTCGACGAGTCGGGATAGAAAACGCCGTTATTGCGGCCGAGCCGCAGCACGACGATACGATCCGCCACGGCGCGGACATCTTCCATGTTGTGGCTGATCATGATCACCGCGTGACCGCGATCGCGCACACGTTCGATCAGATTCAGCACCTCTGCCGTCTGGGCGACACCGAGCGCCGCCGTCGGTTCGTCGAGCATGATGAGCTTGGGGTCCAGCAACAGCGAGCGCGCGATGGCAACGGTCTGGCGTTGTCCGCCCGACAGCGACGCGACCACGTCGCGCACGCTAGGGATACGCGCCGATAGCTCGTTCAAGAGCGTCCACGCTTTCACCTCCATCGCGACTTCGTCGAGCCGCAGCGGGCTCAGTTCGCGCCCGAGGTAAATGTTCGCGACGACATCGAGGTTTTCGCACAGCGCGAGATCCTGGAACACCGTGGCGATGCCGAGGTCGAGCGCCGCGCCCGGATCGGCCAGCGTGACCTCGTTGCCGCCGAAGGTGATGGTGCCCGTGCTGGGTTGATGGACGCCCGCAAGCACCTTGACCAGGGTCGATTTACCGGCGCCGTTATCGCCGACGAGCGCGACGACTTCGCCCGCATGCACGTCCAGATCGATATCCGTCAGCGCCGAGACCGCGCCGAAATGCTTTGAAACGCCGCGCAGGCTCAGTACCAGCTCGCCTCGCGGGGACCGTGTGGTGGGGTTGTCAGTCATGGACGGAAACCTCGTGAAAGTGGAGGGATCCGGCGCGTGCCGGATCCGGTGCGACAGCGTGGCGGTTAGTTCGTGATGCCCAGCTTCTTGCATCCATCGGCGTAGCGGTCGGTACACAACTCTTTGCTGGTCGCAAATCCCTTATCGACGACTTCCGCCTTCAGGTTCTTTGCCGTGATAACCGCCGGCTTGAAAAGTTGCGACGGCGTATTGAACAGCGTGGTTTCAGCCTTCGGCGTCTGACCGGACAGAAAACCCACCGCGATCTTCGCAGCGGCCGCTGCAACGATCTCGCTCGGCTTCAGGATCGTGTTGTACTCGTCGCCCGCGATAATCAACTGGAGGCCCGCGAGGGTCGCGTCGTTGCCCGTGACGGGCGGCACCGGATTGACGCCCGCCGCCTTGAAGGCCGCGACTGCGCCGCCGCCCGTGCCGTCGTTGGCCGCCACCACGCCGACGATCTGCGAGCCGAAGCGCGTGATCTGCCCGCTCACCCACTGCTGCGCTTTCGGCGGCGCCCAGTCGGGCGTGTCGTACTCGGCCAGCGTCTTGTAGCCGCTGCCTTCCAGTCCGGCGTGAATGCCCTTTTTGATGAGTCCCGCAGCCGCGTCGGTCGGCGAGCCGTTGACCTGAAGCACGCCGCCCTTCGAGGCCGGCACGCCCGATTCCTTCAGATGCTGAACGAGCGATTGCGCGATGGCCTTGCCGATACCTTCGTTATCGAACGAGACGTAGTAGCTCGCGGGCGTCGACGGTACAGGCCGGTCATACGCGATGACCTTGATGCCCTGACCCTGCGCCATATGAACGAGCGACGCGGCGGCCGTCGAATCCACCGGATCGAGCACGATCACTTTGGCGCCCTGCGCGATCACCGAGTTGAACTGCTGCTGCTGCGTGGCGACGTCGGCATTGGCGTTCTGATAGAGCACCTTGCAATCGGGACAGAGCTTGCTCATCTCGGCCTTGAAGCCGGGGAAATCGTGTTGTTCATAGCGTGTCGACGCTTGATCGGGCATCAGGAAAGCCACCGTGCCGCTGGGCGCGGCCCATGCCGCCGTGCCGCTCATGAGGCTCAGGCCGAGCGCACTGGCGCCGATCAGTCGGTTCGAAAGTCTGGTCATGGAATGTCTCCGTCTTTTAGAAAAATCGGCACAGGTTCTGCCGTGGTTGGGCCGCTTGAGGCTTTTTGTTGAAGTTCTTCGCCAGCGATGTCCGGATCGATGCCGACCGTGACGGGCTAACCAAATACTTCGGAGAGGGACATGGCGTCGGACGATTCGGCCGCGCTGCCCGCATTGAGTTGCTGATAGGCGCGCCATCGCGACGGCGGCATGCCCTTGAGCGACAAGAACTGTCGATTGAAATTCGAGAGGTTGTTGAAGCCGACGCGGTAACAGATGTCGGTGATACTCAGTTCGCCCGACATCAGCAACTGGCACGCGAGATTGATGCGCAGCCGGTTGATGTACTGCACGAACGGAACGCCGGTGTGCCGGCGGAAATAGCGCGAAAACGCGCTGACGCTTTGACCGATGAGTTCCGCCAATTCGGATTCGTGCAACTCTTGCGACAGGTTCTTGCCGATATAGGACAGCACATGGTTGATGCGCGTTTCGGCGTAGCGCGTCGGGTCGGCGCAGTACGTGTCGCTGGCAAGCTTGATCGGCGCTACGCTTTGCACCAGCAAGTCGAGCAGGGCAAGAAGCAGGGTCACGCGCCGCAAGCCCTTCGCGACGAGCAATTCGCGCATGATCGGCTCGGCGGCCGCGCCTGTTTCAGGCGTGAAGAGAACACCCCAGCGCGACGCATCGAGCAACGAATCGACGCGCTTGAGTTCGGGGAAAGCCGTGATTGCACGCGCAATGAAGTCCGCGTCGAACTGCAGGATCAGACAGCGTTCATCGACGCGTTCGCCCTTCGGCACGCTGCTGACCCAGTTGTGCGGAAGATTCGAGCCGACCATCACGAGATTGCCGGGCGCGAAGTTCCCGATGAAATCCCCGACGAAATATTTGCCTGTCGTCGAGGTAATCAACTGAATTTCGTATTCGGGATGGAAGTGCCAGCGCACCGTCCGATAGGGATAACCATGGGACCAGATCTTGAAGGACTCGTCCCGCCGCACGGCCACCAGTTCCAGGTCGGGCTGGATATTTTTCGTTTCGCGGGAATGCGCCTGCGCCGCCGCGCCAAGCGTCGTGTGCATCTGTCTGTCTCCTGAACCTATTCTGTTTTTTTCGACAGTTCGCGTAGATCGTGTTGCGGTTGCCGTAGGAGAAAAATAGACCCGTAGCGGTAATCTCGCCACTGAAATTAAGACCGCTAACCGATACTTTTTTGCATCGGGGTATGTCCGTACGGGAAAGGCGTAGAGGCTTGTGCGTCGCAGCAGCGCGAGCAGGCAGCCGCGTTTCGCGTCGCATTCGATCTCGATGTGAGGCGGGATTTTCGTTTCCGGCACAACCCGAGTGGAATGCCAGCGCGCCGCTCTGTGAGGGACCGAACACGTGCGATTTTGCCGCTAAAAGTGGCTATGTGCGATTCCTCACACTTTGTTGCACTTTGTTTCAACTGCCTGGAAGTCCCGCCCAGAAAGGCTCTCAGCGCTACGGTAGGCGTTGGAGGTCTTCGCGGAGCCTGCTGGACGGTGAAGTTTTCAAACGAGGGACCGTTAAAGAATTCAACACACGACAAACGGACAGTAGAGGCCCTTATGAAGATCGAATCCAGCAACAACACGAACGCAGTGACCCAGACCGGCGCCACGCGGGCAATCAATAGCATCGACGCGGCGAGCGCCGTCGGCGCCGTGCAAAAGACGAGCGCGAGCAGTTCGACGGTCAGCTTGTCGTCGGTGTCGGCGCTGCGTGCGGCGAACGTCCCGGATATCGACACGGCGAAGGTCGACTCGATCAAGGCCGCGCTTCGCAACGGCACGTACAAGGTCGATACGAACAAGATCGCCGACGGCATGATGCGCAGCGTAGGCGACTTGCTGCAAACGAAAGCGGTCTGAACGCAGCCGATCACACCCGCGTGGCCGCCAGCCGTGGCGGCTATTTCAGGAACGCGTCGAAGTGCTGTGCGCCGGCAGCACAACGTGGTTCGAGGAAGTCCAGTGTACGAACCCGTGGCGCCATGAATTGCCGCCGCTGAAAGAGCGCGTGGACGGGCGCATCGGGACCGCGCCGCGCTCGCGCAATCGTCGATCAGTGCCGTCCATGCGCGCGCGTCGCTCACGCGAAAAGCGAAATGGTCGATGCGCGGTACAGGAACGGCGGCGGCCGCCCGTCCGCTCGTATGGACCAAATGAATGACGGCACGGCCGTCGAGATAAAGGCAATAGCCGTCGACGCCGAATGGCGGTCGAAGTCCAACTTCCATTTGCGCGACATCGGCAAAAAACGCGCGCAACGTTTCGACGTCGCCGGAGACGATCGTGACGTGAACGAGGTGCATGGCAAACTCGCGAAGGCAAAGGATTCATTATCGACGCGCGCCATGCCGTCGATAATGTGGCCGTTCATTGCATCGCTTTCAAAACGAGTCCGAAGAATGCCGCGGTTGGTTACGGGCTTGTTCACCGATATCCCGGTCATCAACACCGAACTTATATTCATGCGCGAACGGAAAAAAGCGACCCTTATCGGGTTGGTTGCGGTGCTTCTCTGGAGCTCGATTGTCGGCCTGATTCGCGGTGTGAGCGAAGGACTCGGCGCAACCGAAGGGGCCGCGATGATATACACGGTGGCCTCGGTCATCCTGTTCTTCTCGGTGGGATTTCCGAACTTGCGGAGGTTCTCGCGCCGCTATCTGGTCTGGGGCAGCCTGCTGTTCGTCGCTTACGAGTTATGCCTGTCGCTTTCGATCGGATATGCAAGCAATGGACGTCAGGCAGTGGAGGTTGGCATGGTCAATTATCTATGGCCGACATTCACGCTGATTGCGGCCATTCTGTTCAACGGGCAGCGCTCGAACTTCCTGATCTTTCCGGGGTTCTTGCTCTCGCTCGTGGGGATTGGCTGGGTGTTGGGCGGCGATCAGGGTTTCAATGTTGCCGAGATGCTGACCAATGTCGAAGCCAATCCCTTAAGCTTCGGCCTGGCTTTCGCCGGCGCATTGATCTGGGCCGCGTATTGCACGGTCACGGCCAGAATCGCCAAGGGAAGCAATGGCGTGACGCTGTTCTTCATGCTGGTTGCACTCACGCTATGGGTTAAGTGCGGCGTCGAGGGCGGCGGTGCGATGCACTTCAGTTTGCGCACCGTTATCTATCTCGTGCTCGCGGCGTCGGCGCTTGGATTCGGCTATGCCGCGTGGAATATCGGCATCCTCCACGGGAACGTGACCGTGCTTGCTGGGGCGTCCTACTTCATACCCGTCCTCTCGTCGATGCTAGCGGCCAAGCTGCTGAATTCGCCGTTGCCCTTCGCTTTCTGGCAAGGCGCGTCGATGGTTTGCGCGGGATCCATTCTTTGCTGGATCGCGACGCGTCAAATCGAGGCGGTGCCTGTTGTGGAATAGCGTGCGCGTTCCATGCTCGACCAGCCAAAACACGCTTGGTTGGCGCGCCCCGATCCCGGCAAACCACAGAGAATCAACGCGTAAGCCTTACGTTAGCACTTCCAGTTTATGCACTGTTGTTTACAGACTCCGCACGAGCCTTAAGCGGCGATGGCCTTATTGCCGCGCCGTGCGGGACTATTGCGCCGAGGTAAACAATGTTCTCGATTGCAAGGATATTCACCGGACAGTTCGACGGCATGGGGCACACCATCTCCGGGTTTTCGATGAGGGACCTCGTCGACGCTACGAGCGACGATTATGTCGGCATGTTCGCGATCGTCGAACCCGCCGCTATAGTGCGCAATCTCACTGTGAGCGGCAATGCGAGCACGGCGATCGGTACGCGACTCGGGCTTCTTGCGGGCCGCAATCGCGGGACGCTGGTCAACGTGCATACATCGGGCGGCGTGGGCGCGGAGGAGAATCTCGGCTCGGTCATGGGGGGTCTGGTTTCGCGCAACGACGGCACCATTCAACGTTCATCCAGCAGCGCGGGCGTAGGCGGCCAGGCGGCCTCGGCGGACTCGTCGGCGAGAACACGGGCACCATCAATCAGTCGTATGCGACAGGCGATGCGAGCAGCGGATCGCATGGAAGCGGGGTCGGCGGACTTGTCGCGAACAACCCGGGGACGATCACGCAATCGTACGCGACGGGGACAACGTTCCTCATTGTCGGCGACAACGGCGGACTCATCGGCGATAACTCCGGCACTGTCCGCGAATCGTTCTCTACCGGCAATGTCACGCTCTTCGGGCCGAACCAGATCGCTGGATTTATCGGTGCAAATAGAGGGCCGATCGCGAATAACTTCTGGGACGTTCAGACCAGCGGCAAGACGTTCGGCGTCAACGGCACTGGGGCGAGCGGTGTAACGGGACTTACCACCGCGCAGATGAGCCTGCCGCAAAGCTTTGGATCGCAATGGGACTTCGGGCCGAATGGCACGTGGGTGATTTTGCCCGGAGGCACGCATCCGATTCTGCGCTGGCAGTTGCAGACGCAATGATGGCGAACGGTTGGCGCATAAGCTGAAATCGCGTCGGCCGTTCATCGTAGAACGTGCGCTCGCTGGAGTTTTCAGTGAGCGCGCGCGTCACAACAGCTTTGCCGCAGACTTGATCCGCCGCTTTTGCTCCTTCTTTAACGCACGAAGTGCGGCATCTATGTCTAGCCCGTCGGGCAGGGACGCGCGATGCGAAGTCAGAAGGTCGCGACTAGCCACGACATCGTTGAGCGCGCCGAAGTGCTTTTGCAATCGCTTAAGATCCTTGAGTCCTTTCCGGTGCCGCTTCTTAAGCAGCGGCTCGAAAAACTCGATCAGGTAGCGCACTTTTTTGCCCGCTTTCCGAACATCGTGATATGAGTTGTAGTCGGAGCGGTCCGCTTTCGAAGCTTGACGCATACGTCTCTTAAGTTGCCTCTGCGCCACTTCGACTCGCTTCTGAGCGAACTTCCTTAGGGACGTGCGCACTGCAGATGTGTTCAGCTCGCGGTTGGCTTCATGAACCGCATCGCGCAGTGTTCTTTCCAATTTTGAGCCTAAAAGCGTCTCGATGCTTTTTTCGGCAGTCTCGTCTCTTTGCTTCTTGAAGGCGCCGATCAGTTCCTGGTCACTACTCTTTTCGACGAGGCTGATCAGGATGTCCCAGTCCCGCGTGTTTCCCGCCGCATTGGCCAGAAACTTGAACAGCGCGCGCTGTTGGGCGTCGAATTGCTCGTCAAGAATGGACCGGTAGGCCCATAGCAGCGTCCGTAGTCGCCGCAACGCCACTCTGAGTTTGTGGAGCTTTTCCGCATCCGCCGTGTTCCTCAGATCAGCGGCTTCCGTGACGGCTTCCTTAACGAGCGGGTCTGCGAAGGTTGCGAAGTGGGTTTCCGCTAATTGCCCGCGGCCGACCCGTTCATCAGTGCCCTTAGTCTTCACGTTCAAGTCCTCGTGGATTCGATATGCGCAGTGTTGCCCGGCAAGAAGCGTTCCTCGGGCGCATCGTAAGGAGATATATGTCTGACGATAAACCGGTCAAAAGCGGGGGGAGTCGGCGGTTAGGGGAGAAGTTATCAATCAGCGGCACGAAGATGTTCGATCACCGCATCGGCCACAGCCTCTGGACTTTCGCGCAATGGAAAATGGCCGGCGCCATCGATTACAGTTCGCCGATAAGCTCCGGTGAAACAGTCATCCATGCCTTCGGACTCAGCCGGCTCGTCGCACTGATCCGCGCCTCCCTGCAGCATCAGCGTGGGAACGCCGATATGTCCTATCGTTGCCAGCCGCTGCCGAAGGTCCGCATAAGCGGGATCCGACGCTTCGTCCCCACGCCATCGACGCCGGTAACCGTTTAAGGTGATCGGCAGCCAATCGGGATTCTCGAAGCTCGCTGCAGTCCGCGCGAATTCTTCGTCGTCGAACCAGCCGGGCGGCGACCACGTGTCCCACTGAATCCGCGCGAAGCCTTTCGGATCGGCTTTTACGGCATCGGGGCCGCCGTCGAGCGACATGAACCACTGGTACCAGAACTTGCGCGCCTGTGAAAAGCTGGGCAATGCGAATCTACCGTAAGGCTGAAACGCTAAAGCGAGCGCAGCGATCCGTCGCACGCGCTCAGGGAACAGCGCAGCCGCTGTGTAGGCGGCGCGCGCTCCCCAATCGTGGCCGACGAGATCGAAGCGATCGATTTTCAAAATGTCGGCCAGGTCGATCGCGTCCTGCGCTAGGGCGACGCCCGAGCCGTCGCGGATCGTGTTTTCGTGGAGGAAGCGCGTTCCGCCGCTGCCGCGCAGCTCGGGAACGATCGTACGAAACCCCGCCGCATTCAATCGCGCAGCCACCGGATCCCATGCGCGCGCGGCATCCGGCCAGCCGTGCAGCAGGATGACTGGCGGCCCATCTGGCGGGCCGGCATCGGCGTAAGCGATGTCGAGTACAGTCGTGCGCGCGCGGTGCGTAAATTCGAGCATCGTGAAGTCTCCATGCAGCGGGACTATCGATCGTCACTAATGCAACTTTGAAACGCCCGCTGAGCGTGAGCGACAATCAAGCCTTGAAAGCCGGGGCGGGAGCAGGATAACGAGGCGCTCTGATCCGTCGCCGCAGTAGCGAAGTGAGCGGAGAATTTGCACGAAGCATTCACGGCGGTATTTCGATGAATGATTTAGGGCCGCGAGCTGCGATCAGAGTCCTTATTACTTCGATTAAGCGCGCGCGGTTTCGTCCGCCTTACTGCGGATAAGCCGCTTTAAACGCCATTCCCACATTGCAACGCCGCGTGTTTATTCCGGTTCCCCAGCAAGAACTTCGGTATCGGCGATGGCTTCGAACGTATCGCGATAATCCTGCCACACCCTCATCTCAAGATGCACAAGCGCCTGTCTCTCGCCCCGGCGGGCCGGATCGTAGAACTTCTTCATGAAAATTTCGCGAAACCCATCCCGGCTAAGATGCTTAGCCGAGCCGGTGAGTTGCAAACTGAGATCGGCACTAATCATTTCGCCTCCTGAATGACAGGCCTCGAATGAGCAACCGGCGTGCCCGGACGAATTGGAATCCCTGCGCCAGTTTGTATAACCTCACCCTTCCGGCGCGATCAGATCCGCTGCAATAACCCGTTCCGCCACCTCCCGCGCAGCCCTGATTGCGTCGTCTTTGGAAAGATAAGGCCCAAGCTGTTCTGCACCGTCGAATGGAAAGAGCAAGCGACCGTCAGTACGGCGCACAACCTTCAGCGTGCCGAGAAACCTCCCATCGGTCGCGACGCGATACGAAGCGTAAATCGCGAAATCTTCTCGCGACGTTCCGGGACGAGCGGGGACGTCTTTACGGTTCGGGTAAAGAACCAGTTTGGGCTTTCTTCCGGGGTGCGCGCTCATGATCGATCAACTAAGGCTGTGGCGGCCTTAAATAGCAATCGCTATGCCGATTAAACGCGCGACCCGGCCCTCAAGTCTTTACCTGAGCATGGTGTCGTTATCGCGCAGTCCAAGCCGCCAGCGAAGATCAATTCTTCGGCACTTTCTCGACGCCCTCGGCGGGATTGCTCACCTCGACCAGCGCCGGGGATTTCACGGCGCGTAGCGACTGCAGCTGAGCTTTCGTGTCGATGCGCAAGGTTCGAGTGAACGGCTCAAGCGGCACCGGACCGCCGTCTTCCAGAGCTTTGACGATGCCCGCAAGCACGCGCACGTCCGCATAACCTTCTTCGACATCCGGTTCCGGATGCGTATCGTTCAGGATGCAGTCAGAGAAATACTTCATCTCGCCGCCAAAGTGGTCGGTGTTTTTGAACGAGTGACTGCTTTCACTCTCGCCGGCCGTCACCGTCTGCTTAAACGGTTTTCCATAGGTATAGCAGGGCTGCATGGCGATGCTGCCCTTCGTGCCGATCGCAAAATAAGATTCCAGCGCGTTGGCGGCATAAGAGACGACGAATTGCGCCAGCCGGTCGCCCGGAAATCTAAGCGTTATCGCTACTGTGTCGTCGAAATCGCCCAACCCCGCGTCCGGATGCCGTGTGCCGACGGCCGAGACGACTTCCGTGGGCTCGGCCTCGAAGACGTAGCGCGCCGCATTCAGCGGATAGGGCGCCATGTCCAGGATCGGGCCGGCCAACACGCCATTGCGCGCGCGATGGTTTGCCGGATCGACTTTTTGCACGAAGGTCGACGTGAAAAGAATGATCTCGCCCAATTCTCCCGCGCGGATTCGTTCGATGGTCGAAAGCGTACCGGGTTCGAAATGCAGCCGGTAAGCAACCATCAACTTAGCGCTGGAAACCGCCGCTGCCGCCGCAATCGCTTTGCATTGCTCGGTCGATACTTCAAGCGGCTTCTCGACGAGCACGTGAATGCCTGCCTCTAGCGCCGGAATGGCGAATTCCGCGTGCCGCCAGTTCGGGGTGGCCAAGTAAATCGCATCGACCTTCCCCGACGCCAGCATGTCGCCGAACTGTTCGTACGTGTAGATATCGTCGACGCCGTACTTCGTGGCCACTCGGCCCGCCTTGTCGGGATTGCTGCTGACGAGCGCGGTGATTTCCGAGTTATCCGTATGTTCGACACCCGGCATCATGGCTTCCTGGGCGATATCGCCCAAGCCAACGATTGCATAACGGACTTTGCGTGCGTTCGTTAAACCCATTGCTGAAAGAATGCTCATGTCGGTTCCTTTGCTTTGGCGAATCCGAGTGCCGGTTAGGGCGTAGCGCAAAAAGACGATGGTTTCCTTGCGACATTCGATGTCGAGCAAGGGGTATTCCCAACGCAGGCCGATGCGGTATCGCGAGCGGTGCCAAGGCGCGGCGCAAGTGCAAGTCTCCCGTAAACAGATGGCATGACAGTTGCTAAGCGCTTGGATTAACCAAGAGGAGCGGCCATGAACGACGCTAATATTCCGCCTTCGTCGACCGATGAACTCGACTCCGTTCCAGACACATCGAGCCCCGCTTACGCGGGCAAGCATCCGCTGACCCGCCTGTTCGATAAATTCGCCAGTCTCGTCACGCGCTGGGCCGGGTCGCCCGCGGCATTTTGTCTGGCGGTCGCGACGGTTGTCGCCTGGATCGTGACCGGTCCGATATTTCACTATTCAGACGGCTGGCAACTCGTGATCAACACGGGGACGACCATCGTCACGTTTCTGATGGTCTTCCTGATCCAGCAAAGCCAGAATAAGGACAGCGTCGCGCTGCACCTGAAACTTAACGAACTTCTTTCATCGCATCGCTCGGCGAGCAATCATTTAATCGGCATCGAGGACGCTTCCGAAGAAGAGTTGCGCCGGCTTGCAGCAGCCTATTTGCGGTTGTCCTGCACGCCGGACGAAGTGACGCAGCCGGCTTCCGGCAGAGTGGCGGCGCAGTCGGAGGAACGTGCAAAAGTGGATGCCTAGCGCGTTTTTGCAATGGCGCGCGGAACGCCGTGCTCAGTCGGAAAATATCGATCCGGCGAGGAACCGGTACTGGCTCGGCGACGAGGCGGCGATCGCCTGCACCATCATCATGAACGCGCTGCTTCCCTCGAGTTCGGCGGCAAAAACGCGCGCCGTGCGCAACGTAATGGAGTCCTCGTGGAACAGCCCGTTATTGCCGTAAAGGCGATATTCGAAGCTTTCGACCGGAGGCTGTCCAAGGCGCCTGTCGCGGACGTAGCAAGTGATTTCCGCTTTCATCAAGTTTTCCGTTAAGGGATCAGCCTGCGGGGCGGCGCAACTCGTGGTGTGTCGATTCACCACGATTTCTCCGGCCTCTTCCGAACGTCGGTGAGCGTCCGATTATGCGCGGACGAAACGCGTGGCGTAGCTACGGCGCTTCCGCGTTCGATTGACGGAACGAGAATTGCTTTTCGCACGATACCACTCACCCTCCGGCACCATGATGAAAGCGACGATTCTTTCGCACGAGGCGGCGCCGGCAATGTCGTCAGCCGAGATCCATCGTTTCAAGTTCTCGCTCGACGACGGCAACTCGGTCCCGTGTAGCGAATCCATTTCGCTGCGCACGGCACGGGTTATTGTTGAAAACCTCATGGACGGCAATTCGTTTATCAAAATGCTGCAAGCGATCGTAGCGGCGGATCCGCGGGACTATGACGCGTTGATCGGCCAGGTCTATCCGGACCACTTCATGAATGCCGAGCCGGACCCGCGCGGGTAAAAGCGACCATTGCGGCGTTGACGATAAGCGCTAGCTCAAGCCATGCAGCGACATCGGCGGCGTCCACTTTCTGAACGCGGTCAAGGAAAAGGAGGCGGCGTGCAACTATCGACAATCGGATTTACCGGGAAGTCCGCCGAGGTCTTCTTCCGCCTGTTGAGGACGGCAGGTGTCAAATCAGTCCTGGACGTGCGGTTGAACAACACATCGCAATTGGCGGGATTCGCGAAGAAGACCGACCTGTCCTTTTTCCTTCGTGAACTGACGGAAGCGAGATACGTCGAAGTGCCCGAACTCGCGCCCGAATCGCAATACCTCAAACGTTATCGCGCAAAGGAGATCGAGTGGGATGAGTTCGCCGCAGCATACTGCGACACGCTCGCTGCGCGTTCGGTTGAGCGAACGCTTGACACTTCGCTATTCGAACACGGATGTCTGCTTTGCAGCGAGCATCGTCCGGAGCGGTGTCATCGCAGGTTGGCGGTGGATTATCTGAACTTACGTTGGGGCAGCAAGTTCAAGGTGACGCATTTGTTATAGCCGCTACGCTTTCGTGGTCGGCGCGAGACTCGCTAGTGCTCTTGCACGCGCCCCGCGTAGTTATCGAACGCTGTCACGAGATGCTGCACCGCTTGTTCGAGGTCATCCGCAGGTGCTTCAAGAGGCTGAGGCCGTTGCGTCGGCTTTCCCGAAGCCAGCACTCTCAGCAATGAGGAAGTCATGTCGTCGTAGCGTTCGGCTCGCTCCCGGTCGGAAGGGTCGGGTTCTCCGCATCTAAGGATTTCGATCATCGCGGCGGCGCCGCAGACCATCCGCACCGCGAGCGTCAAGCTCTGCAAATGTTCGAGCCGCGTGGATCGTCGCTGACCCTCGAGGAGCATACGTTCTCTGGCAACTTCAAGCTGTGAACTGGCTAGCCCGGCTTCGCGCTGAAGGCGATCCAGGTTGGCGGTCGATCCGCCTTCCGTCCTGAGGACGGCCGACGCGAATGCCATATTGGCTGAAATCGCGGCTGAGATCGCAGCGTTCAGCGCGTTGCTCTCCTTGGGCGGCCAGAGCAGAAAGCTCGCCGCCACGCCCACGCATGCGCCGACGAATTCGTTGATCAGACGCGCGACCACCAGTCCCGCTGCAGGATGGATGAAATCCGACGTCAGCATGAACATCGGCGTCAGGAAAACGACGAACAGACCGTAGTTCACCAACCTCAACGCGACCGTCACTGCGGCAAGCGGCAGGATCGCCGATATCATCGCCAGAGGACCCGACAGACTCGTCAAAAGAACCGCGGCAATCGTGCCGCCGACAAGACTGCCGCATGCACGCTCAAGCACGCGCAACCACGTATTGGCGGACACCGGCTGAGTCACGACGATTGCAGCAATCGCGCCCCAGTATGCGAACGTGACGCTAAACGATGTACCGATCATAAACGCCAGCGCCGATGCAACAGCCACTCTCAGCGCGTGGAGCCAGACCAGCTTTTCAAGCTTGAACGCGCCTGCGGCAGCAGGTGCGGACGTCTCGGCGTTCGTGTCGGGCGTGTAGTGATGGTCCGTCAAACGCGCGATGGCGCTCGCCGCAAAGGCGACGGCACGTGCCGTTGGGTCCGGCCGTCCAGCCGTCTGCCGCAATAACGTGTGTGCCTGCGAGATCAGCGCGTCGGGAATGGGCAATTTTTTCTGCGCCGCTGCGGCTACGCTTTGCAGCAACTGTCGAAGGCCCGGAAGCAGTTGCCACGATACATCGTCGATAGCGACCGCCGCGTTGCGCCGGACATGTCCGATCGCGATCAGCGTCGAAAACACGCTGCCTGCAGCGTCGATCCCCGAGCCGAGACCGGGGCCGGTACGAACATCGCGCGCCGCCAATGCCCTGCCGCGCTCGATCGACATGCGCACGCCACGGCGATAAACAGTATCGAATTCGGTCCAGCCTTCGGCATCCATTCCGGGTCGCGCGTCCAGCGCCTCCAGGAAGGCGGCCATGTCCGCGAGCCTGCCGAAGATCGTCGCAAGGGTGAAGCCCGAGGACTGAGAAAACGGAACGGGCCAGAGGAAGATGCAGAACAACATGGTCCAGACTGACCCGAACAGAAAATAGCCGCCGTGAGCGAGTGCAGCTGAAAGCGGCTCGGGCGATGCAATGCCGATCACCACCGCGAGCGATGCGATCAAGCCCGCCTGCGCCGGCATGGGCCCGAGCGAGGGCTTGTAGGACCGTGTCAGCCCGCAAAGGAAGACCAGTACGAACAAGGCGACGATGCTGACGACATAGCCCCAGTGCGCGGCATAGGACGCGAGCGGCATGACGACAACGCCCATGGCCGTGAAGACGGTCATGGCCTTTAAGCGCTGTGAACTGGATCCTTGTGGATCGCAAAGACAGTTCCAGAACGCCGCCACGGCGCCGAACGCGATGTCCGGGCGACCGAGAATCGCGGCGGCAACGAGCATGGGCGCCATCGCGAGCGCCGCGCGCATTCCTTCCGCGATCCCGATGCGCTCGGGCGTGATCGCGAACACATGACCTTCCGTCCGCAAGGTGCGACGGCTTACCAGGGATACGAACTTACCGATTATCGTCATGGCACCTTCGCGGCTCACGAACGTCGATTGCGGGAGGATACGGCGAGAGTATTGCGTGCTCCGGCGGAATTCTCCGTGCGGTCGTCGAGGACGCCAATCGCACTCACCATCTGACGGTACGGCCGCGGTAATCGAGATACTCCAGGCCGAGGCCGCGCGATGCGCCGATGAGCAGGATCGAGGGTGTGTGCGCGATGTGAGGAGATGAGGGCATCAGGCTTCCTTTCTTCGTCGGTGGATGTCGTGAATTCTGGACGCGGCTTTGGATTTGCGCCAGACGCGCCTACATGACAATGATCGTACTCAACGCGCTGCTGCCCGACAGCGTCGCGCGCATTAGCTGCGGCGCACTGCCTGCTAAACTTGTTCCGGTTTCTGACGTCAGTGTCCTCGTGCAAGGCAATCATGAAGAGTAGTTCAAAAGGCGGCCTGGTCTATTCCACCGATGGCGGGCGAATGTGTCCCGAATGTAGAAACGCGCTCGCGCAATGTGTTTGCAAAGCGGCTGCCAAGGCATCGCCTGCAGGTAGCGGCGCGGTACGGGTGTCGCGTGAGACGAAAGGCCGGGGCGGCAAAAGCGTGACGACCGTCAAAGGACTGGCGCTCGATCCTCTGGCTTTGGCCGCGTTAGGCAAGCAATTGCGCACGGCCTGCGGCTCGGGCGGAACGGTGAAGGACGGCGTGATCGAAGTGCAGGGCGACCATTGCGAGCGCGTCATCGAAGCACTCAAGAAGTTCGGCCACAGCGCGAAGCGGGCTGGCGGCTGATCGCTGCGTCGCGCGTCGATGTCATGCGTTCCATGCACCGCGCGGTCATACTCGTACCTCTTATTTTCTTTCGGACGCCGCTATGTCTTCTCGCCTCACTACCGTAATCGAAAGCTGGCACGCGCATGTTTATTTCGACGCCGAGAGCCGCGCTGCGGCCCTGGCATTGCGCGAGACCATCGAGCAAAATATCGGCGCGATCATCCAGCTTGGGCGTTTCCACGAGCGGCCTGTCGGGCCTCATCCACAGTGGTCGTATCAGCTTGCTTTCGCGCCTTCCTCTTTTGCCGAGATCGTGTCGTGGCTCGTACTGAATCACGGCGCGCTCGATATTTTCGTGCATCCGAATACGGGCGATGCGTTAGTCGATCATCGCGACGCGTCGATGTGGATCGGGAAGTCGTATCCGCTGAATCTCGACGCACTCCGCCACTAAGATCGCGGATACGCGCAAGAAAAGCGGCGCGCGGACGAGCGCTTCAGATGGTGCTGAAAAGGCTGAGCAGCTCGCCGATCGGCAATGGCTTGGCGAAGTAGTGGTCGAAGCCGGCTTCCTCCGCCGAGCGCTGAAATTCGGCGGTGGAATAGCCGCTCAGCGCGATCAAGGTCAACGGCTCTTGCGCGCCGCGACGGCGCAAAGCTTGCGCGACGTCGAAGCCCGACATGTCGGGCAGGCCGATATCCACCACGCCGATCGACGCATGAAAATCCTGCGAGAGCGCAAGTGCGCTCGCGCCATCGTAGGCCACGCAGCACACGTGACCGTGCAGGTCGAGCAGCGCGGCTAATGCGTCGGCGGAATCCCGGTTGTCGTCGACGATCAGAATCCGTTGCGCATGTGCCGGCAAGTCCGGAACGGCGGGCAACGTTTCTTCTACCGTCACTTCGGCGACGGTCGGCAGGCTCACGACAAAGCGGCTGCCTAAACCTGTGCCGTCGCTGAACACTTCGACCGATCCGCCATGGTCTTTCACGAGGCGCTGCACGACGGTAAGCCCGATCCCGAGTCCTGCGTCCTGTCGGCCGATACCGCTGGCCGCCTGTGCGAAAAGCTCGAAGACGCGCGGTAGCATGGCCGCTTCGATCCCGACGCCCCGGTCCGTGATCGTCACCTTTACGGCGTCTTCGGAATGCGTGACGTGAATGGCGATGACGTCGGGCTGCGACGTGTAGCGCGCCGCGTTGTGAATGATGTTGTTGAACACCTGCTTGAGCCGCGCGACGTCCACGCGCACCGATACGGGCACGACGGGATAGGTGACTTCGACCCGATGACCACGGCGCGTCAGCTCGGCCGCCGCCATCTCTATTCCGCCCTCGATCAGCGTCTCGACGCGCGCAATCTCGGTCTGAAGCTCGACCTTGCCGCGCGTGAGCCGCGACACGTCGAGCAGATCGTTGACCATGCGCGAAAGTTGCGCCGACTGCCGTCCGATCACGGCGAACGTGCGCTCGCGCGTTTCTGCATCCGCGTCGGGGCGCTTGCCGAGTTCGAGTGAAAGCGTGATGGCGGCGAGCGGGTTGCGCAATTCATGGGCGAGCATCGCGAGGAACTCGTTCTTGCGCATGTCGGCTTCTTCGAGCGCGGCTTTCTTGTGACGCAATTCTTCGAGCGTCAGCAGCATCTCGCGGTTCTGCTGCTCGAGTTCTTCCACGGGAGTCTGCGCGCGGCGCCGGGTCAGTTGCTCCACCAGCACGCCGAGTTCGCGCATCGAAAGCCGCGCCGTGTCGCGCGGCAAAAACATTTCCAGCGTGACAGTCGTTCCAACGCCGGCTTCCGAGCGGATGAAGAAACCGTCGGCCATCCGGCGGCTGCCCGGAATTCCGACGCCCGGCGTTTCCCGCTTTTGCCCCAGGTCGCCGAGCACCTCTTCCAGATTCGCAATGCCCGGCCCTTTGTCGCTCACCTGCGCGACCACGCATTGCGTTTCCGCTGCCTCGGTCGCATCGCCGACCATGAACGTGAGCGTCCCGCCGCCCGCGAACTGCACGGCGTTGCGCGCGATTTCCGATACCGCCGTAATGAAGCGCGTGCGTTGCAGATTGTCCAGCCCGAACAGTTCGCCGACCTGCCGAGTCCGGTCGCGCAGCGCGACGAGGCTCAGATTGCTGCTGATCTGCGTGGAGAGAATTCGGTGCAGCATGTCAGCGCGCCTTCACGACGAGTACCGTCGCGTCGTCGTTGTCGCGCGCGAAATCGCGATGCAGAACTGCCGCGATCAAACTCGGATGATGCTGCATGAGGCCGGGATGACGGCTCAGGTTCCAGCGCGTCGAAAGCCCGTCCGTGCTGACGACGAGTGCGCTGTTCTGGTTCCAGCCCAATTCGCTTTCCCGCACTGTCCGCATGTTGTAGCCGACGGTGCCGTCGGTGGAAATCAGATGTTGGACCGACTCGGGCACATGCACGATCCCGACGATATTGCCGACCCCCGCGTAACGGACGCTGCCCGCTTTGCGGTCGAACATCGCCACGGCCATCACCGCGCCGCGCGTAGTCTTTAAACCGGCATGCACGCGTTTGAGCATGCTGGCCGGCGTCTCGTCCGGCTCCGCAGCGTTGAAGATATCGACGGCGAGCCGCGATGCCTCCGCCGCGAGCGGGCCGTGTCCGAGGCCGTCGAGCAGCGTAATCCACAGGTCGCCGTTCACTTCGCGCCAGCCCCACGCGTCGCCGCAAATTTCCTGACCTGCCTTCGGCGTCGTCTTGTATCCGATGCGAAGCGCCGGCCGCTCGCTCGTGGCCGGCGCCGCCGGCACGCCGCCGCCCACGCGCGCGAGCACGGCGGTGCCTTGTCCTTCGCGCGAGTAGATATCGAACTGGGTCGAGTGGCGCGCCATCGTACCGAGTCCCGCGCCGAGGCTGCCGCTGCTCGAATAGCCATCGCGTGAAGCGAGGTCCAGATTGGCGATGCCGGGGCCGTTATCGAGCGCGAGCATTTCGAGCCCGTTCACGCCGTCTTCGGAAAACGGCCGCAGGCAGATCTCGCCATGCGACGCGTATTTAAGGATGTTGGTCGCGGCCTCGCTCACAACCAGCGCCGCATTCGCACGGGCTTTCTCGGAGAATCCGAGCGACTGCGCGATAGCGGTGGCGGTGCGCCGCGCTTCCGCGACGCCGCTGGGTTCCGAGAGGGCTAACGTCGCTTCCATTGCACAATGCTCACTCGGGTCCCGCCACCGACGGAAGATGTTATTTCGAATTCGTTGACGAGCCGTTGCGCGCCGCCGAGGCCGAGCCCCATGCTTTTGGCGGTGCTGAAGCCGTCTTCGAGCGCGCGGGCGATGTCCGGGATGCCCGGCCCGCGATCCTCGAAAACCAGCTTGATGCCGGGCTTGCCGTCGCGCTCGACTTCTTCGAGCGTGACGGTGCCGCCCTTGCCGTGCACGAGCGTGTTACGCGCGAGTTCGCTCGCGGCTGTCACGAATTTGGTGCGTTCTAGCGTACCGAAAGCGAGGCGCGTCGCCCAGTCCTGGACGGTTTTGCGAGCAATGTTCACCTGCTCGGCGCTGCGGATTTCCAGGGTCGCCTGGCTCAGCGTGACGATGAACGTTCTCCCGGTTCGTCGAGCGACGCACGCAAGAGAGCCATACCCTTGTCGACGTCGAGCGCCGTGCGGATTCCCTGCAATGTCATGCCGAGTTCGACCAGCGTGATCGCAACCGCCGGGCGCATGCCGACCAGCACGGTCGTCGCGTCCATCACGCGCGCCATTGCGGCGATGTGGCCGAGCGTGCGTCCAATGAACGAATCGACGATCTCAAGCGCCGAAATGTCGATCAGCACACCGCGCGCGCGCGTGCGTTCGAGGCGCGACGTGAGGTCGTCCTGCAGGTTGAGAACCAGTTCGTCGTGGAGTTCGACCTGAATCGAGACGAGCAGGAATTCGCCGAGCTTGAGGACCGGAATCTGCTCCATGCTTAGTCGGCCGCCTTCACCACAGGAAGTTTCGCGACAGTCAGGCCGACCCGGCGCAATGCGACGCGCAGCGCTTCGGCAAGCGTCGCCTTGGTCACGACATCGCCGAGATCGACGCCCAGATGCACGATGGTCTGCGCGATCTGCGGGCGGATGCCGCTGATGATGCATTCCGCGCCCATCAGGCGTGCGGCCGCCACGGTCTTGAGCAAATGCTGGGCGACGAGCGTATCGACGGTCGGCACGCCGGTGATGTCGATAATCGCGATTGCCGCTTCGTTTTCCACGATCGAATCGAGCAGGCTTTCCATCACTACTTGCGTGCGCTCGCTGTCGAGCGTACCGATCAGCGGCAACGCGACGATCGAATCCCACAGCTTGACGACCGGCGTCGTCAGGTCGAGCAATTCCTGCTGCTGACGCTCGATGATCTGCTGGCGGCTCTTCTGATACGCCTCGAACGTGATCAGACCCAACTGATCGATAACCTGCGTGAGCTTCCAGATATCGTCGAAAAGCGTGTCGACATTCGCGCTGTCGGCATCGCGCAGCGCGCTGAAAAGCGGCTTTTTCAGCGAGAAGATGAAGGTCGCCGTTTCTTCCGGCGAATAGCCTTTCAGCACGCGTTCGCGCGACAGCGCAGTCAGATGCGCGCGCACTTCGTCCCAGGCCGCGCCGGCGAGCACGCCGTCATAGCGTTCCTTGACCGCATCCACGAACAATACGAAGAACGCTCGCGACAGTTCAGAGACATCACCTTCCGTTTGCGCGCCGCGACGGCTTACGCCCGCGATCTGGCCCGCAATCCATTCCTTCAGTATTTTTGCTTCGTTGCCGCTAAGGATGTCGGCCAGACCCGCGCGTTCGCTCAAATCGTTCTCCAATAGGCTGTGATTTCGAGATAGCTAGCGATTATAAGGGGCGGCAGGCACGAAAGTGCGTCCCGCCGCCCATAGACGCGAATAATGATCGGACGGTCGGGAATTTATGCCGCTACATTCGAGGCGGATTCGCGACATTCGCAGGCGAGCGATGGGGGATCGGCAAACTTTACTTTGATCGAAACCGGCGTCCGGGTAATGATTTACCCGGACGCAACCGGCGCAAGCGCGCGCTTCACGCAGCGGTCTTGAGGACGACCTTGGTCCAGCCGTCGTCGCGTTCGTCGAAGTGCTTATAGCCCTCCGGCGCTTGCTCGAGCGGCAGTTCGTGGGAAACGATTTGCGACGGCTTGGCTTTGCCCGCGGCAATGAGGTCGCTCAAGCGGCGGTTATAAGCCTTCACGTTTGCCTGACCCGTCGCGATTTTCTGCCCTTTCATCCATAACTGACCGAAGTCGAGCGCGAGTTGGCCCTTCTTGAAAAGCTCGTCTTCGGACTTCGGATCTTCCGCGACGAACACCCCAACCACGCCTATCCCGCCAGTAGGCCGCACGGCCTTGATCAGATTATTCATCGTGAGGTTCGGCACTTCGTGGCCCTTGCAACTGCACTGATAGCCGACGCACTCGCATCCGCGGTCCGCGCCTTCGCCGCCGGTCATTTCGAGAATCTGATCCGCCGACGTTCCATCGCTATCGTCCACGGGAATCGCGCCCATTTTCTCGGCGAGCTTAAGGCGATCCGGATGACTGTCGACCACCATGATCTTGCCCGCGCCCTTGATCTGCGCCGAGAGCGCCGCCATCAAACCCACCGGCCCCGCACCGTAGATCACCACACTTTCTCCCGGCAATACGCCTGCCAATTCGGTGGCGTGGTAGCCGGTCGGAAAAATATCCGAGAGCATCACGTAGTCGTTTTCTTTTTCTTCCGCATCCGGCGGCAAGACGAGACAGTTGAAGTCTCCAAACGGTACGCGCAGATATTCGGCCTGACCGCCGCTATAAGGGCCCATGCCGGCGAAACCGTAAGCGGCGCCCGCCATGCCCGGATTGGCCGTGAGACAGAATCCCGTTAAGCCGCGTTCGCAATTCTTGCAAAAGCCGCATCCGATATTGAACGGCAGACACACGCGATCGCCAACCTTGACGCGCTCCACGCCTTGACCGACCTCTACCACGATGCCGAGATTTTCATGGCCGAGAATCCGCCCGGTCTCCATGTTCGTGCGGCCTTCGTACATGTGCAGATCGGAGCCGCAGATATTGGTGGTGGTGATTTTCACAAGCACGTCATTCGGACGTTCGATCTTGGCGTCCGGCATTTCCTTCACGACGACCTTGCGAGGACCTTCATAAACGAGAGCTTTCATAGGGAACTCCTTAGGCGAGACGTTCGCCGATATGGCGACGGTCTTTGCGTTGCAGCAGCACGCATGCCCGGGGACGATGAAAGTGCTCAAGTTGCCGCAATCAATTAAGCGGGTCACCGCACCACATTCACCGGAATGGATTTCGCGGCCGGTACTTTGCTTTCCTTAGCGTAATGCCAGAGCGGCAGCAACGGATTGCATTCGGGGTAGTAGCCGGCGACACATCCGCTAGGTAAATCGAAAGGCACCACTTTGAGACCGTCGACCCGGCGCTCTACGCCGTCGCTGGCTGCGGTCGCGAGGCCGATTTCCTGATCGGGCGCAAGCCCTAACCGGTTCATGTCGGTCTCGTTCATCAACACGACCATCCGGCTCCCGTGAATGCCGCGAAACCGGTCATCGAGATCGTAGATTGTCGTGTTGAACTGACTGTCGCTTCGCACGGTGAAAAGACGCAACGTATTCGCGTCGATACTCGCCACATCCGGGTCTTCGAAAAGCGATTCCGGTGTCAGGAATTCAGCCTTGCCGCTCTTTGTCTCCCACTTGCGCTCGCGCGGCGGAAGCGGGCGGTGAAAGCCGCCCGGCGTCCACATGCGAGCGTTGAAATCATGAAAAATCTTCGGATAGGTCTCGGCAATTTCATCGCGAACGTGTGCGTAATCGCGCGACCAGGCGTGCCAGTCGATAGTGGATTTCGCACCGAGCGTGGCGTGAGCGATGCCCGCGATAATCGCCGCCTCCGAGCGTAGCGTAGCGGCTGCTGGCTCGGTCACGCCGCGGGAACCGTGCATGCATCCGGTGCTGTCTTCCATCGACACCGCCTGCATCTCGCCATCGCATTCATCGAATTCGATTCTGCTCAGGCACGGCAATAAATACGAAACCTCGCCATGGATCAAATGGCTTCGATTCAGCTTCGTCGCGATGTTCACGGTGAGCCGCAATTTGGCCCACGCGGGTTCGATCACCGATCGGTCCGGCACTGAGCGCACGAGATTCCCGCCGAGTTGCACGACCGCGCGCGCCCGTCCCGATACGACTGCCTCGCACGCCTCCACGGTGTTGAATCCTTTTTTACGCGGCGGCTCGAAATGGAATTGTTCCGCAAGCTTGTCGAGCGGCGCCAGTTCTGGCTTTTCCGTGATGCCAACGGTGCGTTGACCCTGAACGTTCGAATGGCCTCTGACTGGTGACGGACCCGCGCCCGGCTTGCCGATATTGCCACGGAGCAGTAACAAGTTCATCAGCATCCGCACGTTTTGCACGCCCATCCGGTGTTGCGTCAAACCCATGCCGAAATGGGCGATCGCGGCATTGGCCTTCGCATACTCCGCGGCCGCTTGCGTGAGCGCATCGCGTGAAAGCCCGCTCTCCGCCTCGATGTCCTGCCACGGCGTGCGGCGGATGAACGAGGCGAAGTCGCTGAATCCGGTCGTGTGTTCGTCGATGAACGCAACGTCCAGCACGCGTGGCTGATTGTTCGCCACGGCGAGATCGTCGCTTTCGATCAGCGCTTTGCATAGCCCAGCAATCGCAGCGGTGTCGCCGCCCGCCTTGACCTGATGATACTGCGTGCTGATTTGGGTCGAACCCGGCGTCAACATCTGCACCGGCGATTGCGGATTGACGAAGCTCACCAGACCCGGCTCGCGGATCGGATTGAAGGTGATGATCGGTACGCCGCGCTCACGCGCTTCCTGTAATTGATGAAGCATGCGCGGACTATTCGTGCCGACGTTCTGACCGAAGAAGAACATGAGATCGGTCTTCTCGAAATCGTCCAGCGTGATCGTGCCGACGCCCACGCCGATTGCCTGCGTCAGTCCGACGCTCGAACTCTCGTGGCACATATTCGAACTGTCGGGCAAGTTGTTGGTGCCGTACATCCTCGCGAAAAGCTGGTACATGTATGACGTTTCGAGCGATGCGCGGCCCGAAGTATAAAAAACTGCCGAGTCCGGCTCCATCGCGTTCAGCTCGCGCCCGATATCGGTAAAGGCTTCTTCCCAGGACACTTCGAGATAGCGATCGGAAGCGGCGTCCCAGCGCATGGGTACGGTTATGCGTCCCGCTTCTTCGAGGTCGTGATCGTGCCACGCATTCAGCGCGGCCACCGTGTGCTCGCTGAAAAATTCGGGTGTGACGCGCTTCGAGGTCAGATCCCAGGCGGTGGCTTTTGCGCCGCTCTCGCAAAACTCGAACGTGTGCGGGTCTTTTGGTTTTGCCCACGAGCAACTTACGCACATGAAGCCGTCGGGTTTGTTTTGATGCGATAGAACACGAATTTTCGATAAGCCGATGTGCTCTTTCAGCAGAACCGCCGTGAGCGCTTTAAGCGAGCCCCAGCCGCCAGAGGCGTATTTGTACGAGTCCGATTCGTTGTGCTTTGTCATGGAAATTCCTCAGGCGGTGGGCGTGGTCCACTTGCATAGCAATGGCCGTTCCCCTACGTGCCGTAAGCGATCGATAATGCACTTTGGCCCGGCCTTGCTGAACTGCGAGCGGTACGTGAATTGCTCGATCGGTGAGTCCGAACATACCGTCCCCGAGAATTGTCCATGTCCGATTCAACAAGTGTTCACCCTTTGCCATTCGATCCCGCTTTTCGAGCAAGTCCCTGACGACGAAGCCGAAACGTCCGCGAAGCTCGTCGAGGCGATGCGCAGCATCCTCGATAAAACGTCTGCGGATTACGGTCACGCCGTGCGCAGCGTCCACGCGAAAAGTCACGGCTTACTGCGAGGGGAGATCGAAGTCCTCGACGGCCTGCCCGCCGAACTTGCGCAAGGCGCATTCGCGCGCGCGGGTGTGTTGCCGGTTGCGATGCGGTTCTCGACGAACCCCGGCGACATTCTCGACGACAGCGTGTCGACCCCGCGTGGACTCGCGATCAAGATCATCGGCGTGGAAGGCGAGCGGTTGGCCGGTAGTGAAGGCGACGTGACTCAGGACTTCGTGATGATCAATGCGCCTGCGTTCACGGCGGCAACGCCCAAGGCGTTTCTGTCGAATCTCAAGCTGCTGGCGAAAACGACGGACAAGGCGCCGGACGCTAAGAAAGTACTGTCGAAAGTATTGCGCGGCGTGGAGGCGGCAGTTGAGGTAGTCGGTGGAGAGAGCGGAACGCTCAAGAGCCTGGGCGGACATCCCGAGACCCATATTCTCGGCGAGACGTTTTATACCGCGGTGCCCGTGCTATGGGGACCTTATTTCGCCAAGCTCTCGGTTGCTCCGCGCTCGCCCGAACTTGTCGCGTTGAAAGACGCACCGCTGGATGTCAATGACAAGCCCAACGGACTGCGCGATGCAGTCAATGAGTTCTTCACGAGCCAGAGCGCCGAGTGGGAGGTACGCGTGCAACTCGCCACGGATATCGGCCTGATGCCGGTCGAGGATGCCTCGAAAATCTGGTCGGAGGACGACAGTCCCTACGTGACCGTGGCGTACCTTCGTGCATCGGCGCAACCCGCGTGGACGGACGAGCGATCGGCGGTTGTCGACGATGGCCTGGCGTTCAGTCCCTGGCACGGATTGCAGGCGCATCGGCCGATTGGCGGCGTGATGCGCGCACGTAAGCCCTCTTATGAAATGTCGTCAGGATTTCGAGGGCAGTTTAACGGGTGCCCGATGCATGAGCCGCGCGCACCTTTAGACCTTCCAGAATAGAAATTTCTCGTCGTGTTGCTTGGGCGACCGCTCGCGCGGGAAGAGCGGTCGCGCCAACGTCCGATCACCCTAACCGGTGGCGCCGATCAACTCGCCGACTTTCTTCAAGAGCGTAGTCATCGGGAACGGCTTCGTCAGCAAATGCATGCCCGGTCCGAGTGTTTTCTCGCCGGTCGCGGCGCTCTCGGCGTAGCCGGTAATCAAGAGAACGTGAAGGCCGGTCCGTAGCGCCTGGGCAGCATCGGCAAGCTGACGGCCATTCATGCCGCCGGGCATGCCGACGTCGGTGATCATCATATCGATCGCCATGTTCGACTGCAGCAGTTTCATCGCGTTCGGCCCGTCGGAAGCCTCGATCGTCGTATAGCCTTTGTCTTCCAGCACCTCCGTGATCAACATCCGGAGGGCCGCTTCGTCCTCCACCACGAGAACCACGCCGCTCGCCGGGAGCGGTGCGTCCGGAGTCTGTTGCACTTCGGTGGATGGCTCGACATCAACTCGAGACCGCGGCAGATAAATGGATACGGTGGAACCGCGGCCGACTTCCGTCTCGATGCTTACGTGGCCGCCCGACTGTCGCGCGAATCCGTAAATCATCGACAAACCGAGACCGGTTCCTTGCCCGATCGGCTTCGTCGTGAAGAACGGATCGAACGCGCGCGCCGCGATTTCAGGCGTCATGCCCGTGCCGGTATCGGACACGGACACCGCGATGTAATCGCCGCTATCCAGTTCGAATTCCTCGGCGGTCCGCGCATCCAGATGGACGTTGCTCATGTCGACGACGATCTCCCCGCCATCGGGCATCGCATCGCGCGCGTTGATGCACAGGTTGACGATCGCGTTCTCGAGTTGGTGCCGGTCGATCATCGTGGTCCAAAGATCCGTCGCCGACTTAACGACGAGTTCGCGTTCGGGCCCAATGGTGCGTCGAACCAGCTCTTGAAGATCATCGACAAGAAATGCCACGTCGGTCGCGGTCGGGTCGAGCGTCTGCCGTCTGGAGAACGCGAGCAGTCGGTGCGTGAGCGCGGCGGCGCGCTTGACCGCACCCTGCGCGGCGCCGATAAAACGCTCCATGTCGGTCAGACGTCCTTGATCGAGACGCACACCGAGCAACTCCAGATTGCCCGCGATAGCCGCCAGAAGATTATTGAAATCGTGAGCCAAGCCGCCGGTAAGATGACCGACGGCTTCCATCTTCTGGCTTTGCCGAAGTTGCGCTTCCATGCGCTTGAGCACGTCCGCTTTTTCTTTCTCCTCCGTGACGTCGCGGCCAACCGCATTGATGATGTCCTGCGACGGTCGAGTAGACCACTCGATCCATCGGTAGCCGCCGCTCTTCGTGCGATAACGGTTCTCGAAGCGGCGTAGCGGAACACCCTCTGCCGAGCTTACTGCGCCCGCGCGAGTGATTGCCAGATCGTCGGGATGAATGAGGTCGAACAGGCTGGAGCCCAGCATCTCCGTTTCCGACCACCCGAGGGTTGCGGTCCACGCAGGATTGATCGCGACGATTTCCCCGGACACCACGCATCGCAGCATGATGTCGGTGGAAAGCTCCCAAAGCTGGTTCCGGTCCGTCGTGCGGGCGGCCACCTCGTGTTCGAGTCTCGATGCCAACTCTCGCAGAGCGAGTTCGGCCCGGCGACGGTCGGACACATCGTTAAACAGCACGGCGACGCGGTGAAGCTCAGGGCGGTCGATCGGCAGCGCCTGAACCTCATACCAGCGCTCGAGGGCGCCGGCCGCGTTCTCGAACCGGACAGGTGTGCGTGAACGTGCCACTTCGCCGTAAATATCGAACCAATGTTGCTCATGGGTCGGCGCGAGGTCGCGAATCCATTTGCCTTTTGCATCGGCCAACCCTGTTTGGCGAATGAAGGCGTCGTTTATTTCGACGAACCTGTAGTCGACGGGTCGACCGCCATCCTCATAGCGCATTTCGATCACGCAAAATCCCGCGTCCAGCGCATCGAACAAAGTTCGATAGCGCTCTTCGCTTTCCGCGAGCTTAAGACCTGCCATGTGCTGCTCGGTGCGGTCACGCAGGATCTTGACGAAACCGACAACTTTGCCCTCGGCGTCTAGCGCAGGCGTCAGTTCTCCAGACGCCCAGAAACGCGAGCCGTCGGATTTGAGATGCCAGCGTTCATCGCTCGTGCGTCCGTCGAAACGCGCCAAATGCATCTCCTCGGCCGGGCGACCACGCTTGCGGTCCTCGAGTGTAAAAAACATCTCAATCGAGCGGCCTATCGCTGTTTCGGCCGGCCAGCCGAGGACACGTTCCGAACCCTTGCTCCATTCGACGATGACACCGTCGAGATCGGTCCCGATGACCGCGAAATCGGTAGCCCGACTGGTTGCGGCTTCGAGGTGACGCTCATCGACAGCCGGCTTCTGTTCGAGCTGCGCTCTTACATACGCCAGTTCGCGCTCGAGTTCGCGCGCTTTTCGTTCGAGATCGTGTTCGTTTCGAGAAGGGGTCATTGTGGGGAAGTCATTAGGCTGAATGTGAGCGTTTGCACATCCGGTCCCGGCAATGGCGGGCGCAAATTTCGTTCCTTTCACTTGTTCTTACAGGCAATTTTTGCTGCTTGCGGTTCGTCTTCGCGGAACGCTTAGTGCATGCGGCATAGTGATTGCTGAACTGTCCTTTAAGCAGGCGGCGACGCCTGTGCCATTTTTAGTCCGAACAAGGAGGGACGGATCATGATCAAGGTTACTAGCGCATTAGTCGCGGCTGTCGCCGCACTTACACTGTCGGGCGGCGCGTATGCACAAGCTGCTGGAGGTTCGAGCGGCGGCAGTTCGTCGGGGAGCACGGCTAGCCCGGCGAATCAAGTGAACGGCGCAACAGGCGGCTACGGCATGCCGAGTACGAGTAACTCGGCAAGCGGTATGAACGGGCGTGCAGCGCCGAACTCCGGCTTGCCAAGCGGCACTAACGGCGACTCGACCGCCGGGCCCGCGCCGAAGACGAACAACACGCTTGCCACGCCTAGCGTAGTGTCTCCCGCGGCCGGTCAATAACGGTCGCAAGTTTGAATAGAGAAGCGAACGGGCGTCGAGCTTAAGGCGCTCGCGTTAAGCCGGGAAGTATGTGTCTTAGCATCCCGGCTTAACGATCATCAAACCGATCATCTAACGCTCTTAAGCCAGCCGTCGCAATGTCTCACACCGACGTTCGTTCACGCGAAACGTGTTCCGGCGATTGGGCCGTTGCTTTAGACGCTTCTGCAAATTCGAGTCTGTTGCCACCCTGCGACTTAGCGCTGTACAGCGCCCGGTCGGCTGTTGCGAGCGACTCGGCGAGGGTAAGTCCCGGGCGCTCGCAATGCGCCATCCCTGCGCTGACTGTCGCCTTTATTTCGACCCCAGCCATCGTGCGTGAAATCGTTTGCCCGAAGCGCCGGATCACGGCCTCGCCGATCGCTTTCGCGTGGATACCCTCGTAGCCCGGCAGTACGGCCGCGAACTCTTCGCCGCCGATGCGGGCGAGAATGGCTTCCGGCCCGAGCACGCTGCGGGCGGTTTGCGCGAATGACCTCAGCACTTCGTCACCGGCATCATGGCCGTGTCGATCGTTAATTCTTTTGAAGTGATCGAGGTCGAATGCGAACACCGAAGCGGGCCGCGCTGCGTCGCAGTGGCGAAGCGCTTGCGTGCCTTCCTGAAAAAATTGCCTGCGATTGCCTAGACCCGTCAAGTAATCCGTGGTCGATTCGCGTAAAAGCTGACCATGCGATTCATCGCGGAAAAGACGCAGTAAGGTCATCGGCAAGACGACCGAGTACAAGACTCCTTCATACATCGTAATCTTGCTGGTCAGTGATTGAACGCCGGGACCCAGCGCCGACACCAGCCAGGGCAGGAGACAGGCGCGCGCGGCATAGAACAGCGCGTGCGCGCCCGAAACGATGACCGCTATATAGCGCGACTGACCCGATGGCACGCCGCTACCGAACAGTAATTCGCGAGCTGTCAATCCGCACGCGAGCGCGATGGGAATCGCGCTCACGTGGATCCACATCGCCTCGGGCCATCGCGTGCCGACGACCGCCCACGTGAGCGCGAGCAGAACGAGTATCGCCGCCGCGCATCCGCGATATCGCCGCCCGTTCAGGTGCGCGACACCTAGCAAGATGCACAGATACCCGGACACGATGACAATGTTACTGACGGCCGACCCGATCACGCCCGGTACGGAAAAACGAAAAGACGCGGCAGCGCAGCCCGCTGCGAGCGTGGCATAGCCCGCCGCGAGAATTGTGAGTTCCTTGCTGCGTTTCGGGTGCATTCGCCGCTCCCACAACGTCATTGCACAACTGGCTAGCAGTGTCCCGATCGCGAGGAGGTAGAGAGTAATGAGGTCGACGTGCATGCTTTCGCTTGCCTATTTCGTCACTGAATGACGTATTTCCATACGACTCGTTTACGGCTCATAAGCCGGGTTCTTGAGGAGAAGGCGGATTTTACGGCGATTAGGGCGAGAGCGAACGGGCTGCCCTGAATCTTCACTCGTAGGTCAGGATTTCTTACAGGATGTTCCTGTGTGTTTTGCGAGCGGCGGGCGCCAGATTTTTTGCGTCGGCGCGCGGCTGACGGCGGTATGACCTGTAAGCGATGCCAAATGCGGCCACCGCTTTCCCCGTTTTATCTTCGATGATGTGTATTCTCTCGAAGTTACCTTACCGGGGGAGCGCCCGTGCAGTATCCACTGCTTTTGGGATTCGTCATCGTCGCTTTGGATGTATTCGTGTGGCGCCTGCGGCTCCCCGCGAACGAGCTGGCTCGTCTATTCATACGACTGACGCTTTTCTCCGCGCTGAGCGCGATACTCTTCTCGTCCGGCTTAAGCCCTTTCACGCAGGCGGCGCATGAAGACGTGCCCGAACTGCACTGGCTGGGACAGGTACTCGAAATAATCTGGTGGTTAATGGGCGCACGGTTACTCACGCTGTCGCTCGATACCCTGCTGCTGCCTAGCGCGTGGCGCAGGCAGCGCCTGTTTTCCGATGTATTCGGTGCCGTCGTTTTTCTGGCCGCGATTGTGGCGGCTCTCGGCTTCGTTCTCGAATTGCCCGTGCGAGGTCTGGTCGCCACATCCGGCGCGCTCGCGATCGTGCTGGGGCTTGCGATTCAGAGCACGCTCAGCGATGTGTTCGCGGGCATCGTGCTCAACACGACCGAGCCGTACTCGGTCGGCGACTGGGTCGTGATCGACGATGTCGAAGGCAAGGTGGTCGAAATGAACTGGCGCGCCACGCATCTGCTGACGGGGCAGGGCAATACGCTTATCGTGCCGAACGCCGTTGCAGCGAAGGCGAAGATATCCAACAACAGTCGCCCGGAGAGCGTCCACGGCCTGTCGCTCATGCTCGAGATCGATCCGGAGGCGCGGCCGAAAACAGTGCTCGACGCGTTGACCCGCGCGCTGACCGGTTGCAACGCAATCCTCGACAAACCCGCGCCCTACGCTCACATGAAGCGCACGACGCTGAACTCCGTGCAATATGAGATCGTCGCGTTCGTCGACGACATGAGCAAAAAGCTGGCGGTTTCCAACGAGCTCTTCGATCTTTGCTACCGGCATCTCGCCGCCTCGGACGTCACGCTGCGCGCACTGGGCGTCGCCCCACCTGCCGCGACCGCCTATGACCCGAAGGAAGCGCTCCTCAGGCGGGTGAACCTTTTCGAGAGCCTCACGGGCGACGAATTGATGCGCCTCGCCAAGCATCTATCCCGGCACGAATATCAGGCGGACCAGCAGATTCTGGCGCCGGAGACGGTGCCTGACAGTCTTTCCATCGTTCACTCCGGGGTACTTTCCGTAAGATTCAACGAGCCCTCGGGTAACCGGGAGATCGCCCGAGTCGGGCCTGGCGAAGCGTTCGGTGAAGCAGGAATCCTGGCGGGACTCGCGATGCACGTGTCTATTTCGACACTCACGCCTTCGGTGCTCTATCAATTGAGCAAAGACGACATGACGTCTTTTCTGAAGGACCATCCCGAGGTCGCCGAGCAGATGTGTCAGCTATTGGCGTACCGGCAAAGCGTGCTCGGGAGACTGACGACGCCGATCCCCGCCGAGCAGGAGAAAGGGCATTCGGTTTTCCAGTGGCTATTCGACAAGGTTCGCGACCTGCACTCACTGCGCAGCGACACTTGAGTCAGTTGGCCGGCGCGCTGCTCTTTAAAGGCGCGACCGCTTCCAAAAGCCGCATATGATCTGCGATCGCGCGGTTATCGTTTGCTCGGTATCGCGGCGATGCAGTCGATTTCGATATCGAAGTGTCCGGGCCACGCCGGCACGTTGACGAAAATTCTCGCGGGCGGATTCGGCCCGAAAAAGCGCCCGTAGATCGCGTTGACGATTGGAAACATCTCGACCGATGTGCAGTAGACGTTGCACTTGAGCACCTGATCGATCGACGAACCTCCCGTCTCGACGCACAGCCGCAACTGCTCCAGCACCCGCTCGGTTTGAAGTTCGATCGGCGCGTCCATGATGTCGCCGGTAAGGGGATCGAATGGCGGAAAACCGGACACGTAGAGGGTGTCGCCATGACGGGTCGCGGCGGATGTCGGTGCGTTCCAGCGTTCGAGCCAACTCGAAAGCGGTTCGACACGAACGATTTCTCGGCTCATGATGTTCTCTTCGTTCATGCCCTGAAGGTCTTGCCGAGCTCATGCTCGGCCAGCCGGAAATAATGGCGAAAGTTGTAGACGAGCGGCGACCACTTTTCGGCGTCGATATGGTTCCCGTTTTTGATGAACGCTTCGCTTGCGTGTACGCGAATGATCTCGACTTCGGCTGCTACGCCACCGCCCAGTTCCTGAAGCTTCGTGCCGCTCATCGTATGGATACCCGAAACGCGAGCTTCCAGATGAATGGGGCACTCGGTCACGCGAAACGGCTTGACCAATTCGCTTTCGAGTTGGCTAAGGCCGGCTTCTTCGAATTTGCACTTCTCGTAGCGAAACTGCTTTGCCTTGATTTCCGGCACCGGATTTTTGCCGGTCAGCGGCGCAAGGTTCTCGACCTGACGCCACATATCGGGCGAAGGTATGTTGATCACGCATTCGGCGTGACGCGCCAGATTCTCGGCGGTCTTGGTCTCGTCGAGCAGGCCGAGCATGATGGTCCAGCCGAGCGCCCAGAACGAAGACATCGGCGCGAGGTTTGTCGTGCCGTCTTCGTTGAGCGAGCTGATCAATGCGACTGGCGTTCCGAAGTAAAGTATCTTCGGTTCGATGGTGCGAAACGGTCCTTGTGCCATTTGATTGTTCCTCCGGAAAACGTTGGAAATAAACGGGCAGGTTTGATGCGCCGGGCGCATCGCGATGGCCTCCGTTAGCGTCTATTCTCAACGCGCAGGGCGTTCCGATGTTTCAGGAACACGTGAAACGTGCATGCACGCGGCGCTCGCTGTTCGCATCCAAAAGACTTCATCACGCTGTTCCGACTCGCGCGAGCAATTTTCAAGCCGCTCGCGTTTCGTCGCGCCGACACGCGCTTAGCTGCAACGCGGCACACGAATTGCTAAACGCAGACGTTTTGCCGCGGCACATTTTTCGGTCTTCCACGGGCAATCCTTCTTCGCGAAACCGACCTGTGGTGGTCGCCGGGCCCGGCGAGTTCCTTCATTGAGAGCTTATCGATGCCAGATCAAAACGATTCCGACAAAGAACGCGACGGCGACCGCGACGATAAAAAAGACGGCGAGGACAAGGCTGAAGAGAAAAAAGACGGCAAGGATGAAGGGCGAAAAGGGCCGGGAAAAAAGCCGCTGATCATTCTCGGCGTGATCGTCGTATTGCTTGCAATCGGTGCATGTGGCTGGTGGTTCGCGACGCGCAATCAAGTCAGCACCGACGACGCCTACACCGATGGCGACGCTGTCACGATCGCGCCGAAGGTCTCGGGTTATGTGGTGACGCTCAACGTCGGAGACAATCTTTTTGTCCATAAGGGCGACCTGCTGATAAAAATCGATCCGCGCGACTATCAGGCCCAACTCAGTCAGGCGACCGCGCAACTCGGTCTGGCCCGCGCGCAATTGCATGCTGCCGAGGTGCAACTGGACGTTGCGCGCGTGCAGTTTCCCGCGCAACTTCAGCAGGCGAAGGCGCAGCAACAGTCCGCGCAGGCGACCCTTGCGCAGGCGCGCGCCGCATTCGAGCGCCAGCAAAGCGTGGACGTGCGCGCGACCTCGCAGCAAAACATCGACACCGCGACCGCGCAGCAGAAGAGTGCCGCCGCGAGCGTCGCGCAGGCGCAAGCGCAAGTGAAGACCGCGAGTCTCGTTCCGCAACAGATCGCACAGGCGCAAGCGACGGTCGAAGAGCGTCGCGAGCAGGTTCATCAAGCCGAGGCGCAGGTCGAGGCGGCGCAACTGAACCTCGCGTACACCGAACTGCGCGCGCCCGCCGACGGTTGGGTCACGAAGCGAAATGTGCAATACGGGTCCTTCCTCCAGGCAGGATCGTCGATCTTCACGCTTGTAACCACGCACGTCTGGGTCACCGCCAACTTCAAGGAGTCGCAACTCGACCGCATGCGAACGGGCGACAAGGTCGATGTGGAAGTGGATGCCTACCCCGATCTCAAATTGCACGGCCACGTGGACAGCGTGCAACTCGGCAGCGGCTCACGGTTCTCCGCATTTCCCGCCGAGAATGCGACGGGCAACTTCGTCAAGATCGTGCAGCGTGTGCCGGTGAAAATCGTGATCGACGACGGTCTCAACCCGGATCGGCCACTGCCTCTGGGCATTTCCGTGGTGCCGAAGGTGTATCTGAAATGAGCGACGAACACGCGAACTGGAAGCCGAAATCGAACCCCTGGCTGATCGCGATTGTCGTGACGCTTGCAGCGTTCATGGAGGTGCTCGATACGACCATCGTCAATGTGGCGCTTCCCCATATTTCGGGCACGATGTCCGCAAGCTACGACGAGGCGACATGGACACTGACGTCGTATCTCGTCGCTAACGGCATCGTGCTGCCGCTCTCGGCCTATTTCTCGAAACTGCTGGGACGCAAGCGCTATTTCCTCATCTGCATTATCGCGTTCACCGTTTGCTCGTTCCTTTGCGGAATTGCCAGCGATCTCTGGCAACTCATTCTGTTCCGCATTTTGCAGGGCTTTTTTGGCGGCGGACTGCAACCGAGCCAGCAGTCGATCATTCTCGACACCTTCCCGCCCGAGCAGCGCGGCCGCGCGTTTTCCATTTCAGCCGTGGCTATCGTCGTCGCGCCGGTGTTGGGGCCAACGCTCGGCGGCTGGATCACCGACAACTTCACGTGGCGCTGGGTGTTCTTGCTGAATGTGCCAGTGGGGGTTCTGACGAGCTTCGCGGTAATGCAGTTCGTCGAAGATCCGCCGTGGGAGAAGGTTAAGGACCGCAAGGAACTTGGAATGGATTTCATCGGCATCGGTTTGATCGCGATCGGGCTCGGCTGCCTTCAGGTTTTCCTCGATCGCGGCGAGGACGACGACTGGTTCTCGTCCGGTTTCATCGTGGCGTTTGCGGTGCTCGCGGCGGTCGGGATTGTTGGCGCGACGTTCTGGCTGCTCTATGCCAAGAAGCCCGTGGTCGATTTGCGCGTCTTGAAGGATCGCAACTTCGCGCTCGGATCCGTTTCGATCGTCGGCTTCGCTTCGATTCTCTATGGCAGCGCCGTCCTCATTCCGCAGTTGGCGCAACAACAACTCGGCTATACGGCGACGCTTGCCGGGCTGGTGCTGTCGCCGGGGGCGCTGCTTATCGTGGCGCTCATACCGGTTGTCAGCAAGCTGATGCCGATCATTCAAACACGCTTTCTGGTGGCGTTCGGCTTTGTGTTGATGGGCTGCGCGCTGCTTTATTCGCACCGGCTGGTACCCAACATCGACTACGGCACGCTCACGCGCATGCGAAGCGCGCAGTCGGCCGCCATCGGTTTTTTGTTCGTGCCGGTGACGACGCTCGCGTATCTGTCGCTGCCCAAGTCGCTCAACAACGACGCCTCCGCGCTCTTCACGATGTTCCGTAACGTGGCGGGATCGATTGGAATTTCGGTTTCCACCGCGCTGATTCGAGAGCGGACGCAAGCCAACATGGCGCACATGGTCGAACATTTGACACCGCTGAACCAGGCCTATAACGACAGCGTGCAGCGCATCGCGCGCACGCTGATGGATTCCGGCCAGACCATGAGTCAGGCCATGACGGCCGCGACCGGGCAGATGTATACGACGCTCGTTTCGCAAGCCACCATCATGGCGTATCTGGATGTGTTTCTTGCCTGCGCGATCTTCGCGTTCCTGTTCGTGCCGGTCGCATTTTTCTTCTCGCCCGTCAAGGCGGCGGGCGGGGCGGGGGGACACTGACATGCGCCGCCTGCTCATTTCGATAATTATTTCGACCACGCTTGGCGCGTGCGCCGTCGGACCTGACTTCTCGCCGCCGGATGCGAAGGCTCCTGAAAAATGGAGCGATACGGAACGCGTGCTGAATCCGCCCGACGATATGCGCGTGCCGCACGCGAGCATGCCTTCGGTGTCCAATCCGTCATCCGATCCCGATCCGCATTGGTGGCGCCAGTTTCACGATGCCACGCTCGATTCGTTGATCGATCGTGCCGTGGCAGGGAATCTCGACTTGCAGGGCGCGGTGCTGAGGATCGTCGCGGCGCGTCAGCAAGTGGTTTCGGCGGGTGCGCAAGGTCTTCCGCAAATCGGCGCAAGCGCGAAGGAGACGCGCGAGGACCTGGGCATCAAGGGGCTGTTGCAATCGGCGGGTGTGTACGATCGGGTCGGCGCGCTCGGCACGTCGGCGGATACGGCGCGTCAGGCGCTCGATACTCTGAGCGGACCCGTCACGATATGGCAAGACGGCTTCGATGCATCGTGGGAGCTGGATCTCTTTGGACGTGTCCGGCGCTCGGTGGAATCGGCGAACGCGCAGACGCAGGCCGAGATAGAAAATCGCAACGACGCGCTGGTCTCGCTCGAAGCGGAAGTCGCGCAGACATACGCACGGCTTCGCGGGGCGCAATTGCTCAAACAGATCACGCTTGCTGAAATCGACGACGAGCAAAAGATTCTCGATCTGACTCGTGAACAAGCGCGCGTCGGCCTCACGAGCCAGACCGACGTACAGAGCGCCACTGCGCAGCTTGGTTCGCTTCAGGCGCAACTCCCGCAGTTCGACGCGCAGATCGTTCAATCGCTGAACGCGCTCGCGCTTTTGACAGGCAACCCGCCGGGGACGCTCGACGCCGAGCTTGGCGGCGCGAACGCCGGCGTGGTTCCGCCAGTGCCGCCTGATGTTCCTGTCGGACTTCCTTCGACACTCGCGCGCCGCCGTCCCGACATTCGCCGCGCCGAGGCGCAACTGCACGCGGCGACCGCCGAAGTGGGCGTCTCGGTCGCCCAGCTGTATCCGGATGTATCGCTGACCGGGCAGATCGGCACGCGTGCGACGAGCGCGCGCTATCTGACACATTGGTCGAGCCTTTTCTGGTCGATCGGGCCGAGCATCTCATTGCCCATTTTCGAGGGCGGTGCGTTACGGGCAAATGTCCGTATTGCGAAGGCTCAGGCGCAGCAAGCCGGCTTGCAGTATCGCCAGACGGTGCTTGTCGCGCTGCGCGACGTGGATAACGCGCTGGTCGTTTATCGAACGGAGCAAGACCGGCGCGAAGCGCTCCAGCGGACTGTCGAGGCGAACCGCACGAATCTCAATCTCGCGACCGACAGTTATCGCAAGGGAATCACGAGCTTCATTACCGTGCTCGATGCAGAGCGCCAGCTTGCTCAGACGCGGCAGCAACTCGCGCAGAGCACGGTGGATGTCACGACGGATCTGGTCGCACTTTATAAGGCGCTGGGAGGCGGCTGGGAAGACGATTCAGCCAGCGCGACGGCGCTCACCTGCACGGGCGGTCCGACGGGAAATTGTTGAGCGCGGCGCTTGAGGTTTTGCTTAGCTGCGAACGCTGTAATGTCATTGCGATTCTGTGGTCGCGGTGAGTGCATGCGCTCGACTGTCGATTGGTATGATCGTTAGATCGGGCACGCCGTAGGGAAGCCCCATTCAATCGACTAAAACTCCGAGATGAACGAACTGCTGATTCGCAACGTGCGCGCGGGCGCGGGTAACTCGCTGGATGTCCTGGTGACGGATGGCCGTATCGGCCGAATGAATCCGAACATCGCGGCGAGCAGCGGCTGCATCGTCGAAGATGGTGCGGGCATGCTGTTGCTGCCAGGACTGGTCGAGGGGCATACGCATCTGGACAAGACGCACTGGGGGTTGCCGTGGTATCGCAACGAAGTCGCGCCGCGCTTGATCGACCGCATCGAAAACGAGCGGCGCTGGCGCGCGACGTCCGGTCACGATGCCGCTGCGCAGTCGCTCGTATTAGCGCGGGCGTTCCTGGCTGCGGGCACGACGCGCTTGCGCACGCACGTGGATATCGACACCGACGCCGGCCTCCGGCATTTGCACGGCGTCGTCGCGACGCGCGAGAAATTGCGCGGGCAGATGGAGATTCAAATCGTCGCGTTTCCGCAATCGGGCGTGTTGAATCGGCCGGGGACTGACGTACTGCTCGCCGACGCGCTGCGTGCCGGAGCCGACGTGCTCGGCGGGCTGGATCCCTGTGCGATCGAGCGCGATGCGGTGAACGCGCTCGATCTGCTTTTCGGACTCGCCGACCGTCACGGCTGCGGTCTCGACATTCACCTCCACGAGCGCTCGACGATGGGCGCGTATTCGCTCGACCTGATCCTCCAGCGTACGGCAGCGCTGGGAATGAAGGGAAAGGTGGTGATCAGCCACGCATTTTGCCTCGGCGATCTCGAAGACCGCGAACGCGATGCGCTGCTCGCGCGCATGGCCGAACTCGATGTCGCGGTGATGACGACCGCGCCGGCGTCGGTCGCGGTGCCGTCCGTCGTGGCCTGCCGCGCGGCGGGCGTCACGGTGATCGGCGGCAATGACGGGATACGCGATACATGGACGCCCTACGGCACGCCCGATATGCTCGAACGCGCGATGCTGATCGGCTTGCGCAACGAATTCCGGCGCGACGACGAACTTGAGATCGCCCTCGATTGCGTGACGTACAGCGCGGCGCGCGGCTGCGGTTTCGAGGAATACGGGTTGGATACCGGGCATCGCGCGGATCTCGTGCTCGTCGATACGCAGACTCCCGCAGAGGCGGTGGTTGCTCGGCCGGTGCGCAAGCTCGTCGTGTCGCAAGGACGCATCGTGGCGCGGAACGGCGTGTTGGTTTAGGGACGTCTCAAGCCGTGGCTAGGCGTCGATATGGCGCGGCCTCGATAACTCCGTTGTAGGCATTGCAAGTGCCTAGTCAAAGCCGAAGCGCAATCGCCCATTGCAACGAAGCGAAGCGTGAGGGCCGCTGACTGTATGCGTCCGGTATCGACGCTGTCGGATAAACGTCAGGTACGGCGACTGCTAAGAAGATATGCCGCGCTACTAGCGCTTAAGGGCGCCGAGAGACGCCTCGCAATCTCGACGGACGCATCGCGGAGGATTCCATGAAACGGTTCGCGCTCCTTTTATTCGCCGTTGCTCCGCTGGTGTTTGGCGTCGCAGGGTGCGAGAAAGCGCATAAAGCGGGTAACGACAGCATGAGCGTGCCTGGTGGACGCATTCACGCCTCCAAAGGGCGATCCGCAATCGTGGCCCTGAATCGACCTGCGGTTCTTGCCATTTCGCCAATATCGCGCGGCGCGTGAAGTTTCTTCCGCAAAGGACTTTTATATGCCCTCAGTCAAACCGGTCCATCGATCGAAAATCGCCTCGGCGGTCTTCGATGTTTTGAATCCGATCCCCTATGGCTTCTTCGTCGCGGCGCTGATTTTCGACATCACTTACGCGACCTCCCGAAACGTTTTCTGGGGAAAAGGCGCGGCATGGCTGATTACCACCGGACTGCTGTTCGCAATCATTCCGCGCTTGATCAATCTCGTTCAGGTCTGGATCCCGCCAAGAAGGTCGGCGGGAAGCGGCGCAAGACTCGATTTCTGGCTGAACGCATTGGGCATCGTCGCTGCGATCTTCAACGCGTTTGTCCACAGCCGCGACGCCTACGCGATGGTCCCGCAAAACGTGATCCTGTCCGTTGTCACGGTCGCGTTGCTGGGTATCGGGCATTTCGTCGTGGCGCTGCACGCGTTCGGTTCGAAGGAGGCTGTTCGTGAATAAGACTCTCATCAGCAGCGTCATTGCAATCGCGTTCGCTGTGCTCGCGAGCGGATGCAACGAGCGGGCAAGCTACGACGACCAGCATCAGGCCGGCGCTAATCCGCCGCTGCCCGAGGCGCGCAGTTTTCTTGCGCCGCCGATGCAAGTGCCGAAGTTTGTCGGGTGGCGCGAAGGCGAAGCCCCGAAAGTGGCCGACGGGCTGAAGATTGAAAAGATGGCGTCCGGTCTCGTCCATCCGCGTCAGGTGTATAGCTTGCCGAACGGCGACGTTCTCGTGGCCGAATCGAACAGCCCGAACAAGGAGGCGGTGACGACGCCCAAGCAGCTAATCGCCGGCTTAGTGGAAGCGCGCTCCGGCAAGAAAGCGGAGGGCGCGAATCGCATCACGCTGCTGCGAAAGCGCACCGACGGTAGCGGCCAGTGGGATAAAAGCGTATTCATCGACCACCTGCACTCGCCGTTCGGTATGCAACTCGTCGGGGACACGCTCTATGTCGCCGATACGGATGCCATTCTCAAGTTTCCGTATCGGTCCGGTGACAAGAGTATTTCCGCGCCCGGCGTAGAGCTCACCGATTTGCCCGACACGATCAATCATCATTGGACCAAGGCTTTGCTCGCGAGCGCCGACGGCAAGAAGCTGTATGTCGGTGTCGGCTCGAATAGCAATGTCGGCGAGAACGGTCTCGACGTCGAATACCGGCGCGCAAATGTGCTGGAGGTCGATATCGCGACGGGAGGTAGCCGGATCTATGCCGCCGGAATTCGCAACCCGACCGGGCTGCAATGGGAACCGAAAACGGGACGTCTTTGGGCCGTAGCGAATGAACGCGATGAGATCGGCGCAGACCTCGTCCCGGATTATCTGACCTTCGTGAAGGAAGGCGCCTTCTATGGCTGGCCGTACAGCTACTACGGTCAGCACGTGGACCCGCGTGCGCAACCGCAACGCCCCGATCTGGTCGCGAAGGCGATCCCGCCGGATTACGCGATCGGCTCGCACGTCGCGCCGCTCGGGCTGCTGTTCTACACCGGCAGCAATCTTCCGCCGCAATACCACGGCGGAGCATTTGTCGGCGAGCATGGAAGCTGGGACCGTTCGCCTCTTAGCGGTTATGCGGTCGCGTATGTTGCCTTCGAGAACGGCAAGCCTGTCGGCGCTCCGCAACCGGTCGTCACGGGCTTCGCTTCGGGCGACGAAAAGGAATTGCACGGAGCGCCGGTCGGGCTCGCACAGGACCGTGACGGCGCGCTGCTCATTGCCGACGACGTCGGCAATACCGTATGGCGCGTGACTAAATCGGGCGGCTAGACGTGTCCTGCTTTAATGCAGGTCCTGACTGAGTCGACTGAAGCTATACAGGCCGCGCTTGGGTCTTTCGAACGTGACGCGAGCGGGGCGCGCATCGGGGCGGTCGCGCAGTTCGCCTAGTAGCGCAAACAACGCGCGGCTATCGAGAAAGGGGGAAGCGGGATCGAAATGAACGACGAACGTTTCGAGCAGTTCGGCCGCGTCTTCCGATTGCCCGTCGGCGTGCAGGAGACGCGCGAGCACTATCGATGCGCGCAGTTCCCACATCCTTGCGCCTTGGGCGCGGGACAGGTCGATGGCGTTCCTGCAGTGTCGAATCGCGTCGGCGTGCTTCTCGCGATACGCGTGGCTCGACCGCGCGTGAGCAAGCGCTTGCGCTTGTGCCACGAGCGCGAGCCCGCGCCACACTTCGGGAAGAAAAAGCAACTCGCCGTTGCTTTGACAAAACGCCAGCGCGTCGTCCAGATGCCTCGATGCATCCGCGAGCCGTCCGGTTTCGACGAGCGCCTCGGCGCACGCCACGATAAACGGTGCGATCAAGCGCCGGAAACCGCGCGCGAGCAGCGCTTCGATCGACGCTTCCAATAGCGGAAGCGCCCGAGCCGCGCGGCCAGCGACGAACTCGCCGTAGCCCGTGAGACAGTCGCAGTAGTCGCGCCAGATGTCGAAGCGATGAAACGCGGCTTGTGAACGCATGATCTCCAGATAGCGCGCGCCGAGTTGCAGATCGCCGGACATGAGCGCGAGCGGCGCGGCGGTCGCGCCGAGCAGATGCGTCAGCGACGGCTCGATGGTCTCCGGACGCACGAGATTGACGAGCCTGTCCACAATGGCCATCGCTTCTTCGTGATCGCCCTGCAACCATACGATCCGTGCGAGCGTGCCGTTGCAGAACACCAGCGGATCCACGGCGAAACGGCCGCAGCGCTGTGCCTCGCCTTCGAGCCGGGTGAAGCGCTGAATGGCGCTGAGCAAACCTTTCTTCGCCTGCGCGTGCTCGCCCCTGCAATGCAGCGAAATCGCGTTGAGCTGACCGGCGAGGACCTGTTGCCACGGCGTGCCGTGCGCGTGTACCAGTTGCTCGAAACGTGCGGCGTATTTCATCGATTCGTCGATATTGCCGCTGGATATCATCGTGTTCCACAGGCCCCACAAAGCGCGCGCCTTAAACGCGTAGTCGCCGCCTTCGGTCGCGAGCGTTTCTACGTCGCGCCAGAGTGCCTCGGACCTCGCGACCGGCCCGCAAACGTACGGTAACGCCGACGCTAGCGCCGCGCGCACGCGCATTTCGCTGGCGGCATCGACCGAGCGTGCGGGCAGACTTTCGACCGCTTCGAGCGCACGCGAGGCCCGCGCGCAACACTCTTCGATCATCCCCGATTCGAGCAGCGCGCCGACCAGATTCGATGCGAGTTCGACGCCCAGGCGCAGATCGCCATCGACGGAAAACGCCCAGTCGAACGCGCTGCGTGCGTCGTCGAGTGTCTGCTGGAGATCGGGCGAATGGTCGCTTTCCGAGCGGCCCTGCTCACCGGAGCGAGTGAGAAAACAGGTAGACAGATATCGCGCATGGCGTGAGGCGATTTTCTGCTTTTCGCCCTCGGCTTGCAGCTTTTCCGACGCATATGCACGCGTCGATTCGAGCAGCCGATACTTCGCCACCGGTCCGTCGAACTCGACGTTCACGAGCGACTTCGCGACCAGTTCGCTGATGTTGCTGATCGCGTGACCTACGGTCAGCTCGGCGTCGCACGAGACCGCGCACATGGCCTCGAACGTGAAGAGACCGCCAAAGGTCGCGAGCCGCCGGAACAAACGCTGGCTGTCCGCGTCGAGCATGGCGAAGCTCCAGTCGAACGTCGCGCGCAAGGTCTGATGACGCGGCAGCGCGGTGCGATAGCCGCCCGCGAGAATCGCCATGCGGTCGTCCAGCCGCCGGTACACGCCTTCCACGCCGAGCGCGCCGACGCGCGCCGCTGCCAGTTCGATTGCAAGCGGAATGCCGTCGAGCCTTCGACAAATCTCGCTCACGAGCCGGATCTCGGCGCTCCCTTCCGGCTTGCCTTCCGCCTGCGCCTGCAATGAGGTCGCGCGCAGGAGGAACAGACTGACCGCCGAGCGCTGCAAAATTTCGGCGTCGGTGGAATGCGGCGGCGGCACGTCTAGCGGATCAACCCGGAATATTGCCTCAGGCATGATGCGCAGCGGCTCGCGGCTGGTCACGAGAATCCGCAGCGCAGCGTTGCCGGCGGCGAGCGTTTCGACAATCGCGGCCACTTCGCCGATCACCTGCTCGGCGTTATCGAGCAGCAGCAGCCGGCGCGAATGCGTGAGCGCAGCGGCGATCTCCAACGCGCTCACCGCGCCAGTTGCATCAAGCAGCCCGCAGCCTTCGGCGATCGCGGCGAGCACGGTCTCGCGGGTCGTCAGCGCGGCCAGTTCGACGAAGCAGACCGGCTCGGCGAAGTCCTCCGCCGCATGGCGCGCGGCTTCGATTGCGAGACTGGTCTTGCCTATGCCGCCCGCGCCGACTAACGTCAGCACGTGCGTCTTGTCGAGCATAGCGCGGATCTGCGCGAGCGCCGCGTCGCGTCCGACGAGGTCCGGCTTCGGCGGCGGCAGACGCCGTCCCGCGATCATGCGCGCACTCGATTCTTCCGGCGCCGGTTTCGGCCGGCGTTGCAAAAGCTGATAGCCGCGGCCGGGAACGGTGAGAATCAGATCGCGATCCGGGCCGAGAATCTTGCGCAACGCGGACAGATGAACCTGAATATTGTTTTCTTCGACGATCGTTTCCGGCCACACCGCGTTCATCAATTCGTCTTTCGTGACGAGACGGCCGCCCGCCGAGGCGACCACGGCCAGAATGTCGAATGCGCGCGAGCCGAGATGCACGGGCTCGTCGCCGTGCCGCAAGGTGCGCATCTCCAGATCGAGTTGGAAGCGGCCTAGTTGGATCATGTCGCTTTCAGTTCAGGGCAACGCGTGAAGGAAGGGTGAGCCGATGCGGCCGAATGATTGGCAATCGGCACGAGGACAACGTTCGCGCGTGTTCGAAGCCGCCTCTAGCCGCCCAATGCCGGCAGGGTAGAAATTAGCTTAATCGGCGACGCGCGTCTTGCACGTAAGTGCGATGCTTTGTATGAAAGTCCATGCGTTTGAGAGGCTCGCGTGAACGAATTGCCGGCAAGCTTCGATCCGGCCGGCGCTCAAGCGCTGATCTGTCTGCGCCATGCGCCAGGCGGCACGCCCACCAATTGGGAAAAGGTGCGCGTGAAGTGGCTTTGGTCGGCGAATCCGCACGCCGTGGCGATTTCCGCGAGCGACGCGTCCGAATGTCTGAGCAGATCGCGCGCGCGCTCGATACGGCGTTCCAGTTGCCACTGATGCGGCGTGCGGTCCGTCGTCTCGCGAAACGCGCGGATGAAATAACTGCGCGACAGATTGCAGGCGTTCGCGATCGCCTCGATCGATACGTTGCCATCGGACTTCGCGAGCAGCATTTCCTTCGCGCGCGATTCGTGCAGGGCCGAAAGCCGCCGGTCCTTTTTGTTCGATTGCGCCGATGCGCTGCCATATTGATCGATCAAATGTGTCCCGATCGTGACGCCGAGCTGCTCGACGAACAGCGCGCTGGCTTCGCTCTTGCGCTCGAGCGTGTGCGCGAGAACGTGCGCGAGATGACCGAGAATCGGGTCCTTGCGGCCGGGTAGCGCGGAAAACCCGCTGAGGTTCGTTCCGCCACGCTCGTAGCACGCGTTCGTGATGAATGCGCGCGACAGTTCCACCAGGACGAAGTCGAATCCGCCCTGCAGTTCGGCGCGGTAGTCGTCGGCGAAATTGCGGACGTAGACAGAATCTTTCTCGAAGTCGTGCGATGCCGAGCGGATCCCGGAATAAATCCGGCGTCGGTGTCCGCTTCGCAACGAAACGCCGACGAGAAATCCGCGGTCGGACGCGGGCGTGAGTACCGCGCTTGTTTCATCGCCGCGCGTGCATTTTCGATAGAACGTGAATTCCCGCGTATCCAGTTCGAGGTCTTTATATAAACGATTCGAAAGACAACCGAGCGAGTCTTTCGGTCTTGAAATCAGGGGATGGCAAGTCTCTGTATCGTTAAACATGATTGGTAACCTCAGTTCGTCGCGCTACAGTCACCCGAGAGATTAATCTAGCCGAAATGGTAAATAAAAGTATTTATCATTATGGACTAATCATCCCCGGAATTTCCACATTCGAGTGGAGATTCTCGCGGAGGGTCCACCGATTGGAAGTTATTGCCCGAACGGACGGTCGGCAAAGGCGAGGCGGAAAGAGGTTTGGCGGCGCCGGATGGCGCGCGAAAAAAGGCGGGGCGAAACGTCACGCGGCGCGCCGGGCGGCGCGCCGCAACACTAGAACATCAGCTCTGCAGGAACTCGAGGAGATCGGCGTTGACCTTGTCCGCCTGCGTCGTACACATGCCGTGCGGTGCGCCCGGATATACCTTGAGCGTCGCGTTCTTCACGAGCTTGACCGACATGCGCGCGGAGTCGTCGATCGGCACGATCTGGTCGTCGTCACCGTGAAGGATCAGCGTGGGTACGTCGATCTTTTTCAGGTCCGCCGTGTAGTCCACCTCGGAGAACTGCTTGATGCATTCATAGTGGCCCTTGATCGAACCGAGCATGCCTTCGCGCCAGAATTCGTCGATCGTGCCTTGCGAGATTTTTGCGTCGGGCCGGTTGAAACCGTAGAACGGCACCGCGAGATCCTTGTAGAACTGCGAGCGATTCGCCGCGACACCAGCGCGAATGCCGTCGAATACCGACATCGGAAGCCCGTTCGGATTGCCCTCGGTCTTGAGCATCAACGGCGGCACCGCGCCGATCAACACCGCCTTCGCCACGCGCGAGGTGCCATGACGGCCGATGTAATGCGCCACCTCGCCGCCGCCGGTCGAATGACCGACGAGCGTCGCTTCCTTCAGATCGAGCGCCTCGATCACGGCGGCCAGATCGTCCGCGTAGGTGTCCATGTCGTTACCGTTCGACGGCTGGTCCGAGCGGCCATGACCGCGCCGGTCGTGCGCGATCACGCGATAGCCCTTCTGCACCAGAAACAGCATTTGCGCGTCCCATGCGTCGGCGTCGAGCGGCCAGCCGTGCGAGAAGACGACCGGCTTGCCGGTGCCCCAGTCCTTGAAGAAGATCCGCGTGCCGTCTTTGACCGTTACCGTGTTCATGGTGTGTCGCTCTCCGTGATGTGAATGGGATTGTTTGCCCGTGGGCGCGTTGCCGCTGGCGGCAGCCGCCGCCAGCGCGATGTTCGGCACGGCAAACGCGGCGACTGCCGCGCCGGCTGCGCCCGCGCCCGCAACTAGAAGCTGCCGGCGATTCGCCGATGGGGTATCCGAGTGAATTGCCAAGTTTATTTCTCCGGTCTCGTAACGTTTGAAGTGGTGAGTTCGCGACGACGCCCGGCGCCCGACGCCCGGCGCATGCAGCATCGCAGGCGCCCATCCTAAGGTTTGCGTGCGTGGATTGAACTTCAGAATGCTTAAATATTCTTAACGCTCAAGCGCGGGATATTACGAATGGGCTAGATGAGCGTCGGCGAAGCAAGGTCAGCCAAGGCGTCCCGATTCGAACAGGAACCACACACGCTGCTCGGCCTCGTCGATCCAGTTTTCGAGCAGGCTTGCCGTCGCGACGTCGCCGTATTCGTCGCATAGCGAATGTGTTTCGCGCATGTAGCCGGCAAGCGCGAGATTGTCCTCGCGCAATTCGGCGAGCATGTCGGCGGGCGTCACGAAGTCCGCGTCGTTGTCGAGGATGCGCTGCAGTTTCGTGATCTGGCCGGTCGAACGCAGCGTCTTGCCGCCGAGCTTGCGCGCGCGTTCCGCGATCGGGTCGGTCGTTGCGAAGATCTGGTCCGATTGATCGTCGAGCAGCAGGTGGTAGTCGCGAAAATACGGACCCGACATGTGCCAGTGAAAATTCTTGGTCTTCAGATAAATGGCGAACACGTCGGCGAGCAGCGTGGTCAACGCGGCGGCGATGTCGCGCGTCGCGTCTTCCGAAAGGCTGGTCGGCGTTTTCAGCGGCGACGCGCGGTGGGCCGCGGCCTTGACGGCATCTTTCATGGTGAGTCCTTTGACGAAAAGTTGCTGAGCGAAAAGTTGCTGAGTTCGGCGAGCGCCAGTGTAGGCAAGACGCGCGAATAAAGTCCTTTGGAAAATATTAATAATTCTTAGCGCATTTAATGTGACAGCGCCGCGCACATTCCCTTAATTCTTTTAATAACGATTAAGTCCGCGCCTCAGGACTTCATGAGAGGCCGCCGATAGACTGGGCTCCAGTTTTTCTCGCCGACCGAGCGAGCGCGGCAAGTCTGTCCAGACTGCCATGTCCATTCCAGACGGAGCCCGTAATGCCCAAAGAATTGTTGACGCCGGAAACTTGCGCCGTGGCGCTCATCGACTATCAGCCGCAGATGTTTTTCGGCACCACATCGCACGAGCGCACCACGATCCTGCATAACGTGCAGGCCGTCGCCAAGGCGTCGAAGCTTTTCAAGGTGCCGACCATCCTCACGACCGTCGCCGCCAAGTCGTTCAGCGGCGACATGGTGCCGGAGGTGCAATCGGTATTTCCCGAGTACGCGCCGATCGACCGCACGTCGATGAACTCGTGGGAAGACGCGAATTTCCGGCGCGCTATTGAAGCGACCGGTCGCAAGAAAATCGTATTGGCGGGTCTCTGGACGGAAGTGTGCGTGTCGTTTCCGACCATCCAGATGATTGCCGAAGGCTACGAAATCTACGTGCCCACCGACGCGTGCGGCGACGTCACGACCGAAGCGCATGAGCGCGCGGTGCAACGGATCATTCAGGCCGGCGCGGTGCCGATGACCTCGTTCCAGTACATGTTCGAACTGCAGCGCGACTGGGCGCGCAGCGAGACCTACGAAGGTTGCATGGACATTCTCAAGGCGCATAGCGCCTATGGCATCGGCGTGCGCTACGCCAAGTCGATCCTCGGCGAACACGCGAGCGAAGCGGGCTGATCCGGCGTTCTCAAGCGCTAACCAACTTCATCCGCCTTTTAAATGCCGTACGGGAAGTCGCCGCAGCGCGCTTCCCGTGATCCGCTTCGCGCATGCAAAACGCGAAGCGCTCCCGACGAGGATCGCCATGAATTCCAGTAGCCCCGAGCTGACGCGAGCAGACGTCGTTTTCTACAACGGCAAGATCGCCACACAGGACGACAAGCGTTCGTTTGCCGACGCACTTGCGGTGGCGAACGGCCGCATTATCGCGGCAGGCTCGCGCGAAGCCATCATGCGTCACGTGAAGGACGGCACACGCCACGTCGACCTCGAAGGGCGCACGGTCATTCCCGGTCTCAACGATTCGCATCTGCACGTGATTCGCGGCGGCCTCAATTTCAACATGGAACTGCGTTGGGACGGCGTACCGTCGCTCGCCGACGCGCTTGCCATGCTGCGCCGCCAAGTCGAACGCACGCCGGCGCCACAGTGGGTGCGCGTGATCGGCGGCTGGAACGAATTCCAGTTTGCCGAGCGGCGCGGCCCGACGCTCGACGAAATCAACGCAATCGCGCCGGACACGCCGGTTTTCATCCTGCATCTCTACGACAGCGCGTTGTTGAACGCGGCAGCGCTGCGTGCTGTCGGCTATACGAAGGACACGCCCAATCCGCCCGGCGGCGAGATCCAGCGCGACAAGCGCGGCAATCCCACAGGCATGTTGATCGCGCGGCCGAACGCGGGGCTTTTGTACGCCACGCTCGCTAAGGGTCCGAAGCTCGCGCCGGAAGATCAGCGCAATTCCACGCGGCACTTCATGCGTGAACTGAACCGGCTAGGCGTGACGAGCGCAATCGACGCGGGCGGCGGCTATCAGGCCTATCCAGACGACTACGCCGTCGTCATGGACATGGCGAAGCGCAACGAATTGACGGTGCGGATTGCGTACAACCTCTTCACGCAAAACGCGAAAAAGGAGATCGAGGATTTCGCCAAGTGGGTCAAGATGACGAAGCCCGGCGAGGGCGACGACTTCCTGCGCGTCAACGGCGCGGGCGAGATGCTGGTGTTTTCGGCAGCCGACTTCGAGGACTTCCTGGAGCCGCGTCCCGATTTGCCGGACACGCTGGAAGCGGAACTCGAAGCGGTCGTGAAGCTGCTGGTCGCGAATCGCTGGCCGTTCCGTTTGCACGCTACGTATGACGAATCCATCGAGCGTTTTCTGAACGTGTTCGAGCGCGTCAATGCAGAAATCCCCTTCAACGGGCTGCGCTGGTTCTTCGATCACTGCGAGACCATCACGCAACGCAATATCGAGCGCGTGCGCGCACTTGGCGGCGGCATCGCGATCCAGCATCGCATGGCGTATCAGGGCGAATATTTCATTCAGCGCTATGGCGAAGACGCCGTCCGGAAGACGCCGCCGATCCGCCACATGCTCGAAGCCGGACTGCCTGTGGGCGCGGGAACGGATGCGACGCGGGTCGCGAGTTTCAACCCGTTCGTCTCGCTGTACTGGATGGTGTCGGGCAAGACCGTAGGCGGCACCGCGATGTATTCGAGCGCGAACCGTCTCGACCGCATGGAGGCGCTGCGCCGCTACACCGTGGGAAGCGCGTGGTTCTCGAACGAAGAGGAGAAGAAGGGCGCACTCGTGCCCGGCCAGTTCGCGGATTTCGCGGTGCTGAGCGAGGACTATTTCACCGTCGATGAAAGCCGCATCAAGTACCTCACGTCCGTGATGACGGTAGTGGGGGGCAAGATCGTCTACGCCGACGAGGAATTCGCGCCGCTCGCGCCGCCCGACCTGCCGGTCAGCCCGTCATGGTCGCCGGTTGCGGAGTTCGGTGGTTACAGCCGCTATAAGCCGGCTCCCGCTGTCGCGTGCGCGGACGGCTGCGCGAATCTCTGCGGGGTGCACGCGCACGCGCACGGCTGGGCGTGGCGCAAGAACGTGCCCGTCAGCGATTCGAACGGCTTCTGGGGCGCGCTCGGATGTAGCTGCTTCGCGTTCTGATGCGGTTTCAGCATGGCGGTGGGGGACGTGGTCAGTCACAGAGAACATGACATGAAGAAAACCATTGCAGGAGTCGAGATTCCGGACGGTGCGATGGCGCAGGCGGCGGCCGATCAAATCCGCCGGTCGGCGTCCGCGCTGCTGTTCCGTCACGCGATCCGGTCGTTCCTGTTCGGTGCGCTGACCGGGTATCGCGACAAGCTGACGTTCGACGCGGAACTGCTATACGTCGGCGCGATGTTTCATAACGCGGGTCTCGATGTGCAGCACGATCGCTCGCCGTATCGATTCGAAGTGGACGGTGCGAACGCCGCACGCGATTTCCTGCGGCAGCACGGCGCGCCGGAAAAAGCGATCGACGAAGTGTGGGAAGCGATTGCGCTGCACACGACGCCGGGCATTCCCGAGCATCGTCCGCCGCTCGTCGCGCTGGTCAGCGCGGGCGTGCAGATGGATGTGCGAGGCGCGCGCTACGACGAATTCACGGCAACGCAGCGCGACGCGATCGTGCAGGCGTATCCGCGCGAATGCGGCTTCAAGAAGAAGCTTCTCGAAGCCTATGCGCGCGGCATGGAGCATCGTCCCGAGACGACCTTCGGCACGTTGAACGCCGACGTGCTGGATCGATGGGACCCGGCTTTCAAGCGGCTGAATTTCTGCGGACTGGTGCTCGGATCCGACTGGCCGACCTGATCGAACTGATCGAACGTAATATCAAACACAAGGACATCGAGCATGGGATACGTCATTTCACTCGGAGTCGGCTTCGCGGTCGGACTTCTCTATTGGCTGCTGAAAGTGCAGTCGCCCGCGCCACCGCTGATCGCGCTCGCGGGACTGCTCGGAATGGTGCTGGGCGAACACGCGATTCCGGTCGTCAAGGCGCAATGGTTCGCGCAGTCGTCGGCTGTGGTCACGACCGCAGCCGCAAGCCGCGCCGATACGGCTAAACCCGTCGCAACGAAGGAGGGCGGCTGATGCTGCCGAAACCCATTTCGCGACGAGCGACATCGCCATGAAAAAGTACGATGACACGCTACTCGGATTTATCGCGGGCTATGTCGATACCGTGGGATTCATCGCACTCTTCGGCCTTTTTACTGCACACGTGACGGGGAATTTCGTCTTGATCGGGGCGGAAGTCGCCGGCGTGGGGCAAGGCGTCTTGCTGAAACTGCTGGCCTTTCCGGCGTTTATCCTGGGTATCGCGTCGAGCAGCGTGGTCTTCAAGCTGATCGAGCGGGACCACTTGCCGCATGCCGCGAGCGTGCTCTATTTTCTGCAGTCGGTGCTGCTGGTCGCTTTTCTCGTCACCGGATTGCTGGCGAGGCCCATCGCGGATTCGACTGCTTCGATGGTGCTCGTCTGCGGCGTGCTGGGTGCGTTCGCGATGGGCGTGCAGAACGCGCGCGGCAAATTACTGCAAACCCCGGGACTGCCGAATACGGTGATGACCGGTAACGTCACGCAGATCGTGCTCGATACCGTGGAGTTGATTCATCGCGGACCGGCGGGCGGGCACGGGCAGCAAGTGCGCGAGCGCCTCAGGGCGACGCTCGCGCCGATGTCCGGATTTGCCGTGGGCGCGATCCTCGGCGCGTTCGCGTACCTGCGCATTTCATTTTTCGCGATCATATTGCCGGTGGCGATCTTGCTGCTTCTCGCATGGCAGGCAAGGGCCACCGACAACCGCTAACGACCTCGCTGCTTCTTCAAACACTGCTCAAAAACGAAGGTAGTCAAATGCTCAAGTCGCAATTTGCGTTTCGCCGTATCGGCCTGCTGTCGGCCGCTATTCTGATCGGACTGACGCCGTTTGCCGCCACGTTCGCCGATACCGGTCCGTCGGAGATTCCGCTGGGCGCGGCGGCGCTTGCCGCCAAGCGGCCGGATGTGTCGGTGGGGCCACAGTACGACACCACGCACGTGTATGTCGCGTCGTCCGATCTCGATGCGTTCGTCGCGAGTTTCCTCGCGACGTTCGGCGGCAAGGCGTCGCCGCGCGCCGTGTTCACGGTGACGCCCACGCCGAGCAAGACGGCCTCGCAATACGTGCAGACGCCGGTCGGCATGCTTTCCGTCTTCGGTTTCGAGACGCCGGTGCCGTATCCGTTCGGCGCTGAGCGAACCGGTTATCTGGTGACCGATATCGATCAGGCGACGAAGGCCGCGCGCGCTTCGGGCGCAGACGTGCTCGTGGATTCGTTCGACGATCCGATCGGCAAGGACGCGATCATCCAGTGGCCGGGCGGTCTCACGATGCAACTCTACTGGCATACGAAGGCACCGAACTACGCGCCGCTTCATAGCGTGCCGGACAACCGCGTGTACGTTTCGCGCTACGAGGCGAACAATTTCGTGCGCCGCTGGCTGCATTTTTCGCATGGCAAGATCGTGTCGGACAACATGCATGCGGACGCGGGCGTGATCGGGCGGCCCGGTGAGACGATCCGCGTGATTCGTATCCAGTCGGGCTTCGGCCGCATGGTGGTATTCGTCACGGATGGCAAGCTGCCGTTCCCGTTCGGCCGCGAGACGACCGGCTACGGCGTGGACGATCTCAGTCAGACGCTCGAACGCGCCCAGACGGCCGGCGCGAAGGTGCTTTATCCGGCTTACGATAGTGGCGCGGGCAAGACCGCCGTGGTCGAATTCCCGGGTGGCTATATCGCCGAAATTCACGATGGTCGTTAAGGCCTTCGTGGGTCGTGCAGTCACGGGTGCATTGCTGATCGGCACAACGCTCGCTGCCTCGCTGCCCGCGTCGGCTGCCGACACCGCGCTCGGCAGCGCCGACGATACGGCCACGTCTTCCAGCAGCGCCAAGTCGTGCGCGCGGCCCGTCGTGATGTTCAATCGCTGGCAGGAAAACTGGTCGGCGCTGGCGGATCCGTGCGTCCCGAAGCGGCCATTCGATTCGCTCAAGTATATCCCGCTGTCGGGCAATCCGGACGCCTACATTTCGCTTGGCGCGGTGCTGCGGGAACGACTCGAAATCAACGACGCGCCGCTGTTCGGGCTAGGCTCCGGCCGCGACGACACTTACTTCCTGCAGCGCCTCGAAGTTCACGCGGACGTCCGTCTCGGTCCTCATGTTCAGGTCTTTACGCAGTTCGAGGATGCGCGGCCGTTCGGCAAGGACACCGTGTCCCCCGTCGATAAAAACCCGCTCGATTTGCGCCAGGCTTTCGTCGCGATCACCGAGCCGCTCGGCCCGGGCACGTTCAAGTTCCGCGTCGGACGGCAGGAGATGGCGTTCGACTTGCAACGCTTCGTCTCCGTGCGCGACGGTCCGAACGTGCGGCAGGCGTTCGATGCGATCTGGGCCGACTACGAAACCGGACCGTGGCGCTGGATCGCCTACGGGACGCAGCCGGTGCAGTACCGCGACAACTCGGATTTCGACGACGTGTCCAATCGCGGCGTAACCTTCAGCGGCGTGCGCGTGGAGCGTCAGGGCGTGGGTCCAGGCGACCTGTCGGCGTATTACTCACGCTACAACCGCAGCAACGCCCGCTTTCTCGACGCGACCGGCGACGAACATCGCGACGTGTTCGACATGCGCTATGCGGGCAAGGCGGAGCGCATCGACTGGGATGTCGAAGCGATGTATCAGGCGGGCCACGTCGGCAACAAGACCATCGGCGCGTGGGCCGTCGGTTCGCTCGCGGGTTACACGCTGACCGGCGTGCCATGGACGCCCCGGTTCGGCCTTCAAGTGGATGCGGCCTCGGGCGACAGCCATCCGGGCGATGGCCGGATCGGCACGTTCAATCCGCTCTTTCCCAACGGCTATTACTTCGCGCTTGCGGGCTATACGGGCTACACGAACCTGATTCACGTCAAGCCGACGCTCGTGCTCAAGCCGACCAGCAAGTTGACGCTCCTGGCGGGTGTCGGCCTTCAGTGGCGTGAAACGACGCAAGACGCCGTGTACGGCCAAGGCTCGTCGGTCGTGCCCGGCACGGCTGGGCGTGGCGGGCGCTGGACGGGTTTCTACACGCAGCTTCGCGCGGATTGGGCAGTTGCCGCGAACCTGGCCGCCGCGCTTGAGGCGGTGCATTTCCAGGTCGGTTCGTCGCTGCGCGAACTCGGCGCGCGCAATGCCGACTACGTCGGTGCCGAACTGAAGTTCGGATGGTAGACAATGTCTACTGAATCCGTCGCAACGTTTTTAGACGAGGCCGAAAACCATGAGTTCGTTCAATCTAACCACCGATGATACCGAGCCGTCCGAACTCGACGTTCCGTACTCGTCGCTCGAATTTCGTCAGCACCAGATGTTTCCGCGTTTGTCGCTGGCTGAAATTGCAAGCCTGCGGCGTTTCGCTAGGCCGATGTCGTTCAAGGCAGGCGAGTTGATCTTCGAAACGGGGCGGGTCGCGCTCGGCCTCTTCGTCCTGCTGCATGGCCGTGTGCGCATTCATTCGCGTGACAGCTTCGGCCGCTCGACGCTCATCACCGAGCACGACGACGGCCATTTCATGGCCGAGATGGCTCAGCTTTCGGGCAAGCCCGCTTTGATCGACGGCGTGGCGCTGACCGATGTCGAGACGCTCGTGATCGAACCGGACCGGTTGCGCGCGCTGATTGTCGCCGATGCGCAACTCGGCGAGCAGATCATGCGCGCGTTGATCCTGCGGCGGCTCGGGCTGATCGAACAGGGACTCGGGCCGATCATCGTCGGCAACGGCGACGATCCGAAGCTCGTCAGTCTGCAAGGATTTTTGCGCCGCAATGCTTATCCGGCGATGGTGATCGACGCGCGCAGCGACCCCGAGGCGATCACGCTGCTTAGCGGCATGACCACGGGACCGGACGATTTCCCGCTCGTGTTTTGCCCGAACGGTCACGTGTTACGCGCGCCGGACGAGGTTCGACTGGCATCTTGTCTCGGGCTCGTGCCCACTTTCGAACCGTCGCATGTGTACGACGTCGCGATCGTCGGCGCGGGCCCGTCGGGGTTGGCAGCGTCCGTCTATGCCGCGACCGAAGGGCTGTCCGTTGCCGTCTTCGATCAGCGCGCGCCGGGCGGACAGGCGGGCGCGAGTTCGCGAATCGAAAACTATCTCGGCTTTCCGACGGGCATTTCCGGCCACGCTCTCGCGGCGCGCGCCTTCCAGCAGGCCTTGAAATTCGGCGCGCATCTGGCGATTCCCGGCGGTGTCACGGAGGTGAGCCGGCACGACGGCATCTTCCTGCTGACACTTTCCGACGGCCAGCGCGTCAGCGCGCGCACCGTGGTTGTCGCGAGCGGTGCGGCCTATCGCAAGCCGTCCGTCGATGGCTTCGAGCGCTTCGAGGGACGAGGGATTTACTATTGGGCATCGACGATCGAAGCGAAACTTGTGAAAGGGCAGGACATCGTGCTGGTCGGCGGCGGCAATTCCGCGGGGCAGGCCATTGTGTTCCTCGCCAATTTCGCGCGCAGCATTCGCGTGTTGATTCGCGGCGCGGACCTCACCGCGAGCATGTCGAAGTATCTGATCGACCGGATCGGCTCGTTGCCGAACATTTCGCTCTGCACGCGCTGTACGCTACGCTCGCTCGAAGGCGACGAAGCCGGGTTGACGCATGTTCATATCCGGCACGAAGGTGACGAGGGTAACGAAGCGGCGGGCCGCGGCGAAGTGCTTGAAACGCGGCATCTGTTCCTCTTTATCGGCGCGGATCCGAAGACAGACTGGCTCGCATCGTGCAGCGTCGAACTCGATAACCGGGGCTTCGTCGTGACCGGCTTTGCGCGCAGCGGGCAGGCATCGGCGGAAGCCGTCATTCGCTATTCGCTGGAAACCAGCGTGCCGGGCATGTTTGCCGTGGGCGACGTGCGTTCGGACTGCGCTAAGCGCGTCGCCGCCGCGGTGGGCGACGGCGCGGGGGTGGTCGGGCAGATCCACGCGTATCTGGGGCAGCGTTTGACGTCCGTTCAGACGCGTCAAAAGTAAAGGAGCAGCGATGCCGATTTTGCGTAAATGGGCGGTACAGGCAGGCATATTCTGCGCAGTCGCGGCGGGCTGGCCTGCGTTCACGCTCGCGGCCGCGCCGCAGGTCAAGGCGCAAGCGCCGGGCTTCTACCGGATCATGCTCGGCGGCTTCGAGGTCACGGCGCTTAGCGACGGCACGCACCCGTTTCCTATCGATACGGTCGTCGAGGGCGTGCCGAAATCCGAAATCGCGCGGGACCTTAAGCGCGACTTTCTGCATGCACCGGTACAGGGTTCGATCAACGCATTTCTCATCAATACCGGCACGAAGCTGATCCTGATCGACTCGGGCGCGGGCGTGCTCTATGGAAGCTGCTGCGGCCGTCTGCTCGCCAATTTGCGCGCGGCGGGTTACGCGCCCGAGCAGATCGACGAAGTATTGCTCACGCATTTGCACAAGGACCATGTCGGCGGTGTGGTGTCGAACGGGACGATGGCGTTTCCGAACGCGGTCGTGCGGGCAAACCAGACAGAAGCCGACTACTGGCTGGATCCCGCTAACAAGTCGAAAGCTCCGGCTTTTCTAAGCACGTTCTTCGATGCCGCCAGCGCCGCGCTGGCGCCGTATATCGCGGCGAAACGCTTCGTTCCGTTCAACGGTGATGTCGAACTCGAACCCGGCATCCACGCGACCGCGATGCCCGGACATACGCCGGGACACAGCGCGTATCTCGTGGAAAGCGATTCGAAGGACCTTTTCGTTTGGGGCGATATCGTGCACGTCGCGTCGATTCAGTTGCGCAATCCAGAGGCGTCAGTCGAATACGACACGGACGCCGCCGACGCCCGACGCTCACGCCGCTGTGCGTTGAGTCTTGCCGCCGACAAGCATTACCTCGTCGGCGCGGCGCATATCGCGTTCCCCGGTCTCGGGCATATCAGAAAGAACGGCAGCGCTTATGAGTGGGTTCCGGTGAACTATGAGGGCGCGCCGGGCGGCTGACGGACGCTGCCGCGTCAGCGTGTTTGTAGCGCTATACGTTCTGCTCAGTCGCCTTGTCGTCGCTGCAACGTTCCATGATCGACCGCTCCGTGTTGAATCGGTGGGTTTGTTAAGCGGCTTGCGCGGTCATGCCTTCAGCCGCTGCGGTTGGCGCGAGAAAAACGCGTCTTCGATCCGCCCAGGCGAATTCGCCGGAATCGTTCGCGCTTGTGTTCCTCGTCGAAGTGAGCGAGCGAGGGCTTCACCAGATCGCTGCGCGACACAATCCCGACCAGCCGCAACGTTTCCTTGTCCGCGACCACGGGCATCCGTTCAAGCCCATGCACCGCAAGCCGCGTCGCGACGAGGCGGCAGGTTTCGCCCGGCAAAGCGACGACGGGCGTGACGCCGCGCAGCACGCCGCCGAGAGTCGAGTCTGAATCCGGCGCGAGCACTGCACGCTCGACCATCCCGATCACCGCGCCGTTGCTGACGACCGGATACGCACGATGCGCCTGCGCATCGCCGAAGAACGCCTTCAGCGCATCGGGCACGGTGAGGCTCGCGTCGATGGTCTGCACGGGATGCGACATGACCTCATCCACGTGATGCCGCTCCAGCGGATCGACGCCGTATTCGCGATAGATGTGATAGCCGCGACGTGCAATCTTCTCCGTCATGATCGAGCGCCGCATGACGACGGTCGTGAAGCCGTGCGCGACGAGCGTCGCGGCAAGCAGCGGCAGGAGCGCGTTGGCGTCGTGCGTGAGACCGAAGGCGAAGACGATCGCGGTAAGCGGCGCGCCCAGCGTCGCGCCGAGCGTCGCGGCCATGCAAACGAGCGGCCACAACGCCGGCTCGCCGCCCGGCAAGAGCGGCGCGAGCACGGTGCCGAGTCCCGCGCCCAACATCAGAAGCGGCGCAAGCACACCGCCGGAGGTGCCCGATCCGAGCGCCACGACCCAGATCACCGCCTTCACCGCGAGGATCGCTACAGCGATCTGCAGCGCGACGTGCTGATGCAGCAAATCGCCGATCACGTCGTAGCCGACGCCGAGCGCACGCGGCTCGATGAATCCGCCGATGCCGATCACGAACCCGCCGATCGCGGGCCACCACATCCAGTGAATCGGCAGCTTGCCGAAAAGATCCTCGGTCTTGTAGAGCGCCGCCGACAGACCCGACGCGAGCGCGCCGGAAAGCAGGCCGGCGATCATGCACGAGCCGAGCGCCATCGCGCTTGGCGCTGCGGTCACGAGCGGAAAGAGCGGCCCTTGCCCGAAGATCGCGGCGCGCGCAAATCCGGCGACCGCGCACGCGAGCGCGACCGGCAGGAAACTGCGCGGCCGCCATTCGAATAGCAGCAACTCGACGGCGAGGAGCAGCGCGGCGACGGGCGTGCCGAACACCGCCGTCATGCCAGCGGCCGCTCCGGCGACGAGCAGCGTCTTGCGTTCGGCGGCAGTGACCTTGACGCATTGCGCCATCAGCGAGCCGAGTGCGCCGCCGGTCATGATGATCGGACCTTCCGCGCCGAACGGTCCGCCACTTCCGATCACGATTCCCGACGACAGCGGCTTCAGCACGGCCACTTTCGGCGACATGCGGCTCTTGCCGAACAGGATCGCTTCGATCGCTTCCGGAATACCGTGACCGCGAATTTTCTCGGAGCCGAAGCGCGCCATCAACCCGACGACGAGCCCGCCGATAACCGGCACGACGATCACCCAGAGACCCAGCGTGTTGTCCGCCGGCGAGCGGTCGACGAACGAAAATCGGCTGAAGAAAAAGAGGTTGGTGAACAGATGAATAAGCGAGAGCAGGACGAACGCGGCGAGCGTCGCCGCAATGCCGATCACGGCGGCAAGCGCGGAAATGCCCGGAAGTCGGGCGTTGACGGCAAAGTCGCGTTGGGAGGAACGATGGCTCATGGTGGGTCGGAGTCCGGCCAATAGTCGATTTCAAGCGCGGGAAATGCGCGGCACCGACTTCGGTTTCGCGCGACGTCCCGAACCTCGGATTTCGCATTATATGTCACAAGGTGATATAAATGGTCGGCCGAAAATTCGCGATGGGCGAAGAAACGGTCGAGCGCTGGTCGGTCATTGCGATCGACCGCTTCGCTCGCGACCTGCGCGCGTCGTTCGAGCCCGGCGCATGCGTTGTCGAGCTTGATCCGATCCCGGCCGACCGCGATGACGTTCGCGCCCGCCGCAATCAGCCGCGACACGGTCGCTCACCCGATGTGAATGTTTGACGGAAAGGAGTTCGTGCGCACAAGGCGATCCCGCATCGAATGCTCTCAACTATTTTTGACCACGGTTGACAACTAAAAATACAGCGGCTTAGACTTGGGCCAATCCTCGAGGCCCGACAAAGATGTCCGCCCGAGGAACCGGCACAGAAGCCCCCTGGCGAACCAATGGTTCGCCAGGGGGCTTTTTTTTGTCCGAATTTTCCCTTGTTTCTAGCGCCTACCTCTACTTCTGGAGAATCCGCATGTTGCTGAAGCCGTCGGGCTGGATGCGTCTCGCCCTCACCGCAGGACTTGCACTGACCTCGCTCGTGTCGAGCGCCGCCGATCCCGTGAAAATCGGTTTGCTGGAAGACGCTTCGGGAAACTTCGCGCTGGCAACGATCCCGAAGATCCACGCCACACAACTCGCGGTCGATGAAATCAACGCGAAGGGCGGCATTCTCGGACGCCCGGTCACGCTGATCGCCTACGACACGCAGTCGGACAACACGAAGTTCCAGGAACTCGCGCGGCGCCTGGTCCAGACCGACAAGCCCGACGTGATCTTCGGTGCGTTCTCCAGCGCCTCGCGCGAAGCGATTCGGCCCATCATGGACCGCGCGCATCAGCTTTACTGGTACGACAATCAGTATGAAGGCGGCGTCTGCGATACGAACACTTTCGTGACGGGCGCGGTGCCCGAGCAGCAATTCTCGACGCTCATCCCGTGGATGATGCAGAAATACGGCAAGAAGGTGTACACCATCGCCGCCGACTACAACTTCGGGCAAATCTCGGCGGAATGGGTTCGCAACATCGTCAAGGAAAACGGCGGCACGATGGCGGGCGAGGAATTCATCCCGCTGTCCGTCTCGCAGTTCGGCCAGACGATCCAGAACATCCAGAAGGCGAAGCCCGATTTCGTGGTCACGCTGCTGGTCGGCGCGAACCAGTCGTCGTATTACGAGCAGCAGGCGTCGGCGCATCTGAACCTGCCGATGGCGAGTTCGGTCAACGTAGGCCAGGCCTATGAGCACAAGCGCTTCAAAGCGCCCGCGCTGAAGGATATGTACGTGACGGCGAATTACGTCGAAGAAGTCGACTCGCCCGCGAGCAACGACTTCAAGAAGCGCTTCCACGCCAAGTTCCCGAACGAGCCGTACATCAATCAGGAAGCGGCGAACGCCTACGACGCCATCTATCTCTACAAGGCCGCCGCTGAAAAGGCCAAGACGACGAATCAGGACGCGGTGCGCAAGGCGCTGGAAAGCGGCGACATCTGTACGACGGGCGCGCAAGGCAAAGTCTGTATGGACCCGAAGAGCCATCATGCGAGCCACACCATTTATCTGGTGCACGTGAAGGAGGACCACTCCGTCGAGATTCCGAAGGTCTGGGAGGACGTGCAGCCGTACTGGCTCGGCAAGGTGGGTTGCGATCTGCCGAACAAGCCGGACCATCGTCAGTACACGCCGTCGAATCTGCCCAAGAAGTCCTGATCCAAAGCCGGCGCGCGCTCGACTTGCAGCACGCTCGCGCCGGCCTCCTGAACGTGGAGCACGCATGACCACTCTGTCGGTTCTCTATTCGCTCGTTTATCAGTTCGGCGATAACTTCGCCTATCTGGTGCTCGCGGCGCTCGGTCTCGCGGTGATCTTCGGCATGATGGGCGTGATCAATCTCGCGCATGGCGAATTCATCATGTGCGGGGCGTATGTCACGATTATCGCGGCCAAACGCGGTGTGCCGCTTCCGCTCGCGATGCTGCTCGGCGCGGTCGCGGCGGCGGTGGCTGGCGTCATCGTCGAGCGGCTCGTCATTCGTCATCTCTACGACCGCCTGTTCGATTCCGTCGTGGCGACATGGGCAATCAGCCTCATCGTGCAGCAGACCATGCTGCTCGTTGCGGGTCCGTCCATCGAAGGTATCGGCACGCCGTTCGGTTCGTTCTCGCTCGGCGATTACTCGTTCTCGACTTATCGCGCGGTGCTGCCGCTCATTGCGCTGGCGATCCTCTTCGGTCTCTATCTGCTGTTCTTCAAGACGAACTACGGCGTTTGTGCGCGCGCGACGATCCAGAACCCCAATATCGCGCAGTGCCTTGGGTTGCGCACGGACCGGCTCTATACGCTGACCTTCGCGCTCGGCGCGGGGCTGGCAGGTTTCACCGGCGCGCTCTACGCGCCGACCATGACGGCGGTCCCGACGATGGGCAGCAACTTTATCGTGCAGGCGTTCGTTTCGGTGGTCGTCGGCGGCGCGAATGTGATTGCGGGAACGACGCCCGCTGCGGGCGTGCTCGCCATCATCCAGACGGCGCTCACGGCTTCCTACGGCCAGCTATTCGGACAGATCGGGCTGCTGCTGACGGTGATCGTCGTGATCCGGCTGATGCCGCAAGGCCTCGGCAATCTCTTCACACGCTTGCGCTAGGAGGCACACGTGAAGCAATCGAACATGCCTTCAAAGATTTCGCAAACCGGCGCTTCGGCACGCGTGCTGCGTGCGCTGCCCTGGCTCGTGGCGTTGTGCCTGCCGCTCGTGGTCGACGCCAACACCAGCGGCAATCTCGCGTACTGCCTGCTGTGGGCATTCGGCGCGGTCGGCCTCGCGGCGATGTGGGGCTACGGCGGCATCCTGTCGTTCGGGCAGACCGCCTTCTTCGGATTGTCGGGCTATAGCTACGGCATCTTCACGCTGAATTACACGGACACGTGGTTCGACTCGTGGCTCGGTCTCGGCGCGGGTCTGGTTGTGAGCGTGGTGGTCGCCGCGTTGATCGGCTACATGATTTTTTATGGGCGCATCAAGGGCGTGTTTATCGGCATCGTCACGCTTTCGGTGACGCTCGTGCTCGAAACCTTCATGTCGCAAACGGCGGGTCCGCAATGGGCGATCGGTGAAGCGCGGCTGAATGGCTACAACGGTATGGGCGGCATGGCGCCTTTGACGATTCCGTGGAGTGGCGGACCGCTCACGCTGGAAAACGCGAGCTTCTACTATCTCGTGCTGATTCTGCTGATGGTGGTCTACGCCGTCATGCGGCGTCTGCTCGACGGCACGTTCGGTCTTACGCTCATCGCCATCCGCGAGAACCCGCAACGCGCCGAGATGCTCGGCGTCGACATTCGCCGTCATCAACTGCTCGTGTTCGTGCTGGGTTGCACGCTGGGCGGATTGTCGGGCGCGCTGTACACGATCTGGGGCTCCTACATCACACCCTCGACGATGGGCCTGACCGCGGCGGCAATGCCCGTGATCTGGGTCGCGACGTCCGGCAAGAAGAGCATTGGCGGAACCATTCTCGGCACTGCGCTGCTTGTCTGGCTCTCGCAGAATCTCGCGGTGTACGGCAGCCAGTACGCGCTGATCCTGCTCGGCGCGATTCTGTTGATCGTCGTGCTCGCCGCGCCCGAAGGTCTGCTGCCGTTCGTCACGCGGCAACTGAAACGTCTTTCCAGCCGCACCGGCGGTACGCGCCCGAGTGGCGCATGCCTCAAGCAAGAGGAGGGCAAGCCATGACTACGTTGCTGGAAACGCGCGGACTCAAGAAGCATTTCGGCGGCGCGCACGTCATTAACGGGATCGACTTCAGTATCGATGCGGGGGAGATTCGCTGCGTGATCGGGCCGAACGGCGCGGGCAAGAGCACGTTCTTCAAGCTCATTACGGGAGAGCATCGCCCCTCCGAAGGTAGCGTGATGTTTCTCGGGCAGGACATGAGCCATGTGTTGCCGCATGAACGAATTCGCATGGGGATGAGCATCAAGTTCCAGATTCCCGGCGTGTTCCCCGACCTGAGCGTGCGCCAGCATCTGCAACTGTCGCTGCATCGGGCGAAAGACGACCGGCCCGAAAGCCTCGATGAACTGCTGCAGCGCTTCATGCTGGAAAGCGAGGAACACGTGCTCGCGCGTAATCTTTCGCATGGCAAGAAGCAGTGGCTCGAGATTGCGATGGCCGTGTCCCTGCGTCCGAAACTGCTGTTTCTCGATGAGCCCGTGGCGGGTATGTCGGTCGAGGAAACGCATGCGACGGGCGAACTCATCAAGCGTTTGTCGGCGGCCGGTCTCACGATGATGGTCGTCGAACACGACATGACGTTCGTCAAGCAGATCGCCTCGCGCGTGACCGTGCTGCACGGTGGAAGTCTGCTGGCGGACGGCCCACTCGACGAAATTCTCGCGCGCGACGATGTCGCCGAGGTCTACCTGGGAAAGAAGAAATGAGCGCGTTGCTCGAAGTATCAGGCGTGGAAGCAGGATATGGCGGCGGCCGCGTGCTTAACGGCGTGTCGATCGGCATCGAGCGCGGCGAAGTGCTGGCGCTGATCGGACGCAACGGTGTCGGCAAGACAACGCTGATGCGCACGCTTATCGGACTGGTCAAGCTCGATGCCGGTGAAATCACACTCGACGGCGCCGCCATCGGCCATGAAAAGCCCTACGTTCGCGCGCAAAAAGGCATGGGCTACGTGCCGCAGGGCCGCGAGATTTTCGGCGCGCTGACGGTCGCCGAAAACCTTCAGGTCGGCGCGCAGGCGAACCGTGCGCAGGCGGCGCAGATGAAGGAGAAGGTCGTCGGCTACTTTCCCATTTTGAAGAAGCGCTACACGCAGAAGGCGGGAACCATGAGCGGCGGCGAACAGCAGCAACTCGCGATCGCGCGCGCGCTCATCAGCGCGCCGAAGGTGCTGCTGCTCGACGAGCCATCGGAAGGCATTCAGCCGTCCATCGTCGATCTGATCGGCGAGACGCTGCAGCAGATCGCGCGCGAGACGGGCATCGGCGTTGTGCTGGTCGAACAGGACATGGGCATGGTCGAACGCATCGCGACGCGCTGCTGCGTGATGGACAAGGGCCGTATCGTCGATGTATTGAGCCCTGCGCAACTCGGAGACGAGCAACTGATTCGCCAGTATCTGGCACTGTGACGGAGAGCGGAACATGAAATGGCTTGAAGAATCGATCATGATGAAGCGCGGGGTCGGCGCGGATCGCGAACCGGTGGAGCACCATCTCACCGAAGAATTGCAGAAGACGTTTCACTACACCATCGGGCCGTATTCGCAACCGGTGCTGCACGTGAAGCCCGGCGATCGCGTCGTGGTGGAAACGCGCGACGCTTTCGAGGGCAAGATCAAGGAGGAGACGGACAAACCTTCGCAAGTGCTGCAGGTGCCGTTTCTTAATCCGCAGAATGGGCCGATCATGATCGAGGGCGCGGAAAAGGGCGACGTGGTTGCCGTGTACATCGAGAAGATGGCGCCGCGCGGCGACGATCCGCACGGCTTCTGTTGCATGATTCCGAACTTCGGCGGATTGACGGGCACCGATTACACTGCGTTGCTGAACGAACCGTTGCCTGAAATCGTGCGCAAGATCAAGATCGACGAAGAGAACGTGTACTGGAGCAAACGTAATACGCTGCCGTACAAGCCGCATATCGGCACGCTGAGCCTTTCGCCCGAAATCGATTCGATCAATTCCCTCACGCCCGACAATCACGGTGGCAACATGGATGTTCCGGACATGGGTCCGGGCAGCATCACGTATTTGCCGGTACGGTCGCCGGGCGGGCGCTTGTTTATCGGCGACGCGCATGCCTGTCAGGGCGATGGCGAAGTGTGCGGCACGGCCGTGGAGTATCAAAGCACGACGACCGTGCGCGTCGATCTCATCAAGAACTGGCCGATTGCGTGGCCGCGTCTGGAGAATGAAGATGCGCTCATGAGCATCGGCAGTGCGCGGCCGCTGGAAGACGCGACACGTATCGCTTATCGCGAACTCGTGTTGTGGATGGCCGCCGAGTACGGCTTCGACAAATGGGACGCGTACATGATGCTGAGCCAGGTCGGCCGGGTTCGCCTCGGCAATTTTGTCGACCCAAAATATACGGTTGGCGCGATGGTCGCCAAACACTATCTCAAGTAGCGCATCGGTCAGACGAATCGAAGCAACGAAGACCCAAGCGCGGGGCCGCCGCTCCGCGCGCATTAGCGAGCGTGTCACGAAATGGCTTTGTCCGATCCTATCCGAGTGGGCCTGCTGTGCTCGATGAGCGGTTCGACCGCGTTGCTCGAGCAGTCGCAATGGCGCGGTGCGTGCCTCGCCGTCGAGGAAATCAATGCGCGAGGTGGAATCGGCGGACGCGAACTCGTCGCGCTTCATTACGATCCCGCGTCCGATCCGGCCTCGTTTCGCGAGCTTGCCGAACGGTTGATCGTGAAGGATGGCGTCAACACGATCTTCGGCGGCTATACGTCGACGAGCCGCAAAGCGATGCTGCCTGTCGTCGAAAAGCACAACCGGCTGTTGATCTACGCGCAGATGTACGAGGGATTCGAGTATTCCGACAACATCATCTACAGCGGCGCATCGCCCAATCAGAACGGCGTGCAGCTCGCGGACTTCATGACGGAGACTTTCGGCGCGCGCGTCTACTTCGTCGGGTCGAGCTATGTCTATCCGTACGAGTGCAATCGCACGATGCAGGAGCTGCTGCTCCAGCATCCCGAAGGCGCGATCCTCGGTGAGCGCTATCTGTCGCTCGATGCAACGCGCGATCAGTTCGCGCAAGTGATCGCGGATATCGGGCGCAAGTCGCCGGACTGGATCTTTTGCACGGTGATCGGCGAGACCGTGCCTTATCTCTATGACGCCTACGCACAGGCGGATTTCGATCCGGCCAAGATGCCGATCGGCAGTCTCAATACCTCCGAGACCGAGATTCGTGCAATGAACCGCGGCGTCGCGACCGGTCACATCACGGCCGCGCCCTATTTCCAGAGTATCGATACCGAGGAGAATCATCGCGCCGTCGCGCATCATCAGTCGCGTTACGGCGCGGACGTGCCCACGGATATGAACTGGGAGGCCGCCTACTATCAGATGCACATGTTCGCGGAAGCATTCGCGCGCGCGGGTTCGGACGAGCTCGCGACCATCATGCCGCATTTTCTCGGCCTGGAATTCAACGCGCCGCAAGGCCGCGTGCGCATCGATCCCGTGAACCATCACATGGCGCTTTATCCGCGCATCGGCCGCGCGAACGCGGACGGCCAGTTCACCATCTTGCGCGAATCGAAGTTCGCTGTCGGCCCCGATCCGTACATGACACGCCAGACGCTCGGGGATTGGGTCACGAAGTTGAGCACGCGGGATTATTGACGTGACGACGCGTGCGGATAGAGGGCAGCGAAGCCTCACCAGTTCCATCCTCGAGCGCAATGCTCGCGTGGTCGTCTTCCATCCGGACGACGACGACGGGCAGACGCTTGCCAACCACCTTCGGCGCATGGGCTTTCAGGTGGAACAGTGCTGGCCGCCGATGGAGACGTTGCCCGAGCGTGTCGATCTCGTGTTTCGCGCGCTCTTGCCGGAGGAGCGTGCACCGAGCGGCGAGTGGTCGGGCCCCGATGCACCGCCTGTGATTTGCGTCGTGGCCTATGAGAATCCAACGTTCATCGACCAGGCTATCAAGCTCGGCGCGGATGGCATCGTCACGACGCCGATCCGCGCGTCCGGGCTGCTTTCGACCGTGGTGATGGCGCTGTATCACGCGAGGCGTTCGCGCCAGAACGCTCAACGCATCGCCAAGCTCGAACAGAAACTGCTCGACAGCCGGCATCTGCAAGAAGCCAAAAATATTTTGATGATCATGCACCGCGTGAGCGAGCGCGATGCCTACGACATGCTGCGCGCTCAGGCAATGGAGAAGCGCGTGACCATCGACGATATCTGCCATTCCGTCATTCAGGCGGGGGAGGTATTGCAGATCGCGCGCGGCATGACATCCGGGGACGGGCGCGAGAAAGAGTGAGCACGTCCCGGCCTTTTTCCGATTGATACGCACAGGAGCGACGAACATGGACTTGCAACTGAAAGGCATGAAGGCGATCGTGACCGGTGGCACGAAGGGCATCGGACTCGCCATTGCGCGCACATTCGCCGCGGAGGGCGCGGACGTCGCTATCTGCGCGCGCGATGAAGCCGCAGTGAAATCGACGGCTACCACGCTGGCCGAACTAAGCGGTGCGAGGGCGTCGGGTGCGGCGGTCGATGTATCGGACGGCGACGCGCTCAAGGCGTGGGTCGGACGCGTCGGTGCGGAGTGGGGCGGTATCGATATCGTCGTGGCCAACGTGAGCGCGCTTGCGATCGGCAACGACATCGCGTCGTGGCGCAAGGAGTTCGAGACGGATCTGCTCGGAACGGTCAACCTCGTCGATGCCGCCATGCCGTTTCTCGCAGCGAGCCAAGCGGCTTCGATCGTCGCGATATCGAGCGTGTCGGGACGCGAGATCGATTTTGCGGCGGGCCCGTACGGGGTCTTCAAGGCAGCGCTTGTTCACTACATGCAGGGACTCGCAAATCAGCTTGCATCGAAGGGCATCCGCGCGAATACGGTGTCTCCCGGCAACGTGTATTTCGAAGGTGGCGTGTGGGACTGGATCGAACATAACGACGCGACGCTGTTCGAGCGCGCGCTTGCTTTGAACCCGACCGGGCGCATGGGCCGTCCGCAGGAAATCGCCAACGCAGTGGCGTTCATCGCAAGTCCGGCGGCGAGCTTCGTGAGCGGAGCGAATTTCGTCGTCGATGGCGCGCTCACACGCGGCGTCCAGCTCTGAGCGCTTTAAGGTACGGATAATTCAACAGGAGCATCGAATGGAACAAGGCAGTGCGATGGACATCGATCTGGACGCTCTCACGGCCGCTGCCGTTCAGGCGGGTTTTCGAGCCGGCGCATTCACGGCCGAGCAACTGACGCGCGCGTGCTTCGAGAGGATCGAGCGCGACAACGCGAAATACAACGCGCTGATCTTTCTGAACCCGGACGCCATCGACGATGCGCGCAAGATCGACGCACGGCGCGCATCGGGCGAAGCGCTCGGACCGCTCGCGGGGGTGCCGGTGGTCATCAAGGATCCGATGGACATGGTCGGCTTTCCGACCACGGCGGGCTGGGCGAAGTTATACAGCAAGAAGGGCGGCGTCGATCTGATGCCCGAACGCGACGCGCCGGTTGTCGCGCGGATGCGGCGCGCGGGCGCGATCCTGCTCGGCAAGACAAACGTGCCGATCCTGAGCCATACCGGCTCGCATGCAAACGATAGCTGGGCGGGGCCGACCATCAACGTGGCGATGCCCGACCGCGTGCCGGGCGGCAGCAGCGCGGGAACGGCGTCGGCGGTAGCGTCCGGCATGGCGGTGCTCGGACTCGCTGAAGAGACCGGCGGATCGATTCAGAACCCGGCCTCGGCGCAGGACCTCGTCGGCATCAAGCCGACCATCGGGCTGGTGCCGAATGCGGGCGTCGTCCCGCTGTCGGGTAATCGCGATGTAGTCGGGCCGATTGCCCGCAACGTGCGCGATGCAGCGCTTTGCCTCGACGTACTCGCGGGCTATTCGAGCGAAGACCCTAAGACGCTTGCGAGCGTCGGCAGGCAACCGGAAGGCGGTTATACGTCGGCGCTGGCGCCGGATGCGTTGAATGGCAAGCGTATCGGCTTATATGGGCCAGGCTGGCGCGCACAACCGCTCTCCGATGAAGCCGCCACGCTGTATGAGCGGGTCAAGTCAGAGTTGACGGGTTTGGGCGCGGTCCTGATCGACGATCCATTCGAAGGCTCTGGTTTCGCCGATCTGAGAAAGCCGACGCCGCCGCTGGAGCACTTCGATGCACGCGGACTCGAATCCATTCCTTACGATCTTGAGAAATACCTGCAGCGTCTCGGCAAGCAGTCGCCGCTCAAGACGTTCGCGGAATTCGCCGAAGCGACCAAAGACGACAATGCGTTCGGACCCGACGGCGTGTTGCGCTATCTGCACAGTCTTGCCGATTTCAAGGTGGCGCTGGCCGATCCATCATTGCCGCCGGAGATGCCCGAGTTCGTCGATTTGAAGGCGCGCTATCTGCGAATCTTCGATTCAGTGATGAGCGCGCAGCGGCTCGATGCGCTCGTCTTTCCGCAGATGCGATGCGAGCTTCCTCCGCTTCACGGCACGGACATCATCCACGAGACGACGGTTGGCGAGATCAATATCGCAGGCTTGCCGGGTATTGCGGTTCCGGCGGGCTATTACGCGTCGGGGTCACCGTTCGGGCTGATCTTCGTTGGCCGGCAATGGGACGAGGCGGCGCTTCTCGGATACGCCTACGCGTACGAGACCATCGCGGGTCGTCAGTAAGCGAATGATTTTGCGTGCGGACCTGGCGTGCTCAAAGAACGCCAGGTCCAGACTCAGCTTTGAGTTCGTCGGCAGGTCGCGTGAAAATCTCGGCGAGTAAAGCGCCTCCCCGGCACGGTTTCGAAGAGCCAGTTACAGTACGAGCTCGACGCTTGTTCGACTGCGACTGATAGAATTCGAAATGCCTTCTTTTTTCCAGCTTCGGCGTGAAAGCTTTCTTTTCGCCCCTGTTCTAGCGCTGTGCGTGTTCATCGCCGCGTGTTCTCGACCGGCCGAACCGTGGCGCCTCACCGATGTGAGCGGCCACCTGCCTGACCTCGCACTCTCGCTCGTCGACGACAGCGGTCACGCTGTCACTGGACAATCGTTCAAGGGACGCGCGACGCTCGTCTACTTCGGCTATACGCATTGCCCGGACGTGTGTCCCGAAACAATGGCTCGGCTCATTCAGGTGCTTGGGCAACTTGGCGCCGACGCGAACCGTGCGCAGATCGTCTTCGTCACCGTCGACCCCGCCCGCGATACGCCTGCGGAGTTGAAGGCATACGTCCGTGCGTTCGACTCGTCGCACTCGGTCGGTCTGACGGGTTCCGGCCGCGATATCGAGGCGATTGCAAAGCGATATCGGGTCGCATACCAGATGGAGAAACGCGATACGCACGGCGAGTATGCCGTCACGCACAGCTCCGCGATCTACATCTTCGACGCGCAAGGCCATGCGCGCCTGCTCGCAACCGACAACGACTCCGTCGATGCCATTGCACATGACGTAAGGCGCGTGATCGACACGGAGAAGTCATGATGGAAGCGCTTTTATATTGGCTCGACCCGTGGGAATTCTCACCGACGGTCGTCGTCGCCGTGCTTGTGGCGGCGGTCCTGTTCGCGCGCGGCGCGCGGCATGCGCGCGTAACGTTCGCGCGCCACGTTGCCTTCTGGTTAGGGCTCGGCAGTATCTACGTCGCCCTTCATACGCGGCTCGACTATTTTTTCCAGCATGAGTTCTTCATGCATCGGCTGCAGCATTTGGTACTGCATCATCTCGGACCTTTCCTGATCGCACTGTCGTATCCCGGCGCTGCCATCCGCGCAGGCATTCCTTTCACCTGGCGACAGCGCTGGCTGCGACCGGCGATGCAAACGCGCCCAGCGCGTTTCGTTCTCGACGTGCTGTTCAATCCCGTTGTCGCGGTGACGCTTTTCGTCGGACTGATCTACTTCTGGCTGCTCTCGCCGATCCACTTCATCGCGATGCTCGACGAGCGGCTATATCGAGTGATGAACTGGAGCATGGTGATCGACGGTCTGCTTTTTTGGTGGCTCGTGCTCGATTCGCGACCGGCGCCGCCCGCACGGCTCGCGCCGGGGCGGCGCATTCTCGTCGTGATCGCGGCGATCCCGCCGCAGATTTTGCTCGGCGCATACATCTTCTTCAGTTCGCACGAACTATATTCGATCTATTCGATTTGCGGGCGCGCGTTCACGTGGATCAGTCCGATGCGCGACCAGCAGATCGGCGGCTTGTTGTTGTGGATTCCCGGTTCGATGATGAGCGTGATCGGCGCGTTGATTGCGCTGCGTCATTGGCTAAGGCTGTCGGCACGTTCGCGATTGCGCGACGAGCAAGTTCGGCGCGGCGGTGCGGTTCTTAATGCGCGTTGAGCGCGGCTTGCGTTCCTTTCGCTGCCGTGGCTCGCGGTCAACGAGATCGGAACAGAAGAGCGATTAACGCGAATTCGAACGAGAAAAATCTGGCGCGGCGAGATTTGTAATCGAGACCGTGACCTGGGTACGGCATTTGCTGACTTGCGTGCATTGCGCTAGCAGCAGCCACATCCGGGTACGGACTCGATGTCGAACGCCAGCAAGGTATTCGTAAATTTAAAGCTTCCGAGTAGTCAGCCGAAGCGTCCGATAGTGGCAATCGCCGCCTGCCTCTTAGCAACGCATGCACGCGCTGAGACGCCGCTAAATTACTTTCTTCACGCAGCGGGTCCGGCTGCGTATCCAACTCGCACGCTCGGTTGGATTTTCACGGCGATCTGCATCGCCGTATGCGTGATCGTCGCCATTCTTTTACTTTGGGCTGTGGTCCGGCGGCGTCCGCTGGTGTCGTCGGAGGAAATCGGTTCGACTGGCAAAGGCATGCGCTGGATCTGGATCGGTACAGGCGTGTCGGTCCCCGTACTGGTCGCCATGCTCGTGTTTGCTTTAGTGACGCTCCAGCGGGTCGCGACGCCCTCCGTTAGCCCAGCGCTTACGATTACCGTCACCGCTTACGACTGGTGGTGGAAGATCTCCTACCCTGATGCGCGCCCGAACGCTCAAGCGTTCGAAACGGCGAATGAGATTCACATCCCGGTGGGTCAACCCGTTCGCGTCGTGCTGAAAAGCGCGGACGTCATTCATACGTTCTGGGTGCCGTTGCTTGGCGGAAAGACCCAAGCTATTCCCGGCCAAAACAATGAGCAATGGATTCAAGCCGATGTGCCCGGCGTGTATCGAGGACAGTGTTCGCAATTCTGTGGATCGCAGCATGCGCACATGGCATTCGAAGTGGTGGCCGAGAGCCCGGAAAAATTTGCGCGATGGAGCGAGAGGCAGTCACGTAGCACCGTTTCGAACGCGTCGCCTTCGAGCATCGCCGGTCAAAAGCTGTTCCTGGACAAATGCGCGGGCTGTCACGCCGTGCGCGGCACTGATGCGACCGGTGCGCTGGCGCCGGATCTGACGCATCTCAACAACAGACGCCTGATCGCGGCGGGCATGCTTCAGAACACGGCTGAGAATCAGATGGACTGGATCGTCCACGCACAGCGGATCAAGCCTGACGGGCGTATGCCGAGCATCGATCTGAGCCGCACCGATGCGGCGAATCTCAGCGCGTTTCTCTCGACGCTGAATTGAGCGAGGTCGGTGGCCAATGACAATAAATCCGCGTTCGCTTCAAACGATAGAGACACCGGACGCAAGCCGGACGGAGGAGGGACCATCCTGGCGCGTGCCGGAGCGAGGGCGCTTGCCCGAAGGCAGCATTCGGCAGAAGCGTCTGGAAGGATTGTGGGAAACGGAACCGGGCTGGCGCGGTTGGCTATCCACGGTCGACCACAAGACGATCGGCGTGCGTTATCTCATCACCGCATTCGTCTTTCTGCTGATGGGCGGAGTCGAAGCGCTTATCATGCGCCTGCAACTTGCGCGCCCCAACGCGACGCTGCTAAGCCCCGAGGAATATAACCAGCTATTCACGATGCACGGCGTGACGATGATTTTTTTGTACGCCCTGCCGGTGCTTTCGGGATTCTCGAACTATGTGTGGCCGCTCGTGCTCGGCGCGCGCGATATGGCGTTTCCTCGGCTCAACGCGCTCTCGTACTGGCTGTTTCTCTTCGCAGGAATCTTTCTCTATTCGAGCTTCCCCTTCGGGCAAGCGCCAAACGCGGGATGGTTCAATTACGTACCGCTCGCCGGCCTCGAATACAACACCGGTCCGAACATCGATGTCTACGCGCTCGGTATGGTGCTGCTCGGGGCATCGACGACGGTGGGCTCTGCCAATTTCGTGGTGACACTCCTTCGAATGCGCGCGCCGGGCATGTCGCTCGACCGTGTGCCCGTCCTCGTGTGGGGCACGTTCACCGCATCCTGTGGAAACTTGCTCGCGGTGCCTGTTGTGAGTCTCGCGTTCTTCATGTTGTGGCTGGATCGCCAGTTTGGCACGCACTTTTTCGATATCTTGAACGGTGGCCGGCCATTGCTTTGGCAGCACATGTTCTGGATGTTCGCGCATCCATGGGTCTATGCCGTGGTATTGCCTGCCATGGGCATCGTCTCGGACGCGCTGCCTGTCTTTTGCCGACGCCCTTTGGTGGGCTACGCACCTGTCGCACTGTCGACCGTCGCGACGATGATCATCGGTTTCATCGTGTGGATTCACCACATGTTCGCCACAGGCATTCCGGCGCTCGCGCTGGCGTTCTTCGGCTCGGCCAGCATGGTCATTTCCATTCCCAGCGCGATCGCGACCTTTGCGTGGCTTGCCACGATCTGGACGGGCCGGCCGGTATTCAAGACGCCATTCTTTTTTTTCGCGGGCTTTGTCCTGCTGTTCGTCATGGGCGGCGTGTCCGGCGTCATGACCGCGGCCGTGCCGCTCGACTGGCAACTCAACGACACTTACTTCATCGTGGCCCATCTCCACTATGTGCTTCTTGGCATTAACGTGTTCCCCGTAATAGGCGGCATCTACTACTGGTTCCCGAAAATCACCGGGCGGATGATGAGCGAACGACTAGGCAAGATCGGTTTCTGGGTGATGTTCATAGGATTCAATCTCGGCTTCTTTCCGATGCACATCTCGGGTCTGCTCGGAATGCCCCGGCGAATCTACACATATGGCCCAGAAATGGGCTGGAGCACGGTCAACATGATTACGTCGATCGGCTCGTTCGTGTTCGCAATCGGAATATTGATTTTCCTGATCGACCTGGTCTACAGCTACAGACACGGAAAAGTCGCGGGCAATAATCCATGGGACGCGCCGACGCTCGAATGGTCGATTCCTTCGCCGCCGCCGCCGTACAACTTCGCGACCATTCCGTTCATCGCGAGCCGTCATCCGTTGTGGGAAACCCGCCTTGAAAGCGAATTGCCCGGCGAAATGCGCTCTGTGCTGACAGAAGGCTACATATTCGATCAGGGTCGCGAGGCGCTTGCGACCACTGTACTGAGCGCCTTTCCCGACGCGATCATGAAGATGCCCTCGGACTCCTATTCGCCATTCGCACTGGGCGTGTTCTCCGCGCTTCTTTTTGCGGGAATGCTGCTGCACGCGTGGGGACTCGCTGGCATCGGCATTGCCGGAAGTGCTGTGTCGCTAGTGATGTGGATGTGGCCGGAGCCGCGACTAGGACAACGCGAGCCGTCGGTGGATTCCCAAAGAGGCGCCCATGGCTAGCGATCAATCGATACCCGTGCTTGAACGAAGGCTGCCGGTGGGCAGTGTGGGCCGCCATGCGAGCGGCTGGTGGGGAATGTGGACGCTTATCGCGACCGAAGCCGCGCTTTTCGGCTATCTGATATTTTCCTACCTCTACCTTTACTCGCAATATACGGGGACGTGGTTGCCCGACGGACGACCCAAGCTTGGAACGGCGGGTATCAATACTGTCGTGCTGCTTTCAAGCTCAGTGTTCGTCTGGCTGTGCGAACGCTTGGTCAAGCGTCGCCGGTTTCCGCTTGCCGTCGCGTCGATGTGCGTCGGGATTCTGCTCGGTATTCTCTTCGTGGCTTTGCAGATGAAAGAGTATCGCGAACATCATTTTGGTCCGAGTACGCATCTCTACGGCTCACTCTATTTCACGATAACGGGCTTTCACATGCTGCATGTGATCGTTGGCCTGTGCGTGCTGATCTTTCTTCTCGCAGGTACGGGATTGCACTATTTCGATGAGCAACGGCACAGCGCACTGACGATTGGCGGCATGTATTGGCACTTCGTCGATGTCGTCTGGTTGTTCATATTCAGCACCTTGTATCTCTCTCCGTATCTCCTTTGAAGGAGACCGATCGGTGCTCGCAAACATGACCCAGCCCAAGAACCCCGAAAACGCGAGAACCGTGGTTGTCGGCGCGTTTGTCTTCGCGGGACTGCTCTCTCCGCCGCTCGCGTGGATCGTTCAGATATGCGCGAGCGAAGCGCTTGCCGCGCAATGGTGCTATCCCGCGAACCGGCCGTTGAGCACTCCGTTGCGTGGCTCGCTTGAGATGTGGATCGGCGGTGTCAGCGCCATGTGCATAGCGCTTGCGATCGCTGGCGTTATCGCGGCTTGGGGAGGTTGGAAAAGAACGAGACTCCAGTCGGCAAAGAACGAACGCGCCGGTTCGTCGACTGGCCTGCCGATGCGCTTTCTTGCGCTAGTTGGGCTGATCTCAAGTCCACTATTTTTGCTTGGATCGCTTTTGACGGGGATGGCAGCGCTGATTGTTTCTCCTTGCAGGCCATGGTGATGAGAGCGCTAACGTATCTATCGCTACTGCTTGGCGCGGCGCTTTTCGTCGGCGACCTTTCTGCATTCGCGCAATCCGGCGCAGACTTACCGGCACTAGTCGTGCGCGGTGCAAGCGTCGCGAAGCTCGGCGATTGCGCGGGATGCCATACGGCGCCGAAGGGCGGTGCCCCATTTGCTGGCGGGCTGGGAATGGCGTCGCCTTTCGGCACGATCGTATCAAGCAATATCACACCGGATAAGCAGTTCGGGATCGGCAAATATAGTTACGAGGACTTCGCGCGAGTGTTGCGGGAAGGTGTAGCCCCCGACGGCAAGCACCTTTATCCTGCCATGCCGTATCCATCGTTTTCAAAAATAAACGACGACGACATGCGAGCGCTTTACGCTTATTTCTTGCATGGCGTCCAGCCAGTTCACGCTAGCGCGCCGCCGACCAGTTTGCCGTTTCCGTTCAATCAACGATGGGCACTTGCTATATGGAATTTCGCGTTTGCGTCCAAGGGGATTTACAAGCCATCGGACAAGCGCGACGCGCAATGGAATCGTGGTGCCTATCTCGTGCAGTCTCTAGGTCACTGCGGAGCGTGCCACACGCCGCGCGGTCCCGCATTTGAAGAACGGGGCTATGACGAGTCGTCCAAACGCTTTCTGGCGGGCGGGGTCAACGATCACTGGTTCGCTCCAAACTTGACCGGCGACCCGGGCGCAGGATTGGGTCGCGTACGGCAAGACGAGATCGTGTCGTTTTTGAAAAGCGGTCATGGCGGCGGCCTGGTAGCATTTGGAAGCATGGTGCAAGTCGTCGAGGACAGCACGCAATATGGGTCCGACGACGACCTGAATGCGATCGCCGTCTATCTCAAGAGCCTCCCGGCGAACGAGTCCGCCAGCAAATATGCTCCAGATTCGACGACCGCTAAATTGACGTCAGCCGCGATGCACACCGGAGCATTTGCGCGCCCTGGCGCCGGAATCTACCTCTCGTTCTGCGCGAAGTGCCACGGAAACGATGGAACCGGCGTCGTCGACAAATACCCGAAGCTTGCAGGTAATCCCGCCGTGCTCGCACCCGATGCCACGTCCCTGATGCGTCTGTTGGTAGAGGGAGGCAATAGCCCCGACACCATTCACGGGCCTGAACGAAAGAAAATGCCCGCATTCGCAAACAAACTGACGACCACAGAAATGGCGAGCGTGCTGACCTTTATTCGCACGACGTGGGGTAACGACGCGCGTCCCGTTTCGGCAGCAGACGTTCAGCGGCTACGCGCAGACATTCACAAATAGCGAGCCGCCCGATCGTCCGTTAGAGTCCGCGCGCGATGCGCAAGTATTCGTCGAACAGGGCGCGCACATGCTTTGGCATTCGGCCGTTGTTGGAGCTTACGGCCGCAACGGTGCCTTCCTTTGGAATGACGAAGAGGAACTGTTCGCCGAAGCCGCTAGCAAAATAGCCGCGTGGTTCGACCCACCACAGATAGCCATATCGAGCGTCGAGCACCGGCAAGCCGCCTGCGCTGTGCGGCACCGTCGCTTCGTGAATGTACGCGTCGTCGAGGAGGCGCAGGCCTTGCCAGTCGCCGCCCGACAGCATGACCTGTCCAAGTTTTGCCACGTCGCGCGTGGTCAGTGAAAGTCCACGACCGGCAAACGCGTTCCCTTCTTCATCCACTGCCCATTCGAACCGTTCGATGCCAAGTGGCTCAAAGAGTTTCGCCTGTGCAAAGACGTCGAGCGGCTGATCCGTCGCCCGCGCGAGCACGATCGAAAGAAGGTGGGCTGCGTGAGAGTCGTAGTTGAAATGCGTGCCGGGTTGATGCGCGAGTCGCCTGCCGAGAATGAAACGTAGCCGCTCGCCATCCAGACGGGAACACGTGCCGAGCAGACAATCGTCTACGGTACGTTCATCCCATTCGAAGCCCGACGTCATCGTCAGCAGGTGCTCGATGGTGATGCCTTGCACGCGTTCGTCGATCCCTTGCGCGCGCGCCTCGGGGAGAAATTCGCCGATCGTTTGCTGCAAGTCGCGGAGCGCGCCTGAGCGTAAAGCGATTCCCACCAGCATCCCGACGACGCTCTTCGTCACCGAATTGATCTCTTGCAGATCCGACGTCGCGACGTCCTGCCGGAAGTGCTCAAATGCAACACGCCCGTCTCGAACGACGACAAACGCGCGTATTCCGCTACCCCGTTGCGCCAGCTTTTCCCTTAGCGAAGTGAAACTTGCTTCACGTATTTTCATGGGCGCTTATCGGATGGATGCGTGGCTCGCCGTGGCTCCGCATTGGGAAGCCAGCGTTACGGCATCCCGCCGAGCGAAGGCGAAATGACGCTCCCCGGCGCGCCGGAGTCGGTGGCGGAATCTCTCGAAACCGCCCGCGTTGCGGATGGCTTGTGATTTGCCATGCAGGTGTGGAGTGCATTGTCGCCGAGGCACTGCTGGAAGTTGTCGGCGGTGTCGCCGGAGTCGAAGACGTAAATAGTCTGATCGACCTGCACTTCGGTTTCGGAAAGACGGAACGTTACGATAGTCATGGTCATGTTTCCCTGGCACAAAGATACTTGAAATCAGCATCAATCGGGCCTGCTCATCGCGACGAACCGCAGTGTCTACGAGGACGGCGCGTGCCTGCAACGCCGGACGTACCGTGCGATAAACGTACGCGTTTCGCCATCTGGAAACGCGACCGCGACCTGCTCGCCGCTCACCAACGCGACTGTGCCTTCGCCATATCGACGCACGCGCACCTGGTCGCCTAGCGCTAGCGCCGCAATTTTCCGGGCGGTTTTCACGGCGTGCGGAACGTGTTGCTCACGCGCGCTTTCCTGGATGGTAGGCGGATTCAGGCAGTTGTCGCAGCGGCCGCAGACGCCGCCAGAAAACTCGTCGTCCAAGATCGGACGAACTTGCGAGAACTTCCTGTTGCGCTTGAGAACGCCTGCTTCATCGAGGCTCGCCGCAAAGTAATCGAGCAACGCGCGCCAACGGCATTGCGCGCTCTGTGCATAGGCGATCATTCGTTCGAGCACCGCGCGATCGTGCTCCGCCATCGCGAGATAGCGCCGTGCCGCTTCCTCGATCAATGTGGTGGTATCGGCTTGGTCGATCACTTTCAACGCGCCTCGCCGCAGACGACGCACGACGCCGATCTCTTCAAGCAGGGCAAGCACAATGCGCAAGCGGTTTGCGCCAACGTTCGACACCGCGTCGCGCAAAGCGACAGCCGGCCGCTCCACTGTCCCGTTCGCGTTTTTTTCTGCAAGCACGCGCAGGGCGTCGGCAACGCGAAGAATCGTTTCGACGCCCGGATATCGTCCGCTTAGAAAAAACTGCTGGACCTGCTTGTCTTTCAATTCGAAGAGCAAAACGCAGCGTGCGTCGCGCCCGTCACGTCCCGCGCGTCCAGCTTCCTGATAATAGGCTTCGAGGCTTCCTGGCATCTGATCGTGGATCACGAAGCGGATATCCGGCTTGTCGATGCCCATGCCGAACGCATTGGTCGCGACCATGACGCGCACGCGGTTCTCCATGAACGCGTCTTGCACCGCGGTGCGCTCGGCGCTCGCCAGACGTCCGTGGTAACGCCCCGCCGACGCACCCGTATCCACTAGCGCCGCGCATACCGCCTCACATTCGGCGATCGTCGCGCAATAGACGATGCCCGGGCCTTCCAGCGAACCGGCCAGTACCACCACGCGCGCGCGTTTCGCCCGTTGATTGGTGATCTGCTCGACGGCAAATATCAGGTTCTCGCGATACACACCCGTGTTGATGATATTCGGGTCGCGCATGTCCAGTTCACGCAAGATATCGACGACGACGGAGGGCGTCGCCGTGGCGGTCAGCGCGAGTACCGGCGGACGCCCGAGCGCTTTGATCGCGTGAATGATTTCGATGAAGGCGGGACGGAAATCGTGTCCCCATTGGGTGATGCAGTGCGCTTCATCGACCACGATGAGCGGAATCGCTGGCATGTTCGGCTTAGCGAGCATCGCGACGAATTCGGCATTGGCAAGCCGCTCGGGCGTAACGAACAGGATGCGGCGCGCACCGGACTCGATTGCGCGCACGGCGTCGCGCTCGGCAGCGGCGCTAAGCGAACTGTTCAGCACGACCGTCGCGACACCGGCATCGCTCAGCTTGTCCGATTGATCCTTCATCAGCGAAATGAGCGGCGAGACGACAACGGTCATGCCGGTCAGATGCATCGCTGGAAGCTGATAACAAAGCGACTTGCCCGCGCCCGTGGGCATGACGGCGAGCGTGTCGTGTCCATCAAGCACACTGTGGATCACGCGTGCCTGTCCTGGACGCAAGGTGTCAAGACCGAAAACTCGCTTTAGCGAGTGCTGCAGAGGCGGGTCGAGAGTCTTGTCGGTGCGTGCGTCGACTGTTAGATGGGCATCCATCCCGATCCCAGCCGAAGCGCTTTCAGTCATCGTTGCTCCGGTAAGAAGAGGGGCCTACGCAGCCGCTTTCTAACCTTTAGCAATAGTGGGTCCCGGATGAGCGTGAATGGCGGAGCTCAACTTTCAATCAGCCGCAACACAGGCAGCTAGATGACTCGGTCAGATGCGTAGCGGAGATCATGCTAAGAGATCTCGGCGCTCTCGATGTTCGCCCATGCCGAGAGCTGCGAAGCCAGATCGGCGCAAGCGTGTTCCAACGCCGATGCGCTCAGATCATCGTCCGAGGAGATAACGGGCGCGCGCGCCAGAAAGTCGCGTTGAATAAGGGCTTTTCCGTTCTTCGCGATGGTTGCTGCTATTTCCACGGACGCGTATTTTCTGCCCGGTTCGCCCATGGAATAGGAGTATCGCTTCATTTCGACTTCCAGGCGCAGCGGCCGAGATTTGTCAGATGCAGAAGGATTTTGCAAGCAGCGCATCAATAGGTGAAGCGCCGGTAGTGCATCGCGCCGGTCTGTTTCCGCGCGATTTCCGGCGGTTGGAGAGGACTGGGTGATCGTTGTCCGAGCGTCGTCCTGCCGTGAATTGTCCGCAGCGATCTCATCGATTGAAAAGTTTTTAAGGCCGTCAGTCGAGGCGCAAGTCGATGCTAATGAGGATGGCTCCCTCATTACATTGGTCGCCGGCGCGGACGCGCAACCCGCGAGGACGCTCAGCAGCAATGCCACACCCGCGCTTGAAAATGCTGATACTCGGCAAACTCTTCGTAGAAGAAACATAGCAAGTTAAACAGACGCTCGACGCATTTGAAGGCCGTATGCCACGGTCACGCGGCCGAGTATCGCAGTGTTGCAAGAAATCGAAGCGCCGAAGTGCGGCAAGATATGCCGTGTATTCGTGGGCCGGGCGAGCGGGAACGTCATGGGGCATTGTTCGCTCGCTGCATCGGCGTTGCCGAATGAAGCCTGCAAAAACTCGATCACGAGAAGCGAACGCTCGTTCACTCTCATCGCCGACGTTATCAACGCAAGCTCGTCCTCAAGTTCCAGCAAAAACCGCCGTAGATGAATTGATTCGCTGATTCCCTCGCTGGTATCTCTGTCGCTCCATCAATATCGATAGACCCCGCGCTACGACTTACGCTCTGTCGCTTTTATAAAGCGCTCAAGCTCCAATATGAACCGGGTCTTCCACGTTGTTTTCTCGGCGCTGGCCTTCGCACTCATCGCCTGCTGCGGCATTGCGCTCACGCGCGCCACGTGGGGCGTGAGCAGCATTTGGCCAGCGAGCGGGCTGATGGTCGGCTTTCTCTACGAAGGCCGTAAAACGCGATGGCGCGACGTCGCGGTTGCCGTTTTCATCGGCAGTTTGCTGTCCAACTTGTGGCTTCGATCGGAAGCCGTCTCCGCATTCATCTTTGCGTTGGGCAATGTGGCCGAGGTCCTGACAGCTGCATACGTCGTGCGGCGGCGGCACGCTTCGGTGACCGCTGTGCCTCATCCGCGAGGCTTGTTTGGTTTCCTGCTGCTAGCGGCGCTCGTGCCGGCGGGCCTTTCCGCGTTGCTGGTCGGTGTGATGGTGCATGCGTTTTTGGACTGGCCCGCGCATACGGTCGCGCTAACCTGGCTTTACAGCGACGCGCTCGGACTCGCGATTTTCTTGCCGCTCGGCGCGCTGGCAAGACGGGTTTGCCGCAACCCGGCCGCGCCGTTTCGCACGAAAGGCGCCTCCAGAGCGTTGCTTGCACGATGTGTGACCGGCGCTGCGGCCCATGCCGTCATGCTCATCGTCAGCCTGTTGATTTTCAGTTCGAAGCACTACGCGGCAGCCTATTGGGCGCTTCCGCCCGTCGTGCTCGGTGTCCTCTGGGCCGGTAGCTACGCGGCGGTTACCGGCACGTTCCTCACCGCTGTCGTGGCGGTTATCTGCACCGTGGACCAGCCGTTGAATAGCGCGTTTGGACGATTCGTCGAGCCCGCGCAGGCCATTGTCGAAGTGCAGGGCTTTACGGTAGCTTGTATGCTCACCGCGTATCTCATGGCCGCAATACTCGCGGACCGTCAGCGATATCTTCGCCACACGATTCGTAGCCATCGCAGGCAACTCAGGCTCGCCGGTCATCTGCGCGTCGCCAACGAAGAACTGAATGCGCTGGCTCACCGCGATCCGCTCACCGGCCTGGCAAATCGCCGGAGGTTCGATAGTGCGCTCGCCGATGCGATACAGCAGACGTCGAGGGCCAACCGAACACTGGGCATGATGTTCATCGATGTCGATTGGTTTAAGAAGTACAACGACACCTACGGTCATCACATCGGCGACGATGCGCTCTGCGCCGTCGCCAATGCCTTGCGCAAAGGCTTGCCTGAATCCACGACCGTTGCAAGAATCGGCGGGGAAGAGTTCGCCATCGTCTGGCCGGATACGGACGAGGGCGCGCTCCTCTCATTCGCTCGGGAGACGGTGCAGGCCGTGTCGAACCTGAATCTGCCCCACAGCGGTAGCGCGTACGGACGCGTCACGGTCAGCGTCGGCGTCATCGCGATTCAAGGTTCGCGGACGACGCTTCCCACGGACCTTCTGGTCAAGGCCGACGCAGCCATGTACCGCGCGAAACAAGAAGGCCGAAATCGATATGCATTCGATCGCGCGAGCGAACGGCTAACGCTTCCGAGTCCCGCCTAAGGTCCGAACGTCCGAGGTCGGAAAGATGCTTGGACGAACGGTCCGCCTATTTGTCCTTATGCCCCGGCAACACCGCACCGAGCACTTGCCTCGCCGTATCGACGAGAACGTTGCCTTCGTTCGGATCGCCCTTCATAAGCGTCGTGGCAAACGCCTTAGCCTGTTTAAGCGTGATATGCGGCGGCAGCGGCGGGACACTCGGGTCAGTCTTCACTTCGATGACGCATGGCCGATCCAGCGCGAGCGCCTCGTCCCATACAGCGGCCATGCGCTCGGCGTCGTCGACGTAGAAACCTTTCAGGCCGATCAACTCCGCGAACTTGTGATACGGCACTGACGGGATATCCTGCGATGCCTCGAACTTCGGATCGCCCTCCATCACGCGCTGTTCCCATGTCACCTGATTGAGGTCTTCGTTGTTCAGCACCATGCAGATCCAGCGCGGATCGGCCCATTGCTTCCAGTACTTCGCCACCGTGATGAGTTCGGCCATGTTGTTCATTTGCATGGCGCCGTCGCCGACCAACGCGATCACGGGCCGCTCAGGATGCGCAAATTTCGCCGCGATCGCATAAGGCACGGCGGCGCCCATGGACGCAAGCCCACCGGATAGCGAGCACATCATGCCGCGCTTGATCTTCAGATCGCGCGCGTACCAGTTAGCGCACGAGCCGGAATCGCTCGTGACGATGGCGTTCGATGGCACGCGCGGCGACAGTTCCCACACCGTACGTTGCGGATTGACGCCGGCCTTCGCGGGTTCGAGCGCGCGTTTCTCTAGCGTCTTCCACCAATCGCTTGTCCATCCCTCGATATCCTTGCGCCATCCGCGATTGGTTTTCTCTTCGATCAAGGGCAGGAGCGCGCGCAAAGTCTCCGCGCTATCGCCGACAAGATTCACCTCCATCGGATAGCGGATGCTCAGCATGTCCGCCTTGAGGTCGATCTGTACGCCGCGCGCGGCGCCTTCCTTCGGCAGAAATTCGGAGTAGGGGAAGCCCGAGCCGATCATCAAAAGCGTGTCGCATCCGGTCATCATCTTGTAACTCGGCTCGGTGCCGAGCAAGCCGATCGAGCCAGTGACATAGGGCAGGTCGTCGGGCAATGCAGCCTTGCCGAGCAGTGCTTTTGCCACGCCCGCGCCGAGTTTCTCCGCGATGGCGATCACTTCATCGGTGGCTTGCAAGGCACCCGCGCCGACCAGGATCGCCACTTTCTTGCCCGCGTTGAGCACGTCGGCCGCGCGCTTCAAATCGTCGGCATATGGCACGATTCTGGGCGCCGTATAACCCACGCCCGAATGCAGTGTGCCGTGCTTGCGGCCCGGCGGTTCGTATTCGAGATCCTGCAGATCGTTCGGCAGAATGAGGGCCGTCACGCGCTTTTCCGCTAGGGCGATGCGCACGGCGCGATCGACGAGATGGGGCATCTGCGCAGGCACGCTCGCCTGTTGAACGAACGCGCCCGCTACGTCCTTGAACATCGCGGGAAGATCGACCTCTTGCTGATAATGCCCGCCGAGAGCGGCGCGCGCTTGTTGCCCGGCGATGGCAAGCACCGGCATGTGATCGAGCCTGGCGTCATACAGACCGGTGATCAAATGCGCCGCACCCGGACCCGACGTCGCGATGCAAACCCCCAGTTCGCCGGTGAATTTGGCGTGCGCCGACGCCATGAACGCGGCCATTTCTTCGTGGCGAGCCTGCACAAATTCAATCTTGCCCTTGGCGCGACCAAGCGCGCCGAACACGCCGTTGATGCCGTCGCCGGGATAGCCGAATATGCGCCGCACGCCCCAGGCGTAAAGACGGTCGATCAAGAAATCGCCGACGGTGGTTGTCATGGCGAAGTTCCTCCAGTTAAAGCGCGCATAACGCGTCGCAGAGTTCAAGGGCAGGTTCGTGATGGTCGTGGCGACCGCACCGTTCGCTGTCGCAATCGACATGCCGGTAGGCTAAAAGCGGGAGCGTCGGGAGGGCTTTGAGGGCTCGCGCGCAGGTGGACGACCGCGCGGACGCAACCGAAGATGGCACGGTCGCTAGCCAAGAACAAAGGCGTTCGGTGAGCTATAAGACTAGCGGCCGCCCGGCATGGAACGGGCGTTTCGGCGGTACGGCCGCAATGCGGACCACGGCTCAGCAAGCGTATTTAGCCGCGCACAGCCGCTTCGATAACGGCGACGTCGATCTTCGTCATTGGCATCATCGCCTGGAACGCGCGCTTGGCTGCATCGCCGCCTTTCGCGAGTGCGTCGGTGAGCACGCGTGGCGTGATTTGCCAACTGATGCCCCATTTATCCTTGCACCAGCCGCAACTGCTTTCCTGCCCGCCATTGCCCACGATTGCGTCCCAGTACCGGTCGGTCTCTTCCTGATCGTCCGTCGCGATCTGGAAAGAAAACGCCTCGCTGTGTTTGAAATGCGGGCCGCCATTGAGACCGATGCAAGCGACGCCCACCACGGTGAATTCGACGACGAGCGCGTCGCCCGCCTTTCCGTCGGGATAGTCGGCCGGCGCAAGATGCACCGCGCCGATGCTGCTTTGCGGAAACGTGCTTGCGTAGAAGCGCGCGGCTTCCTCGGCGTCGTGTTCGTACCAGAGACAGATCGTGCTCTCAGCCATTTTGCATGACTCCATTTGCCGGTCACTAAAGGGCAGCGACAAGGCACTGCCACGGAAAAGCTGCCATCCGAAAAACGCGCGAAAACCACGCCGTTTGTAGAACAGTATCGTTGAGCGATGGCAAGCCTTCAAGATGCTTTCGACCGCAAGCAGACTGCATGAGCGGACGCCATGATAAAAAGCGAAAATCGCAACGCGCGCAAGCTGTTTGGACGAAGCGCTCGCTAATATCTGACGAATCGGCGAGCGCGTGTAAGGAGAGCGGAACTAGTCCGCCTTATGTTGTTCGTACATCAGCCGCCGCGAGCGTCACGGACCGGCTTCGCACCATTCACGTCGTATCAGGCCAACTCAAGGGATGAGATCAATGGAACATCGATTGTTGGGTGCAACAGGATTCAAAGTGCCCGTCCTCAGTCTGGGCACCGCCACTTTTGGCGGGGGAAACGAGTTCTTCAAAGCGTGGGGCAGCACGGGCGTCGACGGCGCTCGCAGTCTGGTCGACATTGCGCTGGAAGCGGGCGTTTCGATGTTCGACAGCGCCGATGTCTATTCGGACGGCATGGCCGAGGAAATACTCGGCAAGGCAATCGCGGGTCGCCGCAACAAAGTCATCGTCTCGACAAAAGGAACGTTCGGGTTCGGAACGGGGTTGAACGACGTCGGATCGTCGAGGCATCACTTGACCGAATCGATCAACGGAAGCCTTCGCCGCCTGAATACGGATTACATCGACATCTATCAATTGCATGGTTTCGACGCGCTGACGCGCGTGGAAGAGACGCTCCGCACGCTCGACGACTTTGTGCGCGCCGGCAAGATTCGCGTGATCGGCTGCTCGAATTTTTCGGGCTGGCATCTGATGAAATCGCTCTCGGCATCCGACCGCGAAGGTCTCGCGCGGCACTCGGTGCATCAGGCGTATTACTCGCTGGTCGGCCGTGATTTCGAGCACGAACTGATGCCGTTGGGACTGGACCAGAAAGTCTCCACCATCGTTTGGAGCCCGCTCGGGTGGGGTCGTCTGACCGGAAAGATACGCCGGGGCAGTCCGCTGCCCGCCAACAGCCGCCTGCATTCGACCGCGGATAAGGGGCCGCCCGTCTCGGACGAGTATGTGTTCGATGTGGTCGATGCGCTCGATGCGATCGCGGCGGAGACCGGCAAGAGCGTGCCGCAGGTGGCGTTGAACTGGCTGCTGCAGCGGCCGACGGTGGCGAACGTGATCGTCGGCGCGCGCGACGAGTCGCAGTTCCGCGAGAACCTGGGCAGTATCGGCTGGTCGCTGACCGCAGCCCAGATCGCTCGGCTGGATGAGGCCAGCAACCTGCCGTTGCCGTATCCCTACTGGCATCAACGCGGTTTTGCGGACAGAAACCCGTCGCCGGTATAAGCGGTTCGCGGCGGCGGTCGAGAGATCTGGCGAACGATGCCGAACGACCGCCGCCAGTCCTCGCATTGATACGGCGAGAATGGATTCAAAGCGCGCGGACGAATTTATCGCGACTTTCGCTAAATTTTCATGGAAGCCATGCCGATAAGCGAGCATGAGCTCCCAAAATTATCGACCAGCCGAAGACGCCGAACTGCATAGAGCCCTCGCACGAGGCAAGCCGATGCTCGACGCTCTCAACGTGATCCGCAAAGCCAAGGGTTTGCCCTCGTATTCGGAAGACCTGGACAGCCTGGCCAAGTGGCGCAACGCCGGCGAACCCATTAGTTTGCAGATCGCCTCCGTCATTAAGCGCCTCATTAAAGACGGCGGGGTTAGATAGGACCGAACGTGCATCCGCGTCGACCCTTAACCAATCCGCTGAACCCACTGACTCCGCCACGCCGGCGCTTCAAAGGGATCCGAAAAGTACTGTGTCTCGTGGAATACCTTGCCATTGCGAAATTCCATGATGCTGACGGTAAAGGAAACTCGACCGTTATAGCGGATGGAATATTCCGTGATCCACAGATTGCCCTCTCCCTGAATTCGCCTGACCTCGAAACCGGCTGGCTTGCCCGGATGATGACTCCGCAACGCCTGCAAATTCACTCGCCCGAGGATTCGCTCGCCCGACTGGGGATAGTCACAGGTGACGTCGTCGTCGTAGATGTCGTGTTCCGCGTCGAGATTGCCCGCTGCCGAAGCTTGCCAGTGGGCGTTTAGCGCGTCACGTATTTGTTCTTCTTGCATGGCGCGTCTCCGGTGGATACCTCGCGACTTGTCGAAAAAATTCGAGCCGGTGCGGAACGGCCGTTTGTAGACTCTACTCCGCGCGCGATGGGCGATGTTCTGGCGTTTCAAGGCGGCGCTGCTTATCCCAGACGGCATCAACCGGCTAGAACGTTTCCTCGTCAGGATCGGGCCCGCGCGTCGGAGAGCCAGGCTTGGCGATCTTCACGACGCGGCCGGTCCGCGCCGACTCGTAGATCGCCTCGATGATGCGCTGATCCTGCAAGCCTTCCTCACCAGGCGTGTGAGGCGTGATGCCGCTCTTCACGCACACCGACATGTGATCGATCTCGCGCGCGAACTGGTCTTGCGGATCGATCTGCAATTCCGTGGTCGCGCTCTTGCCTTCGACCAGCATGCCATGCCGCATGCGCAATCCGTTGTAGCCGAACGCCGGGTCCATTTCCACCCAGCCTTCTGCGCCTTGCAGCCTGAAAAATCGCGATTCGTGACTCGCATAGCTCGACATGCACGTCGCCGTCAGGCCGCTCGGAAAGCGCAGGATGAAATGCACCGACTCTTCGACTTCGACAAAGCGCGGATCGCCGTCCGGCTTATGAACCGACGCGAACACGTCGAGCGGTTCCTCGCCCGACAGAAAGCGGGCCGCGTTCAGGCAATAAAGTCCGATATCGGGCATCGCGCCGCCACCGGCCAGCGCCTTGTTCAACCGCCATTGCGCGGGATCGCCGACGTTCTGCGAATTGCCCGCGATGAACTCGCGCAAGGGCCCGAGCTTTTTCTCCTTGACCATCTTCGCGATCATGCGGTCCATCGGCTCATATTGGCTTCGATAAGCGATCATCAGCTTGCGGCCGGCCCGGCTGCACGCGTCGATCATCGCCTGGCAATCGGCGGCGCTCGTCGCCATCGGCTTCTCGCAGAGCACGTGCTTGCCGATTTTCGCGGCCCGCAGCGTGTACTCCTTGTGCATGCCGTTGGGCAGCACGATATAGACGACCTGCACGCGCGGGTTATCGGCGAGACGCTCGAAGTTCTGATAATCGTGGACGTCCGTTTCCGCGAGACCATACTGCCGCGCAATCTTAAGCGCCTTCGCGCGGTCGCCCGACACGAGCGCCGCGATTTTCGAGTATTTGCAGTGCGCGAGCGCCGGCAAAATCTGATTCAGCGACAGACGTCCCAATCCGACTATCGCGTAGCCCACGCGATCGTCGGGCGGAAGATTCGCGTCGGGCGTCTCTTCCTTCTGCTCGGTGTTCGGGTCTTGAATGAGCGGAAGCCGGACCTGGTTTGCGTCGGATCCCGATGGCCCGGCGGCCCACACGCTACCCGCCGATCCGGCTGCCAGCGCGGCGGCGATTCCCGCGCCGCCGCGCTGGAGGAACGAGCGTCGTGGGTTTTCTGGCGGCGCTGCGTTCGTATCGGGCGGCAGTTGTTCGGGGTTCGTCGGTCGGCTGCGAAGAGGCATTTAAAACTCCGTGATCGGTCGCGGCGCAAGTGCGGACATAAGTGAATGCGCGACACCGAACCAGCATCCGGCGTGCCACTCGCCACGCGGCAATCAAAACGACTCGTTCGAACGTTCGTTCGAACGAATCGGAATCCGTAAGTGTTCGAAAGATCTGCACGTGCGTACTAACTGGTTAATCCCCGTCGGGGAGTATTCAGTTCCCGTTCGCGACGCCGTTATGCAATTGCAAGCCAGCATCTGCGGCTGCATCGGACCGCCACGCGCAGCCGCCCGATCCACGAAAGCGCGACAACGCAGGGAAATCCAATGAAGGGACTTACGATTCGGGCGCGGCTAGCCCTCACCATGATATTTCTCGGTGGATTGCTGACTCTCGCTGTCAGCTTCGGGCTGTTCGGCATGAGCACGATCAACGCATCGGCTCAGGACGTCAGCCGCAACAGCCTGCCTTCGGTCAATGCACTGGGCAACGCCGAAGTCACGATGGCGCGAAGCCGTCTCGCACTCGATCGCATCGCGCTCGAACCGCAGGCCGCCGATGCCGCGAGCCTCGCCGAACGCGCGCGAAAGATGGTCGACGAGTCCGACACGTGGTTCAAGCAATACGACGCGCTCGAACGTGGCGCCGAGGAGGACGCGCTCGCCAAGGACGCGAAGGCGGCACGCAGCACCTTGCGCGCGACGATCGAGCAGTTCTCCACGGCGATCACGAAGGGCGATGAAACCGAGGCGCGTCGCATTGCGATGACGGTGTTGCCGGGCGTCTACGATTCGATGGCTACGGCGTCGGAGAAGCTCAAGGTGTTCCAGATCTCCGACGCGGCGCGGCAAGACGAGGTGAACGCGCGGACGTATGAGGTGCAGAAGACCATCGGTATCGTTGCGCTCGTGGCGGGTATCGGCGCGGCCATCGCGGGCTGGTTCTTCCTGCGCCGCGCGATCATGGGTCCGCTCGACGAAGCACTGGCTCACTTCCAGCATATTTCGGCGGGCGATCTGTCGCGTGGGATCGTCGTTACGACGAACGACGAGATGGGTGAACTCCTCAAGGGCGTCGCGACGATGCAGAGCAAACTCGCGGCAACGGTCGGCAGCGTGCGCATGAGCAGCGAAACCATCGCGAATGCCAGCAAGGAGATCGCGGCCGGCAACACGGACCTGTCTTCGCGCACGGAAGAACAAGCCGCGTCGCTCGAGGAAACGGCCGCGAGCATGGAAGAACTCACGTCCACCGTGAAGCAAAATTCGGAGAACGCGAATCAGGCGAGCGGGCTGGCGAATAGCGCACGCGAAGTGGCAAAAGAAGGCAGCGCGCTCGTCGATCAGGTTGTCGTGACGATGGCCGGTATCGACGAGAGCTCGCGAAAGATCGCGGACATTATCGGGATTATCGAAGGCATTGCGTTCCAGACCAACATTCTTGCCTTGAACGCTGCAGTCGAAGCCGCGCGCGCGGGCGAGCAGGGCCGAGGCTTCGCGGTGGTCGCCGGTGAAGTGCGCAGTCTCGCGCAGCGTTCGTCGGGCGCGGCGAAAGAGATCAAGGAACTGATCGATACCTCCGGCGAACGCGTGCATGCCGGTACGGAACTCGTGGCGCGCGCGGGCGACACGATGCAGAGTATCGGCACGGCCATTCAGCGCGTGACGGACATCATGGGTGAGATCGCGGCGGCGTCGCACGAACAGAGCCGCGGCATCGAACAGGTGAATCAGGCGATCACGCAAATGGACGAGGTCACGCAGCAGAACGCGGCGCTCGTCGAGCAGGCGGCGGCTGCAGCGGGCTCACTCGAAGATCAGGCGGAGCAGTTGCGCGCGGCGGTGTCGGTGTTCAGGACGGCCGCCGCCTGAGGCGCGGCGCGGGATAACGAACTTGACGTTTGACGTCTCCGCAGTGCGGTTGGCGCATGCGGGCGCGGTCTGCCCGCGCGCATAATTCGGTTTGCCTGCTCAGGTTTGCCTGCTCAGGTTTGGTCGCTTACGCTCGTTAGCGAGATCAAGCGCAATCCGGCGACGCAAAAATAGAGGGACTGTCGGCCATTTTCTTGCCGTATCGCCGGCGGTCAGGTCGACAAAACTCAAGAACCCCGCTCAGGAAGCAGCATGAACAAGATCGCTGAAAATCAGACGATGCAGACGCCCGCTGCCTCGAACGCAGGACCGGAATTACGGCGGACGCTTGGCTCGCTCGGGCGAAAGGCCGCGATGCTCGGATTCGCCGTACTCGGCCTGCAAGCCTTCGCGGGCACCGTCAATGCGATGGAGCTCGTCGTTCCCGCTTACTACGACCCGAAGGCGACGGGCGGCTCGTGGGCCGACATCGCCACCACGGCGAGCAAGGTCACAACGACGGTCATCGCGAATCCCAATAGCGGCCCCGGCGTGGCCGAAGACCCGCTCTATACCTCGGCCATTGCGCGTGTTCATGCGGCGGGCGGGAAGGTGATCGGCTATGTATCGACAAGCTATTCGAAGCGTGCGCTCTCGGCAGTCGTCAAGGACATCAACCGGTACATCGCGTTTTATAAGCTCGACGGTTTTTTTATCGACGAGATGAGTTCCGATAATGTCATTGCGCACGTGCAGTACTACCAGTCGGTGTACAACTACGTGAAAGGCCTTTCGCCCAACTTCGTGGTGATCGCGAACCCCGGCACCAATATGCCGGAAATGTACGCGAGCCTTCCGACCGCCGACCGCTTCGTCGTCTTCGAAGACACCGCGACGCATTACGCGCGCTACACGCCCGCCGCATGGCAGCTCAGGTATCCGAAAAGCCGCTTTCTGCACATGGTCTACAACGTGAGCGCGGCGCAGATGGCGGGCACCATGCAATATGCCGCCGCCCATCAGGCCAGCGCGGTCTTCATCACGCAGTTGACGCTGCCTAATCCGTATAAAGCGTTGCCTGGTTATTGGACGCAAGAGATTACGAGCGCGCGCGCGTTGAAATAGCCCCGGAGAGCGGGTGCGAATTGGGCTAAACGCGCGTGCGCTGCAACGGCAGCGCCTCGCAAAAGCAGCTACAAGCTCGATTCCGCGCGGCCGGTTTTGTCCGCTACTGCTGCGAGCCAAGTTGCCAGCGAAGGATCGGATGGGTGCCTCCCGCCGGGATCACCCACGTACCTGCGGGGCCGAAGTCCCAGGTTGGCCCGAAGCTCGATGCTGTGCTCATCTGCGCGGTGGTCAAGCCAAACGCGGCGGGCACTGCGGTGCCCTCATACGCGCCGTTGGGCGCTGTGGTCGTTTGCACGTCCCAGAAGGTGTTCGAGATCGTTCCATGATTGCCGTAGACGATGCCGCCCTTCAGTTCCGGAGCGCCCAGCGCTGTGAGCTTCGTCGTCACGAACGACTCGTTGATCGTGCCCTCGTTGTAGATTGCGATTCCGCCGAGTTGCGCCAGGCCTTCTTCGCCCGTTGCATACGACTGGGTGATGGACCCGCTATTTTGCCCGACCAGGCCACCGCTCCCGGTCGCGAACGACTGGATGATCTTGCCGTAATTGTTCACCGCGATTCCGTGAAACTCGCCACTGTTGCTATCCACTACGACGCTGCTGGACGAGCGTTCGATCGTGCCGTCGTTTTCTGCTGCAATACCGCCGCCGCCGAAAATGGCATTGAGCGCGGCACCTGTCTGCGCTGAGTACGTGTTCGTGATCAGTCCACGGTTCAGTCCGGCGACGAGTCCGGCCGCCGTAAAGTAAAGCCCGTTCACCTTCGAGTCGATGACGCCGAGATTGCGCACCACACCTGTCGTATCGATTATGCCGAAAAGCCCGAGGTAATTAGGCGTTTCCGGCACTGTCTGGCCCAGGAACATATTGCTCACCACGTGACCCATGCCATCGAACTGCCCAGTGAACGGCGTGGCCGCCACGCCTCCGACGCTGGCCTTGCTGGTCGAAAGATCCACATCGCGGCCGAGCGCGTAGACGCCCGCGAGATTGTTCGAAACTTGCGCGAAGTCCGCCGCCGAATTGACGAGCCGATACGCGGTGTATTGCGTGAGCAGGCCGCTAAAGGGCGCGGCGCTCCACGCCGGATTGCTCCGCACGGTTCCAGGCGTGTAGGTGCCGTTCATGTCGTAGAGCGTGGCGACGACGCCCGTACCCTTCGACCAGTCGATCGTCCCGCGGCTTACCACGCTGCCGCTGTTGTCGATCCCGTGGGAATCCGCGCGCAAGGTGAGATTGCCCGCGCCCGTGTTCGCCAATGTCGCGAGCGGGCCGAGCGTCACGTCATGGACGGCGTTCAGCGTGAGCGAGGCGTCGCCGGTCCAGCGTACGGCCGCGCCCAGATTGACGTCGCCGCTTCCGCTGCCGGCGGTCGCATTGACCGTGATCGACGTGCCGTTGTTTAGATTGCTCGCGAGCGTGGCCGAGTTCAGCGGCCCGGCATTGAATTCGGGCGCGCTGATGGTCCAGAGGCCGGCGTGGATGTTTGCGTTGTCGAGGTGAAGCAGGTTGCCCGTGGTGATGACTTCGTCCGACGCTTCGACGTTGGAATGCACGTGCGCCGTGCCGCGATCGGCGACGAGCCATACCTTGCCGTCGCGCGTCGCGGTGCCTGTCGCGCGCAAATCTTCGTGGGTGCCGGCGAGCGCGAATACGTTGCCATCGGCCGCGCGCAGATTGATCTGCGCAGCGGTGATCGTGCCGCTATTCACGACGTCGCCGCGCGTGCCCGGCTGAACGAATACTTGCATTCCAGTCGCGGAATCCTTCAGTAAAACCTGACTCCCGGTCGCAAGTTCCGCCGACCCCTTCGGCGCATCGATGCGTCCATCGTTCTGCACGTGCGCACGCGAAATAAGAAAGACGTCGCCGCCGGTCGAACTGATCTTGCCGAGGTTGAGGATCACGCCGTCGCCCGAGCCGGTGAGGTTCAGCGAGCCGCCGCTCATGAAGTTGCTGTTGCCGATATCGAGCGTCGATGCAACGAAGCGGCCACCTGTCGCGACGACGCCGTTCGCACCGATCACAACGCCTTGCGGATTGATGAGGTAAAAGCTGCCCGACGCGCTAAGTTTGCCGTCGATCTGCGAGCTAGCGGTTCCGGTCACGCGGCTGAGCGTGGCGCCTCCGCCATTGTTGACGGTGACGCTGTTGCCGCTGCCGATCGAGAAACTGCGCCAGTCGATCACGCCGCGTGTCGTGCTCTGCGTGATGTTGACTGCGCTGCCGCTCGTTGAAATCGAGCCGGCGCCCGCGACGAACTGACCGTTTTGCGGAAGCGGTCCAGCCGCGAAGGCGCTTGCGCTCATCGTCGACATGACAGCGGCGAGCCAGCAAGGTGAGCGCAAACGTAAGATACGTGTACAGTAGTTTGAAAGGAGAATCGAATCGAGAGGCAGTGGGAAATGGATTCGGCTGTGCATGGCGTGCTCCTCCGCGTTGCGAAAAACGACGACCCGCAACCGCTTATTCTTGCGCTTCGTCTTGTGACCCATAGAGTTGTAGAACAATGCTGGCCGCGCCGGCGGGAAATCGATGCTGCACGTGCGTAGCGCATCGCTTACATGAGCCGTTCATGCAGCGCGACCGTCGCTGAGCAGGCGAGTGCCTAAAAAGACGCCGCCTATGTCACTGCTGCCCGAGCTGCCAGCGCAACACGGGATGCGTTGCGCCCGTGGGCATCGCCCATGTGCCGTTCGGACCGAAGTCCCAGCGCGGCCCGAAGCTCGCCGGATTGCTCATCTGTGCAGTCGTAAGTCCGTTCGATGCGGGTACGTTCGGACCGCCGTCGCGCTGGCCAGTAATGTCCTTGTCCCAGAAGACACTCGTCGCGCCTGAGGGCGTGTTGAAGATGAAAAGTCCCGAGCGCGGCGCGGGTCCGATTGCGTTCGACACGACGGCGGCCGAAAACGACTCGTCTACTTTGCCCAAATTATCGCTGACGAGTCCCGCGTCGCTCTCGCCCCAGCCATCGACCAGGCCCGCCGCATACGATTGACGGATCGTGCCCGTATTCGAATTCACGACGACCAGTCCCGCACTTGCCGAATCCCGGCCGCTCCCGGTCAGACCGGTCGCGAACGATTGCACGATCGTCCCGTTGTTCTGATCGACGAGTCCGCCGAACGCGCCTGAATAACCGCCACCCGCGCTGCTCCACGATCGCTCGATCGTCCCGTCGTTGCGGCCGACGAGTCCGCCCGTGTCGATGCTGCTGCCGCCGAGCCCGCCCGTGCCGGTCGACTCGTCCCCGGAATTGCCCGCAAAGCCTGTCGAATACGAATGGGTGATGAGGCCGCGATTGCGTCCCGCGAGCACGCCGCCGATGCCGTTCGCCGAGGGGCTCGATGTCCCGTCCACGCCGAGATTGCGCACCACGCCCTCGGTGCCGATCACGGCGAACAATCCGGTGTACATGCCCGGCTTCGCGCCGGAATCGGGCTGACTGCTGGACAGGCCGCGCAGCACGTGACCCATGCCGTCGAACTGCCCGTTGAATTCGAGATCCGCGCCGACGCCGATGCCGTAGAACGTAGCGCCAGTGGGAATCGTCACGTCCTTGCCGAGCGCGAAGTTGCCGGTGAGATTCGCGGCAACGTATTGCATGTCGGAGAGCGAATTCACAAGCAGATAATTCGTGAACTGCGTTTTCAAGCCGCTGTAGGGCGCGGCAGTCCATGCGGGATTCGTGAGGATCGGCCCCGACCCGATCAGGCCGCCGTTCTCTGGACTTAGCGTCGAAACGATACCCGTGCTGCGCGACCAGTCGATGGCGCCATACACGAACACGGCCCCGGCGTTGTCGATGCCGGTCGCGTCAGCGCGCAGCATCAGGTTGCCGCCGCCCGTGTTGCCGAGCGTCGCGCCCGGCACGATCGTCACCGAGCCGTACGCGTTGAGCGTAAGCGCAGAATTGCCGCTCCAGCGCAGGCCCGCAATGTTGATGTCGCCGGAAGTGGCGTTGATCGCTACCGATGTTCCTTGCGACAGTTGCTTTGTGAGGATCGCCGCCGTGACCGGGCCGACGTTGATCGCGGGCGTGCTGAGGTTCCATTGCGCGGCGTGGATATCGGCGTTGTCGAGATGCACCGCGTGGCTCGTGGTATCGAGCGTGCCGCCGCTGCCGTCGGCGTTCGTCGCGTCGATGCGCGCGTGCACATGCGCCGTGCCGTTCTGCGCGATAAGCCATACGTGGCCGTCTCGCGCGCCCGCGCCCGTCGCGCGCAACGCGGAGTGAGCGCCCGCAAGCGCATACACGTTGCCGTCCGCTGCCTGAAGTGCAATCTGCGTGGCGGAAATAGCGCCCTTGTTGACGGCGTCGCCGCTGTCGATGGCCGTCGATTGCACGTAGGTCTGCGGCACGCTCGTGGTATCGCGCACGAGCACTTGACCGCCCGCCGCAAGCTCGGCCGTGCCCTTGGGCGCGCTGATCGTGCCGTCGTTTTCCGCAAGCGAGCGCGCGATCAGGAGCACGTCACCGCCTGTCGAGCCGATCGTTCCCATGTTCACGACTGCGCCCGATCCGCCGCCGCTGAAGGTCAGCGGTCCGCCGGCCATGAAGGCGTCGTTGCCGACATCGAGCGCCGATGCAATGAATCGGCCGCCTGTCGTCACCACACCGTTGGCGCCGATCACGACGCCTTGCGGGTTGATCAGATACAGGCTGCCCGTCGCGTTCAGATTGCCGTCGATTTGCGAGCGCGCCGTGCCGGTGACGCGCGAGAGGGTCGCGCCGCTGCCATTGTTCACCGAGACGGTGTTGCCGGCGCCGATCGAAAAACTGCTCCAGTCGATCACGCCACGCGCCGAACTCTGCGTGATATTCACCGCCGTGCTTTGCGTGGTGATCGTACCCGTACCGGCTTTGAACTGGCCACCTTGCGGCAGCGGCCCCGCGGCGAACACGGTCGATGCGTGCAACGCGATGAGGGGCATTGTCAGGCGCCAGTCGAACGGTCGACTGGCCTTCTTTCCATGAACGAGGTCCGCCATGTCAGCTCCCATTTCCCTCATGCCCTCATTGCCCGCCGAGTTGCCAACGCAAAATCGGCGATCTGCGTCCCGTGGCGGGAATCACCCACGTGCCGTCGGGCCCGAAGTTCCAGCTCGACGCATAGGTCGTGGGGTCGCTCAGTTGCATGGGCTCGCGCGCGTTCGAGGCGGGAATTTGCGTGCCCGAGAACACGCCTGGGGACAGCGGCGCGGATTGCGGCGCGTACCAGTAGACGTCGTCTGCAATCGTGCCGGTGTTCGTGCTCGCGATGCGTCCGAGATTGCGCGCGCCCGTGTCGTCGCTACTGAACGCGTACGATTGCCTGATCGTGCCTTGATTGAGCGAGACCAGCCCGCCGGTGAACGGCGTTTCCACATCGGCGATTTCATACGATTGCGTGATTGCACCGCTATTCGTGCCCGCGAGTCCGCCGCCGCGCGCGCCGCCTGCCGCTATCAGATGAGCATTCAAGACGTAGGACTGCACGATCGTGCCGCTGCTGATGCCGGCCAGGCCGCCCATCGGTCCGGCGGCGGAGACATTCGCGCCGCTTCCCGAGCGCTCGATCACGCCGTCGTTGATCCCCACCAGTCCACCCGCACCTTTCGCGAAGAGCGGGTCCTGCGCTTTCACGCTTCCCGTCGAAACAACGACGTTGCTGATGGTGCCGGCGTTGCGCCCCGCGATCAGTCCGACCGGCGTGGAGAGCGTGACCGCCTCGGCATCGTCGAGGCGTAAATTGCGCACGACGCCGTTCGCGGCGATCTCCGCGAACAGTCCGGTATAGGCATCGCTCGCATTTTGATCGAGGCTGTTGCCATTGAACTGGAACGAGGTGAGGACATGGTTCTGGCCGTCGAACTGGCCTGAGAACGGTGTGTGCGTCGCGCTGCCGATCGGGGCGATCACCGTTGTCGCGCCTGTGCTGCCAAGGTCGCTGCCAAGCGCGTAATTGCCCGCCATGCCGTTCGAAATGTTGCGCAGATCCAGAAGCGTATTCACGAGCTGATAGGACGTGAGCTGCGTCTTGAGTCCGCTGAATTGCGCGCTCCACGCAGGATTCAAAAGCACCGTGCCGCGCGTGAAGCTGCCGTTAGCGTCGACTAATGCCGCGATGCTGCCCGTGCTCTTCGACCAGTCCAGCGTGCCGCGATTGAAGACGCCGCCGGCGTTGTTGTAGCTGCCGGCGTCCGCGCGCAAGACGAGTGAGCCCGCGCCGGTGCTTTGCACGGACGCTTTCGGGTCGACGAACACCGAACGCGTCGCGCTGACAGTCAGCGTGCCGTCGCCGCTCCAGCGCAGATTGCCCGTGACGTGTAGATCGTCGCGCGTGGCGATGGCATTGACGGACGTGCCGTTGTTCAGATTGTGCGAGAGGATCGACGCCGTGATCGGACCGATGTCCAGTTTGTCCGCCGAGATGTTCCAGTGCGTGGCGCGCACGTCAGCATTATCGAGATGCACGGCAGCGCCTTGTGTCTCGACCGTCGAACCAGCGCCCACGAAGTTCTGCGCCTCGATCGTTGCATGGACATGCGTCGTGCCGCGATCGGCGATGAGCCACACGCGGCCGTCGAGCAAGTCCGTGCCGGTCGCCCGGATCGCCCCCGAGTTGCCGGCGAGCGCGTAGACGTTGCCGTCGGCGGATTGCAACGCAATGCGAATCGCGTCGATGCCGCCCTTGTTGACCGCATCGCCGTGTGATCCTGCGGCCGTGACGAACGTCTGCGGCGTGGCGTTGGCGTCGTAGAAAAGCAGCCAGTCCTTCATCTGCACCTGATCGCCCACGGCAAGGTCCACCGTGCCCTGTGGCGCGCTGATGACACCGTCGTTCTCCGCGAGCTTGCGCGAGATCAGATACACATTGCCGTATGTCGAATTGATCTTGCCGAGGTTGACGACACTGCCATTGCCGCCGCCAAAAAACAGCGATGGCTGCCGGTTCATGAATGCGTCGTTATCGGTATCGAGTGTCGATGCGACGAAATTTCCGCCTGTGGTCACCACGCCCGTCTTGCTGATCAGCACGCCCTGGGGATTGATGAGATAGAACTGGCCGGGAGCGGTCAACGTGCCGTCGATGACGGAGCGCTCGGTGCCGGTCACGCGCGCGAGCGTCACGTTGAAGCTATTGCCGTCGACGGTGACCGTATTGCCGTTGCCGATGGAAAAGCTGCGCCAGTCGATGACCGCGCGATCCGATACCTGATGGATGGTGAGCGTGTTGCCCTGCGTCGTGATGCTGCCGGTGCCGGCCACGATCCGTCCGCCTGCGGGCAGCGGTCCCGCCGCAAGCGCGTGCGCCGCGGAGAGCAGGAAGAGCGATACCGCGAACGTATTGCGCCGCGATCGCCGAGTGTCCGCGAGACGATGTGCAGGATGACTCGCGCGGAATAAGCGCCCACGGCGCGAACGAACAGCCGATGCCATCGAACCCGAAGCGTTCGCCATGTTTTGTCTCCTCCGCCATGCAAAGCGTACCCGCGCGATCGAATTGAATACGTCGCGTAGAGCCGTTTAACTTTAGCAGAGGAATGCGAAAAAGATAGACTCGATAACTCTGCTCAGAGGAGGTGTTCCGGGTGCGAAGGTAACCGCTTAAAACCGCTTCGCGCTTCGTATCAGCGAGCCTCGTTCGGATTGAAACACCTAAGCTGTTGCATAGTTATTCGAGCGCGCACCTTTGCGCTGCGATCGACATCGATCCACTAAACCATCGATCTGCGCGGCGTATTTAGACGGTAACCGCTAGAATTGCGGCTTTAGCCTGGAATAAAGCCGATGTCCTTTGCCTCGCTTGGCCTGATCGATCCATTGCTGCGTAATGTGCAGGACCTCAATTACCAGACACCTACGCCGGTGCAGGCCAAGGCGATTCCTGCCGTGCTCAGCGGCAAGGACGTCATGGCCGCAGCACAGACCGGCACCGGCAAGACGGCCGGTTTTGCGCTGCCGCTGTTGCAACGGCTGGTGCAACACGGTCCGGAAGTGTCCAGTAATCGCACGCGTGTTCTCGTGCTCGTGCCCACGCGTGAGTTGGCCGAACAAGTGCTGCAAAGTTTTATCGATTACGGCAAAGGTCTCGATTTGCGATTTCTGGCGGCCTACGGCGGCGTGAGCATCAATCCGCAGATGATGAAGCTGCGCAAAGGCGTGGATGTGCTCGTTGCCACGCCGGGCCGTTTGCTGGATCTCCATCGCCAGAACGCGGTGCAGTTCGATCAGGTGCAATCGCTCGTACTGGATGAAGCCGACCGCATGCTGGACCTCGGCTTCGCGCGCGAACTCGACGCGGTCTTCGCTGCCTTGCCCGTCCGGCGCCAGACGCTGCTGTTCTCCGCGACCTTCACGGATGACATTCGCGCGATGGCGGCGGGCATTTTGCGCGAGCCGGTCGATATCAGCGTCAGCCCGCGCAATGCCACGGCCAGCAAGATCAAGCAGTGGGTGATCCCGGTGGATAAAAAGAACAAGCCCGACTTGTTCATGCATCTTGTCGCTGCGAACGACTGGCAGCACGCGCTGGTGTTCGTTAAAACCCGCAACGGCGTGGACTACCTGGCGGCGATGCTGGACGAAGCGGGCTACGCAGTCGACACGATCCACGGGGACAAGCCGCAACCCGCGCGTCTTCGTGCGCTGGAGCGTTTCAAGACGGGCGAAGTCCATATGCTGGTCGCGACAGATGTGGCGGCGCGCGGGCTGGATATCGACGATCTGCCGCTCGTGATCAACGTCGATCTGCCGATCGTAGCGCAAGACTATGTGCATCGTATCGGACGCACCGGCCGCGCGGGTGCCAGCGGCACGGCGGTGTCGCTCGTATGTGCCGATGAAGCGCCCCAGTTAGCGGCCATCGAAGCGCTGATCCGACAGACGCTGCCGCGGGAAGAAGAGCCGGGCTTCGAGGCCGAACATCGCGTGCCGCAAACCAGCGCGACAGGCGAGATCATCAAGAAACCCAAGAAGCCTAAGAAACCGAAAAAAGTGCAGCAGGCGGGAAACATCGCTCCACAGGTGCCAAGCAAGAAACCGCGCGCGCAGAGTGCTGCAAGCAAACGCAAGCCAGCGGCTCAGCGCGCCGCCGGTGCGGATAAAGGCGCGAGCTCGCCCGTCGATAACCCGTTCAATGTGCAAAAGCCACGCGCGAAAGCTGGCGGGAAGACGGTTGAGGCGAACGGACGGCGAAATCGTACGTAACGGCGGTCTGATCGAGGAGGTTTCCGGCGAATGCCACTAGTCTCGATGCGATTTGGGTTAGACCGTTCAACGCGCGCAGCCAATCCGCACTCCGCCGTCCGCATGCGCGGACGGTGTCCATCGGAATGCCGTAAATCCCGCTAAGCGTGTCGGCCGCATCGACCCCGCGAACGGGCCGTGCGCGAGCAAGTTGCAGCCCTTCAGCGCGATGACGTGCTGCGTAATCTGCGGTCGTTCAGCCGCGCCACGCGGAATTGCGGATCACTGAGCAGAAGTTTCCAGCTACGAACTGCGGCTCCTTATCCGCGATCACATCGGCCTTGACGTTGCCGAACGTCGAACATGGCTTATGCTTGATGCCGTCATAAAACGCCTGAATGATGTCCTCCTTGAAATGCTCCGTGCGGGGGTGAGCGTGGACGATGGCGTGTCTCTCCGCATCGCTATATTGCGGGTAAGTCAGACCCAGCACATCCATTTCCACGCCCGCAGTCACGAGCGCAACGACCGGATGCATATGTTGCGGGATGCCCGGTGTCGTGTGCAGGGCAATCGACGCCCAGACCAGATCTATGTCAGACGCGCTGATGCCACGTTGCTTCAGGAAGTCGCGTGCGGCGTTCGCGCCATCGACCTCGAATCGCTCGTTATGGCTGCTGTGCGACGGCATCAAGCCGATGTCATGGAACATCGCGCCGGCATAGAGCAATTCGGTGTCGAACTTCAAACCGCGATGGGCGCCAGCGAGCGCGCCGAAGCAGTACACGCGACTCGAATGATTGAAAAGAAGCTCGGTTTCGGTATCGCGGATAAATTCCGTGATTTCGCGGGCCAGCTTGCTATCCGGAACCGCTATGCCATTAACGCTCGTGTTCATGACGTACTCCAGGGTGGGTATGGCAGTCATTATGGGACGTGCTAGCATTGGCATTGATAGACGTAAAACGCCGATTTCAGCCATTTCACGTCATATCGAGACCTGGAGAAAAAAGCCATCATGGCTAAGATAATTGCAATGCTCGCGATGCCCGGCGTGCAGTTGCTCGACGTGTGCGGGCCGCTGGACGTCTTTGCGCAGGCGAATATCGAGGCGGGGCGTAACGAATACGCGCTGAAGATTGTCGGGACGGAACGCGGTCAACTGAGAAGTTCATCGGGCGTACGTCTGTTGCCTGACGAGATCTTCGGGGACCATGTGGGTAAGCTCGATACGCTGCTGGTTGCCGGCGCGCCGCATGCGTCTACCATGACCCTCTCCAACAAACTCCGCGCGTGGTTGACTGCAACGACCAAGGCTTGCAGACGCTACGGCTCGGTATGTACCGGTGCGTTCATTCTGGCTGAGGCCGGGCTGCTCGCGAATCGACGCATCACGAGTCACTGGGCTTCCGTGGACGAGTTGTCTCGTCGTTATCCGGGTATCACGGTGGAACCGGACGCGCTGTATATCCGCGATAAGAAGCTGCGCACGGCCGCTGGCGTAACGGCAGGACTGGACCTCGCGCTCGCGCTGGTCCAAGAGGACTTGGGCCGCGATCTCGCCATGCGTGTTGCAAGTCAGCTCGTGATGTACTTCAAGCGACCGGGCGGGCAGTTGCAGTTCAGCCGCAAGGGCCGCGCCGAGCCGACGGGCCGTTCGGTATTGCAGGAGGTCCAGCGTAGGGTTGCGACGCATCCGGAACTGGATCATAGCGTCGCGAATCTGGCGGCGCACGCCGGCTTGAGTTCGCGGCATTTCGCTCGGTTATTTCAGTCGGAAGTGGGCGTGACGCCAGCGGTTTGGGTCGAGAGTGCTCGCGTCGCTGCGGCCAGAAGCCTGATCGAGACGACCGGCGATGCGCCGAAGCAGGTCGCCGCGAAATGCGGGTTTGCCAACGTCGATGTGTTGCGGCGAAGCTTCGTCAAACATGTAGGCGTGACGCCTGTCGAGTACCGAAAAATGTCTCAAAGAAGCTGATGGTTCCGTGCTTCGTCCCGTTCGATGTCCTGAGCCCTAAAAGTGGCGCGCCACTCGTAAGTAGGTGCCTGCTTACGGTTCGTCCTTAGTCGGCTATCGTTGCGCTGGCGGCCGCTAGCGCCTGTCCCACCGCGCCATTCGCGCCCGCAAAAGGTAGAAGTCTCTGAGGAGACTTGATCGACTCTTTAAAAAATAATCGCGATTTTCGGGAATTTTCGTGGGCTTGCGCAGGTTCTCTCCATTGCAAACCGCAGAAACATCAACCTTCGTGGAGAAGAAAATGAAAGTCATTGCCATCGTAGTTGCAAGCGTTGCGACCATCGCCTCAGCGAGCACGTTTGCTCAAGCCAAGACACGCGCCGAGGTCTATCAGGAGCTAATTCAGGCTCAGAAGGACGGGCGTGATTTCGTCACCGATACCTCGTACCCCGACGTCAATCCGATATTCGAGAATCAGTTGAAACAGCGGCAAGCGCTGCTCGCTCAAGAGCGATCGAATAGCGTCACGAGCACAACGCCAGCCAATCCGCAGGAATCCAACTGAACGGATCGTATCGATCGGAAAGCAAGGGAAGTCGTCGTGAATGACGTTCAGCATGCTGGATATACAGGATCGCTAACAGAGTGTGAGGTTATCGTGAACAAAGCTATTATTTTCGCATTGGTTCTTTCGTCGGCATTGGCGGCGCCGTCTTTCGCATTTGCCGAGAACAACGGTCCCGTAACGCGTGAGCAGGTTAAGGCGGATCTGGTGCGGCTCGAGGAAGCGGGTTATCGTCCGGGCGGCGAAGACCCGAATTATCCGCAGGACATTCAAGCGGCAGAACAAAAATCGCGAGAACAACAACACCAGGCGACGGCTTATGGATCGACCATGGACGGAACATCGGCGTCACAGTGATGGGGTTGAGGCGGCGTTGTCTGCGCGAGGCATTGCTTTGCTAAGCGCGGCACAGAGGTCCGAAAGATGGACGGATCGAAGTGGAGGAGCGCGAAGCGAAAGGTATGAGACACGTGGCTCTCGTACTCTCCGCTTTCGGAGTGGCGCGCGCCGAGCATCGAATCGAGGGTCGAGGCGCGCCGCACCAGAAAGTCAGGCTGATGTGCTGACGAACAGACCGCTCGAACGCGAGACGCCGCTTTGCAGGTTGCTGGCGAGCGTCGTCAAGAACTTTTGCAGCGTTGCGCTCGACGATGCCGAGGAACTGTCGCTGGATCCCCCCAACGCCGAGAGCAGGCTCTGAAAGTCGCTCGACAACGCGCCGCTGCTCGACGTCGAACTTGCGGAAGCGCTGCTGTCCGACGCGCTGCTCGATGTGCTGGACGATGCCGTGCTCGTGCCGCTGCCCGACGAGAGCGATTGCGCGAGATTTTCGATCGCCGATGCGAGGTCGTTGCCATAGCCCTGTGCTTGAGACGGCGGCGGGGGCGGGGGCGGCGGCAGCGAGCCGCTGGTCGACGTAGCACTCGTGCCGGACGAAGCGCTTGGGCTTCCATCGACGCTGCTCACCGGTGTCGAGTCGGTGCTGCTGTCGGTGGAAGGTGGCGGAGGCGGTGCGCCGTTCGATTGACCGAGCGACTGAAACAAGTCGCCCATGAATTGCTGAAGCGCGGCCGAGATGGTGGTATCCGAGCTGGTCGAGGTGCTGTCGGTCGAACTCGTTGACGATGAAGCCGTATCCGCATCCGTCGACGAGGTGCTCGGCGTCGAGATGCCGAGCGCAGAGAATGCAGACGCAATGGCGGCGGCGAGCGGATTGATATCCGAGGTTGAGCCGGTGTCCGACGACGAGTCGGTGCTGCTCTGGGCCGCACGACGCTTCGAGAGGCTTTGCTGCCAGATCTGGGCGTTGCTGGCGGACCCGGTCAATGTCGAAATCGACATGAATGGTCTCCGTAAGATTAACGAAATCGCTTCGCGGGGCGGCGCCCGCTTGAGGCACATCCGTTATTACGACAAGTAAGTCCAGAGCTGAACCGGACCTAAATCTCGTCCTCTTACCAAACCTTTCCACGAGGGAATAAAGCCCCGTCATGAAGCTCCGCGACAGGGTATCGTAGCCTTCCGTTAACGGTGACGCCCGATGCGCGGTCCGTCGAATCGTCCGGCCGGCAACGGCCACGACGGCCACGACTCGCCGTGCTCAGCGCGGCAACCTATTCAACTCGGTCGCTTGCGCGGTGACCGGACTTCGGGCGGCGTAACGCAGCAACTTGCCGAAGCAGTGAAGGTAACGAGGCGCCGCATGACGCATAGCGCGGCTGCTCAGATGCTGACCGCCGCGATCTGCCGCAGCCTCCGCGCGAGCGCCTTCGAGACGACGGGCGCCTTTCGGTCGTTTGCATGGCGGGCAGCGTCGCTTTCGCGCAGGAACATCACGATCTCCCGCGCGACGATCTCGCGCTCGTTGTCCGACGTAATCATGTGATACGAGTCGTCGAGGAAGATGGTCCGCACAAAGCTCGCGCCGATGTGCGCATCGACGAAGCGGGCATTGAGCGGGCTTGCCGTTTCGTCGTCGATTGCATGCATGATCAGCGTGTCCGTCGTGATCGCTGGAAGTTGCCGCCGCACATCGCCCGACAGTCGGCTCGCTTCGTGCAGCGCGGACAGGGAAATCGTCGACGGACCGACTTCGCTGATAGCGTCTTTCTGCATCGCGCGGGCGATCTTCGCCCGCAACGCGACGTTCTTCAGCCCGTACGGCTCGCCTTCGCGATATCGCCAACGGTGCCGCAACGGCGTGTACCACGCCCAGTTAAGCAGGAAGCGATACCAGGGGATCGCCCATCCGTCGTATTCGAGGGTCACCGAAAGCAGGATCAGCGCGCGGGTCGCTGGACGTTCGGCCGCGAGCGCAATCGAGAGCGTCGCGCCGATCGACAGTCCGCAAACCGACACCGTTTCGTACTTCGCCTGCAATGCGTCGAATTCACGGACGGCGGCCGCGAGCCACGCTTCCATCCGCTTCTCGCTCGTACCGGCACTGTAGCCGTCGAGCGCCGGTGCGACGGCCGTGAAGCCCTCTCGATACAGCGCGCGTGCAAGAAAGCGCATTTCGAGCGGTGAACTCGACAGGCCGTGCAGCAAGAGCACCGCATGCTGGCCGCCTTCATACACGATGCTCTTGACTGCATTCATGACGAGCCTTCGACGCGAAACACGAGGAAGTCGCCCGCATGAGTGGTGAAGCGCTCGGCGATACAGACAATCGATTTGTACACGCCGCCTCTGCTGAACCGCACGCGATGAGTGCCTGGATTCGACGTCGACGAGAGCCGCACCGCGTCGGCCGGATGCACACTATCGAAGCACGCGCCATGCGCGACGCCGGAAACGTCTTTCGCCGCGCCGGGCTGCGCAGCCGCGCCGGATGATCGGTCGAACGCCTTGATCAGAATGATGTCGTCGTGATAGTGCGGCAGGTGCCGCAGCAGCCGATGCGTTTCGTCGGCGGCACGCTTGGCGAGCGCGCGTTCATTGTCGAGTCGCAGCAGCATTTCATAGCGCGACTGCGCGACGCTCGCGATGAACTCGGCACGAAATTGAGCGCGTCGTAGCCGCTCGATCAAGACGATAACCACGAGCGTAATCAGTGGATACGAGATGATCAGCGCGAGGTCGGATTGGTCGAGCGTGGCGATCTGCTCGTACGGCGGTACGAAGAGATAATCGGCAATGCCGAGCCCCAGCGTCATTGCGACGAGGGCGCGCGTCATGCCGAAGAAATATTCGACCAGCGCCGCCGCGATCAGAAACGCGGTGCCTGGCATGATCGGGCCGAGATACGGGTGCAGGATCATCCGTAATGCCCCTGCGACGCCGACTGCAAGCGCGGTGTAAAGCCACGCCTGGCCGCCTCGGGGCGCCCAGCGGCCAGCGTTTTTTACTTTCATAGCCTTTACTAACTGTTTGCAACGGTCGGCAAGTCGCCGTCGCTAAAATGCGAACTGGTTCCGTCATCGCTTTCTGTGCGCTTTCGGCCGTCATTTGATCGGGCCGCCGTCGTTGCAAAGACGCCGCGCCCGTTGCGGATTAAAGCAGCGCGATGCTTAACGTTTCCTTATGCAAGTCGTCCTTTTCGTTCGCAGGTCGTCACGGCGAATTTGAAGGCTTTTATTCAATAGACCGACGAGGCTCGCGAAGCGAACGACAACCTACGTAATGACGCGCAGTGTATCCAGACGGACATCCGCGAGCGTGAGTAGGTGTGGCGTGTTTTGTGAAGATGGCGTGCGGGATCGCCGCTGGCAGTCAGCGCCTCCGACGTCGCTGCAAAAGGACCAACGACTGGTCATGTGCCCGTCTTGATAGAGCCGAGCGGCATGCGTCCCGTGCGGACCAAGTTGGCGCGCCAGGCGTCATAGTCACCGGCATCCGCGATGTATGCCCGGGATATCGCGCAATGCGTGGAAACGGTCGATAAGACGGACCCAATGGGTCCGGTCATCCTTTTGGAAGCTCAAGCGGCGGACTGCAGTGTTCCGCCGGTCCTCCATCCTACGACTCGTGCCGCGCGCCAATCTGCGCGATTGCAATACGCGCGGCCTTGCGCACTTCCGGATCGCCGTCGCCGAGTGCTGCTTCGAGCACGGCGAGCGCGCTGGCATCCGCCAGTTCGCCGAGTGCAAGCGCCGCTTCCTTGCGCACGTTGCTGATCGGATATGTGAGCAAGGTCGCAACCGCATGGCTGCTGGCGACGTCGCGGATACGTCCGAGCGCGCGCGCCGCCTGCAGGGTCACTTGCCAGTAATCGTCGGCGAGCGCGGCTTCGAGCGCGGCGCGCGCAGCCGTCAGACGCAGCTTGCCGAGCGTCGCGGCGGCTTCCTCGCGCACGCGCCATTCGTCGTCGGATAACGCGTGGCGCAGTGTGTCGAGCACGGTATCGTCGGTGGCGAAACCCAACGCGCCCACGGCGGCGTGACGGACTTCGGCTGCTTCATCATTGCGAGCGAGCGCCGCGAGGGGTGGAAGCGCCGCCTCGTCGCGCAGCCAGCCGAGCACGCCCACCGCTTCGCGCCTGACGTCCGCCGACGTATCCGATAACGCCTCGCGCGCCGCCGGTGCGGATTGCGGCAGACGTAATTCACGAAGAGCCCGCAGCAACGCGGCGCGCGCGAATGTGTCTGCGTTGGGAAGTTGGCCGAGCACGCGTGCGCCCGCCGACTGCGCCTTTAGCGCGGTCAGGCTTTCGGCGGCGGCTTCGCGCGTGGCGATATCGAGCGTGTCGTCTCGCACCGCATGACAGAGCGCGTCGACGACTTCATCCAGCTCCCACGCGCCGAGCCGTTGTGCCGCCGTGCGGCGCACGTCGGCGTCGGCGTCGTGACGCAGAACGTGAGTCAGCGCGGGCAACCACGCTTCCTCTTCCAGTTCGGCCGCTTCGATCACCGCGAGCCGGCGCACAGCGGCATCGCTATGCGTGAAGCGCGCGGCGAGTGCGGCGTCGTCGGCGTCGGTGAATGCATCGAACAGCGGAGAAGGGCGCGACGAAGTGGCGTGCGTCATGGAGCGGTCTGGACGGAGTTCGTGAAACGGACGCGCGCCGGGTCATCCTCGAAAACGGCGGGCGTGGCGATGGCCTGATGCCGCAGTAGCATGAGACACCGGCGCTTGAGTGCGACGAATTCGGGTTCCGTGACGAGATCGTGTGTCTCGCCGCGAAGCCGTGGCCGCGCGAAGGGCACGCGCAGTTCTTCGAGTATCGTGCCGGGACTTGCGCTCATCACGAGGATGCGGTCGGCGAGAAACAACGCCTCGTCGATGTCATGCGTGACGAAGATCACGGTCGGCTTGTGCTCGCTCCACACGTCGAGCAACAGCGCCTGCATCATCGCGCGAGTCTGGGCGTCGAGCGCGCCGAACGGTTCGTCCATCAGGAGAATTCGCGGTGCATTGAGCATGGCGCGTGCTATCTCGGCCCGCTGCTGCATGCCACCCGACAATTGCGCCGGATAACGGTCCGCGAATGCGCCGAGACCGACGCGTTCGAGCAGCGCGCGTGCTTCGGCGTACCGCTCACGGCGGCCGACGCCGCGCATCTTCAAACCGAACGCGACGTTGTCGAGCGTCTTGCGCCACGGGAGCAGTGTGTGCTGCTGGAACACCATGCCTCGATCGGGATGCGGTCCTTCGATCGGTTTGCCGTCGAGTGTCGCGCGGCCTGCGCTCGGCGCAACGTGTCCCGCCAGCGCCGCGAGCAGCGTGGACTTGCCGCAGCCCGACGGACCGAGAATGCAGACGAACTCGCCCGCTTCGATAACCGCGTTCACGTCGCGCACGGCGATGAAAGCGCGCGCGTCATCGCCTAGCGTCACCGAGAGTTTGTCGAGGCGCACACGGCCCGTGCTGGTCGTATGGTCGTGCGGGTTCATCGGCGGCTCCCGGTGATGAGCCACGGCGTCAGGCGCCGTCCGGCAAGACGCACGAGCGCGCTGCTCCCCATGCCGAGCAGGCCGATCAGCAACATGCCGACCACCACTTCGGGATAGCGCTGCACCGTGTACGACTGCCAGGTGTAGTAGCCGATGCCGAACTGCCCCGAGATCATCTCCGCGGTGACGAGACAGAACCACGACGTGCCCATGCCGATGGCAAGCCCGGTGACGATGGAAGGCGCGGCACCCGGCACGATCACTTCGCGAAGCACGACGAGCCGGCTCGCGCCCAGGCTCTTCGCCGACGATACCAAGCGCGGCTCGACGCCTTCGACGCCGTGAATCGTGCCGAGCAGGATCGGAAAGAACGCGCCGGTGAACGTGATGAAGATCATCGACATCTCGGAGGAGGGGAACATCAGAATGGCGAGCGGGATCCACGCAACGGCGGGAATCGGACGAAGCACTTCGAGCGGCGTAAGCAGCGAGAGCCGCGCGAGGGTCGATCGTCCGATGACGACGCCGAGCAAGATGCCGCTCACCGCCGCGACGACATAGCCCGCCGCGATACGCCGCACGCTGCTCGACAGGTCCGCGAACAATTTCGGCGAGTGCGTCAGATCGACGATGGCCGCGAGCGTATCGGCGGGCGTCGGTACGTTTTCAAATGTGATGAAGCTGAGATTCCAGCGTTGCGTGGTCGCGAGTTGCCATAGCAGCAGGCAGACCGCGAGCGAGGCCCATTGGACTACTGCGCGCGAGCCGCGCACGCGTAGCCGGGGAATGGAGTTAGCGAGCGTCGCCATTACGGCCTCAACGATTGGCAAGCGCCGTGGGCTGGCGCGCGGCGGCAAAGTCGAGCACCCGTCCGCCGTGTTGATTCGCCCACGCTTGCGCGCGGTCCTTCAAAAGGAAGGCGTTCAATTGTCCGTCGCCGCTTTTCGCGAACCACGCCTGATTGCCGAGCAGCTTGATGCCGCTCTCGCGATCCTGCGCATAGAAAGCGCGTACCTGCTTGCCTTCTCGCTCGATCGCGCCGATCTGTTGCACGGCCTCTTCGGGCGTCGCATAGCTGCGCACGGTCGGCTCGCCGCGCACCCAGATCTGTGCAACGTGCGCATCTTTTTCGATCGGCTTGCCCGTGAGCGCATCCTTCGCGACGAGCGGCGTCTGCGCGTAGTTGCGCAAGGCCGCGTCGTAATCGAGGTGTTCGGCCTTGAAGGCGGCGCGAAGATAGCTATCGTCGATGAATGCATTGGCGTTCAGATCGCCTTCGACTTTTTTGAGCAGCTTGAGCGTGTCGAACGATGTTGCCACCGCTCGGCGGTACTCGGGCTTCCAGGTGAGATCGCGCGTCTGCAGACCGAGTGGGCCATGGAACAGATAGTCCACTTCAGGCTCGATACCCGTGACCTTCGCGATCAGCTCGCTGTACTTTTCCGGTTCCGCGGCGAGCAGCCGGTTGGCTTCGATCACCGCGCGCAAATAGGCGATGACCACTTCCGGATACTTCTGCGCGTAGTCCTTCTCGACCAGCGTGCCATGGAACGTCGGCGTGTCTGCTTGCGATCCGTCGTAGATCTTGCGCGCGAAACCGCGATACGGGAACAGTTCCGCGAAGGGCACGAAGTCCGCGTGCGCGTCGATTTTTTGCGTCTGCAAAGCGGGGCCGGCGACCTCGGGCGCCTGCGTGACGATGTTGACATCCCGCTCCGGATCCCAGCCTTGCGCGGCAACGGCGCGCAACAGCATGCCATGCGCCGTCGAGGCGAACGGCACGGAAATGGTCTTGCCTTTCAGATCGGCGATGGACTGCGCTGGCGAGTCGTTCGGCACAACGATCCCGTTGCCGCTGCCTCGCACGCTGCCCGAGAGCACGTTGATGAAAACGCTGCCCTTGTGTGCCTTCTGATTGGCGACGCCATTGAGTACGCCGGGAAAATCGGCCATCGAGCCGAAGTCGAGTTTGCCCGCGACCATCTCATTGGTGATCGGCGCGCCGCTCGTGAAGTTCTTCCACTCGATGTCGTATTGAACGCTCTTGTACTTGCCGTCGTGCGGCAGATACTTGTCGAGCAGATGCAGTTCGCGGATCAGCGCGCCGCCCGCTGCGGTATTGATCGTCGTGTCCTGCGTGCCGATCGCCACGCGGATGGTTTCGGCATGCGCGATGGAGGTGGCGGTGGTGAGCACGGCCACGAGCCCGATGAGCAACTTGCGTTTCATGAGGCGAGTCCTCGTCAGCGAAGAAGATAGGGAATATCGACGTGTACGGCATTGGTCGGGCAGTCGCGTTCGCACGGCATGCAATACCAGCATTCATCGAACTTCATGAAGGCCTTGCCGGTTTCCGGATCGATGGCGAGCAGATCCATCGGGCATACGTCGATGCAGACCGTGCAGCCTTTATCGGCGATGCATTTGTCCTCGTCGATCATGACGGGAAGACTCGTGCGCAGATGCGCTTCGCGGGGAACGAGGGCCATGTTGTACGTCTCCTATACGGCGACCGGCTGAGCGGTGCGGGCAAGGCGCAGCCGGGAATACGCGCCGCGCTCGGTTTCATCGACGGGAACCACGTAGGGCTCGACAGCTTTCTTCGACGAAGTCATGCGGCCCGATGCATCCTTTTTCAGATGCGTATGGCAGAACCATTCCTCGTCGTTGCGCTCGGGAAAATCAACGCGATGGTGATACAGACCCCAGCGGCTCTCCGTGCGATACAGCGACGCACGTGCGGCCATTTCCGCGCAGTCGAGAATGGCCGCGACTTCGGCGGCGCGCATGAGTTCGTGCGGATCGGCGGCGCGGAGTTGACCGATGTCCTCGCGAATCTCCTCAAAGCGTTGCAGGCCAATTTCCATGCGGCGCGTGACTTTAGGCGGCTGCAGATAATCATTGACGAAGCGGCGCAGCTTGTATTCGACCTGAGCGGGCGGCAGGCCGCGTTCGCGCGCGAAGGGTGCGAAGATCCGTTGGCGTTCACTTTCGACTTGAGCGGCATCGAGCGCGGGCATGTCGCGGCCCGCGACATGGGACGCGGCATCCTCACCCGCGAACCAGCCGTAGGTGAACGCGCCGAGCATATAGTTGTGCGGCACGGCGGCCATGTCGCCTGCCGCGTACAGTCCCGACACCGACGTGCGCGCGCGTTCGTCCACCCAGACGCCGGATGCGCTATGTCCGCTGCATAGGCCGATTTCGGAGATGTGCATCTCGATCATGCGCGTGCGGTAGTCGTTGCCGCGCCGTGCGTGAAAGCGTCCGCGACTCGGCCGCTCGTTCGTATGCAGAATGGTTTCGATCGTCTGAATGGTTTCTTCCGCCAGGTGATCGAGCTTGAGGAACACGGGACCGTTGCCGCTCTGGAGTTCCTGATAGAACTCCCACATCATCTGGCCGCTCCAGTAATCGCATTCGATAAAGCGCTCGCCCTTACCGTTGGCCGTATAGCCGCCGAGAGGGCCGGTCACGTACGCGCAAGCCGGACCGTTGTAGTCCTTGATGAGCGGATTGATCTGAAAGCATTCGAGGTTCGCGAGTTCCGCCCCGGCGTGATACGCCATCGCGTAGCCATCGCCGGCGTTGGTCGGGTTTTCGTAGGTGCCCATCAGGTAACCCGATGCAGGCAGGCCCAGACGGCCGGCCGCGCCGCAGCAGAGAATGACTGCTTTAGCGCGGATCACGTAGAAATCGGCCGTGCGGCAATCGAAGCCCATCACCCCGGCGATCTCACCATTCGCGCCCGTCAGGAGCCGCGTCGCGACGACGCGGTTGGTGATCTCGACGCGCGTGCGCTTCAATTGGCGATACAGCACTTTTTTCACATCGTGACCTTCGGGCATCGGCAGGACATACGCGCCCATGTGATGCACTTTGCGGACCGCGTAGTCGCCGGTGGGATCCTTTTCGAACTTCACACCCCAGCGGTCAAGCTCCTCGATCGTCTTGAAGCTGTGTTTCGCATACGCGTAGACGGTGGCCTGATTGACGATGCCGTCGTTCGCCACGGTGATCTCCTTCACGTATTGCTCAGGCGTCGCGTGGCCGGGAATGATCGCGTTGTTCAGACCGTCCATGCCCATGGAGATGGCGCCGCTGCGTTTGACGTGCGCCTTGTCGATCAGCAGCACCCGCAGGCTCGCGTCGCGCTGCTTCGCCTTGATCGCCGCCATCGGGCCGGCGGTGCCGCCGCCGACCACGACGATGTCGTATTCGAGTTCGTGTGTTTGCATGGACGTGGGGTCGCAACGTCGCTCGGGACAATCAACTTGTTCCGTCGACGCAGCTTGTTATAACAAGTTAGGACCAGATTGTAGAAGCGGGCGGACGCGACGTGAATCAATCGTTTGTGCTTTGCTTGTGCGCCTGGCGAATATGGGCGCACAAGTGCGTGCGAAGCGGATTCAGGCGCGGCGGCGAGCGTTGCCCGGGGCGTGTGCGCGGTCGATCCGCAAGCGGTACTGGAATGTATCGCCGCGAAAGTACAGATATTCGAAGTCGATCGGCTGGCCGTCCGCGTCGTGCGTAAGGCGCTCGATACGCAGCAGCGGCGCACCGCTCTCGATGCCCAATGCGCGCGCGATGCGAGGCGGGGCGGCGACTGCGTCGATGGCGAGATCGGCGCTGCCGAGCGGCAGGGCGCAGTCGTTTTCGAGAATCAAAAAGATCTCTCGTGTGACCAGATCTGCACGCTCGATCTGGCGTCCGAGCGACTCGGGCAAATAGGTCACTTCATACGAAACAGGCGAACGGTTGAGAAGGCGCACGCGCTGAATTTCGGCGACAGGCGCCCGCGCCGGCAACGCAAGGCGCGTAGAGACATCGGTGGGCGCGGGGATGAAGCGGAACTGCGCGACGCGGTTGATGATTTCATGTCCGCTGCGTGACATCGCCTCCGCGAAGCCCTGTAAGGAAGTGACATTCTGAAAGGCTTTGGGTTGAGAGACGAACGAGCCCTTGCCATGCACCTTGAAGATCAACCCTTCCTTCTGAAGATCGTTGAGCGCCTGACGGATGGTGATGCGGCTTACGTCGAACATCGTCTGGAATTCGCTTTCCGACGGCATGCGGCTATGCGGCGGATAGCGGCCATCGAGAATTCCTGCGCGAAGAGTGTCCTTGATCTGCGTGTAAAGCGGAATGTGCGAATCGGCGGAGACGGTCGGGCGACGTGTCGTCATGAAAATGAACAGGCGAGGTAGGGCAGCGCGACCGCGCGCTGAATGCAAAAACGCAACGATTATAGCCGTGGGTATCGGCGTGACCGGTTTCCCTGCGAGCGTGGATTTGCTATGCCGGGCGCGGGACACGCTACAACGCGTAGCAGCGGAAAGCGAATGGATCGCAGAAAAGCTTGTTTGTGTCGAGGTCAGGAGCGGCCTAGATTGTCTCCATACATCGATCCATCCGCTAAAGGGAATGCGTCATGCTCTCTACCCTGACCCAACATTGGCACGGTTTCTTCGACCACATTGCGCGCGCACGCGAACGCCGTTTTCTGCTCGCCGCGAAGCGTGCGATGGGCGCCTGCTCATGCGAGGCGAGAGCCAGCGCCGATTCCAGCAAGACCAGGGCGACTCGGTCTGAGACGCTGAAACACATCGCGCTATACGCCCAGGCGGGTTACTTCAGCATGGGCTATCCCGTGGAAGTGTTTCAAGCGCCGGTCGATGGGTCGTCGGATTGAGGCGCCTGCTGCAGGATTTATAGAACAGGTCGTGGGTAAGCTCAGCCTTTGCCCACCCGATACGACGCCGGCGGCACCGAGCCGTTCACCACGTATGCGCCCACTTGCCGTTCCCGATACACACGCGGGTTGTGTGACGAGATGGTGCGCGCGTTTCGCCAGTAGCGGTCGAGTCCGGCCGTGCGCAGCGTCGCCGATGCACCGAGTGCATCGAACAGATCGGTGCTCGCATCCAGCACCAGCCGCGTGATGACCGAGACCGACTGATCCACTTCGACATGCGCGAGCGCGTTAGCTTGGTCGCGTTGCGCGTCGCTCGTCCGGGTATCGAGATGCGTTTCGTAGCTTTGTTGAAGGGCTTTTGCCGCTTGTAGCGCAATTGCGCGCGCCGCGTATGCCGCGCCATGCACGCGTCCGACCACCTGCAGAATCTGCGGATCATCGGCGACGCGCGCAGCGTTGCCGTGGCTATAGACGCGATCGCGCTGCTGAACGCGGCGCGCGACATCGTCGGCGAGCGCGCGGCCGATGCCCGCCAGCGACGCCAGATGAACAAGCTGATAGAAGGGCACCGCATAGGGAAAGCGCGCGGCCGTGGGCCGAACCCATTCGGGTTCGACCGCTGCGTTTTCGAACACCGCCGTGCCGCTTGCGGTGAGCGCCTGACCGAAACCGTCCCAGTCGTCTACGACGTCCACGCCCGGCGCGTGACGCGGCACTTGGAGGAAGACGGTCTCGTCGCCGTCCTGGGCGGCAACCGCTATCCAGTCCGCGAACAGCGAGCCGGTGGTATAGAACTTCCTGCCGTTGAGCCTTAAGCCTTGCGGCGTGCGGGTGAGTTCCGTGGCGAAGGTGCCGACCTTGGCCGGGCCGGCCTCCGAAAGTCCCGCTCCAATCAACGCGCCGTCCGCGAGCAAGCCGAGCCAATACGTCTGCCATTCCTTCTCATGCGCGGTCAGAACGTCCTCGACGAAACCCAGATGCGCGCGTATCGCGTTCACCACGTTGGTATCGGCGGCGCCTAGTTCGATCAACAATCCGAACAACTCCGTCAAGGTCGCGCCCGCTCCGCCGTGGTCGCGTGCAGACGCAGACGCGTAAAACCGGCTTCCCGAAGCCACGCGATTTCCTCATGCGGCAGACGATGCTCAAGATCGCGTTCAACGGCGCTGGCACGAATACGCTCGAATATCGGACGAAACCTGGCGGCCAGTTCCTCATATCGTTCGGTAGGCGGCGCGCCCCATGCCGCAAGTGGATGGTCGATGCTTCGCGCATCGGCTGTCGGCGCAATGATTGCTTGAGTCAAGGTAGTCCTATCTTTCGGTGAAAAATTTAAAAGCAGTCTCTGGCGGGTGCGCGTATCCCATCTCTCCGGGAACGCGAGTTCTCTATTTTCACGGTCCGGCGGCATGCGCTCAAAAGCTTATTGCTCACATCGTTATGAATAGTCCGGTCGAATGGATATTGGTGGTCCCGTATTTACGGAGCGTTTGCTTTTAACGGGAACAGAAACATTTTCGAATCTGCAACGCTGCAGGATCGAACATGCAGTCGTTCGCAATTCCGCTGCTTTGCTTAGCGCAAGACGTCATTTAGCCAAACTCGCGCGATGGGATAGCATGGTTCGCCCGGGCCGTCGGGCAAACGCCCGCACACGCGCACTCTTCAAAACACTTACCTCGGATATCACCATGAATCACACGACGTCGAGACGCCGTCGGACTTTGCTCGCCGCTATTCCTGCCGCGCTGGCCGGCTTCGCGCTGCCGTCGTGGGCGAAATACGAGGATGGGCAGTTTCGCATCGGCTATCAGAAAGCGGCCAGCACCCTTGTGCTGCTCAAGGCAAACGGAACGCTCGATAAACGGCTCGCGCCGCTCGGTCTGAAGGTCACATGGACCGAGTTTCCCGCCGGACCGCAGTTGCTTGAAGGTCTGAATGTCGGCGCGATCGACTTCGGTTATGTTGGTGAAGCGCCGCCGGTGTTCGCGCAGGCAGCCGGAGCGGACTTCGTCTACACCGCGTATGAAGTGCCGACGCCGCGCGCCGAAGGCGTAGTGGTCGCGAAGGATTCGCCGATCAAAACGGTAGCGGACCTGAAGGGCAAGAAGGTCGCGTTCAACAAGGGCTCGGACGTACACTGGTTTATCGTGGCACTGTTGCGCAAGCATGGTCTCGACTACGGCGACATTCAGCCGACTTTCCTCGCCCCCGCCGATGCGCGCGCCGCGCTCGAACGTCAGGCGATCGATGCGTGGGCGATCTGGGACCCGTTCCTGTCGGCGGCGCAATCGCAGGGCAATGCGCGTTTGCTGGCGGACGCGCAAGGCGTCGCGAGCCACCATCAGTTCTTTCTCAGCCAGCGTGAATTCGCAAAAAAGCGCGCGGATGTCATCGGCATCACGATGGAAGAACTCGGCAAGCAAGGGCAATGGGTGCGGCAGAACGTCGGCGCGGCCGCCGCGCAACTTTCGCCGATCCAAAGTCTCGACGCCGCCACCATTCAGGCCGGGCTGCAGCATTACGAACATGTCTACAAGCCGATCGATGCCGGCGTGCTCGCCGAGCAGCAACGCATCGCGGATACCTTCTTCGAACTGAAGCTGATTCCACGCAAGATCGCGACCAAGGAAGCGGTGCTGGGTTAACAGAGGGAGGGCGACTGGTAGCGCGTATTTCCAGCATATTGACGCCGCCTGCGCACGGGTATTGCAGCGCCGATGCGGGGACGTCAATTCAAGGGAAACGATGGACGCGATGGCACCGGGCGAGCGTCGCTCGGTGCCATCGGTTGCGGACGATCAGGGTTGGCGCTGTCCGCCCTGATGCTGCGGCGGCTGTTGATTCTGTTGCTGCTGACCTTGCTGGTTGCTGCCTTGCTTAGGATTGACTGGCTGGCTATTCGGTTGCTGCGGATTGTTGCTCACGATTGCCTCCGGTAGTGAAAGTGCGATGCGCGATTGCGGCGCGGAGCCGCTCTATACCGTGAGCAATGACCGTTCCCGTCTCGGTTCATCTTGCGTCGTTGATCGCAGTAATGCGCTCACGAGCCGTCACCATTTCCAACGAGATTCAGTCAGCAATCCGCACGGTCGAACTATTTCGAGCGGGTAGTTCGCGGCCGTTTTCGGCATGTGCGAAACATGGATACGTCGCCTGTTGCTGATCTGGGAACTCTCCGTCCTCGCTGCTTACGAAGTCGTTCTTTTCCCTGAACGACGCGCGATGGCGAGGGACATCCAGCATACCGCCGCGCTAATAGCACCGACGACGCCACCAAAAGATCCGATCCACGGAAGTCCGAAGTCGTGCGCGATGTGATTGCCGAGGAGCGCGCCCGCTCCAATGCCGACGTTATAAAGTCCAGAAAAGAGCGCGACGGCAAGATCGGTTGCATCGGGCGCGAGCTCCAGTACCTGAGCCTGCATGGCCAGACCGAACGAGATGATGAGCCCACCCCACACCAGAATGTGAAGCGACAACGTGCCTATGGTCAACGCGAAGGGAAAAAGCAGCAGGAGGCAGGCTGCCAGCGATGCAACCGTAATGAGCAGAAATCGGCGCGGTTGCGGTGGGTAAAAGCGGCCGAAACAGATCGCTGCTGGCATGCCGGCCACACCGAACAGCACCAGCAGATAAGTGATACGGCCGTTGCTCGCGTGGTTCACGAGATGCGCAAAGGGTTCGAGGTACGTGTAGACGGAAAAATGAGCCGTCACGGTAAGCACCGTCACCGCATAGAGAACCATCAGCATCGGCGTTTTCAACAGCTTCGGCAGACTTCGCAACGACCCCGCACGCTCGCTCGGCAGAACGGGAAGCGTCACCCACAAGGCGGCCATTACGACTAAAGCCGCGCACGCGATGATCTGAAACGTCGTGCGCCATCCCAATGCTTCGCCGATCACCCGGCCAATCGGGATGCCCGCCACCATTGCAATCGATGTTCCGATTGAGAGGAAACCCAGCGCGCGGCTTTTGTCGCCAGGGGGAACGAGACGCACGACCATTGCGACAGAAACGGACCAGAAGATCGCGTGTGCAAACGCGATGCCGATCCGTCCCAGCATCAGTATCGTGAAGTTCGGCGCGACGCCCGTGATGACGTGACTGACGATGAAGATCGCGAGGACTTGCATCAGCAGCTTGCGCCTCTCGACGTTGCGTACGAGCAGCATCAACGGCATGGAAGCGAGAGCGACGGTCCACGCATAGATGGTCAGCATCAAGCCGACGTTAGTCGGCTCCATGTCGAGGCTATCGCCGATTGCGGTGAGCAGGCCGACCGGAACGAACTCGGTCGTATTGAAGACGAACGCCGAAAGTGTCAGCGCCATCACGCCCCACCAGGGCCGCTTGAAGTAAGAGAAGTCGGTTGTTGCCATCTTTAGATCGAGTGGCGCGCTGACAGCACGGATGATGTCAGTGAGCGCGGGACGGGTTATCGCACCGCGCTCATCTTCATCGCGGTTATCTGAAGCGTTGGCTTGCAAACGCGATTGTAGAACCGTTCGATCTTTGGGTACCCGGGTTTCTGATCAGATAGGATTTTCGGCAATGTACTTTTTGTACGCTGCATAAGCCGGCAGCTTGGTAACGCCGTCGGCCTGAATCAGCCCATAGGCCTTGTCGATGATGCAGTACATCTGGATCGACTCAATGTTGTAGCGATCCTTGATCGACGTGTACTGCGTCAACGCGCGGGTCAGATAAAGCGCCGCCGATTCCGGTGTATCCGCCGCGCCGGACCAGCCGAATTCCGTGATCCAGATGGGCTTGCCGAACGAGTCCTGCAAAATCTGCAGGACGTCGATGTTCGCTTTTGGACCCGCTGCCTGAATGTTGTAGTAACTCTTGTACCAATGGCACGACGTGAAGTCCCAGCGCAGCGACGCCGCGCCCGATTTGCCAGTCAGCGTGCCGTCCGGCGTGACCCCGTCCCACAACATCTGCAGTGCGCGATACGCAAGCGGAATGCCTATATTGACGCCGCACTGGATGGTCGGATCCACGGCCTTGACGCCATCGATCATCCCGCGCTGCACGCCGCGATAAGACGGCCACAGCGCCGGGCTCCAGTCGGTGCCGAGACTGCCGTTACCGGCGATCTTGAGGCCGACCGAATCGAGTTCGTTGCCGCATTCGATGTGCGTCACGAGACCCTTCAACACGGCGGCGCAGCTTGCGCCCAGGTTGTATCCGAGCGCATAAGCCTCGGCTTCGGAGCTCGTCGGTTCCCAGTGCGCCGAGCGCGGGTTGAGAACCGGCATGATCGCGACGCCGCTGTTTTTGAACTCTCCGCGGAGTGCGTCCGCGAGCACCTGCGACATGCCCGCGCCGGCGACATCGCAGCGATAGTTCGTCACGCCAAGATCCTTGAGCAATGCGAGCTGCGTGGCGACGGGCGTTGTCTTGTAGATGCCGCTGTTGTACGCCATGTGGCCGTTCAAGCCATAGAAAAGCTTTTGCGTCGGCTTCGCTTGAATCGTCTTGCGCGGATCGGCGCATTTTGTCCAGACGCCCGAATCCCAACGATAGAACTGGCTGTTCGTGCCGGCGTGATAGATATTGCCGCCCAGCCACAGCAGCAGCGTCACGCTGTGCGTGTTGCCGGCTTTGACCGCGTCAAGGTAAATGACGCCGCTTACCACGGTCCAGCGGCCGCCCGCCGAATCGATCAAGAACGCCGCGGGCGGAATCGCGCTGCCGTCATCGGACGCGCGGGCGGTTGCTTTCGCGGTCGCGGATAGTGCGCTGCCGCTCGCGTCCGGATCGGACCCGCCGCCGCACGCGCCGAGCGCGACAGAACCGACGCCGGCAACCAGTGCGCCAAGAAAATGGCGACGCGGCGCTGTTTCATTTTCCGAATTCCGGTTGGGTTTCGGTACAAAATGCTTGATAAGAAAACGTTTGCTTACATTCATGGGTAGTTAGTACTGTTTTTACACGATGAATCGAGTATATCCAGATACTTTCTACCGGCTTACAGAAGCGTAACGAAATGTTAAAAGTAAGCAATATTTTCTGATGCCTTATGGTATGTAGAAAACTAATTACCGTTTTTAGTGTTGTTTGCCGGAGGTTTTTTCGTCGTCCAGGGAACAATTACCTTTCATGGAAACCCCACGGTGGATAGGTCTATGTGTGCGCGAGCATGCGCGTTGAAGAGACTCGTCCAAGCCTGCGTTGGCGGGTCGAAGAGGATTCGGCGATACATCGTGCGCATTGCTCGCGAGATCAAAAGATCGGAGAGGCGCGAAAAATCGAGCCGAAGCTTCAGCGCTAGACCAACAGAAAAAAGCCCCGCCCGGAATGATCCGGAGCGGGGCGTAAGGTCTTCGTCTACTGCTGGCAACATCGAAAGGAAAATACGATACATCTACGACTCTACGGCACTGCTTTACTGCTAGTACTGGATTACGGCACTGCTTACATCGATCGAACAATTTCCGTTCCCAACGAGAAACTGGATACATCTAATGCAGGTGCTGCTAGGCTACTTCGAGACTCACTGCATCCGGTAAAAGGGTTAGGTAAGCCGGGTTGCTCAGTGAGTCTCGGTTCGCTCCTCCAGGCGCGTTCTTCTGCACCACGGAAACCAGTTTAGCGTCGAGTGCGTCGGCGCAATCGAGCGAGATGAACGGAAAGCCACGCTTTGTTCGAGCCGTAGATTCGAGCGCGAAAGCCTAAAGATTCATCGGTTGCCCGGTGGGCATGGCGTCGCGGGCCCTGTTTCGTGAAAAGCGAAAACTACCTGGATAGTCCGCGTTTCGCCTTTTGGCGGAGACCGGCTGCACGTCTGCGGATTCCGGCTCGCCGAATACGGATCGACGCTACGACGTCGACCGTATCGTGCAAATGGAGCAAGCGACCATCCTTCGCGTCGGCCAAATCGCGATCGAGGGAATGTTCGATAGGGAGCGGCTAGGAGGTGAGCAACGTGTACGCTTGGTCGAGAAGCGCGGCGGCCGCCAAAAACTCTTTTCTTCCTGCCATCAGTAGGGCAGCTTGCGCCGTGCTCTTGAAAAGCTCGTCGTTCGACGTATGGACCGTGCTGACAAGCCGGGCGCTGCTCGCTTGCAAGCGGAAGAAGGCCAATCGCTGGAACCCGTCCATCCGGGTTTCCGCAGGGCCGCCGCGTGCGAGCAGCTCAGCCGCTGCGGTCAGTTGACCCACCGCATCGTCGAATTCATCGCGGTCCATTGTGCTTTCTCCGAAAATCTCGAAACGGGAAGGTCTCAGGTCGCGAGCAGCCAGTCTATGCCGGGCCGTGGCGGCGCATCGGTTGAGCAAAGCACGCGCCATTACACGTCGCCCCCCAACTACCTGTGCGTCAAACACGGTGGCCGCGTAACGCTCAAGGCGCCCTCCCGGAGGGGCCGTCGCGTGGGACCATGCATTTGGACTCGGCGCGCCGTCACGATGCCTCGCCGGAGGGCTAAACCTCGGGCGGCGGCGAATAGAAAACCGAAAGCACTTCGGCGAGGTGCCACAACGCGCAGGGTCGGCGGCAGTATCCATCAAACCCACGGTGTTGCAGACTCCCGACGCTCTCCTCGTGCGCGGCCCCGCACATCGCGATCAACAGTCTTGACCGGTTCTCCGGGGCGTCGTGGAGGCTCTTGATGAAAGGTGGGGGATCTGCTCGCTCCAACCGGGTGTCAAATAAAACGACCTGCGGTTCCCACGCTCGAATGATAGTGGCCGTTGTAGGCATGTCGCACCCGTACATTGCAGCGAGGCCTTTGACGCCAAACAGGAGCACAAAGGACTCACCGACCGACCTGTCGGGATGAGCGACCACGACGCGGCGGAGGTTGCGGGTGATTGGCAATCGCTTCGGACTCCAGATGCCGTACGCATTTACTGCCGGCTCAAATTGGCGGCTTGTCATGCTCTCTCCAACTTGTTCGTCATGAGACTGGGTGGAAAATTTGCGTCGTCGAATCGTCCGCAATCTAACAAGTTACCCCGAACTAATTAGCCTTGCCGGTGGCAGCCTGCGTTGCAGACGCTGAATTGTGAGGTGCGATGCAAAACGCTATACGTCACACGGATTTGCAAACAGCGGTGACGTGATCAACAAAATCGCGAAACCCTCACGACTCAAGCGCGCGTCTTGCTGGCCGCAGTGCGAACTTGCGCCGCCCGCGAGAATCGCGGACGTACACTGGTTATCCCTTATTTGTCTGTGGGATGAATGCATTTTTGTACGACTCAAAAGATGCGAGCGTATCGCCGCGCCAAGTGGATGACATTCCCGCAGCTTTGAGCAGTATTGGAACGCCCCGAGCTACCTTTCAACCGAAGAAAACCGGCTTGATGGTCGCGAGGCAACCGATTGCAGGATGACATTGAGCGTACAGCGATCCGGCAATCATTTCCATCGAACGCCGAGACGTTTATTTCCGTCCCCGGCGTCGACGGGCGGCCGAGATGTCGTCCGCGATCGGCACGAGGGCGAACACGAACAACAACGAGGCGATTGGAACCGTCGCCACGTATCCCAGATGTTTAAAGGTAATCGCGCCGAAGAAGCCGCCGATCACAAACATGGTCAGAAGCGAGGATAAAAGCACAAGTCGCGAGTGACTTGCGCGAACGAATCGCGCGTCTCCTGGTTGAATGCCTCGGTTCCAATAGAGGGCCCTGCCTAACTCGATACCGATATCGGTGACGAGACCTGTTACGTGAGTCGTTCGAATTTCGGAATTGGAGATTTTCGTGATCATCGCGTTCTGCAAGCCCATGACAAAGCAGAGCAGCGCAACCGTGACCGGTATAAATCCGAACTGATGATGGACGAGGCTGGTTCCAAGGCCACCGAACAGCAGCAGAAGTATCGCCTCCACGAGCAGCGGAACCGCGTACATGCTTTGCGAATATCGTAGACGGCCCCAGTTTATGAGGATGGTCGACGTGACAGCTCCGACTGCAAAAGAGAATACGGCCGCAATAGCGGCAAGTACCAGTTTGCCCTCACCAAGCACCACATTATCGGCGACTGAGGATACGAGCCCAGACATGTGCGATGTATATTGGCCGACTGCAAGAAAGCCACCGGCGTTGGCCGCGCCAGCAACAAACGCGAGCGCGCAGCCGAGTTGACGGTTTGTGGCTTCTGTCCGCAGAGGAGAAGTCAGTCCTCGAAGGAAGTTTAGTGGCATGTAGATAGCTTGCTTGCGGTGGTCGGTGAAGACGGCATACTCAAGATTACCCTTTCAAAGTACCGTGGTTGACAGCATCGATGGCGCGCGTATGGCGTTCCCGTGGAACTGCCGGCTTTAACGTATCGCCGCTCCAGATACTTGACGCACGTCGGCTACGACTGCTGAATCGCAGGGTTTGTGTATCACCTGCTAATGAAAATCCCGGCTCACCGATTGCAAACCACCGAGTAGATGTGACATATCTACGAGATACTGCGCCACCAGGTGCCGAACCTCGCCTTCGCATTGCCAGGTGCCGTAGACGGCCAGCAAAGAAGCGCCCAATGCTTCACGACGTTGCTTCTCCAACAGCGAAGGCCACACGATGACGTTGACGTTACCGGTCTCGTCCTCCAGCGTCACGAACATCACACCCTTCGCAGTCCCGGGCCTCTGGCGAACAGTGACCAGACCACAGCCGCGCGCGAGCTTGCCGTTCCGGTAAGTGCGCAAGGTGGCCGCGGGCATGAGACGCGCCTCGAGTAGCTGCGGCCGCAACAACTCAAGCGGGTGACGACCCAGCGTCAGACCGGTCGCCTGATAATCGCCGACGATGTCTTCCGCCTCCGAAGGTGCGCCTAAAAGCGGCGTGATGTCCTCGACGCTCGCCTCCATGAGCATATCCTTGTCGGGGACCGCGGCAACGGACTGCCAGAGCGCTTCCCGGCGATTGCCTGCGAGTGAGCTGAGCGCGTTTGCCGCAGCCAGCACCTGAAGGTCGTGACGGTCCAGTTGCGCACGCCGGGCCAAATCATTGACGCTCGCGAATTGGCGCACGACGCGCGCCGTCTCGATACGTTCGGCCGCACCGTCACGCATTCCTTTGAGCAACGATAGCCCCAATCGCACGGCGGGCTTCTCTCTTCCGACACGACGTTCGAGCACGGAATCCCAACCGCTGACGGTCACGTCGGCCGGCAGGACGTGAACGCCATGGCGTTTTGCGTCTTGCACCAGTTGTGATGGGGAGTAAAAACCCATCGGTTGCGAATTGAGCATGGCGGCCAAGAAGGCTTCCGGCTCGTGACACTTCAGCCAACTGCTCGTGTAGACGAGCAGCGCGAAGCTTGCCGCGTGACTCTCCGGGAAACCGTATTCCCCGAACCCTTTTATCTGCTCAAAAATCGCCTCGGCAAACGCCTTTTCATAGCCGCGTTCGGTCATGCCGTTGACGATACGGTCATAGTACTTCTGCAATCCACCTTTGCGTTTCCAGGCCGCCATAGCCCTTCGAAGTTGGTCTGCTTCACCGGGTGTAAAACCAGCCGCAAGAATCGCAACTTGCATCACCTGCTCCTGGAAAATGGGTATGCCGAGCGTGCGTCCGAGCGCGACTTTCAAAGCATCGCTGGGATAGGTGACTGGCTCGAAGCCCTGACGTCGGCGCAAATAGGGATGCACGGCGCCACCTTGAATCGGTCCGGGCCGCACGATGGCCACTTCGATCACGAGGTCATAAAACGTTCGTGGCTGCAGGCGCGGCAGCATGCTCATCTGCGCGCGTGATTCGATTTGAAAGACGCCGACCGTATCGGCCTGGCAAATCATCTCGTAGGTCTCGGCATCTTCCGGCTTGATGTCTTGCATTTCGAATCGTTCGCCGCGCTGCTCGGAGACGATATCGAGTGTGCGGCGAATCGCGGACAACATGCCGAGCGCGAGCACGTCGATCTTCAAGAGGCCGAGCGCTTCGAGGTCGTCCTTGTCCCATTGAATAGCGCTGCGGTCCGCCATCGCCGCGTTTTCCACAGGGACTAAGCGTGTGAGCTTTCCTCTGCTAATGACGAAGCCGCCCGAATGCTGCGAAAGGTGTCGCGGAAAATTCAGGATTTGCCCGGCAAGCGATGCCCACGCGGCAATCAACTGATTCTCGGGGTCGAGCCCTGACTCTGCGAATCGCAGGAGCAGGTCCTCGGAATTATCGAACCACTGATGCGACTTCGCGACTCGGTCAACAATCTGCGGGTCCACACCAAGCGCCTTGCCCGTCTCCCGTAATGCGCCGCGCGGGCGATATGTCGACACAGCCGCAGCGATGGCCGCACGGTCGCGGCCATACTTGTTATAGATGTACTGGATAACCTCTTCGCGGCGTTGATGCTCGAAGTCGACGTCGATGTCGGGCGGCTCGCCTCGCTCCTTGCTGATGAAGCGCTCGAACAGCATGCTGCCGCGCGCGGGGTCGACTTCGGTCACGCCGAGGCAATAGCACACGGCCGAATTGGCCGCGGAACCTCGGCCTTGGCAGAGAATATGTTGGCTCCGCGCAAAGCGGACGATGTCGTACACCGTCAGGAAATAAGCTTCGTATTCGAGCTCCCGGATGAGCTGCAACTCGTGCTCGATCTGAGCTTGGACCGAATGCGGGATGCCCGCCGGAAATCGTCGATGCGCTCCGATGTATGTCTCCTGCCGCAGATACGCTTCGTGCGTAAAACCCGCAGGAACGAGTTCATCGGGATATTCGTATCGCAGCTCGTCAAGCGAGAAGTCGCACCGTTCGAGGACATTCAATGTCTCGGCAAGTGCGTGTTCCGGATAGAGGTTGGCAAGACGAAGCCGCGAGCGAAGGTGTTGCTCGGCATTCGGCGCCAACTCGTAGCCGCATTCCGCGACGGGCTTGCCGATGCGGATTGCGGTCATCGTGTCTTGCAGCGGCTTTCTTGAGCGCACGTGCATGACGACATGGCCGGTCGCAACAACCGGAACAAGATGCTTGGATGCGACGTGTTCGACGACGCCCCGATGTATGTCGTCGAGAGCCCGCTGGTGGAGTGTAAGTCCAACCCACGCGCGAGTCGGGAAGGTGGACTTCATCCATTCCAATTGCGACGCCAGCACTTCTTCTTTCGCCGGGAAATCTGGAACCAGGATAGCGAGGCAGTCGGGCATGCCGCGCAGATGTTTGTATGCCTTCTCGGGCCTTGCAATATCTTGAGGCGTGAGCAGGTAGCTGCCTTTTTGCGCTCGCATGCGGCCCAGTGTGATGAGCTCGGAAAGGTTGCCGTAGCCCTCGCGATTTTGCGCCAGCAGGATGAGACCGAACGCTGGCGATTTGTCCGCATGAACGAGCCTGAAGTACGACCCGATGATGAGCGGGAGCTTGTCTTCCTTTGCTTGCACATGTGCACGCACTACGCCTGCGAGCGAACACTCATCCGTGATAGCAAGGCCCGAGTATCCGAGTTGTGACGCGCGCGTCACCAGTTCCTCCCCGCGCGATGCCCCGTGCAGGAACGAAAAGTTGGAGAAGGCGAAAAGCTCCGCGTAGGCGGGCAGCATGGAAAACGTACGATCCACGGCGCATCATCCAAATAGGCCATGGAGAAACCAGCGCACCTCTTCAGCATTGGCGCTGGTCGGACGTTCGCGATAAATCCAGTAGCACGTCTTGTCGTTCGCTTCCGCGACGAAATAATCCCGGCTCGTCAGGCCGCCGTCGAACCAACCGCTTTCGATGCGTTCCCCAGTCGACACAAGCTTCAAAGGCGAACCGTAAAACGGGCGGTGATTCCGTATCATCAACTGCACGGGCACGTCCAGCAGCCACGTCGGACGCGGGAGGTCGGCTGGAGGCGCCTCGTTTTTGGCGGTGTCATGTATCGGGACCCAGCGGTTGGCCTGCTCGGGCCGATGGTCCGATGTCGGTGCTGCACGCAGAACATTTTCTGAACCGAGGCGTGCCACGAGCAATTCGAGCAGGCGGTTGTGGTCTTCGGCGGTGCCGCCAGGTTCCGGGAAGAGCGTGTCGGTTGGCGGTTCTGCGGCCTCAACCTTGGATGCCGTCAGTCGGATAGCGAGGACCGCAGCCTCAAGCTCGACGCGCCCCAGCCTTTCTTTGAGCAAACGCGTCAGGTGTTCTTCGTGCCAGGTCGGCTCCGCGAGCGCAATATCGATTTGCGTCGGCGCGATGGCCTCACGGCCGCGCTCGTGTTCGAGCAGGACCGTGGCGTGGGTCAGTGCAAGCTGTTGGGCGCTGAGCCAGCCACAAAGCTGGACGATGAGCCGCCGCGCGGAGAACAAGATGGCTTCCGCATGCTCGACACGGTCCGGCAACTCGACGCGTGCGCTGAAAGTGGGCGGCACTTCAAGCCAACCGTAAAGCTCAGGCGACAGACCGTAAGCGCGGTCCAGCGAATCCAGCAAATCCACACCGCACCTCTTTTTAAGCCCGGCGCGTGGAAGCCGCCGAATATCGTTTAATGCCTGACAACCCAAACCCTGAAACCACTCGGCAAAGCGTCGGACTTCGCGAACGGCGAGGAAGGGAAGGCCGTCGAGCGCGCGCTCCAGCGATGCCATTTTCAGCACGCGGCGCTTTTTATTGCTGCCACGCTTTGCAAGCAGCCATGCACCCTGGCCGGTCGGTGACACGCTGATACTCGCCGTGACACCAATGGCGGCAACGACATTCCGCATCAGATGACATATCCGGACGATGCCGCCAAAGAGGCGCAGACTCGCGCTCACGTCCACGACAATCGTTTCTTCTTCGCACACGGCGACCATCGGCGAGAAACGCATCAAGCTGAATGCCACCTCCCGCTGCGCATCGGTTTCGCGCACTTCATCACGCTCATAAATCGTTGCGTCGGCCGCGAGCGTGAGCACGCCGCCACGCTTCATGCCGAGCAGCACACCCGCATCGCGCGCTGTCGCGTCTGCAACAATGACCTTGTCCTTTTCAAGCACCACACATCCGTGTTCTGCCTTAGACGACCAGCGCGGGCGAAACACTTCCAGCGAAAGCCGGGACAGATGGATGGCGACGAAGACGGCCATGAGGGCTCAGTAAAACAGGAGAGGGTTGAAGGGTGATGGATAGTTGCTCGGCGCGTATGGGGCCTCTTCGCTTGACGACATCGATGACGATGCCGCCACCCGCTGCGCGAACCCCCAGTCTCAGCGTTGCGGGAGACGCGTCCGCCGCACTCGCTAGCGGCCGCACCATCACGAAAAGCGTCTCTGAGGACTGCGCCGCGAGATGCAGTCGTCTCAGGGATTCGGCGCGTACGTGCTGCATCCAAAGAATCACTGCGCCGCAGCTTCCTGTTCGCAAAGCCTGCTCCGTGGACCACAGCGCATCGGCGCTGCGCGTCGGCCGCAGGAGCAACAGCTTGTCCAGCGGCAGCCCGAGATACGCGAAGGCGAGGCCGTTGGGTACGAGCGGCGGTTGCACCAGCGCAATCGGTCGCGTGCTCACCGACTTCAGTGCTGGACGTAAGAGCCGAAGCTCGCCGACTCCCGCTTGCTGCACCAGCAGTTCGGTCAATGCGCCGAGCGGCCAACCCCCACCAGGCAACTCAGCCGACAGCGCCGCATAGCCTGAATCCACTGTCTTGCCGTGCGCCTGGGCGAGCTGAGACCCCCGCCACAAGGCGGGGTGAATGGACTCGACATCTTTCGGAAGGGCTGACATTGGTGTAGAAAACTGTATGGATGTACAGTACTTTACATCGTAAATCCTGGTTCGTGAATTGCCCCTTTTATTGATGAGCATGAAAAACGTGAATGGAAAAAAACTTGCTAAAGCGCCGCACCCAAGGCCGGAAATTGCCGATTTTGTCGCCAAATGCGCGCGACTTTTGGTGATGCGGCCATTGAGCACGCGGTCTCGTGCGGTAAAAGCAGGTGAGCCGAGATTTTTTGCGACCGAGAATGGTCGAACGGTTGGAACGAAGCCGAATGGCGGCTTCACCGATGGACCGTGGATGCAAGCGTGCGCGACCGCCCCTATTGCAAGGGATGCGACGGGTCCGGCGTCGGACGGCCACGCGCTGCAGCCAGCGTGGATGACCGGAAAAGCGCCAGACCGTTGAATCTCGCTTTGCCGTCCGCACCTGAAGTCCAACGGGCTTGAAACTGAACGAGCGGAACAGGATATGGACAAACCAGAAATCGATGATCTGTCGGGAGCGCGTGAACATCTGCTCTGTTATTTGGTCGCGACGGTTGCTGCTTCGCACTCGCTGACGCGCGAGTGGCGCATCGACCATCTCGTCGAGTGTTGTCGCGTTTGGCTGACGCGCAATCTTGTGCGAATGGATTGGCTCGAACGGGTGCAAATGGGCCAGCTCGCCCTCAAAATTGCCCGGCGTGACCTGAAGAGCGCAGGCATCGCGGTGCGTCAGTCGGACGTGCAGGCGCTCTTCACGGGCGACATGGGGCTGAATCATTCAAGTACCGTCGTGCAGAAAATGATGGTGCTATGCAAGTCGGCACTGTGAACAGCGGTGCTGCTGACCTCACATCAAGATTGACGGGAGTGACGCATGTGTTACTCGGCTCAAATTGAAGCGGACTACCGCAAGTACGTGAAGATGTTCGGCGCCCATATGGACATCCGGGAGTTCGCCCGGCTTTATTGGGAGCGAGCCGAGGGAAGCAAAGCCAAAATCCCGAAAGCGATGGACGATGCGTTCCGCGAACCGCAGTCGGATGACGAAAGACAAGTAAAAGAATTCATCGACCGCTTCAACGCCGACCAGACGACGAAGCTCGAGCAAGAGCTCTTCAAACAACGAACCCGTCTTGCCGATGCCGAGCGTACATTGCAGACTAAAACAACGAAGGCCGCTGCCGAGAGCAAGCGCATCGCGACCGATAAAATCGAGTCCTCGCTGCGACGGCTCGAAGACCTTGATCGGGTCGACCTTAAGCCGCGCGACTCGCGTATCTTCCCGGGCAACTACGCGCCCGTCCTCATTGTCGAGAATGGTGGGTACGTCATCAAGCCGATGCGTTATCAATGCCGCATTGCGGGCAAGCCGGCGAACTATGACTTCAAATATCCCGGGACGTATAACGCCCGGCGCGATAATCTCGAAGGATTCTGGAAGCCGTTATTCGGCCACTCGCATGGCCTGATGCTTGTCGATGTGTTCTACGAAAATGTCAGCAAAGCAAAAATGGAAGGGACGCTACTTGAGACTCACGAGCGCGACGAAAACGTCGTCTTGGAGTTTCGTCCGAGTAACGGTCAGCTGATGCTGGTAGCGTGTTTGTGGTCTCGATGGACCGCGCCCGGCGAGCCAGATTTGCTTTCATTTGCGGCAATTACCGATGAACCTCCGCCAGAGGTTGCAGCCGCAGGGCATGACCGGTGCATCATCCCAATCAAGCCTGAGAACATCGATGCGTGGCTGAATCCAAGTGCACCGGATTTGACGGCCATGTACGCGATTCTTGACGATAGAGACAGGCCGTACTACGAGCATAGGCTCGCTGCTTAGTTGCAGTGTTCGAAACGCATATGGTCGTTTATGCCAACGAGCGGATGTTACGGCTCGCAGACGTCCAGTCATTTTCTGAACTCTCCAGTCGCCGAAATCGCGCATCAATCGTCACTAGTCATCTGAATTAATTTCGACTAAGTCGCCACCACGATTTGGGATTTCGAATTCGTTCGAGATCGGGACAAACCCTTGGCGCAAGACGTTCGTGGCGCCCTGCCGTTCAGCGGCGCAACCCTTGCGCAGCTTGAGGTCTGGGGCGACGAGCCGATGCCTGATATCAAAAAAACAATACGTCGATACCAAAACAGAGATTGGACGTTCAAACATAACGCCTCTACTATTTTTTCATAATATCAAAGCATGTAAAAACAGCAGTCCCGAGACATAACAAAAGGAGGCACCGTGAAGGGCATTCAGCTCAGCGGCGTGACAAAACGTTATGGCGAGACGGAAGTGATTACCGGCCTCGACCTCAATATCCACGAAGGCGAGTTTCTTGTTTTCCTCGGCCCGTCCGGTTGCGGCAAGTCGACGCTGCTGCGGATGATCGCCGGACTCGAAGGCGTCAGCGGCGGGGACATCAGCATCGGCGGCCGCGCGGTCACCAATCTTCCGCCGGCCAAGCGCGATGTCGCGATGGTGTTTCAGCACTACGCGCTTTATCCCCACATGACGGTCTACGACAACATGGCGTTTGGCTTGCGCAATTCGCACGTCGCCGCCGATGAGATCGACCGGCGGATTGTCGAAGCTGCCCGTATGCTCGAACTCGATCCGCTGCTCAAGCGCCGTCCCGCGCAATTGTCGGGCGGACAACGGCAGCGCGTCGCGATCGGACGTGCGGTCGTCAAGGAACCGGAAGCATTTCTATTCGATGAACCGTTGTCGAATCTCGATGCATCGCTGCGTACGCGTACACGCGTGGAGTTGGCGCGCATCCACCGGCGCCTGAACGCGACGATGGTATTCGTCACGCACGATCAGATCGAAGCGATGACGCTGGCTACGCGTATCGTCGTGATGAATCGCGGTCGCATCGAGCAGATCGGTGAGCCGCTGGAAATTTATCGGCGCCCGGCCACACGCTTTGTGGCGGGCTTTATCGGCGCACCGGCAATGAACTTCATCGACGTCGAGCCGGCCGGCGAAAACAACGGCCGCTTACTCGTGCGTCTGCCCGTCGATAACGTGGTCCTTCCCACCACGCTCGCGAGCAACACGCTGCCCGCCGGCAAGCTGACGCTGGGCATTCGCGCCGAACATGTCGTGATCGATCAGTCAGGGCCGCTCTCCGGTCGCGCGGAATTTATCGAACGTCTCGGCGACCGTTCGCTTGCGCATCTAAGCCTTGCGAACAATCAGTTGATGGTGATCGAACTTCCGCGCGATTACGACATGCAGGCAGGGGACGTCGTGCGCATGAGCATCGACGCCGCCCATCTGCATCTTTTCGACGAAACCGGGAAAGCTCACCATGGCGACTGACCGGACGCTCGCGGTGGACATCCCGAAGGCGCGGCAGCGCCGTATCAAGGACTTCCGCGCGCCCTGGAAGAATGCGCTGTTCGTGCTGCCGTTCGTGGTCGTCTATGTGTTGCTGCTGGTCGTGCCGCTCGTCTATGGCTGGTGGCTGAGCCTGCAAAACGTCGATCTGCTAGGCGGCACGAGCGAGTTCATCGGCATCAAGAATTACGTGGATCTCGCGCTGGATCCGATCTTTCGAGGCGCCGTACGCAACACGTTCTATTTTGTTTTCATGACCGTCCCCATGTTCGTGGCGCTGGGCCTCGCGCTTGCGCTCGTGCTCAACCGGCCAGGGCGTTTTTGCGCCGCGCTAAGGGCGATTTTCTTTGGCTCGTCGGTGCTGTCCGTCACGATCGTCACGCTGGTTTGGAAACTGGTTCTGATGCCGGGCCACGGACTGCTCGCCGATGTCAGCCACTCGCTGCATGCGCCTGAATTCGTGCCGCTCGTGCATGAAGCGACTGCCTTGCCGATGGTGGCAATCGTCACCGTATGGTGGATCGTTGGATTGCCGATGATGCTGTTCCTCGCCGCGCTTCAACAGATCCCGCAGGAGTTGTATGAAGCGGCCGCACTCGACAATGCGACGCGCTGGCGCACCTTTGCGTCCATCACGCTGCCTTCGATCAAGCGCACGCTCGCGCTTGTCGCGGTGATCGAGGCGGTGTTTCAGTTCCAGTTGTTCGGGCAGGCGCAACTGCTCACCGACGGCGGTCCGAACAACGCCTCGCGACCGCTCGTGCAGTTCATATACGAAACCGGCTTCCGTCAATGGCTGTTCGGTTATTCGGCCGCCGCCGCGCAAGTGCTGTTCGTGCTGATGTTGATCGGCATCGCGGTACAGGCCTGGATTGTCCGCAAAAAGGATTCCGCATGAGCACGGCCGCCCTCAAACCTACCGCTCCGACACCTGTTCTGGAAGAGCGTCCGCGTGGCTCGCTTGCCGGCCGGGTAGGCGATCGCTTGATGCTGGCCGCGGTCGTCCTGCTCGCGCTGGTGTGGATCGCGCCGCTCGTGTGGGTCTTTGCTTTGTCGTTCAAACCGAATGCGTTCCTGGCGCAACACACCGACGTTCTGTTTTCTCCGCCATTCACGCTGCAAAACTACGCGAGCATCATCGGCACCTCCGCAGTGGGCGGATGGTTGATCAACAGCGTGATCGTCGCGCTGGGTCAGACCTTCCTCACGCTGGTGATCGCCTCGCTTGCGGGTTACGGCTTTGCGCGCACGGAGTTTCCCGGCAAGCGCTATCTGTACGTCGCGTGTCTTGCGGGACTCGCCGTGCCCGAGCAGGCGCTCGTGATCCCGCTGCACAGCATCTTCGCCACGCTCGACTGGCACAACACGTATGGCGCGCTGATCATGCCACGGCTCGCATCGCCATTCGGCGTGTTTCTGATGACGCAGTACTTCAAGGCAGTGCCGGTGGAGATAGAAGAAGCTGCGTTGCTCGACAATGCATCGCGTTTCAAGATTTTCTGGCGCATCGTACTGCCGTTGTCGGTCCCGGCGCAGGCCACGCTCGCAATTTTTACTTTCCTGAGCGCGTGGAACGACTACCTGTGGCCGCTTGTTTCCGCATCGAAGCCAGAGATGTACACGTTGACGATTGGCCTCGCCTCCACGCAGGGCAATTTCGCGCAGTCTGAAGGCATTGGATATCTGATGGCGCAAGCGGTGTTCGCGGGCTTGCCGATCTTCGTGCTGTATCTGTTTTTTCAGAAGTACATCGTCGCGGCTGTAGCGGGTACGACTGTGCGATGAGCCTTTCCAGCAGCAATCGATTCAATGTCCGAATTATAAAACCCGCAGAAGCCGCTCAAACGTGACGGCAAAGCAGGCGGCGCATCAAGCATAAAACAGCAACTAACTTTCATGGGAATGGAGACACACATGAAGAAATCGCTCGCGCGCGGTGCGCTTTCGCTCGCCTTGCTGATCACTGCAACAGGTTTCATGGCGCCCGTTCAGGCCAAAACCGAAATCACGTTGTCGCGTTTTTTCGGCGCCTGCGACGCGGAGTACGGCAAGGTGAACGAAGTCGGGAAGGCTTCCGGTGAATGCGGAATCATCACGACGCTGGTCAACCAGTTCAATGCAACAAACAAGGAAGACATTGTCGTCAAACCGCAGATCATTGAATGGAATCCGTATTACACGCAACTCGACGCGCGAATTCTGAGTCATGACGTGCCGACGATTTCGGTCATGCACGAGGCCGTGCTCGGCGACTACGTCAAGCGCAATCTGGTCGAACCGCTCGACGCCGGTTTCAAGTCGGTCGGCGTGGATACGAAAGACTTCACGGCTCACGCACACCGTGGCGTGACATTCGCGGACAAGACCTACGCGCTGCCGTTCGATACCCATTCCTGGCTGTGGCACATCAATATCAATCTCTTCAAGAAAGCAGGACTCGTCGACTCAAGCGGCAAGCCGATCCTGCCGACCACGCCGGACGAACTCCTCAAGCAGGCCAAGCAGTTCAAGGACAAGACGGGCTTGCCCTATCTGACCATGCCGATCGCCAACGAAAGCGCCGGCCAGATGCGCACGCTCGACACGATGGTCTATCAGCAGAACGGGACGCTGTTCCCCAGCGGTCCGACGAAGATCGATCTGCACAGCAAGCCTGTCACGAACGCGCTGCAACTGCTCGATAGCCTGATGAAAGCGGGCGACATCACGCCAAACCTCGACTACGGCGCGGCGAATCAGGCATTCATGAACGGCCGTGCCGGTGTGCTGATCTGCGGTACATGGATGATCGAAGATCTGACCAACTTGTCGAAGAAGCCGGACTCGGTGCTCGCCAACAACGGCTATGAAGTCGTGCCGTTTCCGAATCTGTTCCAGAAGAAAGCCGTGTGGGCCGACGGTCACTCGTGGGTCATGCTCAAGGGCGGCGCGAAGGACGACAAGACGCGGCACGCCGCGTTCGTATTCCTCAAGTTCCTCTACGACCACGATGCGGATTGGGCGCGTACCGGTCACTTGCCGGCGCGGCAATCGGTGATCGATAGCGCGGAGTTCAACGCGTTGCCGCATCGTCCGGCGATCAAGGAAATTTCGTCGATTGGTTACTCGTTGCCGAACACCGTGCCGCGTCAATTCGCGATCCAGGAAATGGTGGGCGACGAAGTGAGCAACATGCTGTCGTCGGGTAAATCGATTCCGGACGTCGAGCAACAGGCGCAGGACCGCGTCAACAAGCTGCTCTCGAAATGACTCGTGATTTTGCGCCCTGGACGTCCAGGGCTTTCATGGACAGGACACTGATAGGACACTGCAGATGATTACCACCCGCCTCGTTGTCGACCGTGACTTTGTGGTTGCGGATCTTGATCGACGCGTATTCGGCACCTTTGTCGAACATATGGGCCGCTGCGTCTATACCGGCATCTTCGAGCCGGACCACCCGGAAGCCGATGAACGCGGCTACCGGAAGGACGTGATGGATTTGACGCGCGAACTCGGCCCGACCATCGTGCGTTATCCGGGCGGCAATTTTTTGTCGGGCTATAACTGGGAAGACGGCGTCGGTCCGAAAGACAAACGACCCAGGCGGCTCGACCTCGCCTGGTATTCCGTCGAGACCAATCAGTTCGGCACCAACGAATTTATCGAATGGTGCCGGGAGCTTGATATCGAACCCATGTACGGCGTGAATCTCGGCACGCGCGGACCGGACGAGGCGCGCCACTTCATCGAGTATTGCAACCATCCGGGTGGCACCGCATTGTCGGATCTGCGCCGCGAGCATGGCTACGAGAAACCCCACGACATCAAGTTCTGGTGCCTCGGCAACGAGATGGATGGTCCGTGGCAGATCTGCCGCAAGACTGCCGACGAATATGGCCGCGCCGCGCTCGAAACTGCCAAGGTGATGCGCTCGGTCGACCCGACCATCCAGCTCGCGGCTTGCGGTTCGTCCACACATGAAATGGCGACTTACGGCGCGTGGGAAGACCGCGTGCTCGAACATTGCTTCGATCAGGTGGACTTCATTTCGCTGCACACGTACTTCGAGAATCGCCGCGATTCGACTGCGGAGTTCTTCGGCAATATTGAAGTGATGGATCTGTTCATCAAGGAAATTGTCGCGGTGGCCGATAGCGTGGCGGCGCGCAAGCATTCGAACAAGCGGATCATGCTGTCGTTCGACGAGTGGAACGTCTGGTACAAGGCGCGTTCCATCGAAGACCTGCGCAAACCCGGCTGGCCGAGCGCGCCGCGTTTGATCGAAGAGGTTTATAACGCCGAGGACGCCCTGGTGGTGGGCGGCGCATTGATCACGATGATGAACAACGCGGACCGCGTCAAGACGGCCTGCCTCGCGCAACTGGTCAACGTGATCGGCCCCATCATGACGGAGCCGGGCGGCGCGGCATGGCGTCAAACCATTTTCTATCCTTTCTCGCAGGCATCGAAGTTCGGCCATGGCCGCGTGCTGAAGACCGTGATCGACTCGCCATTTTACGAGGCCGAAACATTTCCTGAAATACCGTATCTGTGCGCGGCCGTGGTGGACGATCGCGCGAGTGGCACCACGACGATCTTCGCACTCAACCGCCATCTGACCGACGAAATGGAGTTGAACATCGAACTGCGCGGACTGGGCACGGACCGCACGCTCGATCACGCGCTCGAACTGCACCACACCAATATGAAAGCAGTCAATACGCGTGAAGCGCCGCTGACAGTGGCGCCCGCTAACAACTCGCGCGTGCAGGTGGACGGCGAAAAGATCAGCGCGCGGCTGAAGCCGGGGTCGTGGAATGTGATTGTTACGACGGCGGCCAAGCGAGCCTAGAGCGCGGTTCTATGCCGGACAGGCGAGCGGGAAACAAAGGGAGGCGGGATGTACGAGCGTGAGCCTGTCGTTGGCACCATGACCGCGCAGGTCGCCAGGATCATCGGGATGCGGATCGTCTCGGGCGAATTCAGCCCGGGCGATCTGTTGCCCGTCGAAGGCGATCTGTGCAGTGCCTATCGCGTGAGTCGCACCACCGTGCGCGAGGCGATCAAGCAACTGGCGGCTAAAAGACTGCTGGAAGTGTCGACGAAAATCGGCACACGCGTGTTGCCCTTTTCGGACTGGAACCTGCTCGACCGCGATGTGCTCGCGTGGAGGCTCAATGCGCAGTTCGACTCGAAGATCGTCGAAGACATCTTCGAGATGCGGCTATGCTTCGAGCCGCGCGCGAGCTTTCTCGCCGCACGTCATGGCAGCGACGAAGGCTTGCAACTGATCGAGCGGCGCTACCGCGAGCTTGCCAGTGCGTATGCGTCGCCTTCCGCGCTGTCGGATGTACGCGCGGTGGCCGAAGCGGAACTGGAATTTCACTTGGCGATCATCGCGATGTCGCAGAACGGCATGTTCATTACGATCGGCAACGGGATCAAGGCGGCGTTGCGGGTTTCATCGGAAATGTTGCACCGGCAGGCCGCCACGCCGGGCGAACATATCGAACTGCACGACGCCGTGCGTCACCACATTGTCACGCGCCAGCCGGACGCAGCGTCCGCCGCAATGACGCGCCTGCTCGCGGCATCGCGTGAACGCATGTTGAGGTACACCATCACGCCGAAAGACGCGGATTGATCGCGCGACGGCGATAGCTTCGATATTGCCGGCCTCGAACCCGGTGCGCCAGGCAATACCCTGGTCCGCTAGCGCAGTCCGCACGACCGGGCGAAATCCACATCGCTCGTCTATCATCGACAGCGGCAATGGTCGCTTCTGCGATGCGATGCTACCGCGACCGGTCACCCAGACGAGCGGCCCGGTGCGGATCACACGCTGATCGACGGTATGCTGCTTTGTGGCTCAACCCGAAAAGCTGGGCCATGACGATCGGTTCTGCTGCGTCCTTCACGACGCTTGGCGAACCGCTCGCATCGGCTCGCCGTCCTGCTTGGGGCGGTCTTCCGCCTGGCGGCGTGCGGCTCTCGCTGGTGCTCTGGTGTTCGCTCGGCGCCTTGCTTGCGCGTGTGCTTCTGGCGTGAAGCTCGAAGTACAGCCGACAAATCCCGCCAACCGCGAATTCGCAATCCTACGCAAAGCGCGGCAAAGAAAATCGGCACGGCTATTTCAGAAGGGCTTATCCAGTGAGGATCATCTGCGTTTTTCTGCTTGCTCGCGATTGATCATCGTAGCCGTCGCCAAAAAAAAGTCACCTCGATCCGACAGTTTCCGGCCGATCCGAACCGAAGGCGAACGCAAATCATTGACCTCATGGTCTGAGCACGATCTTTCCCGGCGCGTGCTTGCTGCCCTCAAGCATCTCGTGGGCAACGCGTGCTTGCGATAACGGCAAGATTTCTCCGACACGTGTTCGGAGTTCTCCAGTCTCAAGCAACTCGGCGAGCGCAACAAGCGTTGACGTATTGACTGCAACCAACATGAAATTTGCGCTTACCCCGGTAGCCGCGGCGCGCTCGGCGTTCGGTTCGGCAACCGCGGAAACTACTTTTCCTCCAGGCTTGACCGCGTCGAAGGAGCGGTCAAGCGTGTCCCCGCCCACGAGGTCGATCACCGTATCTACCGAATGTCGAAACTCGTCGAATGGCTGTTCGCGAGCGTCGAACACCTGATCCGCGCCGAGCGCCGTGACGAACGCTTCATCCAGGCTGGACGCAGTGGCAAGCACGAAGGCGCCCTCGCGGTGGGCGAGTTGAACGGCGTAAGCGCCGACGTTACCGGCGCCGCCTAGCACCAGAACTCGATCGCCTTTCTTCACATGAGCCTGCTCGAAAAGCATTTGCCACGCCGTGACGGCTATGACCGGCACGGACGCCGCTTCCGCGAAGCTCAGCGCGGCGGGCTTGCGCGCGAGCATACACGCCTCCGCAATCGCGTACTCCGCATAGGCGTCCGTGAATCTCGGGTTGGTCACGCCGAAAACGTCGTCACCCGGGGCGAGATCGCTTACACCTTCGCCTGTCAGTACGATCGTTCCGGCAATGTCCGAGCCTAATGTCAGGGGCAGTGGTTGAGGTAAGACGCTGTTGCCGGAGCGGATCCACGCATCCCATGGCCCGACCCCGGCTGCGGCGACGCGCACCAACACTTGGCCCGGTCCCGGGTGCGCAAGAGGAACGTCTCGATAGTGCATTGCGTCGATGCCGCCGAAGGTATCGACCTGGACGGCCTTGAACGATGCAGGAACGGCGGGTGCTAACGAGTCCATGATTGACGGCTCCTGGCTTGGGGGTTCGAAAATCTTTGGAACGCCATCCTGCAGGGTCTTTATCGATGCGCATGCGATGCGCTGAACGATCGATCGGGAGACGGACGCGCGAGTAACCGGACGGCGACGTTAGTATAGGTCGCCCGGTCTTCTTGCGCGAGATGCAGTATAAGTTGTCGCTTCGACGCTGCCCGGTTGCCATGATTCGCCCGACGCTCGACGCGGCACTTGAAGGAAGACGGTTTCGTCGCCGTCCTGGGCTGCGACCGCTATTCAGTCCGCGAACAGCGAGCCGGTGGTATCGAACTTCGTGTCGTCGATAGTCGTATCCTTCGATCAAAATAAAGAAAGCTCAAGCAGGCACCGCGCTCGCGTGCGCAGGACGCTTGAGGCCGAGGTGGTCGCGCAGCGTGCGGCCGGCGTACTCGTTGCGGAAGAGGCCGCGTCGCCGCAGTTCGGGTAGCACCAGATCGATGAATTCAGCGAGTCCGCCAGGGAACCACGGCGCCATGATGTTGAAACCGTCCGCGCCGCCCTCTTCAAACCAGTGCTGCAGCTGGTCCGCAATGCTCGCGGGCGTGCCTACCACTTGCTGATGGCCACGCGCTCCGGCAATGCGCAGATACAGTTGGCGGATGGTCAGCTTGTCGCGTCGGGCAAGTTCGACTACGAGATGCTGACGGCTCTTCGGACCGTTCGTTTCCGGCAATTCGGGAATTGGTCCGTCTACGTCGTAGCGGGACAGATCGACCCCGCCGATCACCGTCGACAGCAGCGCCACGCCAACGGCCGGGTCGATGCGTGATTGCAGCGCTTCGAATTTCTCTTCGGCTTCCGCCTGACTCCGGCCCACCACCGGAAAGATGCCAGGCATGATCTTCACGTCGTCCGGTTCGCGACCATACGCAGGCAGGCGGCTCTTGATGTCGGCGTAAAAGGCTTTTGCTTCGTCGAAGGTCTGGTGCGCGACGAAGATGACCTCGGCAGTACGCGCCGCGAGCGCACGTCCGTCTTCCGACGCGCCAGCCTGCACGACTACGGGCCGCCCTTGCGGCGAACGGTTGACGTTGAGCGGGCCACGCACTTGAAAGTGCTTGCCGCGATGATTCAGCACGTGCAGCTTTTCAGTATCGAGATAGATGCCGCTTTCCTTGTCGCGGACGAAGCTGTCGTCCTCCCACGAATCCCAAAGGCCGAGCACGACGTCGTGAAATTCCGCGGCGCGCTCGTATCGTTCGGCATGATCGGGCAGCGCATCGCGGTTGAAGTTCTGCGCTTCGGTCGAACTGCTCGACGTCACGAGATTCCATCCGGCGCGTCCACCGGAAATCTGGTCAAGCGTGGCGAAGCGGCGCGCCACGTTATACGGCTCGTGAAACGATGTGGACACCGTTGCGATGAGCCCGATACGTTCGGTCACCGCGGCGAGCGCGGCAAGCAAGGTGACGGGATCGAAGAAATCGCTGCGGGCCGTGCGTGCGAGCGAAGGCAGGTGCGTTGAGCGCACGCCGGAAGAATCCGCGAGGAAGATCGTATCGAACTTGGCTGCTTCGGCGAGCCGCGCCAGCTCGACGTAATGGCGGAAATTGCTGCCGGCGTCGGCATCGGCATCGGGATGCCGCCAGCCGGCGATATGGTGACCGGTCTGCATCAGGAATGCGCCGAGCGCGAACTGTCGGGTAGGTCGAATCATGTGTGCTCGCTGAACGAGAGAACAATGGGGTGGATTTGACGGATATCGCGAATAAATGCATTGACCATGCGCCGCTGTACCACGCGGTACAGGCTGACACAACGCGCACGCCGAGTGACGGTCTCGCCGATTCGTCCCTGCGATCATCGAGAACCGGACGTCGCCGTGAACAATGACCGCGCGCTCGCAGCATTGGCGATGACATCGGCAAGGCGTTGGCAGGCGATATGGACGGGCATCTTTCTGGCCACTCGGAATCCCTATTCTCGCGGACCGGCGACATGCGCCCAAACGCTTATTGCTCACATCGTTATGAGTTGCTCGGTCGAATGAATAGCTCTCGTTTTGATAGTCGCGGGCTAGACCTTTGTCGTTATGCGAGCAAACCATGAACGATCAAATTTATGACCGTTCGTGAATCGTCGTCCTGGTTCGAAGATGGGTGATGCGTTTCAGCGCGCCACAACATGCCCACGGGCGGATTCCCCGGTAGGCGAGGATCTTTCGAGGCAGGGTGTCGATGCAATCCGAAAGCGATGAGGCATGCAACGTTTTGGCTCAAGCTATTCAACAGCAAGGCGACGTTTCGCAACCGGAGTTGTTTCTGCTGTTACACCGAGCGGGTAGTGTGTTTTTCGGCCGCGGCTTCTTCTATCGTTCGGGCTTTGAGCCGTTTTCGGTAGAGGAAGGTGTAGACCGTGAGCCCGCCGTAAATGCCATAGCCAATAATCGGTGCGACCAATAGATAGCGCTCGATCGACCAGGTCCACGCCATCCAGCAGCGAATCAGATTTTCTACCACAAGGCCCAAGCCCCAGATGAATGTCATCAGCCGAATCGAGCGGCGGAGCGTGGGCCGCTCATTCCAGGCGGCTTCAAACCGCTCGCCGCCGCCCTCGCTTTCGCGGCCCACCGTCGCGCGAGCCAGGTAGAAGATCAGCGGTCGTGGAAATAGCAGCGACACAATAAACGCGGCGCCGATCGCACCGGATATCAGCGATTCGCGGACGAGCAAAAGCCGGGGGCTGCCGCCCAGCGCCATCGCGCCGATCGACAACGCGATACCCAGCACGACAAGTACGCTCAGCGCATCGACTCGCCGCGTTCGGGCGAATTCGAAGAAACTCCAGATGATTGGCGGTGCGGCCGAAGCGTAGAGCGCACCGAGCGAGCCCCAGTGCGGTAAAGCCAGCCGGTAGGCGACCCAGGGCAGGAGGAAATTAACGCCGAGTTCGACAAGCAGGTTTTTGCGGATCTTCATGTTCAGACGGAGTGAGCTATGGCACGAGGGTAGCGCATCGCAGACTTTGAATCGAGCTGTTCCATCGATACCGGTGATGGTTCGATGAAGGCATCCTATCTTACGTTTCGCCGCCCAAAAACAAAGTGCCTGAATGTAAGGCCGTGTTTCGATAGTGCTTGGGTGAGTGGCCGGCATTCCTTTAGAGGCGTTGCTGAACGCGCTTTAGGATGCGTACCTGATTGACTGCTCGATGAAAGCAACTGGATTTGTCCTTCTCGAAAGGCCCGTTCCGCGAGGCGCATGCGCCATCGGCGAGGTAGTTCAGAGGCGCCGCGCCGGTTGTCCTGCAGCTCGCGAAACGATGCCGAGAAGCGCCAAGTGTTACGCGCCGGTTACGAGGACTGTTGTGGTCATCATCAATCTCCAGATACAAAGCGTGGCTCGTTCTTAACGCAGGCTTCGGTTGCAAGCCTGTCGAGAAACCGGAACCCACGCCCGAAGCATGATCCCTATCACGGCCCGGCATCTGATGCCCCGCCACAGCGCTAATGCCGGAGTTTCGCTTGCGGATCGGTAGCCGTCGAATTCGGCTAAGACTTATGCGGCACGAGCATCGATGGATTGCGGGGCCACTGCGGCTTAGCGGGCTTGGTGTCCGCTGAGAGGAGATCTGGAATTGTTTGGCAGCATGGAGCCGATCCTCGCGGCGATCGGCGATGCGGAGAATAGCGCGGCGTATCCGTCGAGCGTCGATCTTCGACGTCAGGGTAAACAGCAGGACACGGATTAATTCCTTGATATGGTTGGCGTACGGAGTATATTTCGATCCAAGGCAGGTAAGACAACTTGGAGGACGACATCATGCAATTTCATCTCAACGGGTTTCGTACAGACGATCCCATGATCGAGCCCGTGGCCGAAGGCGCGCCGCGCATTGACATTCCCGAGGTGGTGGATGTGCTCATCGTCGGTAGTGGGCCGGCGGGACTCGTGCTCGCGGCGCAGTTGTCGCAATTTCCGGCAATTACGGTGCGTATCGTCGAGCGTCGAGCCGGGCCGTTGCTCATGGGTCAAGCGGACGGCGTAGCTTGCCGGACGGTCGAAATGTTCAATGCGTTCGGGCTGGCCGAGCGTCTGCTACGCGAAGCATATTGGGTCAACGAGACGGTGTTCTGGAGACCGGATGCCGATGATCCCGGCGCAATTCGCCGTACAGGTCGCGTTCAGGATACCGAGACCGGTCTATCCGAGTTTCCGCACGTGATCGTCAATCAGGCACGCATACAGGAATATCTGCTCGATCTGATGCGCCGCTCCGCGCACCGGCTCGAACCGGACTACGCGCTCGAAGTGGTCGATGTAACGCGCGACGACAGTGACGACTATCCGGTGAACGTCACACTGAGTAGAACGGAAGGCGCGCGTGCCGGTGAGCACGTCAAGGTGCGGGCGCGTTACGTCGTGGGCTGCGACGGTGCGCGAAGCCGCGTGCGCACGGCGATCGGTCAGACGCTGAACGGGGACGCCGCGAATCACGCGTGGGGCGTCATGGATGCGCTCGCCGTGACCGACTTTCCCGACATTCGCCTCAAGACCGCTATCCAGTCGGCGGGCAAGGGCAATCTGTTGCTGATTCCGCGCGAAGGCGGCTATCTCGTTCGCTTCTACGTCGATCTGGGCGAGGTGACGCCCGAGAATCGCGACAGCATCAAACAGACGAAGGTCGAGCGGATCATCGAAACAGCGCGGCGAATCTTGCATCCGTATACGCTCGATGTGAAAGAGGTCGCGTGGTTCTCGGTCTACGAAGTGGGCCAGCGTCTGACCGAACGTTTCGACGATGCCATCGCCACCGATGGTTCATCGCGCGAGCCGCATGTGTTCATCGCCGGCGATGCCTGTCACACGCATAGCGCGAAGGCCGGGCAAGGCATGAATGTATCGATGCAGGACGGTTTCAACCTCGGCTGGAAACTCGGAGCGGTGCTGGAGGGACGCAGCGATGCGAGCCTGCTGCGTACGTATTCGGACGAACGGCAGCCGGTCGCGCAGGAACTCATCGACTTCGACAAGGAATGGTCGGCGATGATGGCTGCGCGGCCCAAAGACCCGGCGCATCCGGAGGCGGGCGGAGTCGATCCGGCTGAACTTCAGGCGTATTTTGTGAGCGCGGGACGCTACACAGCAGGTGTGGCGACGCGTTATCGGCCGGGACCGCTGACCGGTGAGGCGACGCATCAGGCGCTTGCTGGCGGCTTCGTGATCGGCACGCGCTTTCATTCGTCGCCGGTCATGCGTATCGCCGATGCGAGACCGATGCATCTCGGGCACGTCGCGCGCGCCGATGGCCGCTGGCGCATTTACGCGTTCGCCGACGCAAGCGGCAAAGCACTCGACGCGCTTTGCGATCATCTCGCCACTTCGCCGGAATCCGTCATGCGCCGTGCAACGTCGCGCGATGCCGATGCAGATAGCGTCATCGATCTGCGCGCCGTTCTGCAGACCCCGCACTATGACGTGCGGCTCGAAGAACTTCATGGGTCGTTGCTGCCGCGCAAGGGGCGTTACGGACTGGTCGACTACGAGAAAGCATTTACGAGCGACGCATCGACTGATATCTTCGACGAACGCGGCATTGACCGCGCGCGGGGGGCGCTGGTGATTGTGCGTCCCGATCAATACGTGGCGCATGTGCTTCCGCTCGACGCCTTCGACGAACTGAATGCGTTCCTGCGTCCCATTTTCCGAACTCGAACCAGCGACTGACAGAACGCCCGACCGTGCCTGCCAACAACGATTCTCCGAACGCGCTTTACAAATTCACCGGCAGCCTGGTTCGCCGCGCTCAACAGCGGCATCTGGCGGTCTGGCAGAGTGAGGTGTCCACCGAGGTTACGAGCGTGCAATACGCGGCGCTCGAAATTCTTCAGCGCAAGCCGGGCGTCAATCAGCGCCAACTGGGCGATGACCTCGATGTCGACCGATCGACCATTGCCGATCTCGTCGCGCGACTGGTGCGCAACGAGTTGATCGAACGCACGGACGATCCGGTCGACAAGCGCAGCTATGTGCTGTTTCTCACTTCCGCCGGGAAGAAGCAGCTTTCGACACTGCGAACGCGCGTTGAAAAAGTCGAACGCATTCTCACCGCGAAGCTGACAGCGGCGGAAACCCGCGAGTTGCGGCGCTTGCTATTGGCGCTGTTACCCCTCGACGAATGACGCCGAGTCGAAACGGCCGGGCCGCGAGGCCGCTATCCGCTGCACGGGCGAACGGCGTCAGCGAGTAGAGACGGACGTCGGGACGCCACGCACGAGCGGGTCGTCGGTGGAGAGCAGGTACTGGGCGACGCGCGGATCGGCGAAGGCCTGCTTGAGCTTCACGATTTGCGGATCGTTAAGATACTTCGTTCCGGCCACGAGCTGCGAGGCGAAGGTGCGCGGCGCTTGTGGAAACAGAATACCTTCGCTGCGCGGCACTTTCCCTGTATCGAACTGAGCGGCGTAGCCCATTGCAACGTCTATCGAATCGAGCACGCGGGGCATCGAGGGCAGATCGATTCTCTTGGATTTGTAGTGATGCGGGTTCTCGGCAATGTCGCGAGGCTCCACGACGCGCGGCTTCACGGCTTCACGGCTTCGCGGCTTCATTCAAGCCGATCAGATTTTCGCGCTGAAGCAACCATAGCGCCCGCGCCCGGTTCGCGCAAAAGGTCCGGGTCCTTGCTTTAGAAGCCAGCGACGCGCGGCGCTTTCCTCGATCGAAGCCGGCTTCAAAAATCGTTCAGCGCCCGGCCCGATAGTCGCCTTCTAGCGCCATGCGTTTGATCTTCTTGGCGAGCGACCATTTGTGAACTTCAGTGGGGCCGTCGTAGATACGAAAAGCCCGTACTTCGCGGAACACCTGCTCGACGATCGAATCGCGCGCTACGCCCGAGCCGCCCATGGTTTGGACGCATCGGTCGGCCACGCGGAAGAGCGCGTCGGATACGGCAACCTTCGTCATCGAGCTTTCGGTCGTGCCCAGGCTTCCGGAATCGAGAATGCCTGCACACCAGTCGATCATCAGCGCCGACTGCTGCAAATCGATCAGGTTGTCGGCCAGCATGAAGCCAACCCCTTCATGGTCGATAAGCGGTTTGCCGAAAGCATGCCGGCGCGCCGCATACGCCACCGCGATCTCGTGTGCGCGTGTGGCCGTTCCCAGCCAGCGCATGCAATGCGACAGGCGCGCGGGCGAAAGCCGGATTTGCGCGTATTCGAATCCTTTGTGCACTTCGCCGAGCACGGCGTTTGCCGGTAGGCGCAGGCCTTCAATCGCGATCCGCGAGTGTCCGCCGGGCATCGAACTGTCGATGGTATCCAGCACCTTCACGATCTTGATGGCGGGATGCGGGAGGCTCACGAGAAACATGCTCGCGCGGACCGGGCCGCCGCCGTCGGTACGCGCCATCACGATGCCGACCTCCGCACCATCCGCGCCGGTGATGAAGGTCTTCGTGCCGTCGATGACCCAGTCGTCGCCGTCGAGACGCGCTGTCGTCTTGAGCATCGACGGATCGGATCCGGCTCCTTCGTCTTCGGCGGGTTCCGTCATGAAAAACGCTGAACGTGCATGGCCGGACAGCAGCTTTGGGAGAAAGCGTTGCTTCTGCTCGGCAGTGGCGACCTTGCCCAAGAGAAAAATATTGCCTTCGTCGGGCGCCATGGTGTTCACCGCGACCGGACCGAGCGGGGAGAGGCCCGAGCGCTTGAGCACGGCGGCTGTTTCGAGTTGTGTCAGGTGCTCGCCATCGGCGAGAACATGAGGCGTCATCACGTTGGCCGCGCGCGCCAGCGCGCGCAATTCGGCAACCAGGTCGGCCGACGGTCCGTGCGATCCGTTACGCGGGTCGCGCTCGTAGGGCATGACGACTTCACGGACGAACGCCTCGACACGATCCGCGAGGTCCCGGCTGCGTTCGGTAGGACATGGAGTAAACATAGATACATTCCTGGTTAGAGGCTTAGGAAATGAGCGCTGTCGATTGGCGGGACTGCGCTTGTCATGTCGCGCGACGCGTTTGATGCGATATGCACTAGCGGAGCATCGGAGCGTTCATTTAGCCAGCGGTGAATCCGATACAGGCGCCCCGGCCATTTTGAAATCCATGCATTCGCCAAGCAGTAACCCCACGCAAGAAGCTTTGGAAGTTGCGCAAAGACACCTGCGCTCGTGCCACCTCGCACTCGGCAAGTTGAGGCCGACCATGCCGCTTGCACCGGATATCACTATTCTCATAATCTGCGCGTTGCTCGTTTAGCCCCGACATCATTAAAGAACAATGGTGGTTTTGTGCTGAATATACTCGCCTAGGCCTTCTGCGCGGAAGTCCGGGGTTGCTGCGTTTGCCTCGAACACACAAGCGCGGATGCGTTGTTCCCATTCATCCAGAGTATCGGATCGGGCCGCACATTGGTTGAAAGAGAGCCGCGTTGCGCGAGCGGACCCGTCAAAGGACCTTAGCCGGATTCAGAAGGTACTTTGGATCGAGCGCGGTCTTGATCGTCTGCAGTTGACCGATGTATTCAGATGGATACTCCGCCGCGTTCCCTCAAGAAGTGAAGAGGAGGCGTGCGACGCTCGATCCCACGCTGCAGTGCCACCTCCGTGCTCTTTTGCTATCACAACCTCAGCCGTTGTCGCCACCAGCAACGGGCAGCACCGTGCCCGTGATGTAGCCGGCTTCGTCAGAAGCAAGAAAGAGAATCGGCGCGATTTGCTCATTGAGCGTTCCATAGCGTTTGAAGAAGGTCGATTCGCTGACCTGTTTCACCGCCTCGCCCATCCAGGTCTTCTCTTGATCGCTGTCTCCCGCGGCGTTTCGCGGCACACGCCGCGGTGGCGCCTCTGTTCCGCCAGGCGCTGCGGCGACGACTCGAATGTTCTGCTCGCCATACTCCATGGCAAGCGACTGGGTCATCGCGTTCACACCGCCCTTGGCTGCAGAGTAGGGTACGCGCCGGATACCGCGCGTCGCATTCGAGGACACGTTGACGATGGTTCCGCCGCCTTGCGCGAGCATGTAAGGAAGCGCGGCGTGGCACGCATAAAGAGTGGGCATGAGAGAGCGACGGATTTCGGCATCGATATGGGCAGGCTCGAACTCAGCGTAAGGCCGCATGCGGATAGCGCCGCCCACGCCGTTGATGAGAATGTCGATGCGACCGAACTTTTCCACAGCGAAAGCCATCGTCGAGGCCGCGCCCTCATAGGTCTCGAGGTCGGCGACGAAGCCGGCAGTGCCGGCGCCAGTCGCTTCGGCCGCGACCTCGACGACGAAGCCCGCGCGGTCGACAAACAGAACCTTTGCGCCCTCCGCGGCCGCACGCAGAGCGACGCCGCGTCCGATACCCTGCGCAGCGCCCGTGACGACCATGACTTTGCCTGCGAACCGGTTGGCGTTCATGCGGTCTCCGGTTCAGCGTTGGGTGTGAATTTCTCGTAGTGGAAACTGTTGGGCTTCACGCCCGTGTCGCTGAAGTACTTGCGCACGGCGTCGACCATCGGGGGCGGGCCGCAGAGATACACATCGACATCGCCGTCGTTCAACGATTCCGCAGGCATGTGCTGCGTGACCCAACCTTTGCGCGGGTGATTCGAGTCCGCTTCGGCCACCACCGTGCTGTACGTGAAATTCGGCAGCGTCGTTGCATACGCTTCGATTGCATCGACTTGCACGAGGTCGAGGTCTCGCGTGACCCCGTAGATGAGATGGACCTTCTGCTGCGCGTTGGTCCGTCGCAAAACTTCCAGCATGGACAAAAAGGGCGCTAAACCGGTGCCGCCGGCGATAAGCAGCAACGGCCGCTCGACGGGACGCAGATAGAAGCTTCCAAGTGGACCAGTCAATTGAGTCTTATCGCCCGGTTGTGCGGACTCGAGCCAGGTGCTCATCACGCCGCCCGGAATTTTTTTAATGAGGAAGCTGACCTTGCTTTCGCCCGGCGCCGATGAGAACGAATAGGAGCGATGCTGGCCGCTGCCCGGGATGTCGATGTTGACGTATTGGCCAGCCAGGAACACAGGCGCGGCAGCCTCTACATCCAGTTGGAGCACGACGGCCGCGTCATTGTGCGGTTCGACTTTTGTCACGGTCACGGCAAACTTGCTCTGCTCGGTCTTACATACCGCCGACGATGCCGGTACCGCTATGACGCAGTCGCTCTGCGGCACCATCTGGCACGTGAGTACGAGACCGGTTTCTTTTTCGTCGTCGCTTAGCGCGTCTTCGATGTAGTCGTCGCCGAGGTCGTAGATGCCGCTCTCGGCGCGGCATTTGCAAGTGCCGCATACGCCGTCGGAGCAGTCCATCGGCAAGTTGATTCTGGCTCGAAATGCGGCATCGAGGACCTTCTCGCCGGCCTTGCATTCGACAAAGCGAGTCACGCCGTCTTCGAAGTTCAGTGCGATGTTGTAGCTAGACATGTTGCCTCCTGCTTGCTGTCTCGGTCCCACCGGTGACGTCAGACGTGATAGACGTCGAGCACCTGGCGGATATAGTCGTTCTTCAGCGCAATTTTCTTGCTGGAAATCAAAAGGCGGCCATCGACTTTGCGGAAGGTCACGAACATGGTGCCGAAGAAATAATCGGTCATCTTGTAGCGGTGGCTTTGCGTATTGAAGTTGTAGCGCACGTCGACTTCATTTTCGCGTTCGGCCATCACCTCGACATTCGTCACGTTATGGCTGGTACGCGGTTCAGGCAGCGATGCGCCGCTTCGCTCGGTCTTGATGCGAAAAACGCGGTCTTCCAGTCCACCCCGGTCGGGGTAATACATCAGCGAGATTTGACTCTGCGGGTCGTCCGTAAGCTTGTCGTCGTCGTCCCAGGCCGGCATCCAATAGTCGACGTCCGTGGTGTAACAGGCCAGCCACTCGTCCCACTGACGGTCATCCAGAAGGCGCGCTTCCTGGTAGAGCGCGTTGCAGATCTTTTGATAGTCGAAGCTCATGCCGTCGCCTCCGCCTGTTCCTTCTGGAGAGCCTCGCGCATCACTTGCACCCAATATTCATGCTGGACGACGAAGAGGCCTTCGTCCTCGCTGCGCTCGCCCGAGATGAGCGGATTCAGGCCCATGCTCCTGGCATTCTCGTCCGGGCCGTGAACCCAAAGCGGCGCCCCGCGCGACAGGTCGTTCCACATCGTCGTCGAACCGGCATAGCCGGACTGGCAGGCGCGGAACTCTTCGAGGTCGTCGCTGGTTCCCATGCCCGACACATTGAAGAAATCTTCATATTGTCGAATGCGTGTTGCACGGCTTTCGGCGCTTTCGCCCTTCGGAGCGAAGCAGAAGATGCTCACTTCAGTTTTATCGACACCGATCGGGCGCACCACTCGAATCTGGGTGCTGAACTGGTCCATCAGAAACACGTTGGGATAAAGGCACAGATTCCGCGTCTGATTGATGATGAACTTCGCCTTGTCCTCGCCGACTCGCGCTGCAATTTCGCCGCGGTGTTCATAGACCGGGCGCACTTCCGGGTTCATCGAATTGGTCCACAGCAGGATGTGCCCGTGTTCGAATCCGTAGACGCCGGCCACCGATTTGCTCCAGCCGTTAGCATCCACTGCCTTGGTGCCGTCTTCCTTGCGTCGCCCCATCGTCGCGGCGTAGTTCCAGTGCACGGTGCTGACGTGGTAACCGTCGCAGCCGTTTTCCATCTGCATCTTCCAGTTGCCGTCGTAGATGTACGAGGAGTTACCGCGCAGCACCTCGATGCCGTTCGGCGCTTGCGCAACAATTTGATCGATGATGACCTTGGTCTCACCGAGATACTCTTCGAGAGGTAACACGTCTGGATTCAAGCTTCCGAACAGAAAACCCTGATAGCTCTGGAAGCGCGCCACTTTGCGCAGGTCGTGCGAACCTTGCTTGTTGAATTGCACCGGATACTCGGTGGTCTTCTCGTCTTTCACCTTGAGCAGTTTGCCGGCATTCGAAAACGTCCAGCCGTGAAACGGGCAAGTGAAGCTGCCTTTGTTGCCATGTTTGCGGCGACACAGCATCGCGCCCTTGTGCGCGCACGCGTTGAGAACCGCATGCAGTTCACCGGTCTTGTCACGCGTGACAACGATAGGCTGCCGGCCAATCCAGGTCGTGTAGTAATCGTTGTTGTCAGGGATCTGGCTTTCGTGCGCCAGATAAACCCAATTGCTCTCGAAGATGTGTTTCATCTCGAGCTCGTACAAGTCGGCGTTAGTGAAGATGTCGCGGCGGCAGCGGAAAACGCCGTTTTCCTTGTCTTCCTGCACGGCGTTGCTCAGCAGGTCATCGAGCTGTCGGGCTCTTTCCATCATGGCGGACATGCGTGCTCCTCCTACGCGGCCCAAAAAATGGGCCTCGCGTTGGTAACGAATTGAAGGATGAAGAATCGGGCGACCGGTGGCGGTCGTCGGTCGCCGAATGAACCGCTTAGGCCGTAGCCGACACGCGCGGCCGTTGGACAAGCTGGTTGTCCTTGCCTTGAACCAGCGGAGTCAACTCGATGTTGAACTCGATTTCCTTGTAAGCATCGGTCTTGAGGCCCATCGCGGTGCCGCCGGTTTTCTCGACGACTTGGGGAATCAGGTCCTCGCGAGTCGCGTAGGCGAAATCGTCCCAAATCAAGGGGTCGCCCTCGATGTTGATTTGCGTCGTGAGCTTCCGGAGGTTTTCGCTCGTGGCGAAGAAGTGCACATGAGCGGGACGGTTGCCGTGACGTGCAAGGACGTTCAGCAGTTGCTGCGTCGCGCCGTGCGGCGGGCAGCCGTAACCCACCGGCATGAGGGTGCGGAATTCGTACTTGCCGTCGGCTTCGGTCTTGACCGCACCGCGCAAGTTGAAGTCGTCTTGCGCGCCCGTCGGGTCGAAATGCGAGTAGAAGCCCTTCGAGTTAGCGTGCCAGCATTCGACCACCGCGTCCGCTACGGGCTTGCCATCCGAACTGGTGACCGTGCCGCGGATAACAAGCGGACCTGCGTCCTCGTCTGCATTGAGGTCGATTTTGGATAAGCCGTCTCGCACCGGCGCGCCGGCGACATACAACGGCCCTTCGATGGTACGGGGTGTCCCGCCATGAATGTCGGCTTCACGGTCTTCCGCATCCATCCGGATGTCGAGAAATTTTTCAAGACCGAGTCCAGCGGCTAGCAAGGCAGCCTCACCATCGCGTCCGAGCTTGTTGAAGTAGGTTACGCCCGCCCAAATCTCGTCGGGCGTCATAGCGAGGTCGTCGATGGCTTTGAAAAGGTCGCTCAGCAGACGATGCGTAATCTGTTTTGCGCGCGCGTTACCGTCTTCGCTGCCAAGGTTCGCAGCGGCTTTCAGCAGGTCCTGGACTTCTCTTGAGTCGAACACTTTGACGCTCATGTCTGCTCCAATATCTCTTGTATTTGCCGGGGTTAACCCTTGATTTCTCACCTGTGCTTCTATGTGTAGAAGGTATAATCGGTGAAATAACAAGGCGTGAATGCAGAATAGTCCGCAGCTTGTAGCCCCGTCCAACACCGTTTTAGTATCGGTCTATATCAGGGAGGTATGGAGATGGAGCTTCGGCATCTTCGATATTTCGTCGCGGTAGCCGAGGAGCGCAATTTCACGCGAGCGGCCGCCCGGTTGAATATCGCGCAGCCGCCTCTGAGCCGTTCTATCCAGCAACTGGAGGAAACGCTTGGCGTGCAGTTGCTAGAGCGCAACTCGCGTCCGTTGAAGCTGACCGAGACCGGGAAGTTCTTCTATCTGCATGCGGCTCAGCTGATAGCTCAGACGTCTGAACTGGAATCGATGACAAGGCGGGTCGGCAATATCGAACGCAGCCTGTCGGTGGGTTACGTGGGTTCGACGTTGTACGGGATGTTGCCGAAGATAATCCGCCGGTTCCGCGATGAAAATCCGACGGTGGAATTGAGTCTCCATGAAATGTCGACCATGGACCAGCTCAGGGCGCTCAAAGACGGACGCATCGACGTCGGGTTCGGTCGAATCCGGAACGAAGACGCGAACATTCGCCGCGTGATTCTTCGCGAAGAAAAAATGATTGTCGCGCTTCCCGAGGGGCATGCGCTATCTCGCGCCAAGCCTATTTTGGCCCTGCGCGATTTGCTCAATGAGACGCTGATTATTTTCCCCAAGGCGCCGCGTCCCAGTTACGCCGACCAGGTGCTTGCGGCTTTCAAGGACCGTGCGCTCGAACCGCGTCGAATCTATGAAGTCCGTGAATTGCAGATAGCGCTGGGTTTGGTCGCGGCGGGCGAAGGGGTGTCGGTGGTTCCGAGCAGCGTCTACGGCTTAAAGCGCGACGACGTGAGCTATAAGGAACTGGACGACCCAACGCTGGTTTCTCCCATCATCATGAGCATGCGCGCGCTCGACGAATCACGCGATATTCGCGAAATCCTCGAACTCATCTACCGCCTGTATGACGAGGAGAGAATACCCTACCTGCCCCGTACGGACCGAGGGCGCTAAAGCTCGCCATACCACACGGGTATCGGACCAGACGTTAATGGTCTTGGACAGGGGATTATTCGGCAGGCAATACTTGGGGCAACTCAACCTCTCAGGCACGCTTGGTATGAACGCCCAAATCACATCTGTCGAGACCATTCTGGTCGACCTCCCGACCATTCGCGCCCATCAGCTTTCGATGGCGACCATGCAGCAGCAAACCATGGTCATTATCCGGCTGCGGTCGAGCGACGATATCGAGGGCATTGGCGAAGCCACGACCATCGGTGGTCTGTCCTACGGCGAGGAAAGCCCCGAAGGCATCAAGCTGACGATCGACACGTACCTGGCGCCAGCGCTGGTCGGGCAGGACGCGACCAACATCAACGCAGCCATGCTCAAGCTCAACAAGGTCGCTCGCGGCAACCGGTTCGCGAAATCGGGAATCGAGACGGCCTTGCTGGATGCGCAGGGCAAGCGGCTGGGCGTTCCGGTGTCCACATTGCTCGGCGGCGCGGTACGCAAGACTCTCCCGGTGCTCTGGACGCTCGCCAGCGGCGATACCAACCGCGACATCGAAGAAGCCGAGATGCTTCTCGCCGAACGCCGCCACAATGTGTTCAAGCTAAAAATCGGCCGTCGCAGCGTGCGCGACGACGTGGCGCATGTGTCCAGAATCAAGGCCGCGCTGGGCGACCGGGCGAAGGTCACGGTCGACGTCAACCAGGCCTGGAACGAAGTCGACGCGGCTTTGGGCATCGAAGCGCTGGAGGCTGCGGGTATCGACCTCATCGAGCAGCCGACGCCGCGCGAGCACCGCGGGGCGCTGGCACGGCTCGCAGCACGGTTTATCGTACCCATCATGGCCGATGAGAGCGTCACAGGTCCGGAAGATGCGCTCGAACTCGTGCGCGAGGCGTGTGCCGATGTGTTTGCGCTGAAGATAGCAAAGTCCGGCGGTATCTACGGCATGATGCGCACCGCCGCTATCGCCGACGCTGGCGGCGTGTCGCTCTATGGCGGCACGATGCTGGAAGGCAGCATTGGCTCTATCGCTTCCGCGCATGGCTTCAGCGCGCTTCCGCAACTGGCGTGGGGCACGGAGCTTTTCGGGCCGCTGCTGCTCAAGGACGACATCGTCACGGCCCGTCCGCGATACAGCGACTTCGACCTGCATCTTCCAGAAGGTCCGGGTCTTGGATTGCACCTCGACGAAGAAAAGCTCGCGTTTTACCGACGCGACAAGGGCGCCTAAACACCTTCCAAACAAACTCGATCTCGCGCAAAGAACTCAGTCCCTCCAGGAGGAAATATGCTGTATCTCGTAAGAATGGACGTACATCTGCCGCCAGACATGCCAGCGTCGCAGTCGGACGAAATTAAAGCCCGAGAGAAAGCTTACTCGCAAGAACTGCAGCGAGCCGGGAAGTGGCAGCAACTGCATCGCGTTGTCGGCGAGTACGCTAACTACAGCGTCTTCGACGTGGATTCGCACGACGAGCTTCATGGCATCTTGTCCGCGTTGCCTTTGTTCCCGTATATGACGATGCAGGTCACGCCGCTTGCCCGTCACCCGTCGTCGATTCGCTGAGGAGATCATCGGACACCGTGGCCTTCAGCGATACTTAGTGCGTATCAGCAGCGACGGCCGGATTGCTTGAGTCTTGTAATGCTGCACGCCCGCAGACTGACGGAGGGAAGGTGGCGAGAGTCTTGCTTAAGGACCTGCCAACTCGATCAGCATAAAGGCGTTTCATGCCGCGACCGTCGTTCTCAACGCAGCTCTTCGCACTCTGGCTTCTCGTCGCCGGCTTGTGCGGCCTGCTCACCGCCGTCGTCTGGCTCATGCTTTCGTCAGCGCTCGGCGAACGCGTCAGCGCGACAAAGCAGGAGGCCGTCGCGGCGTGTACGGCGGTCGCGTCGCGTTACGATCTGTCGATGCAGCGTCCGGGCGAGGCGAACGTCGATCTGATGCACGCCGTTCTCGACCTCGTACTGATCCGCACCGATGGCATCGAAGGCGGCTTCTGGCGCGGCGCGCCTGCATCGGCTGCATCGAACGGCTTTCTTGCGTACGCGTTCCCGACCTACGAGGGCAGCGGCGTAAAACGCGACATCCCGGAAGCCGAGACGCCTCTCATTCTGCGCACACTTAAAAATGCGGCGATTACCGGCCAGATGCGGGTCGATGTCGTCGCGAGCGGTACCGATGCCGTGGTCGCCGTCGCCTGTCCCGTGCCGAACAAGACGGGACTGTTCGCCTGGATGCTGACACGCGCGCGGCCGCCGCTCGGACCATACGGCGAGCGCGCCGCCACCATCCTGGCGAGCATGCTCGCGATCATCGTTGCGCTGGCGTTATTTTTGGCTGTGATGCTGAGGCGCTGGAAGCGCAAACTGATGCAACTGGAATCGGCGCTCGGGCCATCGGGCGCGTTGGAACAGGGCAAGCCTCTCGCGCGCCTGGGCGAGCGCGATCTGGATCAGATCGTCGAAGCGCTCAATCGTTATGCCGAACGCGCCGAGCGTCTGCAACGCGAGGCGAACGAACTGAGCGGGAAGCTCGCGCAGGCGGAACGCTTCAGCATGCTGGGCAAGATGGCGGCGCAGATCGCGCATGAAATCCGCAACCCCGCCGGCGCCATGCGCCTGAAGGCCGAGAACGCGCTGGCGGGCGATGCGGCGCGCCGCGAAGCCGCGCTGAAGACGATCATCGAGCAGGTGGGGCGCATCGAGTCGCAGGTGACGAGCCTGCTCGCGCTGACCCAGCCGATCACCATCGAGGTTCGCGCGGTCGATCTGCGCGTCTGGATAGACGGGATCGTGCAGGCGAATCAGGCGCGCGCGCAGTCTCGCGATGTGGCGTTGAGCGGAGATGTACAGACGGGCGCAACGGAGCCCATCTTCGATCCCGCGCAACTGGCGCGCGCGCTCGACAACCTGATCGTCAATGCGCTGCGGCACGCACCGGCGGGCGGTCACGTGACGGTGCGCGCCGAGAGCGCACAATGCGCGGACGGCGAGCGGTTCCGGCTCGAAGTCATCGACGACGGTCCGGGCGTGAAGGCCGCTGAGCGCGAACGCATTTTCGAACCGTTCGTGACCGGCCGCCCGGACGGCTCGGGTCTCGGGCTTGCCGTGGTGCGCGAGATTGCATCGGCGCATGGCGGGCGCGCCTATCTTGCGGAGGATTCGAACGTGACGCGCTTTGTGATCGATTTGCCATGGCGACCATACTGATCATCGACGACGACGACGCCTTTCGCGAAGGCCTCGCCGAGACCGTGCAGGACCTCGGACACACGCCGCTCGAAGCGCGTTCCGGCGAAGCAGCGTTCGCGCGTCTGCACGAGCACGGCACGCCCGACTGCATCTTTCTCGACTTTCGGCTGCCCGGCGCGGACGGCCTCGCCGTGCTCGAATCGCTGCGCGAAACGGCCGATCTGCGTCGCGTGCCCGTCGCCATGCTCACCGCGCACGCAACCAGCGACAACACCATCGGCGCCATGCGGCTCGGCGCGTTCGAGCATCTGACCAAACCCGTGGGCCGCGACGAGATCGCCGCGCTCCTCGAACGCATGCTGGCCGCGCACGCCGATGCGCCCGTCACCACCGCGCCGCCCGCCTTCGCGGACGAAACGCGCGCGCGCGAACCGCGGCTGCTCGGCATCAGCGAGGCCATGCGCGAGGTGCAAAAGCGTCTGGGGCGCGCGGCGAGCACGAGTTCGACCGTGCTCATCACGGGCGAAACCGGCACGGGCAAGGAGGTCGCGGCGCACGTGCTGCACCTGGCATCGGCGCGCTCGGGCGGACAGTTCGTCGCCGTGAACTGTGCGGCGATTCCCGCGGACTTGCTGGAAAGCGAACTGTTCGGGCACATCAAGGGCGCCTTTACCGGGGCGCACGCGGAACGGCGAGGGCGCTTCGAGGAGGCGCACGGCGGCACGCTCTTTCTCGATGAAGTCGGCGACATGCCGCTTCCCATGCAGGCGAAGCTGCTGCGCGTGCTTCAGGAGCGGCAGGTCACGCCGCTCGGCGCGAACCGGACTGTCGTGGTCGATGTGCGCGTCGTGGCGGCAACCCACCGCGATTTGTCGGCCATGGTCGCGGCGGGCACGTTCCGGCAGGACTTGCTGTACCGCCTCGATGTGATCCCGCTGCACATGCCGCCCCTGCGCGAACGCGTGGCGGACATCCTGCCGCTCGCGGAGCATTTCCTTTCGGCGCTGGCGGCATCGCCCGAGCGGCGCAAGCATTTGTCGGCCGATGCGCAGCGTCTGCTCGTCACCTTCGCCTGGCGCGGCAACGTGCGGGAGCTTGCCAACGCCATGGAACGCGCGAGTGCGCTGGCGCCCGGCGCCTTGCTCACACGCGAGGACTTCGCCTTTCTCTTCGATGCAGCCGCGAACGCCAGCGATGTCATTCCCGCGAGCGTCGCCGAACTGACGCTCAGCGACGCGCTCGCGCAACTGGAACGCGCGTTGATCGCCCGCGCGCTTGCGCTGACCGCCGGCAATCGCGCGGAAGCGGCGCGCAGGCTCGGCATTAGCCGCCAGTCGCTCTATACGCGTATCGCGAGCCTCGGTTTGTCGGATTCGAACGTCGATTCCGCCGACTGACGCCGACTGACGCCGCGAGTGTCAAGCAATCGGACACCGCCCGTCCGGTTGCTTGACACTGCCGCCGTCTTTTACAGCGTCGATAGCCCGGCCACAAAGGATTCCTCGTCATGGCATAGGCCTTGCAATTCACTCCGAGTCTAAAGAAGGAGTGATGCCATGACGTCTATTTCGAAGTCTCTCGCCCATGTCGGCGCGGTCCGCCTTTTCAGTGCGACCGCTTGCGCCACGCTGCTCACCTCGCTGCTCTCGATAAGCACCGGTTGCGTCGCGCAGACTCAACCCGCGGTAGCGCCTGTCGCCCCGCCGCCGATCGACGCGGCAGCGCCCGCCCCGCTCACGCCACCGGGCCATGCGCCGATGGCGATGCCAGCGCCGCCGACCGGTCCCGCACCGGCCGCACTCGCCGAGGAGCGGACAGCGGTGAGCGCGAAAGGCACCGTGTCGCGCTTTCTGACCAATCCCGACGGCGACGTCGACGGCTTTCTGATGAGCGACGGCGCGCTCGTGCGCTTTCCGCCGCATCTGAGCGCGCAACTCACTTCGACGCTGCGCCCGGGCGACAACGTGCAGATCGACGGCTGGCGCGATGCCGGCGGCAACCTCAAGGCGCAACGCATCACGGATGCGAGAAGCGGCCAGCAACTCGTCGATACGCCGCCTCTGCCGGGCACGCAACCGCTGCCTCGCGAACTGCGCGGCGCGGGCCTCGCCCAGTTGAGCGTGCAGGGACAGGTCGAGCACATCACGACGGCCCCGCGCGGCGAGCCCGACGGCGTGATTCTCGCGGATGGGACCGTCATCAAGCTGACGCCGCCTGTCGCGCAGCAGTTTCCACGACTCGTCCAGACGGGCGCGAAGGTATCCGCGCAAGGCTATGGCACGCGCAATCAGTACGGCACCGCGCTTCAGGCGACCGCGTTCGGCTCGCCGGGCAACCTGACGCGTCTGTACGACCGCGCTCCGGCGAACCCGTGAGCGCGCCGGTTTGAGCCGCGCCTCCAGTTTCAATCAACCTGCAACGAGGAGCAAAAAATGCATTGGATCGACCCTGACAGCCTTCCCGAAACGCGCGGCATCGTGACGGGCTTTCTGCTGAATCCGCATTGCGAAGTGGATGGATTGCTGCTCGGCGCCCGACACGCCAGACAGGTTCATTTTCCGCCTCATCTGTCGCGCCAGATCACGCGTCAAGTCGCCATCGGCGACGATGTTCGCGTGCGTGGCGTGAAGCCGCGCGGCGCGGACATGATTGCGGCGATTTCGCTCGTGACGAAGACGGGCAAGGTCATTCTCGACGACGGCCCGCATCACCACGGCGAGCCGCATCAAAAACCGCATGTCGAGCGCAAGCCGACTGACGCGAGCGGACAAGTGGTGATGTCGCTCTACGGTCCGAAAGGCGAATTGCGCGGCGCGTTGCTCGATGACGGCACGTCGCTGCGTATGCCGCCCCATGCCGCCGCCGAACTGGCCGCGTATCTAGCGCCCGGCGCGCATGTGCAGGCGTGGGGGCAGGGCGTGAAGAATCGCTACGGGCGGACGATCGAAGTGGACGAGATCGCGGAACTGATCGACGCGTCACTCGTCGACTGAACGCGCAGCCGACACAAGGCAGAAGAGCGCCAATAAAAGCACCAATAAGAACGGACATTACCGGTGATCCACTCATGAATCCCTTCTTCGCGCTCGAAGGACTCAACTTCTTCATGGCCGACGTGCAAGCCGGTATCGGACCGTTTCTCGGCGTCTATTTGCAGGCGCAGGGCTGGCATCCGGACGCGATTGGAACCGTGATGACGCTCGGCGGTATCGCAGGAATGCTTGCCACCTCGCCGGCCGGCGCACTCGTCGATGCGACCCGTCACAAGCGTGGCCTCATCGTCGCGGCCGGCGCGATGACGACGCTTGCTTCGCTGGCGTTGTGGGTATCGCACGGTTACATGATGGTCGCCGCGTCGCAGATCCTCACCGCTGTGACGGGTGCGGCGCTCGGGCCGGCGGTCGCGGGCGTGACGCTCGGCATGGTCGGCGAGCGCGGCTTCGACCGGCAGTTCGGCCGCAATCAGGTAGCCAATCATGCAGGCAATGTCGTCGGCGCGGCGCTTTCCGGCTGGCTTGGCTGGCGTTTCGGTTTCGGCGCGGTGTTCGCGCTCGCGGGCGTGTTCGGCACGATGACCGTCATCTCGACGCTGCTGATCGCCCGCGATTCCATCGACCATGAAAGGGCGCGCGGCCTCGGCGCTTCTTCATCGACGCCATCTTCAACGAAACACGAGCAGGCGAGCGGTTTTCGCATGTTGCTCACCTGCAGGCCGCTGTTGCTGCTCGCCGCGACGCTCGCCCTGTTTCACCTCGGCAACGCGGCCATGCTCCCGTTGTACGGCCTCGCGGTGGTCGCCGCGCACAAGGGCGATCCGAGCGCCTTTACCGCGCAAACCATCGTCATCGCGCAACTCGTGATGGTCGCCGCAGCGTTCTTTGCCAACCGGATCATTCAGCGGATCGGCTACTGGAGCGTGATCCTCATTACCTTCCTCGCGCTGCCGTTGCGCGGTCTCGTCGCGATGATGTTCATCAGTGCCTGGGGCGTGTGGCCCGTGCAGGCGCTCGACGGCATCGGCGCGGGCCTGCAGAGCGTGGCCGTGCCCGCGCTCGTCGTTCGCCTCTTGCAGGGCACCGGCCGTGTGAACGTAGGGCAGGGCGTCGTGATGACGGTGCAGGGACTCGGCGCGGCGCTCAGCCCCGCTCTCGGCGGCATGATCGCGCAGCACTTCGGTTATGAGGTCGCGTTTCTCGTGCTCGGGGGCGTGTCGATTGGCTCGCTCGTCCTATGGATTTTCTTCGGCGCCGCGCTCAAAAGAGCCTGCGGCATTCACCGCGACTCCGCCAACGAACCCACGCTCGCCACATGAATCCGATTTTTCTCTCCTGGGGCATCGGACTTGCCGCGACTGCCGGCGTCATCCTGCGTCCCTTCAAATGGCCCGAGGCAATCTGGGCCGTCGCGGGCGCGCTGTTGCTCGTCGCCCTCGGGCTGCTTCCGTTGAACCTTGCGTGGCAGGCGGTCGGCAAAGGTACCGATGTTTATCTTTTCCTCATCGGCATGATGCTGCTTTCCGAACTTGGCAGGCGCGAGGGCCTGTTCGACTGGATCGCGGTGCTTGCCGTGAACCACGCGAAAGGCTCGCCGCGAAAGCTCTTTCTGCTCGTGTATCTGGTCGGCGTCGTGGTGACCACGTTTCTTTCGAACGATGCCGCCGCCGTCGTGCTCACGCCTGCCGTGTTCGCGGCGGCGAAGAAGGCCAATACGAAGCCGTTGCCGCTTCTGTACGTCTGCGCGTTTATCGCCAACGCAGCGAGCTTCGTGCTGCCGATCTCGAACCCCGCCAATCTCGTGCTCTATGCGAATCACACGCCGGCCCTGGGTGCGTGGATCGCGCGCTTCGCGTGGCCTTCGGTGTTGTCGATCGTCGCGACTTTTTTCATGCTTCGCTGGACGCAACGCGACGAACTCGCTGGCGAATGCGCGCGCGATTTGAAAGTCGAACCACTCAGCATGAACGGCAAGGTGACGCTGACAGGCATCGGGATCACGGCGATTGCGTTGCTCACCGTCTCCGCGTTCGATATGCAACTCGGCTTGCCGACTGCGATCCTTGGTGTTCTGACGGCACTGGTTGTGTTGATCAAGAAAGGTCAGTCTCCGGTCGAACTCGTGAGCGAGATATCGTGGAGCGTGTTGCCGCTCGTCGCGGGTCTTTTCGTGCTGGTGGAGATGCTTGCGCATACGGGTGTCGTCACTGCGCTTTCGCACTGGCTCGCGCTCGTAACACAACAGAATCAGGTTCTCACGGCGGCTGCCTCGGGCGCGATCATCGCGGTGAGCAGCAACGCCATCAACAATCTTCCGGCGGGCCTCATTGCAAGCGCAACCGTGCTGCAAGCGCACAGCCCCGAGCGCGTGATCGACGCCTTGCTGATCGGAGTGGACCTGGGTCCCAACCTCTCGATCACCGGCTCGCTCGCGACGATTCTGTGGCTCTCTTCGATCCGGCGCGAGGGCGAAAACGTGGACTTCATGCAGTTTTTCAGGGTCGGCGTGATCGTCATGCCGCCCGCGCTTGTCATGGCGCTCGGCGCGCGGCTTCTAGCGGCACATTGAACTGAAACATCCGGAGAAGAACCATGACCCACGCGTGGATTTACCCGTTCATCATCATGGGTGGCATCCTTCAGGCGGCCGGCGCGCCGATCAACGGCGAGTTGAAGACGGCGCTCATCAATCCATGGCTGGCTTCCGGCGTATCGTTCCTGCTGGTCTCGTTCTTGGCCATTGCGCTGTTCTGCATCCAGCCCACCCCGCTGCCGACACTAGACGACCTGCGCAGCATGAAATGGTGGGCGCCGCTCGGCGGCATTGTCGGGGCGGTGGCGGTTTTTGCGGGACTGACGCTGGTGCAGAAGGTGGGCGTCGGCACGCTCAATGGGCTGACGATCTGTGCGAACCTCGTCGCGTCGGTGGCGATCGATCATTTCGGTTTGATCGGGGTCGCCGGGCATCCGGTCACCGGGCTGCGAATGCTCGGTACGTTGCTGATGGTGGCCGGGGTCGCCCTTGTGATGCGGTTCTGAGGCGTACGGGCGGAACGGTCGCAGACCGAGCGGGACGCTCGTCTAGCATCGAACGATAGACGGTCGGGTAACCCGGTACGCGTCCATCGACTGCGACGCTCGCGAGAGTTCGAAACATTCCTCGATCTCGCCCAACAGCCGAAGATAGTGTCCGACCGCGGCACGGTTGATGTCCGCAGCGACGATCGCCACATGAAGTTCGTCACGAAGTTCGAGAAGTCGATGGCGCAGCAGCGTTGGCGGCAAACGCTCGGTCGCCAATGCGTCGACTTCGGCCTGGATATCGATAGCGTCACGGCAAGTCTGGCTCATATTCGGCACACGTAAAGGTAGTACGAAAAGTCTAACTTTTAAATGACGACGGCGCAAACGTTTGCATGTGGTCCAGACCACACAGCGAGTTAGCGTTCTCGATGCGCGCGTGTGCGCCGCATGCGCAACGTCAGGCTCAAAGTTGCCGTTACGTGGTCGGCAAAACATTCCGCACTTTTGTCGTTCCGCACATTTCGCCAGCACGAAGCGAATACCGAATCGACCATGCGTCCACCGCATAGGTGCTAGGCCCGCGCGCTCTGTGCATCTATTCGCGTCGACTCCATTCTTTTGCCTCGGCTTTCGTCGCGGAGGGCGCATATGTCTTTATCACGGAGCGGCGTCAGGCAGAACTCGCCAAGGCAAAGGCGGTCCTCGGTTCGAACGTGAACCGCAGTTCAGGGCGACATCGCGAGCCTGGGCGATCTCGATCGCCTTTACGAAACGGTGCGACGCGAGAAAGGCGGCCCGCCGCCAACAGATGCGCGCAGGGTCGGTACCTGCGCAACTGACGCCGGGCTTGCTGGGATGGCATTCCCCAAATGACTAAGTCTCTCTCGTGAGCGTGACGTTAGACGATGCAAAGGCGTGTAGCTCTTTCGCAGTCGCAAGAGGAAGCCCGGCGAAGCTGCGTCGGTGCGATGTCCGGCGCGCGGCGTTGCTTTGAAATTTTCCTATCTATTTGATTACGGCGCGCTTGAAAGAATTTTATGGCGCTTGGAAATGAAGCGCATGACGATTACGCCAGCGGATACGTGCCGTGTCCGAAAGGAGACCGGCCGTCGGTAAATGCTGCTATTCAGGCAGCAGCCTTCGCTCACAGAGCCCGTCGATCTATGTTGAGAATGGCGTGGGTGCGGTGTAGCAGACTCCTTGTGGAAACACGAACGCCTGTCGACGTTTCGAAAACGCAACGGTTTTCGTCCGCCTTTCATCTCGGCGCTGTGTATGAATACCGAGAATCGTGTGCAAGCGCCGAACGCAGAGTGGGCGGGGCTTTCGCAGGCGCGGTCGTTTTACTGGCGTGTCCGATAATCGGCACGCTTCGCTGAATGAACCTCAGACTTGCAACACTTCTTAAGCACGCCCCCGGACGCACGTTCTTGGCGGCGCGCGGCGAGTCGTTCCTTATCCACGGGAACGCGCAAACGATAGCCCGATTTTCGACTTCACTCTTCCGAGACGTCCTTTAAGCAGGCGTCTTCATTTCGTCTATTCAAAACTGAATCAAATCCGCGCGCGAGCGCAGCGTGCGGCGCGGGACATATCGTGAGCCTGCTTACTGGTAGCGGATTCGTCGTTCCTGGCACGACTCTCGCTTATGTCTGACAAAGCACACAAAACAGCCGTGAGGGGTTTCATACAAACGGCGATAGATGTGCTCCGGGGCTGGTCGCTGCGGATTTTCGATGAACGCCATCAGATGCGAACACGAAATCCGCAGCGCGCCAGATAAAAATACAGCGCACATCGCGCGAGACCAAGAGAAGCAAAAATCATGTTGACCCTTCAGTCCGACCTGCACGGCAATCATTTATTGGGCGCGCTTCCCGCGCAAGAATGGCAGGCGCTCGCACCGCATCTCGAACTCGTCCAGTTACGCACCGAGCAACTGCTGTGCGACTCCGGCCAACGCATTCATCACGTCTATTTCCCGACGACGGCCATCGTGTCGCTGCTTCACACGATGGAAGATGGCGGCACCGCCGAAGTCGCGGCGGTCGGGCGTGAAGGCATGACGGGCGTGCCCGTCTTGACCGGCGGCGACACGATGCCGACGCGCGTTCAGGTTCAGCGCGAGGGCTTCGCGTATCGGATGAGCGCGAGCGCCTTGCGTGAACACTTTGGCCGCTCGGATTTCCTGCGCCGGATCATGCTGCTGTACATGCAAGCGCTGCTCACGCAAGTGGCGCAAACGGCGGCGTGCAATCGCCATCACACGCTGAGCAAGCAACTGTGCCGCTGGCTGCTGATCCAGGCAGATCGTACGTCGTCGGAACAATTCCGGGTGACCCAGCAGATGATCGCGGACATGCTCGGCGTGCGTCGCGAAGGCGTGACGGAAGCGGCCGGCAAGTTGCACGATGCCGGCCTGATCCATCACAGCCGTGGATGCATCAAGGTGCTCGATCGCGCGGCGCTCGAAGCGCGTGCTTGCGAGTGCTACGGGATCGTCAAGCGCGAGTTCGACCGGATGCTGCCGAGCACGCGTCGTGTGGAAGCGGTGGCTTAAGGGTGAACGGCGGGACGAGCAGGGCTCATCGTTCTCAGGACAAACGACGACAAGACGATCATTTCTGGGGCCTCGCCGTATGCTCGGCTAGAGGCCGCCGAAATTCCCGCGACGTGCGCCACGCCTTCTCGACCGATAAACTCACGCTCTTAGGGCCGTCCAGACCTCGGGCGTGCGTTTAAAAAGGCTGGAAACTCAGGGCGCGATCCCCAAATGCGGGTGCGCCTCTGGTCTCAAAGTGCCCGCGCTGACAAACGGTACGTGATCGTCCGCGGCGTGCCTGCTTCGAAAGCCAAGCCGGTACGATCGGAGAGCGGATGGCTGGCGGGAGGAATCGCCACTCGGCCAAGGTCGAAAAAACTGTTGGTGGGTTCGACGCCCACCGCGAAATGTCGTCCCGACCAGGGCTCGCGAGTACGCCCGCCGTTGCTGATCCACATCAACGCATCGGGTAGCTCGGCGGCGTTCCAGTCGAGGCTGACATCCGCACCCTCCGCTGGATACCGCAAGATAAAAGGGGGCTCGCAGCCGGAAATCTGCATCAGCTCTTCGGTGCGTCTCGCCAACGGCAGCCGTGAGGCGTTCATCGAACCATCTGTCGTGGGGATTTCCGTCAGGGAAGCAAACGCACGATTCGGCAGAATCTGCGAGATGCCGGGTTCCTGCGGGACCGGATAGCTGTAGATGGACTGGCTGGAACAGCCAATAATCTCCACGCCTCCGTCGGGGATGGCAAAGGTTGGATGCAAAGCGAATGGCATCACGACGTCTCGCCGCGCGTGCACCGTAAGCGAAACCAGCAACGAGGGCGCATTCGGGTCGGCCTCGACCGTACGTTCGAGCTTTTCGATTGCGCTATCGGCTGGATACGCGATTTGAATCATGAGCATGTGAGCGGTCCGTTGTACCCGCGTCCACATGTGATTTGCACCGTACCCGTGAACCCACCCGTCACTCGCCTCGCGACGACCCCATTCAGCGGGAAGACCTGCGGGCGCCTCGACCATCCCGAATGGCAGACAGGGCCATTCACCACGCAGCGCACGCATAAGTCCGTGCTGGCGGCCGTCATCGGTCCAGGGCGCGACCTGCATGGGCGAGACCGCGCGTCCCTCGCCAATGTCAAAACGCACGGGCGCGAGCATTCCACCCAGCGACTGGACATCCGCCTCGCCGTGTTCCCACTTGAGCTTCCAGCGTTCGATTTCGTCCATCGTGTCGATTGCTCGGTTTCGCCAGACAAACCGCATGTCAACCTGCCACGCAGCGCGATGACTTCCGCGGCGGTCAGGCCAAATTGGTTACCCTACGACGACCAGCTGAACTGGACATCCGCCCGTTCCCGCGTGGCATCGATCAACCGCGCGTTCACCTCGTCGGTGTGCTCGACCCATTGTTTCGCTGCGTCTTCGTCGCGACCGAAGCTCATGTGACGGCTGACGAGCCGTTGCCGACGCAAAGCCGAGTCGACGTTCACATACCAGACTTCATCGAGCAGGGGCCGGACACCTTTCCAGTGCCCGCGTTCGAACAGAAGGTAGTTGCCTTCGGTAATCACGAGCGGCGTATCGGGCGCGACCGGAATTGAGTTGGCGATGGGTTCCTCTATTTCGCGACGGAAAGTGGGTGCGTAGACGGTTTCGTCATCACGCTGCTCGCGCAGCCGACGCAACAACGCGACATAGCCCGCACTGTCGAACGTGTCTTCGGCACCTTTGCGGGACGCCCGGCCGAGGCGCGCAAGCTCCTCGTTCGCCAGATGAAATCCGTCCATCGGGACGATCACGGCTTTCCCAGGGAATGCATCGAGAATCGCCTGGGATAGCGTCGATTTGCCCGCTCCCGGCGCGCCGACCAGCCCGAGAATCCGGCGACGTCCGCCAGTGATCAGCTGCCGGAGCCGGCTCAAATAACGCTCTTCAATCATGGACATCATCCGGATATATTTTCAAGCGTCGGGAGCGCTTGCCTCGCACTCGCCGACGCCACCTTGCGGCCCGTGCGTCGGAATCCGGGCAGGCCCGATGCCGCGCCGCGTGCTAGCCGCGTGCTAGCCGCATGCGAGCCGCATGCAAGCCGCGTTCAGTGATGCGCCTTCGCCTTTGCCGCGGCGTTGATTCCGCCCGCCATGAACTCGCGCGCATGCTTTGCCAGGTCCATGCCGTCGTCCCACAGATTGCGCCAGATCGCCAGCGCATTCGACAGCTGCTCGTTCACGACCGTCGACGAGAAGCTCTCGAACGTGACGACACCCTTGTAGTCGACCATGGCAAGCGCGTGAAAGAACTGCGCGAAGTCGATAGTACCCGAGCCGAGATAGCCGCGGTTGCTCTCGCCGATATGAACGTAAGCGAGGCGGTCGCCGCACAGGAGAACCGGCTGCATGAAGTCGGATTCCTCGATGTTCATGTGATACGTATCGAGGTGAACGCCGACGTTCGGCGCGCCGACTTCGTCGATCAAAGCCAACGCCTGAGATGCTGTGTTGAGCAGGTTGCTTTCGTAGCGATTGACGACTTCGAGTCCCAGCGTCACGTCCTTCTTGAGCGCAAAGTCTGCAATGTGCTTGATGGAGTCGATTGCATTCTGACGGCCTTTCTTCGTGACCGGCGCGCTGTATTTCGCCATCGCGCCGTACAAGATACCGCCAAAATATTTGCCGCCGATTCCGGACGTAATAGTGATGGCTTCTTCGAGCATCGCCACCCCGCGGGCGACCGTCGCGGCATCTTCACTCGATACGTCTGCTTCGAACGTCAGACCGCGAGAGCAGCCGACTTCAAGCCCGAACTCTTGCAGCAGGTCCCGAGTCAGTGCGAGGTCCATCACTTTCGGACCATGCAGCGACAGTTCCGCGAGGTCGAAGCCGGCCTCCTTTGTCGAACTCAGGACCTTGCGCGTCGACTCCGGCGTGAGGTCGCCAGCCCAAACCAGTGCGTGTACGCCGAGCTTGTTCATTGTGTAACTCCTTCAGTTGCGGTCACGCGCTTGCGGACCAAAGTTTTCGAAATGCCGTTCGCCCACGCCCAACGGAAGAGCATCACGGCAAGCAGGAAGACACCCCACAACGCAGTCGCCAGATGCTGATTGGCGCCGAGCAGGTTGAGCCCGGAAGCAATGACCTGGAGAATCACGAGCGCGATCACAACCGGCACCACGCGGCCGAAGCCACCGAACGGATCGACGCGTCCGAGGAAACAGGCCAGCACGGAGATCAGGAGAAATGCTTCGCCGTGCCCCACGCGAACCGAATTGAACTGGGCCGCCATCACCACGCCCGCAACGCCGCACATCAATCCCGACAGCATGTAGATTCGCGTGACCGCACGCGTCGTCTGGATGCCCGAGTAGCGCGTCGCCTCGAGGTTGGACCCGATCATGCGTGTGGCGAAACCCAGCCTCGACCGTGTCATCACGACGTGCCACAGCAAGGCGCAGCCCAGAAAGATCAGCAAGGGAATGGGGATGCCCAGGAAGACGCCGTTACCCATTTCGCGCACGAAAGGCGGGAACCCCGAGATGTCGCCTCCACGGGTCAGGAATTCGCCCAGTCCGCGCAAGAAAATCATCATCGACAAAGAAACGAGGATCGGGCTTGCGCCTGTTCGAGCGATGACAGCGCCCATCACCCAACCGGCGGCGGCGCCCGTGGCCAACGCGGCAGCGATGCCGAGGATGATGGCCATCGCGCCCGCATCCGCTCCACCGTATGTCCGCAGCACCCACGCCATCGCCAGCCCGGAAATGTTCGCGGTAAAGGTCACGGAGAGATTGAAGCCGCCGGAAATCAGCGGCATCAGCATGGCCAGCGTAAAAAAGCCGAGCTCCGGCAACTGGAACGCCACCGACACGAACGTGCTCGCCGAGAAGAATCGGTCCGATGCGAAACTCAGGACCGCGATGACCAGTGCGAGAAATCCAAGCAATCCGGCGACATCCGCCGGCACGAGCGGCGTGGCCGAACGATGAGACGTGGACGTGTTCATGACGAGGCCTTTACGCTTTGTGACGAGAATCGCGCACCGACGAGCCTGGCGAAGCCGCCGCTCGACAAAGTAATGGCGATGAGAATGATCGCGCCGATAATCATCTTGAACGCGTACGGCGAAATGCCCAGCAGGTTCAGGCCGTTCGCGGTGATGGCGGTCAGCAGGATGCCGAGGATGGCGCCGAGAATCGTGCCGCGTCCACCGCCCAACCTCGCACCGCCGAGCACCACAGCCGCGAGCACATCGAGTTCACGTCCGTAAAACGCGTTCGGAACGACTTCCTGTACGTAGTGGGCCTGCATCAGTCCAGCGATGCCCGCCATCATGCCGAGCCAGCCGAAAGCGATGTAATGCATCGCACCGATGTTGACGCCCACGCGTCGCGCCGCTTCGGGGTTGTCGCCCATCGCGTAGAGCTGCCGGCCGGTTGTCGTGCGTCGCAACAGAAACCAGGTCGCGACGACCATCACGACCATCACGGCCACGGGCAGTGCGAGATTCGCATTGCCACTCGCGGTGTTGAAGTGGATCAGGGAGACCCGGTCGGTCCACCAGTCAGGCAGGTCGTAGATGGAAACGCCGCCCGTGAGGAACATCAAGCCACCGAAGAACACGTTGAACGTGGCGATCGTCACCACAATCGAGACAATGCGAAATCTGTAGATGATCGTAGCGTTGATGGAGCCAAGCAGAAATCCGAAGAATGCGGACACGATGAAGCCAAGCGCCCAGTTGCCGCCGCCGAGTCGCATCACGGTCAATGCCGTGAGGTACTGAACCACCGATGCGCCGACGGCAAATGAAATATCGATGCCACCGGCAATCAGCACGACCAGCAGTCCGACGGCAAAAATGATGTTGACGGAACTCTGGTTGAGCAGGTCGAACAGGTTCGGCGCCGTGAGGAATGTCGAGGTTGAAAGGCTGAGGCCGATCACCATGATGGCGATCACGAGAATCAGCAGAGCCTCGATCGAACCGATTCCGAGTTTGCGAAAATCAGGCATGAACGTCTCGCTCGATTTGTTCCATCGTTATCGTTCCCGGCACGTACTCTTTGACGATGCGTCCGTCGCGCATGTGCAGAATCCGGTCGGAGTTGAAATAGACCTCTGGAATCTCGTCCGAGATAAGCAGGATCGCCATTCCCTCGGACGCGAGCTTGTGGATGATGGCGAAGATGCCGGCGCGTGCGCCCACATCGACGCCTACAGTCGGCGAATCCAGAATCAAGAGCTTGGGGTTGGTTGCCAGCCACTTGGCGAGCACGATGCGCTGCTGGTTGCCACCCGACAATGTCGATACCGCGTCGTCGGGCTTGCCGATTTTCACGGCGAGCTGTTCAATCCAGTCTTGAATCAGCGCATTTCTTTTCCTGGCGGCGATGAGATGGGTACTGTCCAGAAGATCGTCCAGCACCGCCGCCACCGTGTTGTCGCCGATCGATTGCGGCTGGACAAGGCCAAGCTGAAGCCGGTCTTCTGAAACGTATGCGATACCTGCGCGGATGGCATCGCGATTTGTGCGTACCGAAAGGGCTTTCCCGTCGAGCAGGATGGAACCGGCATTGGGACGTGTCATCCCGAAGAGCGACAATGCGACTTCCGTTCGTCCTGCACCGAGGCGGCCGGTCACGCCAAGAATCTCGCCCCGTCGCACTTTGAAGGACACGTCGTGGTATTGGCGGCCGCGCGACAATCCCTGCACCTCAAGCACGACCGGCGCCTTCGACAAGTCGGACGACCGTACTTCGTAGTCGAAGGTGCGGCCCGTCATGAGTTCGGTGAGCCGGGTCTGCGTCATCCCTTCAGTGGGGAAGGTGCCGACATACTGTCCGTCGCGGAAAACCGTCACGCGGGTGCAGACATCCAGCACTTCGGCGAGCCGATGACTGACGAATACGACTGCGATGCCATCCGCGGAAAGCCGGCGCACGATCTTCAAGAGCGCTTCGGTCTCGGCATGGCTCAGTGAGGCCGTCGGCTCGTCCATGAAGACGAGCCGCGCGTCGCGGACGAGCGCTCGGGCGATTGCCACGACTTGCCGCTGTGCAATAGAGAGTGAGCGAACGGAGCGGTTGAGGTCGATAGAGACGCCGAGCCGTTCGAGAATCCGGCGAGCCGCTTCCTTCATCTTCCCGTAGCTGACAAGACGCGGACGAGACCCGAGATTCTGCTCGAACGCGATATTTTCCGCGACGGTCATTTCGGGAAAGAGCGCCAGGTCTTGCCAGATAACCTGAATGCCAAGGTCACGGGCTCTCGCCGGGTCGAGGCCTTCGATCGACTGACCGTCCATGAGCATCACCGCGCCCGGTTCCGGCGTATACACCCCACTGATGATCTTGATGATGGTGCTCTTGCCGCAGCCATTCTCGCCTGCGAGGCAGAGCACTTCGCCGGGCATGACGTCGAATTTCACCGCCCGAAGCGCTTTCACGCCGCCGAAGATCTTGGAGATGTTCTCGAGCTTGAGCAGGGGCGTGCGGTTTGCATCGAGCGTGGCCGACGCCGCGTTCGCAACCCCTGCCTGAGAATCAAGGTCGGTGGTAGAAGCTGGATGACTCATGGAAACGCTCCGATGGTACTTGCACGTAACCGGCTGGCGACCGGATGAGTCGTCGTCGCGGTAACTTCCGGGTGAGCAGCGCTACAACTGCGCTACAGCGGCACTCACCCGTTCGGTCCAAGGATTGCCGTCAGAGGCCCAGCTTGGCGAGGTCGTCGACGGTTTTTGCGTTGAGGTCCACGAGGTTATCGACAATCAGGTTGTGGCCGTCGGGGTGAACCACGCCCAGACCGGGGATATTCGTGCCGTCTTTAATCGGCTGTCCCTTGGCGACCATCACGCCCAGCGTCACGAACACTTCGCCGGCGACTTCCGGATTCCACATGTATCCGCCGCTCAGCACGCCGTCGTGGACAAGCTTCCGGCCTTGCCCGGGCGAGAACGGCCCGAGAACCAGAACTTTTCCTTTCGCCTGCTGCTCGGCAACCGCGCGCGCGGCGCCAATCGGGCCCTGGCTGCCGAACGCGAGGATGCCCTTCAAGTTCGGATGGGCACGCATCAGGTCGAGCGCGGTCTTGCGCGACGCGTCCACGTCTTCTGCGACGCCGTAGCGGTCGCCGACTAGGGTCATCCCCGGATAGTTCGCCTTGATATAGGCATTTGCCGCGTCCGCCCAGGCGTTATGCAGCGGTACGGTCAGCGAGCCGACGAATACCGCATATTCGCCTTTGCCGCCAAGCGCCTCGCCGAGGCGTTTTCCGTAAGCATCGCCGAAGCCTTTGACCGAGGCCAGTTCGAAGTCCCAATCGGCGTTCTGCTGCTTGGGCGACTCGTGCGTGATGACTTTGATACCCGCTGCCCGGGCGCGCTGAAGAACGGGTTCAAGCACCTGCGCGTCGTTCGGTACGACGCCAATGACATCGACGTGCTGCGCGATCAGGTCCTCGATGGCACGCACTTGCAGCGCAGGGTCTGCACTCGTCGGTCCGACCATGAACGCCTTGACGCCGAGCTGTTCAGCGCGCTTTTTAATGCCCGCTTCCATCGCGTTGAACCAGGGAATCCCGCCGATCTTCACGACCACGCCGATAACAGGCTTGTCGGGCGAGGCCGATGCCAGCGTCGTGGTCAAGGCGAGCGCGGCTGCGCTGGCGCCCAAAGTACGGACGATGTTCTTGAACATGTCTCCTCCGTTGGACGCCCGACCTACCCGGCAGACGCCCGATTAGTGTTAGGAAAACCCGCTTTTAAACTTTGTTAAACTTTTGCTGAATCCATTCAGCAATTCGGGTGGGTGTATGCTGAATCTATTCAGCAACCAGGTCGACCCCGGAATTACCCTAGTACGGCTGGTTTTGCGAAACGGTTACCTTGGAACAACATGAACGGCGGAAATGCCCTCGGAGTCACGTTGATGGCAAGCAGCAACCCCGGACGCAAGTCCACGATTTACGACATCGCCGAGAAGGCCGGTTCTTCGACTTCGACAGTGAGCATGGTGTTGAACGGTAATTGGGCTCGTTATCGCATCAAGGAGGAGACGGCGAATCGAATTCTCGAATGCGCGCGGGAGCTTGGATACAACGTCAATATGAAAGCGCGAGGGCTGCGGCTGTCGCGCTCGGGGCTCGCGGGGATGGTTCTTCCGCACTATCGGAACCGCTTTTTCTCGGGACTCGCTCAAACCTTCGAAGACCGGGCGCGAACGCGAGGCCTTTGTCCGATCGTCGTTAGTACCCAGCGCGACCCCGAGGTCGAGGTGAGCGTCACGGAAACACTTCTGTCGCAGCGCGTCGAGTTGCTCTTCATCGCCGGCGCGCGCAATCCGTCGCCGCTCAACGCGCTGTGCGCGGCAGCGAATGTGCCCTGCATTAACCTCGACTTGCCCGGCGACGGAGCACCGTCGGTGGTCACGGACAACCGCAAGGGTTCCGCTGCGATTACCGATGTGCTGATCGAGAAATTGCTGGCGCGCGGCAATCCTCCCGAGGAGTTGGTCCTGCTGGGCGGCGTGGCGAACGAATATGCGACCGAGATGCGGATCGCGGGATTCCGCGATGCTTTTAAGGCTCGCGGTATCGAGCCTGCCGACAACGCCATCGAGTGCTGCGGATACAACGCGGCCGCCGCCAACCGCGCGCTGGCCCTTCGGAGTGAGAAGCTGGGCCGCCTTCCATCCGGCCTGCTGATGAACTCGATTACCGCCATGGAAGGATTGGTTCAGTTCATGGCGACCTTGCCGCACGACGCATGGAAGACGACGGTGGTCGGCTGCTTCGATTGGGACCCTTTCGCGGCGTACCTTCCGTTCGACATAACCATGTTGCGGCAAGACGTGCAAACAATCATCTCGGAGGCGTTCGCGCTGGTTGAGAAAAACGACCCGGCCGACAGGTCTCTCATCCTCGTTCCAACAGGGTTTGGCAAGATGTTCGAAGAGGCGGAACAGACGAAGGAGTTTGACCGCTGACTTCCGCAACAATCGCGATTCACATGAACTTCGCGAAGATGCGGGGTCGCGTTATCGTTTCCGCGAATCCGACCCGGAATCCCGCGCGCTCGGAACGTACTCAACGTAGCGGTGTTACGCCATCGGTGACGCCTGCCGGCATGCAGATATGCTTGATTTCCGTGAAGTCGGCGAGCGCGTCGTAGCCATGCAGCCGGCCGAGACCGCTTTGCCGGTAACCGCCCGTTTCCGCTTCGGCAAAGAGCTTGTTGTGATCGTTGATCCACACCGTGCCGTTTCGCAACGCGCGCGCGATCCGGAAGGCGCGCGCGCCGTCATGCGTCCACACGCTCGCGGAAAGGCCGAATACGGTGTCATTGGCTTTCTCGATCGCCTGCGCTTCTGTGTCGAATGTCTCCAGCGTGACGAACGGTCCGAAGATTTCCTCCTGGCAGAAAAACGCTTTCGGGTCGCTGTGTTCGACGAGCGTCGGCGACAGGAACGCATGCCCGGAACGCTTGCCGCGCAGCAATACGCGATCGGCTTCGTTGCAGGCGCGGGCAATGGTTTGATCCACCGCGTCGCGTGTGGGCGCGTCGATTAACGGGCCGATATCCGTTGCCTCGTTGATGCCTTCGCCCACTTTCAGCGCGTCGAGCGCGCGCGTCAGATGCTCGCGCATCTCGGCCGCACGGCGGGCATGCACGAGCACGCGGCGCGCAGCAGTGCATTGCTGACCCGAGATGATCGTCGCGGCGCGGGCGATACGCGGCGCGATCGCGGCGACGTCCGCATCCTCGAAGACGACACAGCACGACTTGCCGCCGAGTTCCAGCGAGAGCTTCTTCATGCTTTCGGCGGCGGCGGCCATAATTTTTTTGCCCGTCGCGGTCGATCCGGTGAAACTCACCACGTCGACGTCATGCGACTCGACCAGCCGTTCGCCCGCCGCATAACCGACCTCGTTGACGAGGTTCACTGCGCCCTTCGGCAGCGTGGTCTGCTCGAAACAGCGCAGCATGGCCGCGATGACCAGCGGGGTCTGCGCGGCCGCCTTGACGATTGCGGTGCAGCCGGCGGCGAGCGCCGGCGCGAGCGAGCGCACGAGCAACACCGCGGGCGCATTCCAGGGCACGAAGATGGCGGCGACGCCGGCGGCTTCACGCAGCATCGTCGAGATCGTTCCCGGTTCGGATTCCAGTACGTGGCCCGCGACGTGCCGAGCGAGTCCCGCGTAATAGCGCACCTCGGAAATCGCGCCAGCGATTTCGCCGCGCGATTGCGCGATCGCCTTGCCGTTTTCGCGCGTGAGGAGGGTTGCAAGCGGCTCGCGTTGCGCATCGAGTGCGGCGGCCCATGCGAGTAGCACGTCCTGACGCAGGCGCGCGTCCTGCGCCCATGTAGTGCGATCGAACACGTGCCGTGCTGCGGCGATGGCCGCGTCGGCTTCCGGTGCGCCGCCGTCGGCGAATTGACCGATGCTTTCACCGGTAGCGGGGTCGATGCTGTCGATGGATGGTACGCCGACCCATGCGCCGGCTATCCAGTGTTGTGCGTTCATGCAGTTTCCTTGGGGACAAGAATGGCGTTTGTGCCGGATGCGTTCGACACACGGTGCAGTTCGTCGGCGATGATTTCGATCAGCGCCTCGGCCGCAGCGGACAGCGGCCTGCGCGGATGACTCACGCGCACGATATGCCGCACGATGCGCGGCGCGAGAATCGGATGGGCCCGCAGCGTCCCGCGCTGCACGGCGCGCCCGACGGCGATGCGCGGCAATATCGTCGCAAAGCGGGTGCTCTCCACAAGCTTCACGATCGTGCTGAGCACGTCGATTTCAAAGCGCGGCGCCAGCAGCACGTCTTCGTGCTGCGCAGCGGTATCGAGCACGCCCCGCAAGCCGTGTCGCTTGGTCGGCAGTACGAGTTCGAGTTCGGGCAACTGCGCGAGCTCGATCGTGTGCGGCAGGTCAGGGCCGTGCTCAACGCTCGTCGCCAGCACCATTTCTTCGTCGAGCAAGGTCTGCGTATCCAGAGACAGGCGCGAGCGGGGCTTGTTGATGAGCGCCGCGTCGAGTTGGCCGCCCGCGACCCAGTCAATGAAGGTCGCACTGAAGCCGTCTGCCACGGTCACTTCGACATGCGGATAACGCGCATGAAAGCGCGAAAGCGAATCGGCGAGCACACTCTCCGTCACCGATGCGATGAGCCCGATGCTCACGTGCCCCGTCACCACTTCGTCGCGCTGTTGAAGCTGCTGCCGCGCGTGCGCGAGGTCGCGCATGATCGGCAGGAAAAGGCGGTACATCAGGCGTCCGGCGGCAGTCGGCGCCATCCCGTGCGCACCGCGCTCGAACAATTGCTGATGCAACTCATCCTCCAGCTTCCCGATCTGCATGCTAAGCGCGGGTTGCACGATATTGAGTCGCTTGGCCGCGCGCGTGACAGAGCCGTCTTCGAAGAGCGCGATGAAATACTGGATTTGTTTAAGGTCCATTTTCGGTCGAATCAGGTATCAGAGAGTCTGATTGGAGACGATTACATTATCAATTTTCCGGCCGTGTTGCGCTTTTGAGGCCGATGCGAGCCGCGCTTGTTGTGCGGGGAAATGCGATCTATCTATTGATAACGATCTGTAAGGCGGATGTCATTAGGGCTAGTACTCATATCAGCACTAATGATTCGAAGCATCAAAAAACAGTATTAGAACTTATAACGCGATCTCGCTACGCTTCATTTCAACCTCTTGCTGCGGCGCTTTAGCCGGGAAACGCAGGAGATTCGATGGAGACGCAGATGAAAACTCGCGATGCCGCGCCCCACGGCACCTTTCCGACCCGGCCTCTTCCGTGGGTTTCGAATCGTTCAGAGACGGAAGCGCTCACGCTGCGCGACTGGCTCGCGCATCTCGCTAAGACGAGCCGGCTGGCGACCATCGACCGGCCTGTTGCGCTCGAACACGAACTCGCCGCGATCGCCAAGCGGCTCGACGGCACGCAGGCCGCTTTCTTCACGCAGCCCGGCGGCAAAAGCGTACCGGTGGTCTCCGGCTTCATGTCGAAGCGCGGCTGGATTGCGGAAGCGATGGGCGTCGAGGAATCAGGCGTGCTCGCATGTTTTTCGGCGGCGGCTGCCCACCCGATCGCATCAAGGGTGGTCGATCAAGCGGACGCGCCGTGTCAGCAGATCGTTCAGACGGATGGCGTCGACCTGCACGCGCTGCTGCCGATTCCCACGCACAGCGAGCATGACAACGGTCCGTACATCACAGCAGGTCTCGTTATCGCGCGCAATCCGCGCACGGGCGTGCAGAACGTGTCGATCAACCGCATCCAGGTGCATGGCCCCGACCGCATGGCGATCCTGCTGCTGCCGCGCCATCTGCACGCGTTCCAGAAAGCCGCCGAGGAAGCGGGCGATGCGCTCGACGTTGCGGTCGCCATCGGCGTCGATCCGCTGACGATGCTCGCTTCGCAGGCGATCACGCCGATCGATCACGACGAGCTGGAAATCGCGGGCGCGCTGCATGGCGCGCCGCTGCCGGTCGTGAAATGCGTGACGAGCAATGTGCATGTGCCGGCGTTCGCGGAGATCGTCATCGAAGGGCGCATTCTGCCGAACGTGCGCGAGCCGGAGGGTCCGTTCGGTGAGTTCCCGAAGTACTACAGTGCGAAGGAAGCGCGTGAGGTGATCGAAGTGACGGCGCTCACGCATCGCCGCGATCCGGTCTTTCATACGATCGTGCCCGCCGAGATGGAACACCTGCTGCTCGGCGCGATTCCCCGCGAAGCGACGCTGCTCGCGCATCTGCAACGCAGCCATCCCGGCGTCACGGACGTGCATCTTTCGGTCGGCGGCGTGTGCCGCTATCACCTCTGGGTGCAGTTCGAAAAGAAGCGCGAAGGCGAAGCGAAAAATGTGATCCTGTGCGCGTTCGGCGCGCATTACGACATCAAGCAGGTCGTCGTGGTCGATACCGATGTGGACGTTCACGATCCCGCCGAAATCGAATGGGCGATCGCGACGCGCTTTCAGGCGGATCGCGATCTCGTCGTGATCGAAGGCGCGCAAGGTTCGCCGCTCGATCCATCGACGACCGTCGGTCAGCCGGCGGACGCGCCGCCGCATCTGCAAGGCGTAAGCGCGAAGATGGGGCTCGACGCGACGCGTCCGGTGGTCTACCCGGAGCATGTTTTCACACGCGTGCGCATTCCCGGCCAGGATACGGTCGATCTCGCCGCACTCGTCGCCGCGGACAACGCCGCGTTCGACGCCTACCTGAGCCGCGATCATGGCTGAGCGCAATAAGTCGCGCATCGTCGTCGGCATCTCGGGCGCGAGCGGCGCCGCGATCGGCGTGCGCCTGCTCGCCGCGCTGCGCCGGCTCGGCACGCACGAGACGCATCTGATCGTGTCGGCGTCGGGCGCGGTCACGGCAGCGCAGGAACTGGGCGTCGGGCGCGGCGACCTCGATGCGCTCGCGGACGTCGTCCATAACGTGCGCGACATCGGCGCGGCGGTGGCAAGCGGCTCGTTCCTGACCGACGGCATGGTGATCGCGCCATGTTCGATGAAGACGCTCGCCGCCGTCGCCAACGGTTTCGCCGACAACCTGCTCACGCGCGCCGCCGACGTCATGCTCAAGGAGCGCCGCCGCCTCGTGCTGGTCGCGCGCGAAACACCGCTGAACCTCGCGCATCTGCGCAACATGACGCTCGCCACCGAGATGGGCGCGATCGTGATGCCGCCGGTGCCCGCGTTCTATGCGCATCCGAAGACGATCGACGACGTGGTCGATCACACGGTCGGCCGCATTCTGGATTTGTTCGGCATCGAGCACGCGGAGATCGCGCGCCGCTGGAGCGGTCTCGCCGACGAGTTCGCGAGCCGCGACGAAGGAGCCACGCGATGAACCAGCGCGAGACCGCTATCGCCGATATCGACGCTCGCGCGGCGCGGGAACCGCAGGCCGTGCGCCACGTCGGCCGCTCGATGCAGCGCCTCGAAGATCCCGCGATCCTGACTGGACGCGGACGTTACGGCGACGACATCGCGGTGAAGCCCGGCACGCTGCATGCCGCCGTGCTGCGCTCGCCGCACGCGCATGCGGAACTTGTCTCGATCGATGCGCAAGCGGCGTCGGAGCTGCCGGGCGTGCGCGCTGTCCTCACGCGCGACGATTTGCGCGCGTGGTCGCGGCCGTTCGTCGTCGGCGTGAAGTCGCCGATGGAGCAATGGTCGCTCGCGATGGACCGCGTGCGCTATGTCGGCGAGCCGGTGGCCGTGGTGATGGCCGAATCGCGCGCGCTGGCCGAAGATGCGCTCGATCTCATCAAGGTCGAATACACGATGCTCGATCCGATTACGTCGATCGAAGAATCGCTGAAGGACGATGCGCCGGTGCTGCATGAACGCGTCGGCACAAACGTGATCAGCGACCGGCATTTCCGCTACGGCGAACCCGAGGCGGCGTTTGAAAAGGCGGCGCATCGCGTGAAGTTCGTTGCGCATTACCCGCGCAATACGTGTGCGCCCATCGAATGCGGCGTGGTGATCGCGGAGTATCTGTCGGGCGACGAAGGCTACGACGTTACGTCGAATTTCATGGGGCCGTTCTCGCTGCACGCCGTGATGGCGCTGGCGCTCAACGTGCCGGCGAATCGTTTGCGTCACAAGGCGCCGCGCGACTCGGGCGGCAGCTTCGGCGTGAAGCAGGCGGTCTTTCCGTATGTCGTGCTGATGTGCCTTGCGTCGCGCAAGGCGAACGCGCCGGTGAAGTGGGTCGAGGACCGGCTCGAACACCTCAGTGCGGCGACTTCGGCGACCGCGCGTTTTTCCACGATCGAAGCCGCTGTCGAAAACGACGGGCGCATCACCGCGCTTTCATACGATCAGGTCGAAGACGTCGGCGGTTATGTGCGCGCGCCGGAACCCGCGACGTTCTACCGGATGCACGGCTGCCTGACGGGCGCGTATGCGATCCCGAACCTGGTCGTGCGCAACCGCGTCGTGCTGACCAGCAAGACGCCGACCGGGCTGGTGCGTGGCTTCGGCGGCCCGCAGGTGTACTTCGCGCTCGAACGGCTGATGCAGCGTATCGCGATCGAACTGAAGCTCGATGTGCTGGAGGTGTATCGCCGCAACTTCGTGCCCGCCAATGCGTTTCCCTATCGCGCGGCAGCGGGCGCGTTGCTCGACTCGGGCAACTATCAGGAAGGTTTGCGCCGCTCGCTCGCGGACGGCGGCTACGACGAACTCGTCGCGCGGCGGGAGGCGGCACGCAACGAAGGGCGGCTTTACGGCATCGGCTTTGCTGCGATTGTCGAGCCTTCCGTGTCGAACATGGGCTACATCACGACCGTGATGCCCGCCGACGCGCGCAAGAAGGCCGGGCCGAAGAGCGGCGCGATCGCAAGCGCGACCGTGAGCGTCGATCTGCTCGGCGGCGTGGTCGTTACGGTGGCATCGACGCCGGCGGGGCAGGGACACATGACGGTATGCGCGCAAGTCGTCGCGGATGTGCTCGGGCTCGATCCGAAAGACATCGTCGTGAACGTCGAATTCGATACGCACAAGGACGCGTGGTCCGTCGCGGCGGGAAATTATTCGAGCCGTTTCGCGGGCGCGGTCGCCGGCACCGTGCATCTCGCCGCGATGCGGGTGCGCGACAAGCTCTCGCGCATCGCAGCGAAGCAGTTCGGCTGCGCGCCGGAAGACGTCTGCTTCGATGCGGGGCGCATCTATCCGAAGGGCGCCGACGATCGCGCGGTGACGTTTCCGCGCGTCGCGAGCAATGCACCGCATTGGGCGCCCGCGCTCCTGCCCGAAGGCGAGGAGCCGGGCTTGCGCGAGACCGTATTCTGGACGCCGCCGAACATGGACGCGCCCGACGAGAACGATCGCATCAACACATCGGCGGCGTATGGATTCGCGTTCGATATGTGCGGCGTCGAAGTGGATCGCGCGACGGGTCGCGTGCGCATCGACCGCTATGTGACCGCGCACGATGCAGGCACGTTGCTGAACCCCGCGCTCGCCGACGGCCAGATTCGCGGTGCGTTCGCGCAGGGACTCGGCGCGGCGCTGATGGAAGAGTTCCGCTATGGCGCGGACGGCAGCTTCCAGTCCGGCACGCTCGCCGACTACCTGATGCCGACCACCTGCGAAGTGCCCGATCCGCTGATCGTGCATCTGGAGACGCCGTCGCCGTTCACGCCGCTGGGCGCGAAGGGTCTTGGCGAGGGCAACAACATGAGCACGCCGCCATGCATCGCGAATGCGGTCGCCGATGCGCTCGGCGTCGACGATATTCGCCTGCCGCTCACGCCGTCGAAAGTGATGGCGCTGATCGGCATCGACGATCCGGAGCCGTCGCGGCCCGAACTGCGCGACGCGCCCGCAAAGAAAGCCGCTACGCCGGGCGGCAAGGCGCTGACGGCACAGGGCACGGTCGATTTGCCCGCGACGCCCGAAGCGGTCTTCGCCGTCTTGCTGGACCCGCAAGCGCTCGCGAAGGTCATCCCCGGCTGCCACGCGCTCGAAGAGACTGCGCCGAACGAGTATCGCGCAGATGTGACGGTCGGCGTCGGCATGATCAAGGCGCGCTTCGAGGCGCGTATCGGCTTGTCGGAGATCGACGCGCCGCATCGGCTGCGGCTTGCGGGCGCGGGCATTTCGCCGCTCGGCAGCGCGCGCGGCAACGGACTCGTCGAACTCACGCCGACAGACCACGGCACGCGGCTTTCGTACGACTACGAAGCGCAGGTGTCGGGCAAGGTCGCGGCGGTCGGCGGACGCATGCTCGAAGGCGCGGCGAAAGTGGTGCTCAGGCAGCTCTTCGAATCGCTCGGACGACAGGCGGCCGGCAAGCCCGTGCACGCAGGCGGTTCATGGCTATCGCGCTTCATCGCGCGCTTCAGGAGCCGCGCATGAAGCCCGCGCCGTTCGACTATCTGCGCGCCATGACGACGCACGATGCACTCGATGCGCTCACTGAGTTCGGCGAGGACGCGCGCGTGCTCGCGGGCGGTCAGTCGCTGATGGCGGTGCTCAACATGCGGCTCGCGCAACCGCGCGTGCTTGTCGATGTTTCGCGAACGCAAGAACTGAACGCGGTTCACGTCGACGACAAGGCGGGACGACTGATCGTGAGCGCGGCGGCGACGCAGGGCAGCGTCGAATGGCGCAAGACGCTGCGCGACGAAGTCCCGTTGCTCGCGATGGCGTTTCCGCATATCTCGCATTTCCAGATCCGCAATCGCGGGACGGTGTGCGGTTCGATCGCGCATGCGGACCCGAGCGCAGAACTGCCGCTCGTGCTCGCCGCGCTCGGCGGCGACGTTACCTTGCGTTCACGGAAGAAAAAGCGCGTGCTCGCTGCGCAGGACTTTTTTCAGGGCATGTTGATGACGGCGCGCGAACCGGATGAACTCGTCGAGTCCGTGAGCTTCCCGCTAAGGAAGCCGGGCGAGCGCTACGCGTTCACCGAATTCTCCGCGCGTCACGGCGACTTTGCGATGGTCGCGTGCGCGGCGATCGTGACGGACGACGCGATCCGCATCGCGGTAGGCGGCGTCGCGGACCGGCCAACGGTCGAACGCTGGCCGCGCCTGTCGGGCGACGACCTGCGCGGCGCACTGAACGATTTGAGCTGGAAGCTGGGTGCGCAGGACGACGCCCACATTAGCGCGAAGTACCGCCGCCATCTGGTTCGGCAACTCGGATGGCGCGTGATCGAGGAGGCGAAGTGAGCAAGACATCGATGAACATCATGCGGCGAGGCGAAACGCAGCGTATTACGCTGACGCTCAACGGCCGCGAGCGGAGCGGCCATTGCGAACCGCGCGAACTGCTGTCGGATTTCATCCGGCACGAACTCGGGGCGACCGGCACGCATGTCGGCTGCGAACACGGCGTATGCGGCGCATGCACGGTCCATATCGAGGGCGTCGCGGCGCGCTCGTGTCTGATGCTCGCCGTGCAGGTGCATGGGACGCGTGTCGATACGGTCGAGGGTCTCGCACCCGATCAGACGCTCGGCGACTTGCAGCAGGCGTTCCAGCGGCATCACGCGCTGCAGTGCGGCTTCTGCACGGCGGGGATTCTGATGTCGTGCGCGGACTATCTGCAACGCGTGCCCGATCCGAACGAGGACCAGGTGCGCGAGATGCTCTCGGGGCACATCTGCCGATGTACGGGCTATACGCCCATCGTCAAGGCGGTGCTCGACGTGGCCGCGCGCCGCAGCGGTCGCACTTCCAGCGAACAAGGCGCGGAGGTCGAGCATGCTTGATCTCGGCCGCACCTTCCTGCAAAGCGTCGAGCGTAGCCCGCATGCGCTTGCACTCGTCGACGGCGACTTGCAGCTTACCTACGCACAGTGGCATCGCGTCGTTCTGGACGTTGCCGATGGCTTGCGCGAACTGGGTCTCGCGCCTGGCGACCGACTACTCGTCGTGCTGCAGAACCGCTGGGAAATGGCGACGCTGCACTGGGCCTGCCAGATGGCGGGTATCGTCGTCGTGCCGCTCAACTGGCGCGCCAAGCCCGACGAACTCGGCTATTGCGTGACCGACGCAGGCGTGAAGGCAATCGTCTACGAGCCGGTTTGCGCGGATGCCGTCGTGCAAAGCAGCGCGGCGCAGAATGTACCGCGTATCGGACTCGACGATGCACAGGGCCGTACAACGTCCTTCGATGCGCTGCTCGTCGAACGCGCGCACGCAGGCGAAACGGCCCACGCGAACGCCGACGACGTCTCGCTCATGCTCTACACCTCGGGCACGACGGGCAAGGCGAAGGGCGTGCCGCGCCGTCACCGGCACGAACGTGCGGGCGCGCTCGCACACGTCGCGCAGAACCTGTACCGGCAAGGCGAACGCACGCTCGGGGTGATGCCGCTCTATCACACGATGGGCGTGCGCTCGCTGCTCTCGATGGCGCTCGTCGATGGTCTCTTCGTCTGTATGCGGCGCTGGAATGCGCGGGCCGCACTCGACTCCATCGCGAAGCACAGGCTCACGTGCCTGTATCTCGTGCCGACGCTGTATCACGACCTGCTCGGCAATTCCGACTTCGCGAGCATCGATACGTCATCGGTGACGAAGCTCGGCTTCGCAGGCGCGTCGATGAACGATGGCCTGCTCAAACGCCTCTCGTCCGCGTTCGAGCCGGAACTGTTCGTCAATCACTACGGCTCGTCCGAGGTCTACACGTTCAGCATCGACCAGGACGCGACGAAAAAGCCGGGCAGCGCGGGACGCGCGGGCATCAACACGCGCCTGCGCGTCGTGAAGCTCGACGCGAGGTCGCCCGACGATCTTGCGGCGGCGAACGAGGAAGGCCAGATCATCGCGGACCTGTTAGGCGACGAAGCGTTCGAAGGCTACTGGAACCGCCCTGACGCCAACGCGAAATCGCTGCGCGAAGGCTGGTACTTCACCGGCGACACCGGCTTCTTCGACGACGACGGCGACCTGTACGTCTCCGGCCGGGTGGACGACATGATCATCAGCGGCGGCGAGAACATCTCGCCGGTCGATATCGAATCGGTGCTCTCGCTGCATCCATCGGTCGATGAAGTGGCCGTCGCGGGCGTGAAGGATGAGCGCTGGGGCCAGCGCGTCGTCGCGTTCATCAAGCGCCGCGATCATGTCGATTCAGCCGCGCTCGACGCATGGTGCCGCGAGTCGGACCTCGTCAATTTCAAGCGGCCGCGCGATTACGTATTCGTCGACGCCATCCCGAAGTCGCCGGTCGGCAAGATCCTGCGACGCAAGCTTTCCACAGGCGAATATCAACGCGATGACGGTCCGTCCGCATCCGCTGCACACCGCACCGAAACCACGAAGGAGTAATTCAACATGACCGACTTGACCCATCGCGGGCAGGCCCTGCTTCAGGATCTCGACGGCTTCTCTATCGAGATCGACGCCGAGCGCGAGCGCGCCGACATCATCCTGCATCGCCCGCCCTTCAACGTGATCTCGATGCACGCACGCGACCAGTTGCGCGCCGCGTTCGAAGCGCTAGACGAAGATGAACGCGTGCGCGTGATCGTCGTGCGCGCGAAGGGCGAACACTTTTCGAGCGGTGGCGACATCAAGGGCTTTCTCGAAGCATCGCCGGAGCATGTGTCGAAGCTCGCCTGGAATATCGCCGCGCCCGCGCGCTGTTCGAAACCGGTGATCGCGGCCAATCGCGGCTTCTGCTTCGGCGTGGGCTTCGAGTTGTCACTCGCTTGCGACTTCCGCATCGCGACCGAGACCACGTTCTATGCGCTGCCCGAGCAGAAGCTCGGGCAGATTCCCGGCTCGGGCGGATCGGCGCGACTGCAGCAGATGGTCGGCATCGGCAGGACCAAGGACATCGTAATGCGCTCGCGCCGCATTCCGGGCAAGCAGGCGTACGAATGGGGCATCGCGGTCGAGTGCGTGCCGGATGCCGAACTGGAAGCCGTCACCGATGCACTGGTCGACGAGTTGCGCACATTCTCGCCGCTCGCGCAACGCACGGCGAAGAAGCTGCTCAACGATTCCGAAGATACGCCGCTCTCGATCGCGATCGAACTCGAAGGGCATTGCTACAGCCGGCTGCGCACGTCGGACGATTTCCGCGAAGGCGTCGAAGCGTTTCATGGCAAGCGCAAGCCCGCGTTTCGCGGTTCCTGAGAAGCCAGCAAGAGACGAGGAGACAGGCACATGGAACGTTTCGATTACGTGATCGTCGGTGGCGGATCGGCGGGATGCGTGCTCGCGCATCGGCTGTCGGCGGTGCCGTCGCTGCGCGTCGCGTTGATCGAGGCGGGCGCCGATACGCCACCGGGTGCGGTGCCCGCGCCTATCCTCGACAGCTATCCGATGCCCGTCTTTTGCGGCGATACCTACATCTGGCCGGATCTGAAAGCGAAGGCGACGAAGACATCGGCGCCGCGCGTGTATGAGCAGGGCCGTGTGATGGGCGGCGGGTCGAGCATCAACGTGCAGTCGGCGAATCGCGGCCTGCCGCGCGATTACGACGAGTGGGCCGCCAACGGCGCGCCAGGTTGGGCGTGGGACGACGTTCTGCCGTATTTCCGCAAGCTTGAGCGCGATGTGAATTTCCCCGCTGGCGAGCTGCATGGCAGCGATGGTCCGGTGCCCATCCGCCGCATCATGCCCGAGGACTGGCCCCCGTTCTGCCACGCGTTCGCCGATGGGCTGCGCGCGAACGGCTTCGCCACGTTGCAGGACCAGAATGCCGAATTCGGCGACGGTTTGTTCCCGGGCGCGTTCTCGAATGTCGACGATAAGCGCGTGTCGACCGCTGCCGCGTATCTCGACGAGACGACACGTAAGCGGCCCAATCTCACCGTGTATCCAAACCTGCGTGTCGAGCGAATCGTGATGGAAGGGACCGCTGCTCAGGGCGTGGTCGCCGTGGCCGCGAACGGCGAGCGCGTGCATCTGGACGCCGATGAGGTCGTTATATGCGCGGGCGCGCTCCAGTCGCCCGCCTTGCTGATGCGCGCGGGCATCGGCTCGAAGCATGAGCTCGACGAGTTCGGCATTGGATGCCTCGTCGATCTGCCGGGCGTCGGACGCAATCTGCAGGATCATCCGTCGCTCACGTTCTGCCATTTTCTCGAGCCGCGCTTTCGTATGCCGCTTGCTCGGCGCCGGGCAAGCATGACGGCGGCGCGCTTCACGTCGGGCGTCGCTGGCGGTGAATCGTCGGACTTGTATTTGTCGAGCGCGACGCGTGCCGCATGGCATTCGCTGGGCAATCGGCTGGGCCTCTTCTTTCTCTGGTGCAACCGGCCGTATTCGCGCGGCCGCGTGCAACTCGTTTCATCCGATGCAGCGGTCGCACCGCGCGTCGAGCTCAATCTGCTCGACGACCCGCGCGACCTCGACCGGCTCGCGATGGGCGTACGGCTGCTCGCGAAAGTCGTCGCTGCATCGGGCCTCGGTCACGATCAGCGCGATTTCTTTCCCGCGGCTTTTTCAGCGCGTGTGAAGGCGATGAGCCGGGTTGGCAAGGGCAACGCGCTGCTGACTTCGATGCTCGGCGTGCTGCTCGATACGCCCGCGCCGATCCGCCGCGTGCTGATCGAACGCTTCTTCACGCGCGGTCTCAGGATGTCCGCGCTGCTCGCCGATGAACGCGCGCTCGCGGACTTCATCCGGGCGAACGTCTTCGGCGTATGGCATGCGAGCGGCACATGCCGCATGGGCGACGCCCGCGACCGTAGCGCCGTGACCGATACCGAGGGCCGCGTGCATGGAACGCGAGGCTTGCGAGTCGTCGATGCATCGCTGATGCCCCGGCTGCCTTCGGCGAATACCAATATCCCGACCATCATGATTGCCGAGAAGATCGCCGACGCGATGGTCACAAAACGCACAGGCAGCGCATCGACGACGACGCCGCTCGCCGCCGCGCACTGACGAGTTTCTTTAACGGCAATAAGAGCACGCCAGAACTACGTGCCGCAAACACGGGGTCGATCGAGAGATGGCCCGGTGACATTCAAGGAGATGGAAATGTCCGTAGCAGCGCAAAATGGCGTCGCCGCACCCGCTGTCGATCAGCGACAGGTCATGGGCGCAGTGGCAGCTTCGTGTCTCGGCTGGGCACTGGATTTGTTCGATCTGTTCGTGCTGTTATATGTAGCGCCAGTGGTGGGGCGTCTGTTCTTCCCCTCCGAGCATGCGATGCTTTCCCTCGCCGCCGTCTATGCATCGTTCGCCGTGACACTGCTGATGCGCCCGCTCGGCTCCGCGCTCTTCGGCTCTTACGCCGATCGACGTGGCCGTAAAGGCGCGATGATCGTGGCGGTGGTCGGCGTCGGCTTGTCGACGGCCGCCTTCGGCCTGCTGCCGACCGTCGCTCAGGTCGGCCTGCTCGCGCCGATTCTCTTCCTCTTGCTGCGCCTCATCCAGGGCGTGTTCGTCGGCGGCGTGGTTGCTTCCACGCACACCATCGGAACGGAATCCGTCGCGCCGAAGTATCGCGGGGCGGTGTCGGGACTGATCGGCGGTGGCGGGGCTGGGCTCGGCGCGCTGCTCGCGTCAGTTACGTTCCTCGCGATGTCGGCGCTTTTCCCCGGCGAGGCGTTTGACGTATGGGGCTGGCGCTGCATGTTCTTCACCGGCATCATCAGTTCGGTGCTGGGCCTCTTCGTGTTCAACAGCCTCGAAGAGTCGCCGTTGTGGAGGAAGCTCGCCGCCGAAAAGGCCGCGAAGATGGCCGCGCAAGTCAACGGCGCGCCCGTCGAAGTTGTGCGCTCGCCATTGAAGACCTTGTTCTCGCGCGAGTATCGCAAGATCCTCTTCGTCAACCTGCTCCTCACGATTGGCGGCGGCAGCGGGTACTACCTGACATCGGGCTACCTGCCGACGTTCCTCAAGGTAGTTAGCCACGCACCCAACGGTGCGGCCGCGGCGATCCTGATGATCTGCAGCATCGCGGTGGTGGTCGCGTCGATCGCGGCAGGGCACCTGAGCACGTTCATCGGCCGAAAGAGCACGTTCGTGTGGCTCGGGCTGATCCGGCTCGTCGCGTTGCCCGCGCTGTTCCTGCTGCTGCCTACCGCGGACAGCATCACGATGGTCGGCGTGTATGCGGTGCTTCTCAGCGCGCTCGGCAGTGCCGGTTACGCGCCGATCCTCATATTTCTGAACGAACGCTTCCCGACCTCGATCCGCGCGACCGGTACAGGTCTTTCCTGGAACATCGGTTTCGCAATCGGCGGGATGATGCCGACCGCCGTGTCGCTCGTGGCGAAGGACGCGAGTCAGTTGCCGCTGACGCTCGCGATCTTCGTCGGCGCGATCAGCGTGATCTTTCTGATAGGTGCGTTCGTCGTCCCGGAGACACTCGGCAAGCTGGAAGGCGGCCCCGCCCGCACTCCTTCCTGATTGACTGAGCATGATCGCGGACGCCAACGGGCGCTCGACTTACACAACAGCCGGAGACATCGATGAGATACGAACAAGATGTTCGCGCGCGTTCCTACAAGTTTCGCGACGAGTATGTGGACGCCACGCCGTGGTGGTATCGCGGCGAAATGCACCTCGGCTTCACATTGCTCTTTACCGGTGGCGTGATAGCGTATTGCCTGATGCAGCTTCATGCGCCGACGCTCGTCGAATGGCTCGCGGTCATTCCGCTCTTTCTGTTTGGCAACTGGGCCGAATGGGCGGCACACCGCTACGTGCTGCATCGTCCGACCAAGTATTTCAGCATGATCTACAAGCGCCACTGCGCGGTCCATCACCGCTTTTTCACGCATGTCACGCTCGAATACAAGGGCCACCGTCACTGGCGCGCACTGCTGTTTCCGCCGTTCGCGCCGGTTGCGTTCGTGCTGGCGGCCGTGCCGTTCGCACTCGTGATCGGGTTTTTATTCTCGCGCAACGCCGGCTACATCGCGTTGTTCACGATGGCGGCGTACTTCCTGATGTACGAGGGCCTGCATACGCTCTCACACTTCACCGACAGCCCGTTCCTCGACCGTGTTCCGCTCGTCAACACCGTGCGGCGTCTGCATGCCACGCACCACGATCCCGAAGTGATGGCGACACAGAACTTCAACCTCACGTTCCCGATCTGCGACACGCTGTTCGGCACACGCAGCGATCGGCCGAGCAGTGCGCGCGAGCCGTTTGAGCGCGGCCGCTAAGGCGTGCGGTCGCCCGATAGACCGGTCGTCACCCGCTTAATCTCGTCGGTGATGATCGCGATGAGCGTCTGTGCGGCGGGACCGATCGGCCGCTTTGGGTGAGTGACCTGGATGATGTGCCGCACGATCGGCGGCGATGCGATCGTGTGGGCGCGCAGCACGCCTTCATCCACTTTGCGCTGCACGACGACGCGCGGCAGGATCGTCGCGATAGTGCCCTGTTCGACGAATTGCACGATCGCGCTGAGCAGATCGATTTCGAACTTGGGCTTGATGACGATATCGGCGGCCATCAGCGCAGCGTCGAGTGCGCCGCGCAGACCGTTCCGACGCGTTGGCAGCACGAGTTCCACCCCGGGCATGTTCGCGAGATCGATTTCCTGCGGCAAGTCGACGCCGTGGGCAGCACTGGTCACGAGCACCATTTCCTCGACCAGCAACGGCACGACATCGAGCGTGAGGCGGCCGCGCGGCTTGTTGATGATCGCGGCATCGAGCCGGCCTGCCTCGACTGCATCGATGAGTTGCGCGCTGAAGCCGTCGGCCACCGATACCTCCACTTGCGGAAAGAGCGCGTCAAACCTCGCGAGCGACTCCGGCAGCACGCTTTCCGCCTCCGACGCCACCATTCCCAGCGACACCCGACCCGTGACGATGACGTCGCGCCGGCTCAACTGCTCGCGCGCGTGGTCGATGTCACGGATGATCGGCGTGTACAGGCGATACATGAGGCGCGCCGCCTCGGTCGGCGCCATGCCGTGCGGCCCGCGTTCGAAGAGTGTCTGTCGCAGTTCGGCTTCGAGCTTCGAAATCTGCATGCTGAGCGCGGGCTGCACGATGTTGAGGCGCTTGGCTGCGCGTGTGACGGAGCCATCCTCGAAGAGGGCGATGAAATACTGGATTTGCTTGAGGTCCATGAGGCCCGATCAAGGTAAAGACGCCAGAGACTGCGAGTAGCCGCGGACCGAAGCGTGCGTGGATTCGATGCTGTAATCGAGGGTTGCACAGCCCGGTTCTACATTTTAGCCGCAGGTCACCTGTAGGAGACTCAGATCAGCCGCAGCTCGGCCAAATCCTCGTCGTGCTGAACGGCACAGGGTGGACGCAATGCGAGGGCGGTTCGCGGACCGAAATTCGCGCTGGCGCCATCGTGTCGTGTTCCTGCGGAAAGCGTCACTGGCATGGGGCGGCATTGACGACTGCAATGTCCCATCTTGCTATTGTCGAATCTCTTGACGGTAAGAACGTGGACTGGATGGAACCGGTCACGGATGAGCAATATTCGAGCGGCCCGCTGATAAGCGACGGACCGCAGGTTCGTCCTCGTCGGGTCGTTTCATATCCCAAGACAATGTGTCCTTGCCATAGCTCAGTTCCGTCGTGCAGACCGGTATAAAAGTCTCCGAGCGCGAGGAAAAGATTACCCGCTGGCCGCCGATCCAAAATTGGAATTCGGAGATGGCTGCGTGAGGCGCGTGGTGAAATTAGGTGCGACGTCGTTCACACCAAGCCGTTGTATCTACCGGGTGGAAAAATTCTTCTCTGCCGACAGAGATTCGATTATTAATGCGTCATCGTTAAAAATAGCAAAATAAAATGTGCAGAGAGCGCAGAATGTAAAATAAAATTCGCTTGCGGACATTCGCCCCAATCTTCTAATCGGTTCACTTTGTCGGCGACCGCCATCCTGAGCTTGGCGGCAAGCGGTCGAAATCGTTCTCGGGATGGACTACGGCACCGACGACACGGCACAGGTTGCGCCCGCTCGCGCGAACGTGGTTCGGATGGCGTTAGTGCGCGCAACGTCGGCATGGTCCGTGACGTCGGCGCGGACCCTGCAATCAGGCGCGCGCACGACAGCCAGCTTTTACTGATGCGGACACCCCGGGGCCGCCAGATAGGCTGTTTTGTCGGCTCATGCACCACGTCGATGCGGTTTCTACCGGAACTACCGTCCGGTAGGCGGGCATCGCCACGTACACAGTGCCAATCTTGCCGTGTCCGCACACGCATACGTGAAACGCGGCGGGTTCGAGCCCGTCGCGCTCGATGAAGACGTCGCGCTCGTCGCCAGCTTTGAACGCTCGGGTGCGCGTATTGCGTGGATGTCTACGCCGAAAGCGGTGACCAGCGCGCGGCCGGCTTTCCGCGCGCGCGGGTGTTTCGGGGGAACATTGATGCAGACAGGGCAGACGTTGCGATCGACGGCGAACGATGATGCACTCATCTTTCAACCCGCAAATGGAACGGAATAAATCGTCAGCGAGACGTCGGCCCGCGCTGTAGCCGTCCATGAGTGCGAACGACAAGGCTTTCTCTGCAATTCACCGAGCCTAAGGGAAGAAATACAGAACAGGTTTGCTCGCAGGTTCCGACGATCGCACGATATCCGACCGCCGACAGTGGTCGGCTCCGGCCTCCTAATGGAAAAAGTTGGCTTCAACTTCAACTTCAGTTTGTGAAAAGGAAAATGAAATGACGACAGCCGTGATCTTCGATGTTGACGGTACCCTTGTCGATTCCGTCGATCTACACGCGTGGGCATGGCAAGAAGCACTCGCGAAATTCGGACATACCGTAACGTTCAAGCAGGTGCGCGGCCAGATAGGAAAGGGCGGAGATCAGCTCATCCCCGTATTCCTGTCGGACGCCGAGCAAAAGGATCACGGTGAGGAGATGGAGGCTTGGCGGGGCGAGCGGTTTAAGACGCGGTATCTTTCCCTGGTCCGTCCGTTCTCCGCGGTGCCGGATTTGCTTCGACGCACGCGCGACGCTGGCCTCAAAGTTGCCATCGCGTCGTCTGCAAAGCGTTCCGAACTTCAGGTGTATCTAGAAATTGCCGGCGTTGCGGATCTGGTCGATCAGACGACGTCCTCCGAGGACGTCGAAAAATCGAAGCCGGCACCAGATATTTTCGATGTCGCCTTGCAAAAGCTGCAGGTCAATGCGCACGAGGCGGTGGCGATCGGTGACACGCCTTACGACGCCGATGCCGCGAACAAGGCCGGTATGCGCACGCTCGGAGTGCTGTGCGGCGGGTTTCCCGAGGCGGAACTTCGGAAGGCCGGGTGTAGTAGTGTCTACGCGGGACCGGCCACATTACTCGCGTGCTTCGACGAAACAATACTTGCGCGGTAACGGACTTGCCGACTACCTTCCGAGCGCGCGGCAGCGCGCACTCGTCGACTTCTAGCATTCTCGCGACGGCAGACGTTAGATCGAAAACCGACGGATGTGAATCGTCTCGTCCCCGGCATGCAGGATTTTATAAACAGATTCCTCGGTCCGTGCGTGCATGTCGAGGTGGTCGGCGCGGTCGGCCTTTGGTTGTCTAAGGTCGACCCTTCGCAATTGGAAAGCGCTCTATTGAATCTCGCAATCTACGCCCGCGAGAAGGGGACAAATTGATCGCGAAGAACCAACGGGTCGCTCGTTCGATGCACGCCAGTTACCGGCCAACATAAGACATCGTCACAACTCACCCGCGCGGACTTCGCTTCTTCCGTTCACGCGGCTCCGTACCCGTATCGACCGGGATGAAGGGTGCCTGGAATCGGCTAACCAGAAAATCGATAAAGGCACGCGCGCGAGCCGTCTGATTCTTTTGCCGCGGATAGTAGACGAACAGGTCGGCGGAAGGAAGGACCGTGTTCGGCAATACGAGATTGAGCCGACCGCTCTGCACGTACTTCGCGAGATCCCATTCCGATCGAATCAGTATGCCATGTCCTTCCAAGGCCCAACGCAGCACGATATCGCCGTCGTTGCTCGATAAAGCGCCCTTCACTTTGATTGCCTCGGTATGGTCGTTCACGATGTAACGCCATACCCCGTACGCGTCGTCGTTCTGCCGATGAATGATGCAGCGGTGTACAGCCAGGTCTTCGACGCGCTCGGGTGTGCCGTACTTTTCGAGGTATTTCGGGGACGCGCAGAGAAAGCGTCGATTGCTCATGATGCGTCGTGCGCTCAGGCGACTGTCGGGAAGTTCACCGAATCGGATCGCCATGTCGAAGGCGCCCTCGACCAAATCGACCGGCCGATCCGTCACTTCAAACTGTACCTCGACGCTAGGAAACCGCTTTGCGAACTCGGACACGAGCGGTGCGATGGTCGTCCGGCCGAATCCAAGCGTCGCATTGATGCGCAGAAGCCCTTGCGGGTCACGTCTTGATCCGGAAATTGCCTCTTCCATTTCGCGGACTTGCCCAACTATCTGGATGGCATATTGCAGATAGGTCTCGCCCTCGGGAGTCAGACTCACGCTTCGAGTGGTGCGGTTGACCAGACGTACGCCGAGTCGCTGCTCGATCACGCCGAGCCGCTTCGTTGCAGCCGGCGGCGACAAATCAAGCGCACGTGCGGCGCCGGACAAACTCTGAAGTTTCGCGAGAAGAATGAAAAACTCGAAATCGGTGGCGGTCTGAGTTTCAGTATTCACCGGATGTGAAAAATGTAATGAACAGAAGTGCAGTGTAGCAGCGTTTTTCACAGTTAAGCTTCGTCTCATATTGCTCCCGAAGGATCGCAATAATGTCCAGAAAACCCAGGAGACAAATGCCATGAGAATCGTTGAAATCCGCGAAAAAACCATTCCGATCAGCTCTCCGATCCGGAATGCCTACATCGACTTCAGCAAAATGACGCTGAGCCTGGTCGCCGTGGTGACGGATGTCATCCGGAACGGAAAACCGGTGGTGGGTTACGGCTTCAATTCCAACGGCCGCTACGGTCAGGGCAAGCTGATGCGCGAGCGTTTCATTCCGCGTCTGCTCGAAGCCGACCCGGCCACGCTCGTCAACGACGCGGGCGACAACCTCGATCCGCACAAGATCTGGTCCACGATGTTCACGAACGAGAAGCCAGGCGGTCACGGCGAGCGTTCGGTGGCGATTGGCACCATCGACATGGCCGTGTGGGACGCCGTGGCTAAGATCGAAGGCAAGCCGCTGTTTCAACTGCTTGCGGATCGCTATGGCAACGGTGCGCCTGACCGCAAAATTTTCGTGTACGCAGCGGGCGGTTACTACTATCCGGGCCAGGATCACGATAAGCTCAAGGACGAAATGCGCAGCTATATCGACCGTGGCTATACGGTCGTGAAGAAGAAGATCGGCGGCGCTTCGCTCGATGAAGATCTGCGCCGCATCGACTCCATCCTGAGCGTATTGGGCGACGGACAGAAACTCGCCGTCGATGCCAACGGCCGCTTCGACCTCGACACAGCCATCCAGTACGCGAAGGCGTTATCCCAGTACGACCTCTTCTGGTACGAGGAGCCGGGCGACCCGCTCGACTATGAATTGCAGGCCACGTTACGCAACTACTACGACAAGCCGATGGCGACCGGCGAAGACCTTTTTTCGATGCAGGACGCGCGCAACCTGATCCGCTACGGCGGCATGCGTGCGGATCGCGACTGGCTGCAGTTCGATTGCGCGCTGAGTTACGGTCTTGTCGAATATCTGCGCACGCTCGACATGCTTCGCGAGCACGGCTGGTCGCCGAAGCGTTGCATTCCGCACGGCGGTCACCAGATGTCGCTGAACATCGCGGCCGGCCTCGGCCTCGGCGGCAACGAATCCTATCCGGACCTGTTCCAGCCGTTCGGCGGATTCCCCGACGGCGTCAAGGTGGAACACGGCTACATCACGATGCCCGATCTGCCCGGCATCGGCTTCGAGGGAAAAGCCGATCTCTTTGCGGAGATGCAAAAGCTGTCCGCATAAGCCGTCAAATGGCCAGGCTCGCCGACAAAAGCGTCGGCGTAGCGTTCATAAAAACAGAAAAAAGGAACGCGGGCGAAATCAGTCCGTGCTCGCCGCAGCGGTGAATACCGCGGCGGTGGCTCGACTCGACTTTCATTAAAAGAAGCCACGCATAGGAGACAGTCATGCGGCTTTCGAAGATCGGAAAATCCCTCTCCAAGCTCTACGTCCAGGTTCTGATCGGCATTATTGCCGGTGTCCTGGTCGGCCACTTCTATCCTGAGATCGGTTCTCAACTTAAACCACTCGGTGACTTGTTCATCAAGCTGATCCGGATGCTGCTCGCCCCGATCATTTTCGCGTCGGTTGTTGTCGGGATTGCCCGGATGAATGACCTCCACGAGGCGGGTCGGGTGGGCGTCAAAGCCGTGCTTTATTTCGAAGTCGCATCGACCATTGCGTTGCTGGTTGGTCTCGTGGTCGTGAACATCGTCAGGCCCGGGAGTGGGATGAACATCGATCCCACGCACATCGACAGTTCGTCGATCGCGACCTACACTCATGCGGCCCAGCAGCATGGGATGCTTGAGTTCTTCATGAGCATCGTTCCGAACAGCATCGTCGGGGCATTCGCGAATGGAGATATTCTGCCAATCATCTTCTTCTCGCTGCTGCTCGCGGTCGCGCTCGCCAAGCTGGGTCCTCGCACTGCGCCGTTCGTCGACATGCTCGACATGTTCCTTCAAGGCATGTTTGGCGTGGTACGGATCGTCATGTATGTCGCACCGATCGGCGCCTTTGGCGGCATGGCCTTTACCATCGCCAAGTATGGGCTTGGCACGCTGGCATCGTTCGGTCAATTGATGGGTTGCCTCTATCTGACCTGTTTCATCTTCGTCGTCCTTGTGCTTGGCATCGTGATGCGAATGTGCGGGCTGTCGCTATGGAAGTTTCTCCGCTACATCAAGGATGAAATATTCATTACTCTCGGTACAGCTTCAACTGAAGCGGTGCTTCCGCAAATGCTCATCAAGATGGAGAAGCTTGGATGCTCACGACCTGTCGTCGGCATGGTATTGCCGACCGGCTACACCTTCAATGCCGATGGAACCGCGATTTACCTGACGATGGCCGCGCTATTCATCGCTCAAGCGATGAATATCCATCTGACGATCTGGGACCAGTTGCTGCTGCTCGGTGTGATGTTGTTGACGTCGAAGGGATCTGCAGGCGTAGCCGGAGCGGGATTCGTGGCGTTGGCCGCCACACTGGCGACCATGCACAAAATCCCAGTGTCCGGACTGGTGCTGTTGCTGGGTGTCGATCGTTTCCTGAATGAGGCGCGTGCAGTCACGAACCTGATTGGCAACGGTGTAGCGACCATCGTGGTGGCCCGGTGGGAAGGGGCGCTCGATATGGACCGGGCCCGTGCAATGCTCGACCGCAGTGATACGAAGGTCGGTGCGTTGGACGGGGCGGCGACTGCCGTGACGCCTTCGAACAATGCCATTCCTCGGCCCCACATCCATTGACCGTCCAGTCAACCCTATCTTGCAGGCGAATGGCTGATTCGACGCGTATTCCGCCAGGCGGCGCAGTGGCAGTCGATGAGTGCCGCGCCGTTCACAGTCGCTGTCAATCTCTCGACGACGACGACGATCCTCTAATCTGATGGGGAAAGGAGACGTTATGAAAGCAGTACGGATGTTGCAGGCGCTGGGCTTCGGGTTGTGTCTCGCGATGGTGTCGAGCACCTATGCCCGGTCACAATCGAGCGCATCGACGGCGACAGCGACCGCCGATTCGGCCGCGTCTGCGAAAGCAAGCTAGAAGAGCACGTGGAAAGCCGATCGGAAGCTTGGCTCCGACGTGCGCCGCGCGCTGAGCATGACCCGCGATATTACGGTGATGAACATTTTCGTGCGTGCGCGCAGCGGCGCGGTCACGTTGACGGGTTCGGTCCCGGACAATGCGCAGATCGAAGAGTCTAACTTTTAAGTGGTGGTGGCGCGATCGTTTGCGAGCCTGCCGTCTCGCCCGATGGCACCATTGCACCTGCGCTAGTTGTCGCTGCGCCGAGCATCGGGTATCCGCCTCCTTGAATTCTTCGCCTCGGCGATCCGCAACCCGCGTTCGCGACGTCGTATGCACGCGTCGCTGGAAATTTTGGCAAGAGCGGAGAATGCGAAACACGCGTTTATCCGCACCTGCGCCTGCCCGATGATCCCCGCATCCTTGTATATTGATGAGACAAACGGCGCGCCGGTCGACCTGTGCGTCGCTACGGGTCGATTGATCGGACGAAACGGGAAGACATGAAATACAAGGACTATTACGCCGTCATGGGCGTTGCGCGCACTGCAACCGAGGCAGAGATCAAGACCGCTCATCGCAAGCTCGCGCGCAAGTTCCATCCTGACCTGAACAAGGAAGCCGACGCCGAGGCCCGCTTCAAGGAAGTTGGCGAGGCTTATCAGGTTCTCAAGGACCCGGAAAAGCGCGCTGCATTCGACGCGCTCGGCACCGGTCTCAAGGATGGCGATGAGATCCGGCCACGTCCTGACGTCGGCGACGGCTTCGAATTTCGTGGCAGCGACTCGCAAGATGCTGAAGATTTCTTCAACGACCTCTTCGGTTCCCGAGCGCGACACGCGACCCGGCCGCGCGCGCCGGAATGGCCCGGCGAAGATCATCACGCACGGGCCGCAATTAGCCTCGAAGACACCTATAACGGCGCGCAGCGAACGCTCACGCTGCAAATGCCCCTCATCGACGAAGACGGGCACGTGAGCTACGAAACACGCACGCTCGACGTCTCGATACCGAAAGGCATTCTCGACGGTCAGCGGCTCAGACTCGCGGGTCAGGGCGGCGCCGGCATGGGTCAGGCGCCGCGCGGCGACCTGTACCTCGAAATCGCCCTCGAAGAACACAGGCGCTATCGCGTCGAAGGGCGCGACGTGACAATCGAGCTTCCGCTCGCCCCGTGGGAAGCCGCGCTCGGCGCCGAGGTCGTCGTGCCGACGCCGTCGGGCGAGGTCACCGTGAACGTGCCGGCCGGGTCCGCAGCCGGACGACGACTGAGACTCAGGGGACGCGGCATTCCCGGCAAGCAACCCGGGGATTTCTACGTCATGCTCGCCATCGTGCTGCCTCCCGCCGACACCGACGCGAAGAAAGCCGCCTACAAAGCGATGCACGAGGCGCTGGACTTCGATCCGCGCGCGCATTTTTATGGGTGACCCATCATGATCAAAAACGAGGCTGTCTATCTGCAGGGCGATGTCGTCGAGGAACACGTCGAGTTCACGCTCATCGAACTTTGCCGGATCACGGGCGCGTCCAGCGACGATCTCGCACGCTGGGTGGAGGAAGGCGCATTCGAACCGCAGGGCTCGCGCATCGAGGAATGGCGATTCAGCGGCACGTGTCTGCGTCGAGTGATCACGGCCCAGCGGCTGACCACCGACCTGGCGTTGAACGCACCCGGAGTCGCGCTCGCGCTGGATCTGCTCGATCAGATCGACGCGTTGCGCACGCGTCTCGCTCGCTACGGCGATCCGATCGATACCTCAGACGCGTCGTGATCGATGTGGCGGACGCGGAGACGAGAAACAGACGGTCAGGAAAAATGCGCAGCAGATCTCGAATTCGGTGATCGCAAAGCTGCACGAGATAGCGCAGTGATTGACGCGTTGTTGGCTCCTTCGAGACAGGTCAAATCAGCGTACCACTGAGCCATCGAATACCGGAGCCCCGCATCGCCGGTAAGGAAACTGGTGGGCATGCACCGAAAGGCGACTTAGCGATTAAGCGTTTTGTGCACTACGATTGTCTCTGTATGTCAGATACGTTGAGTACGCGAGTACCGGACAGGACGTGACATACCACACAGGAGACATCGGATGAGCGAGCAATATGGGTCGTTTTGCCCGTGCTGTGGCAATGCGGAGCATCGGGCAATGAGTCGCCGTACTTTCATGAGCCTTGTCGCCGGCAGCGCAGCCGGGCTCGTGATGCCGCCAGCTTTCGCCGACGCACAACCGGTGCCGTCGATTGCTTACGACTCGATCGCCGATCCCGTGCATTTGCCTAAAGACACCTACCTCGGCGAATGCTCCGGTGTCGCGCTCAACTCGCAGGGACACATCTTCGTGCTGTCACGCGGCAACTCGACTGGGCCAGCCTATGGCGCGGCCGCGGCGCAACTTCTGGAGTTCTCACCCGACGGGCGCTTCATCCGCGAGATAGGACGCAACCTGTATGCATGGTCGTTCGCGCATACGGTCAAGATAGACCGGCAGGACAACATCTGGGTGACGGACAAAGGCTCCGACATGGTGATCAAATTCACGCCGGACGGACGCGTCGCAATGGTGTTCGGCCGCAAGCAGGAAGCCGCCGACGAAGAAACCGCCCCGCTAAAGCACCCAAACCCGCCGCTGCCCGCCGAGCCTGGCCGCTTCCGCCAGGTGACAGACGTCGCGTGGGACGTGGCGGGCAACACGTACATCAGCGACGGCTATATCAACTCGCGCGTCGCAAAAGTGGATCGCGACGGCAACTGGATCAAGTCCTGGGGCGACCGCGGTACTGGCCCGGGGCAGTTTCATACGCCCCATAGCATCGCGCTCGACAGGCACGACAACGTCTATGTCGCAGACCGCAGCAACCGGCGCATTCAGGTGTTCGACACCGAAGGCAATTTCCAGCGGCAATTCACGATCGACGTTCCGGTGCCGCCTGATGCACGTCCGGCGATCGGCAACATGCCGGACGAAGCGGCAATCGCGGCCGGCACGTTTGCGCCAGGCTCGCCGTGGGCCATCTGCATTTCGCCCGGACCGAATCAGGTGCTCTATAGCGCCGACGCATTTCCAGGCCGTATCTACAAGATGACGCTCGACGGCAAGGTGCTCGGCGTGCTCGGAAAAGCAGGCAAGCAGCCGAAGCAATTCGGCTGGATTCATCAGATGGCGTGCCCATCGGAGAACGTACTGTTCGTCGCCGAACTGCTGAACTGGCGCGTGCAGAAGCTGGTTCTGCACGCCTGACCCGCGGTTGGTCAAGCTTGTTCGTCGCCCAGTGGTGCATGTCCCGCGTTCACGGGCAGCGAACTTCCAGTTCGGCATCGGTAGCAGCTTTTCCGCGCACGGCATGAATCGGGAGGTGCCGACTTGACTAATGGCGTGGCAAAAAGTAGCGCGGCGGCGCTAACACTAGGCGCCATTGGAATCGTCTATGGCGACATTGGGACCAGTCCGCTCTATACGATGAAGGAGGTGTTCGCCAAACATCACCACATCGCACCGAGCCACGCGAATGTGCTGGGCGTTGTCTCGCTGATTTTATGGGGGTTGATTATCGTCATTTCACTTAAATACGTGACCCTCGTCTTGCGCGCAGACAACCACGGCGAAGGCGGCATCATGGCGATGACCGCGCTGGCTCTGTCTTCCGTGACAGCGAAATCGCGCTGGTATTTTCCGGTAATGCTGCTAGGCGTGGCCGGAGCGGGTCTGTTTTTCGGGGACGGCGTCATTACACCCGCTATCTCGGTCTTATCGGCTGTCGAGGGGCTGGAGCAGGCCACGCCCGCTCTGCGGCCTTACGTGATTCCCGCTACATTGGCCGTCCTGGTCGCGCTTTATGTGGCGCAACGCCGGGGCACTGCCGGCATCGGAAAATGTTTCGGGCCGGTCGTATTGGTTTGGTTCATTACCCTCGCAGTGATGGGGGGTGTGAACATCTCTCGCAACCCGGTGGTCCTGTTTGCATTTAACCCGCTACACGCCCTGGGCTTTTTGGTTCGCAACGGCTGGCTGGCGTTCGTTGCGCTCGGCGCGGTCGTCCTCGCGCTAACTGGCGCGGAAGCGCTGTATGCGGACATGGGCCATTTTGGCAAAAAGCCGGTCCGGCTGGCCTGGTTCTCTATTGTGTTTCCCGCGCTCGCGCTTAATTACCTTGGGCAGGGCGCCTTGTTGTTATCGAACCCGGCAGCAGTCTCCAATCCGTTCTTTCAGCAATTGGGACCCTGGAGCGTTTATCCACTCGTTGTGCTGTCGACAGTGGCGACCGTCATAGCGTCGCAGGCAACGATCTCGGGCGCTTTCTCGGTTACTCAACAAGCGATTTCGCTGGGCTTTCTGCCTCGTATGCGGATCCGGCAAACATCCGAGAGCGAGAAGGGGCAAATCTACATTCCGTTCATCAATTGGCTGCAACTCGCCGCGGTCGTACTAGCCGTAGTCGGCTTCGGCTCCTCGTCGAATCTGGCTTCGGCATACGGGATTGCGGCTACCGCCACGATGCTAATAACAACGCTTCTGACTTTCTTTGTCGTTCGTTTCGGCTGGAAATATTCGGCGTTGCTTTCCGTGGCGGCGACGGGCGTCTTTTTGACCTTTGACGTGGCGCTGTTTTCGTCGACAAGTTTGAAAATCGTGAGCGGCGGTTGGTTCACCCTGAGTATCAGTGCGTTCATGGTGACCGTCATGATGACGTGGAGGACGGGACGAGAGCTGGTGAGACAGAGCGTCCAGCGGCATTTGATTCCCGTCGAAGACTTCCTTCAATCGTTGTTCACCGATCCGCCGGTGCGAGTTGCAGGCACGGCCATATTTTTTCGCGCGGAAGGTGAAGGAGTGCCTCACGCGCTGTTGCATAACTTGTTGCATAACAAGGTCCTGCATGAACGCACCATTTTCCTGACGGTGCATGCGGCCGATATCCCTCGAATTCCTGAGGAGGAACGGGTCAAAGTCGTGCAGCTCGGCCAAAATTGCTATCAGCTCAACGTGTACTACGGCTTCTCGGACGAGCGTGACATCCCCCGTGCTTTGGAACGATGTAGTCAGGCGGGCTTGCACATTGACTCAATGCAGACTTCTTTCTTTATTGCCCGCCAAACAGTCCTCGCGACTCCCAAGGCGGGCATGGCGCTTTGGCGGGAGGTGTTATTTGCGGGAATGGCGCGAAATGCGCGTGACGCCGCGGATTACTTCAAAATTCCACCGAATCGCGTCATTGAATTGGGTGCACAAGTGGAGATTTGAGGCGTTCAGGTTCGCGACGCGAATTCGAACGGTTATGCTGCACGTCACCGTAGCGAAAGGCTGGGTGTTCTGATTGCGATACCGCGAATCGGTGCAATGTTCTCGCGTTTGGATTTTTTCGCTGTCTAGTTTTTATCGCCGCTTGCTTGGCATCCCTATACGGCTCTCCGCGATGCAACAGCGGAGAGCCGCACCCGGACGGACGATTACTTGAAGCGGTAGGTCGCGCCGATCTGGAAGAAACGGCCGACGTTCGTATAAAGCGACTGGTCGTAGCCCGTCAGATCGGGATACGAAGTCCATTCGATATCGAACGGCGGCTTGCGGTCGAACAGGTTGTTGATCCCCGCATACAGCGTCCAGTTCTTGATGCCGCGATACGTTGCGAACAGGTTGAACTGGCTATAGGACGCCACCTGCTGCGTGCCCGGATCGCCGAACTCCGCGGCCACTGCATTGGTGTACGGACCCGTGTACTGCCAGGTCAGCGTGGTCGTGAAGTTGTGATATGCCCACGTCAGGTCCGTGTTGCCCTTCCAGCGCGGATTGCTCGCACCGAACGGCTGCAGCAGCGCCAGATTGTTGCCCGCGAAGTCCTGGTACGAGCCGTCCGTGCCCTTCAGCTTGAAGTGCCACACATAAGCCCAGTCGCCCGACAGCGTGAACGTGCCTGCCGGCGTGCCAACCGACTTGCGCCAGTTGAAGTCGAAGCCGTCGGTATCGAGCGAGCCGAGATTCACGAATTGCTGGTTGATGTAGCGCACCGTGCCGTCGGCGTTGCGGATCACGCGGCTCGGGTCGTTGGCCTGCAGAATCGCGTTGGGATCGTCGGTGCCGATCACGCCGTCGATATGCACCTTGTAGAACGCAGCGCCGATATCCGTGGTCGAGTTGAGCGACAACTGGAAGCCGATGTTGTAGTTCTTCGTGTGCTCAGGCTGGAGCGCCGGGTTGCCGTTGGTCTGCTCGGTCGTGAAGCTCTTGGTCGGACCGCGCGGATCGTACGGATCGACCAGGTTTTGGTGCGAAATGTACGACGCTTGCGAGTTTTCGACGAGCGTCGGTGCACGGAAGCCGCGGCTGTAGGACGCGTAGGTCGTCAGTGCGTCTACGGGCTGGAAGCGCAGCGCAAAGCTCGGCGAGAACGCGCCGCCGAAGTCGCTGTAGTGGTCGTAGCGGCCCGCCTGCGTGAAAGTCAGGTTGCGCAGGAGCGGAATGTCCACCTGGTAGTACACGGCCGCGACGTTGCGAGAACCGTCCACTGTCTGCACCTGACCCGGCGAGACGATGCCTTGCGAAGAGAGCGTACGCGGATTCAGCGACTCGCTTTCGTGACGGAATTCCGTACCGAAGCCGAGTCCGACATTGCCTGTCGGCAGCGTAAAAAGGTTACCGGTCGAGGTTGTCGCCGTCACGCTGTCGAGCTTGGAGATGGCGATCTGGTTGTCGTCGGTGAACAGGCCGTTGAGAGCGTTCGGCGTGGCGGACGGGTTGCTGAAATTGAGCGTGCCGTTTTGCAGCGCGTTCTCGATTCCGCCCACGTTCAGTGAGTTGTAGTAGGTGTTGGTGACCGTGCTCTGCGAGTGCCCCGCGTTGACGTTCCAGTCCCAGTCGCCGTACTTCGGCACCGAGAACGAACCCTTCACACCCGTGGACAGCTTCCAGAACGTCGATACCGTGTCGGAACCGGTCGTCGCGCTCGGAAACGCATAGGTGATCGGCGTGGCGACGCCGAACGGGTTGAACGGATTCGACGCCGGCACCGTGCGGTTGAGCGGGCTCACGCTGTTGGTGTTCGGGTCGTAGACATTCGACAGGCTGCTTGCCGCGGCGATGCCGTTGTACTGAATCGTCTCGTTGCGGCTCGCCCAGAAGTCGCCGTAAGCCTGGATGTCGTCGGTGAGCTTGAAGGTGGCGCGCACCTTGGCGTTCAGGCGCGTCGTGGACGGCACGAGCGACAGGTTTTGTGCGGTGTTGTACACGCACGCGGCGCCGCCGGCGCGAGCCGTGCTGCTGCCGGGCGGGCACGGCGAGACGGGGGTCGTGCTGCCGTCGGGAAGGGTCCAGTAGGCTTGCTGGTTCGGGCCGCCCGGCGCATTGGAGCCGCCCGGGAAGGCGCTGAAGTCCTGGCTCGCGGTCATGTCGCGATCGGCGAGCGACGAGCCCGTGTCGCGATACCAACTCAACGCGGCCGTCACGTTGAAGCGGTCCGAGTTCAGATCGCCGATACCGCCGAGCACACTGAAGCTGCCTTGCGCGTCGCCGGGATGCTGCGCCTTGCCGAGCTGGCCGTCGATCTGCAAGCCCTGAAAATTCTTCTTCGTGATGATGTTCACGACGCCCGCGATAGCGTCCGAACCGTACTGCGATACCGCGCCCGTTTTCACGATCTCGATGCGATCGATCATGTCGAGCGGGATCGTGTTGATGTCGAAGAAGGTGTCGGTGAAGTTCACCGCCATCGCGTAGTTCGCTACCCGCTGTCCGTCGACCAGCACCAGCGTGTACTTCTCCGACAAGCCGCGCAGCGCGATGCCGGCGCCACCGGGCGCGGCGCTGTTGGTCGTCGATTGCGACCAGCTGCTGCCTGAGTTTGCCGACGTGCCGCGCAGGAAGTCGGCGACCGTGGTGTAGCCGCTTTGCTCGATCTCCTTCGCGGTCACGGTCTGGATTTCGGACGTGCCGACCTTGTCGGAAGTGCGGATGAGCGACCCCGTCACTTCCACTTTCTCCAGCTTGGCCACGGGTGCCGTGCTTGCTGCCGCGCTTGCTGCCGCACTCGCCGCCGCACTCGCTGACGCGGTCGGCGCTGCCGCGCTTGCCGCGCCGGTCGTATCGACCTGTGCATGCGCCAGCGGAATGAACGCGGCGGTCAACACGATCTCGGCGCCAATGATCTTCTTGATCGCCGTTACCAATCGCTTCTGTTTCACGTGCTCTCCCTCTTGTCAGTGAGCTCATATTTTGTTGAACGAACTAAGCGGGCCTGCGCGGTCGGCGCCTGCCTGCTGCACGACCGCGTCGCATCGCTTGCATCGCAAGCCGTCGGAGCACTGCCGGGCATCGTCACTCGGGCGTTTCCGAGATTGTCGGTAGCGCCAGTCGTCGAAGCGACGGCAGCAAGAGCGAAAGCTGTGCCAGTGGCTCAGTCCAAGATCGAAATAGACGGTAATTCCCAAAATTATTTCGGCGATAACAAATTGAAATAATGCGATTTAATAAAAATTTAAAAAGCCCAAAATTTATTCTTTCAAAATCGAAAGGATTATTTTTGAATAACACGAGGATTTTTGACGGTCTGTCGTCTAAATGACGATTAGAGAATCAGGTCTAATTAGAATTGGTGCATACCCCGCACCGATTGCGAGCAATGCATGACAAAACGGGTGCATTACAAAATGAAAACAATTGTTCCGATAAATCACCGGTGAGGTGCAATTTCCACGCGTGGGGCTTGTGTGTTTATCACGATCCCTCTCAACGCCTTGGCTAATAGGCATCTGGGTCTGCGCGCACGACCGCCGCACGAACGTGCGGTTTTAGTCGATTTACGTCTGCTGTTTAGTTTCGATGCTGTATTACTAAATCCTTTCGTCGCACCAAGTTAATCCCGTTTTGCACCAATGCCGATTTGAACCCCAGTACGAAAACTGTCGCCGTGTGTATCGCGGTGATTAACCTACGGATATCGAAGACGTAGTCGGGCGCTCGCCGCTATTAAGTGTTTACCCGTGTCTAATTCGAAATACTTAGTAAGATCAGAGTGTTAACGGGTGAAATATTCATCAAAAAAGTGGCTTAAAAATGACGTTGGCATGGTCGATGCTTTGTTGCTCGCGCTTTTCGGCGGGCGACCTACCCGGTGCCCTGCTGTGAGAGAACACCCGTTCTTCCACGATCTGACGAACTTGTCCTAACCGGAGTCTGCAGTGCTGAATACCCTCATCAACTATTCGGTCCAATCGATGGGCCTGATTCCGCTTCTCGCGTTCATCTTCCTGCTTGGCCTCACGATCATCATCGAACGCTATGTGTTCTTCGCTCGCGCCGTGCGGGCCGGCAGCATGATCGAACACGACCTCAAGCTGCTCGAAGCCAACAGCCCGGACGCGGCGGCCAAAGTGGTCGCGCACTACGAATCGACCGTGCAGGCGGAACTGGTCAAGTCGGCGCTCAAGGTGAACGGCAAAAACGAGGCGGTCGTTGAGCGGGAGATCGAAGAAACGATCATGTTCCAGATGCCGCGCCTCGACCGTAATCTGTGGGTGCTCGACACCGCCGTGACGCTCGGGCCGCTGCTCGGGCTGCTCGGCACGATCATCGGCATGGTGGAGTCCTTCAACGTCCTGGGTACGAGCGGCACCGCGAATCCGAATGGCGTGACGGGCGGTATCGGCCACGCGCTGACCGCGACGGCCTGCGGCCTGACGATCGCGATTATCTGCGTGATCTTCCTCAACTACTTCAACAAGCGTATTCGCATGACAGTGAATCAGTTCGACCTCATCAAGTCGATGCTCGTCTCGCGCTTCGCCGTGCTGAGTTCCTGAGCGCGCGCGTTTCTGCGCAGACATTGAACGAGAGAGGCAAGAAATGAGAAACCATCGCAGTCACTATCTGGGCGCGGAAGAGAAGGCACGCATCGAGATCATCCCGATGATCGACATCATGATGTTCCTGCTCGTCTTCTTCATGCTCGCCACGCTCAAGATGATTCAGGGCGCGGGCATCAAGCTGGACCTGCCGCAGTCGAGCACGGCCGAGCAGTTGCAGCAGACCATCAAGGTATCGATCGGCGTGACCAAGACCGACGAACTGTATCTCGACGCCAAGCCGATCAGCGCAGCGGATCTTTCCGCGCGCCTGAAGGGTCTGGTGCAGGATTCGAAGAAGGTTGACGTCGCCATTGCAGGCGATGAGGGCACGAGCTACAAGAATATCGTCCACGTGATGGACCTGGTGCGCGCGGCCGGCATCAGCTCTGTCGCACTCGCGACCAATCCGACGACATGAGCGCTCTGGCCGACAACATGAACGATCCGCAAAGACGCCTCGGCGGCGCGCTGTGGGCATCGACCGGGCAGCCGCAACATGGCCGCATGTCGATGAAGCTCGCGATCGGCGCGGCGCTCGTGGTCGAGGCGCTGTTGGTCGTCGGGCTCTCGCATGTGAACTTCAAGCCGGAGCCACCGCCGCCGCCGAAGGAGATGCGCGTGTCGATCGCGCCGCCTCCGCCTCCACCGCCGCCTCCGCCCGTAGTCAAGAAGCTGGAGCCGCCGCCCGCACCGGTACCGCAGAAGGCGGTGCCGAAGCCCGAAGTGCCGAGGCCGGCCCCGTCGCCCAAGCCGCCGCCGGCCAAGCCCGCGCCGACGCCGAAGGCGGCTGAGATTCCCGCCGCGGCCAATCCGGCGCCCGACGCGCCTGCTCTCGCGACGGCGCCCGCGAACAGCGCACCGGCTCCGGCGGTCGCCGCGGCAGGCGTTGCACCGAAGGCGCCGCCCGCGCTGCACGGCGTGGTCGATGGTCGCGGGCATTGCCAGTCGGTGCAGCCGCAGATCCCGCGCCGGGCGCTGGAGCAGGGCATCTCTGCGGAGGTCGTCGCGCACCTGGCGATCAACGCGGACGGCAGTGTCGGCGACGTGAAGATCGTGCGTTCGACGCCACCGACCTCGGTGTTCAACGATGCCGTCGTGACCGCCGCGAAATCTTACAAGTGCGAGAAAAACGCCGAGCCATATGTGGGTGAGGTTATCTTCTCGTTCAAGACGACCGCGAGCAGCGACGACGAGTAACGCGTGCGACTCACGCCGCGCGCGACGTGCGGGCGACGCTTATCCGCGTCGCCCGGACACCCCAATGCACCGGCCATCCGCCGTGTCGGCGAGCGCTTGCTCGTGCGACTACGTGCTGCATAACAGGAGAATTACCCGATGTTTCGTTCCAAAAGTCCGCTGCGCTTGAACGGCCCGGCGGCTGCCGCAGCGTTTGCCTTTTCGCTCGCCTTCACGCTGACCGGCGCATTGACCCCGAACGCCGCGAACGCGGCCGATGTCCCGGCCGGCGTGCAGCTCGCCGCGAAGCAGGAACTGGTGCGCAACAACTCATCGGAAGTCGAAACGCTCGATCCGAATCTCGCGGAGTCAGTGCCCGCGAACAACGTAACGCGCGATCTCTTCGAAGGGCTCACTGCCACCAACGCAGAAGGCAAGGTCGTGCCGGGCGTAGCGGAGAAGTGGGAACAGAAGGACCCGACGACCTGGGTGTTTCATCTGCGCAAGAACGCAAAGTGGTCCAACGGCGAGGCGGTCACCGCGAACGACTTCGTGTATGGCTGCCAGCGTCTGGTCGATCCTAAGACCGCCTCGCCCTATGCGAACACGTACGGCATGTTTCTGCTGCACGGCACGGAGATCGTGGCGGGGAAGGCGCCAGTGTCCTCGCTCGGCGTGAAGGCGATCGATCCGCTGACGGTCGAGATCAAGACGCCGTATCCGGTCCCGTTCCTGCCCGATCTGATGGCGAACCCGAACCTTGGTCCGGTCAACAAGGCGGCCGTCGACAAGTACGGCAAGGAGTGGACGAAGCCGGGCAATCTCGTGAACAACGGCGCGTTCGTGCTGAAGGACTGGCAGGTCAACAACAAGCTGGTGCTCGCGAAGAATCCGCAGTACTGGGATGCGGCGAACGTGCAGTTGACGAAGGTGACCTACCTGCCCGTCGAGGACGAAAACACCGACGTGAAGATGTACCAGTCCGGCGACGACGACTGGGTCAATCAGCTGCCCTCGGGCACCTATCCGAAATTCAAGCAGCAGTATCCGAACGAGATCCGGAGCGCGCCGATGCTCGGCCTGCGTTATTACTCGTTCAACAACAAGGACCCGCTGCTCAAGGACGTACGCGTGCGCAAGGCGCTTTCGATGGTGATCGATCGTGACATCCTCGCGCAACGCGTGACCGCCGACGGGCAGATTCCGGCCTATGGTGTCATCGTCAAGGGCGTGAAGGGCGCGGATGTGTCGAGCTACGACTGGGCGAGCTGGCCGATGGCCAAGCGCGTGGAAGAGGCGAAGAAGCTGCTCGCGCAAGCCGGCGTGCAGCCGGGTACGAAACTTCACTTCGCGATGAACACAAGCGAATATCACAAGAAAATGGCTATTTTCGCGGCCTCGGAATGGAAGACCAAACTCGGACTCGACACCGAGATCGAGGCAATGGAGTTCAAGGTGCTGCTCAAGAAGCGCCATGCAGGCGACTATCAGATCGCGCGCAACGGCTGGGTCGCGGACTACAACGACGCCAGCACATTCCTGACGCTCGTCGAGTGCAACTCGGAGCAGAACGACAATCAGGCCTGCAACCAAAAGGCCGATGCGTTGATGCATCAGGCATCCGAATCCAACGATCCGGCGACCCGCCAGAAATTACAGACGGAAGCGGGTAAGCTCGCGATGGAAGACTATCCGATGCTGCCGTTGCTGCAATACACACTGGTGCGGCTCGTGAAGAGCTACGTGGGCGGTTATTCGCTTGCGAACCCGATGGATCACTACCGGAGTCGCGACCTGTACATCATCAAGCACTGACGCGCGGTTTCGTCCGGCCCGGTTCAACCGGCAATGTGTATCGATGACGCTACCCGTCACGCGGGTGCCGGGTAGCGTCAGGAGAAACGTTCCATGTGGTCCTATACGTTAAGGCGCGTGCTGCTCACGCTGCCGACGCTTTTGCTCGTCATCACCGTGTGCTATCTGCTGTTGCACGCGACGCCGGGTGGTCCGTTCGACGGCGAGCGCAAGGTGTCCGCTGAAGTGCTCGCCAATCTGCAGGCGAAATACCATCTCGGCGAGCCCTTGTGGAAGCAGTATTTGCTGTATTTGAATAGCCTGCTGCACGGCGATCTCGGTGCGTCGTTCCGCTACGCCGACTGGAGCGTGAACGAACTCGTGCTGCGCGCGTTGCCGGTGTCGCTCACCATCGGCGGCGTCTCGATGATTCTGTCCATCGTGATCGGCGTCGCGCTCGGCATCGTCGCGGCGCTTTATCGCAACAGTCCCGCCGATTACCTGCTGATGCTGATCGGCAACGCGGGCAGTGCATTCCCTTCGTTCGTGATCGGGCCGGTGCTGATCCTCGTGTTCGCGATCGGGCTGAAAGTGCTGCCCGCCGGCGGCTGGGACAACTTCCACGTGCGCTACATGGTGCTGCCGATCGTCCTGCTCACCATGATCAACGTCGCGACGCTCGGCCGCGTGACGCGCGCGAGTTTGATCGAAGTGATGAACACGAACTACATTCGTACCGCTTATGCAAAGGGACTTTCGCGCCGCACGATCGTCATGCGCCACGCGTTGCGCCCGACGCTGATTCCGGTCGTCTCAGTGATCGGCCCGCTCGCGATCTCGTCGATCACGGCTGCTGTCGTCACCGAGTCCGTGTTCTCGCTGCCGGGCATCGGCAAGCTGATCGTGAACGGTGCGGCGAATCGCGACTACACCCTCGTGCTCGGCCTCGTCGTGCTGGTGACGGTAGTGGCCGTGCTGCTCAACCTGCTGGTCGATCTTGCGTACGCATGGCTCGATCCCAAGATCCGCTACTGACCATGAAACAAGGTTCTTTGACACCCGCACTCGAACGCGCTGCGTCGTCGCTGCCGACCGAAGGCCGCAGTCCGTGGCTCGATGCGCGTCTGCGGTTTGCGCGCAACAAGGCGGCGGTGGCGAGCCTCGTCGTGCTTGCGCTGATCGCGCTCGCCTGCATCGTAGGTCCCTGGCTCTCGCCGAATACCTTCGATTCCGCCGACTGGAACGCGATGAGCGTGAAGCCGACGTTCGCGAACTGGCATCTGTTCGGCACCGACGAAACCGGCCGCGACCTGCTGGTCCGCTGCATGGTGGGCGGACGCGTCTCGCTGATGATCGGCGCGCTCGCCACGCTCACGTCGGTCACGCTCGGCATCGTATGGGGCGCGATCGCGGGCTTCGTCGGCGGCCGCGTCGATAACGCGATGATGCGCTTCGTGGACATGATGTACGCGATTCCGTATCTCCTCATCGCTATCCTGATGGTCACGCTGCTCGGCCGCGAGTTCTATCTGGTTGTGCTCACCATCACCGTGTTCTCGTGGATGGACATGGCGCGCGTCGTGCGCGGCCAGACGCTTGCGATCCGCTCGAAGGAGTACGTCGAAGCCGCCCGCGCGATTGGCGTGTCCACCAGCGGCATCGTGTTGCGTCACGTCGTGCCGAACCTGCTCGGCATCGTTGCGATCTACACGACGGTGACCGTGCCGGGCGTGATCCTGACCGAGTCCGTGCTGTCGTTCCTCGGTCTCGGCGTGCAGGAACCGATGACCAGTTGGGGCGTGCTGATTCAGGATGGCGTCGGCGTCATGGAGACGTCGCCGTGGATCCTGCTGTTCCCCGCAGCGCTCCTTTCGATCACGCTCTATTGCATCAACTTTATCGGCGACGGGCTGCGCGATGCGCTCGACCCGAAGGATCGGTGAACGCCATGGCCTTGCTTGAAGTGAACAATCTGGAAGTCGCGTTCGAGACGCCCGACGCCACCGTGCGCGCGGTCAACGGCGTGAGTTTTGCGCTGGAAGAGGGCAGCACGCTCGGGATCGTCGGTGAGTCGGGTTCGGGCAAAAGCCAGAGCGTGCTCGCGATGCTTGGACTGCTTGCGCGCAACGGCCGCGCGAGCGGGAGCGCCCTGTATCAGGGAGAAAACCTGCTCACGATGCCCGCTAAGAAGTTGAACAGGATCCGCGGCAATCGTCTCTCGATGATCTTTCAGGATCCGATGACATCGCTCAATCCGTATCTGACCATTGAGCGGCAGATGACCGAAGTGCTCGAACTGCACAAGAACCTGACGCGGCGCGCGGCGAAGACGCGCGCGATCGGCATGCTCGAAGCGGTGCGTATTCCCGAGGCTGCGCATCGTATCGATCAGTATCCGCACGAGCTGTCCGGTGGTATGCGGCAGCGCGTAATGATCGCGATGGCGCTGCTGTGCGAGCCGCAAGTGCTGTTCGCCGATGAACCGACCACCGCGCTCGATGTGACCGTGCAGGCGCAGATTCTGCAATTGCTGCGCAATTTGCAGCACGATTTCGGCACTGCCATTGTTTTAATCACGCACGATCTCGGCGTGGTCGCCGGACTCTGCGAACAGGTCATGGTGATGTACGGCGGCCGGACGATGGAGCAGTGCGCCGCGAGCGATCTGTTCGCGCGGCCCTCGCATCCATACACGATCGGCCTGCTTCGCGCGTTGCCGCGTCTCGATCGCGACGATGCGGCGCTGACCGGCATTCCCGGCAATCCGCCGAACATGGCGCATCCGCCGACGGGCTGTCCATTTCAGGAGCGGTGTATCGATGCAAGCCCCGGTTGTGGTGAGGCGCCGCCGCAGCTCGAATCGTTCGGCGCGAACCGCGAATGGTTGCGTGCGTGTTATCGGCCGGTCGAGCAAGTGACAACGCGGCACGAGGTGAGCCATGTCTGAGCAGACGATTCTCTCGGTGCGCGACATGCGCGTGCACTTCAAGGTGAAAGGCAAGAGCCGCCTGCCGTGGTCGGCGCCGCGCACGTTGAAAGCGGTCGATGGCGTGAGCTTCGATCTCAAGGCGGGCGAGACGCTGGGTGTCGTCGGCGAATCGGGCTGCGGAAAGTCCACGCTGTCGCGCGCGATTCTGAATCTCATCCCACCGACGCAGGGCGAGATCGTGTGGATGGGGACCAGCCTCGCAGGTGCTTCGGCCAAAGAGTGGCACGCCGTGCGCCGCGACGTGCAGATGATTTTTCAGGATCCGCTCGCATCGCTCGATCCGCGCATGACGGTCGCGCAGATTATCGCGGAGCCGTTGCGTGAACATCGGCCGGGCATGCCGAAGGACGACATCATGCAGCGCGTTCGCGCGATGATGGCCAAGGTCGGCTTGCGCGAGCAGATGATCAATCGTTACGCACACGAATTCTCTGGCGGGCAATGTCAGCGGATCGGTATTGCGCGGGCGTTGATCGTCGAGCCGAAGCTTGTGGTGTGTGACGAGCCGGTGTCCGCGCTCGATGTGTCGATTCAGGCCCAGATCGTGAACTTGCTGAAGTCGTTGCAGGCGGAAATGAAGCTCGCGCTGATCTTTGTGGCGCATGATTTGGCGGTCGTCAAGCACATCTCGGATCGGGTGATGGTGATGTACCTTGGTCACGTGATGGAACTGGCCGATAAGCAGGCGCTTTATGCGAACCCGCGCCATCCGTACACGCGGGCGCTGCTTTCGGCAGTGCCGGTGCCGGATCCGGTTATCGAGCGCGCGAAGGTCGTGCAGATTCTGTCGAACGATATCCCGAGCCCGATCAACCCGCCTTCGGGGTGTGTGTTCCATACGCGATGTCCGGTGGCGGAAGCGCGGTGCAAAACTCAGGTGCCTGAGTTGCGCAGGCTCGCGAACGATGACGCTGCCGCGTGTCTGCTCGCGTGATAGCAACGCGCTGCAACTCGCTGTCTCGCTTGCGTTTTGCACGATTGGCGCGGTGCACGCGAGGGTTCGCGCCGTTACCTTTGACGAGGCGACGAAGCGGTTTGCGACAAGCGCGCCAACACGCAGTTCGGCGCCCCGTCGGATCGTATTCGACATTTTATGGGCGCATTCGTCACACCGAGCGTTCGCTTATTAGTTGTCGGACTCAATGAGATCGGCGGGGTCTTAAAAAAACGTTTCAGAATGGCCCATAGTCGGACGGTACTGAGTGCCTGGGCGTTATCCGCGCTCAGGCTGGGCAGCGGCGGCACAGCCTGAATTGCCCAGCGTGGCATCGCGGATGAAAGCAGGCAACATGCTTTCTTGGGCATTCCGTCACCCATCGTTGATCCGAATCGCCGTGCTGGGGACTTCGGCACAATGCACCCGTGCGATTCTTTCTATAAATAGCTGAAGGTAGTTGGACGCGGGGACGCAGAAAGTGCCTTTCGCGTACCGACTGCCGTAGACGCGCGACGAAAAGTACTCTTTGTCGAGCGCGCGTTGACGTAGGTCTCTGCTTCCTTTCAGTTACGGCGCGTCCGAGGTCATAGGAACGCAAGGCACGAACTCGGCTTCCATTCCCGGCGCGCGCCATCGCTTCGGCGCCCGGCGTGACCAGCGTAACGATTGTCGGTCCGAGATAGCCCGCTACCACTTTGCCTCATCGAGCGGACGTTCTACCCGTAAGTTTCGGCGCGTCGAGTGGCGTCATTGCCTGGCCGCATCAGCGAAGCGCGCACGCCCCGCGATTGGCCGCGCGGCGGCGGCTTCCCGGAGCAATCAGAAATCGAACCGCGCGTTCAGCGACAGCGTTCGCGGTTCGCCCGGCGCGATGTAGTCGGCGTACTGGAATTCCCAGTAGCGGCGATTCGTCAGGTTGTCGATCGCTGCACGAAACGCGACGTTGTGGCCCGCGATGCGGGTTGCGTAGGTCGCCCCGAGATCTACGAGCATGTAGCCAGGTGCCTTGAGGTCGCCGGCAGGGCGCACCGTGGTATTGCCTGTGAACTTGGCGTTGGCGCCGACCCTCAATCCCGGTACGTAGGGAACGGCGTAGTTCGCATGGGCCGTCGCGACGAAGCCGGGTGCGCCGGCGACGCGGTTGCCGTCGTAGTCCGAGCCCTTCTTGTACTGCGTCGCGATCCACATCAGGTCGCCGCCGACGGTCCAGTTCGTGCCGAGGCGCACATCGCCGCCGGCTTCGACGCCCTGGAACACCGACTCGCCGTCCTGCACGTAGACCTGATCGCTGTTCGCGTACTGCGCGCCGCGCTCGATGCGAAAGAGCGCAGCGGTCGCGCTCCAGCGCTCCCGCTCCGTCTTCACGCCGACCTCGTACTGCTTGCTGCGCAGCGGCTTGAGAAGCTCGCCCGCGTTGGCGTACGTATCGCCGACGACAGTGCCCGCTTCCAGCGATTCGACATAGCTCGCGTAGAGCGTCGTATTGCGCGCGAGCTTGTACATCACGGCGACGGATGGCGTCACCACGCCGTTCTGCGCATAGGTCGAACTGGTCGCGCCGCTCAGGAGGTAGCCGTGCTGTTCGTAGTTGGTGTAGCGCACGCCGCCGAGAACCGACCAGCGCTGGGTCAACGCGATCGTGTCGCTGGCGAAGAGGGACTTCTGCGTGATGTCGCTGTCGCGATAGGTATAGAAGCCGCTGCTGTCGTAGCGATTCGTGTTCGGCTGATAGATGTTGCCGACGCCGATCTGATCGTAGAAGTTGTTCGCGCCGTAGTCGTTGGTCTGTTTCTGATAGGCCGCGCCGAACACCAACTGATGCGCGAGCGGGCCGGTCTTCACATTGCCTTCGGCCATCACCTGCCACGCGTTCAGTTGATGCCCTTCCTTGCCTTCGAAGCGTGTATCGCTGTAGTCGCCGGCTTCGGTTTGCAGAAAGTACGTGCTCTCGTTGCGGTAGCGCGTGCTCTTGCTGAAGCTGTACGTCGCGGTGAGCGTCCAGTCCTGATTCAGGTTGTAGTGCAGGCCCGCTGTGTACAACTGCAGATTAGTGTTCAGATGCTGGTCCGGCGTCGACAGATTGCTGCTTCCGCCACTGATGCGCTGCGGCAGCGTCGCGCCCGTGTATTGTGCGGTGGAGAGCGCCGTCGTGATGCCGGAAGAATGGCGTTCCTGATACAGCGCGCCGAAGGTCGCGGTCAGGTCGCGGGTCAGGCGGGCGTCGGCCGCGAGGGAAAACGAATCGCGACGGACGTTGCCGTCGTTGTACGTCTTACCTTCTTCGTGCGTCGCGTTGAAGCGGTAGCCGAACATGTCGCTTGGGCCGGCGCGTCCGCCGACGTCGAGATGCTCGGTCCAGATCGACGTCGACCGGTACCCGATGTCGACACTGCGAATCGGCTTGTCGGTGACGGGCGGCGCTTTGGTCACGTAGTTGACGACACCGCCGGGCGAGCCGAAGCCGTACATGAAGCCGGACAATCCTTTCAGTAGTTCGACACGCTTCAGTTGCTCGTACGGCATTGTGATCCCGTAAGCATTGAACGGTTGACCGTCGATCTTGTAGCCGTTCTGCCAGTCGAGCTGCATGCCGCGCACGGTGACGTAGCTCGCCCACGCGTTATACGGATTGCTGTTGTCCGATACCGACGCGTCGTGCGCAAACACATCGCCGAGCTTGTTGACCTGGCGATCCGTGAGTTCCTCGCTCGTGACGACGGTGGTGGAGTAGGGCGTGTCTAGTTGCGAACGTGCGCCGAGCGCGCCGCTGCTCACGTCCTGTTGCAGATGCTGGAGTTTGTCGTTCGATGCGGAGACCGAAACCGCCGGCAACGTTGTGTCGTCGGTCTGCGTCGTGGCCGAGCCGGTGACCGATTCGGCGTTCTGTTGGCCCATCGCGGCGTGGCTCGCCGCGAATAACAGGAGCACGCCCACATGCGGCGGCCGCACTCGCCATTTCCCCTTGCACACCCCGTTTGCTGCATGTTTCATATTCGGACTCTTCGTACGTATTTCATAGAAATGCGACTGATTCGCATTTACGATGCGCCGAATTGTGCCTAATTGAAGTCGCTTTGTAAACTCGTATGCGTAAGGAGAGATGATCCAGAGCGAGGATTGCCAACCCGTACTCTCGCACGAGAGAGGAGGTGGTTCGAGCAATAGCCACTTGGCAAGAATTGCTCGAGGGCAATTTTCGCGCGAGTGCGATTGCCGCAGATTCTTTCATCGGGCGAATACGGTCGAAATCGTGCTTGATGGAGTTTCGGGCTGATGCGCCGGTGAGGTGGTCGCCACACCACGCGCGGCGTATTACGTCAGCTCCGCTAGAGATAGAAGGAATGGCAAATCGAGGGGGCGTCTGGAAAACGAGACCTTCCGAATTCGTCGAGAGGCGCTTCACGAGCGACGACGATGCACTCGTTTGCTAGGGAGCAACGGAGCAACCCGGGACGGGAGCAGATCCGTTACGGCAAAGGTCAGCTAGCGCCGATGCGTGGACGTGCATAAAACATACTGCGCTCAAGTGGCATGTAGAAATGGAGTGAAAAATATGACGACAGCAGCAATTTTTGACGGTGATGGTATGCTGATCGACCTCGTCGATCAGCGTGCATGGTCGGGCAAGAAGCCTTAGCCAAGTTCGGGCACACCGTGACGTTCCGCCAAGTGCGCGGGCAAATCGGGAAGCGTGGCGATCACCCCATTCCCGTATTTTAGAACCGACCGGACACGATCATGAAGTTATGGAAGATCCTCCATCGGGCGACCTTAACCGGAAGTGCCGCCGCGTTTTCGTCAGCTTTGGTCGCGGCGCGCCTTGCGCGTTCCGAAGGTGCTTCGATATATGCGCCGCTCAATGCCGTTACGCATTGTCTCTGGCCGCGGACTGCCTTCTTCGAGCAACGTCCGAGCGTGCGGTACACGGCAACTGGCGCAGGGGTTCATTGGGGAAGCAGCATCTTTTGGGGAGTTCTCTTCGAGGCGCTGCGCGGCGCGGAAGAAGACCCCGCCCGGATTGTCAACGCCGCGGTACTGACTGCCGGCGTCGCTTACGTAGTGGACTACCATGTCGTGCCGCAGCGAGTGACTCCGGGTTTTGAAGCTCACATTCCGCGAAGCCGCTTCGGCTGGATCTACGGCGCTCTCGCGCTCGGCCTTTCGGCGGCAGCAATGGTTCGTGCAAAACGGTGATGGGCGCGGCGTCGAGGACGCCCCAAAGTCGTGTGCATAGTGCATGCGCTCGAAGTGCCGGAAAATGAAAAACATGGTCGTAGAATCGACCTGCTGCGCCGCCTTGTGCCGGAATCGCCGCGCTGGCTCAGTGAACGAGAGCGCATGGCGGAGGCGGATCGCGCGTTGAACGCTTTCGAGACCAGCGTGAAGGGCCCGGTACCCGCCATCGCCAACCTGGCTGAATACGAAACGATGGCAAACCGTCATCCGAAGCGTCGGCGGCTGGACCTGATCGGGCCGGCGTACATCAAGCGCACGATTGCTGTCGCTCTGCTGTGGATGACGTGCGGCGTGATCCAGTATGGCCTTTCGACGTGGTTGCCGACGATCTACAAGACCGTCTATCACGCACCGCTGCAACTCGCGCTCAATCTCGCGGTGGCGGCTTCCGTGCTGGGCGTCCTTGGCTCGCTCACCTGCGCGCTGGTAGTCGACAAAGTTGGCCGAAAGCCGGTCATCAACTTGTCGTTCGCATTGTGTGCGGTGTCGCTAGCGCTGGCCGGTCTGTTTCACGCGCAGTCGGTATATGTGGTGGCAACGCTCTGCTCAGTTGCGCTCGGTCTAATGGCGTGTGGGTTCATTACGGCGTACGTATACACACCGGAGCTCTATCCGACCAGCATTCGGGCGTTCGGTTGCGGTCTCGGCGGCGCGTGGCTGAAGGTCGCGGCGATCTTTGCGCCAGCGCTGGTTGGCAACACGCTCGTTGGCGGCCATTTAGACATCGCCTTCTATGCGCTCGCCGTTGTGCCGATGATCGCGGCGATCGCCGTGCACTTTCTTGGGATCGAGACGAAGGGTAAGGTGCTCGAACAACCTGAGGCATGACAGGTTTCCTGCACGGCACATTTTCCGAGAGCCTTTAAATGGGTCGGCGCAATATTGAACGACGATGCGGAGTCGCTCTTTAGACTCCGATAGCGAAATGGTGTCGGGGCCTGAAATACAATCAGCAACCCGACGCCATGACGCTCGTCGCTCAAATGACCGAAATATAGGAGATAGGGCACACCATATTGAGCGGCCCGGTCGGGTAATCGAGGGGACGCATAGTCCGCTTCGTAGGCAGCATAAACAAGTTTGCCGATCGTCAGGCGATGCAGGCGTCTGCCGCGCCGAACGCAGAACAATAAGGCGCTGCCGAGTTACTGGGCGCAAGAGACGACGAGTGTGGTGGCGCTAGGAGAGACGTTCCGCGACTGAAGGTGCTGTCCGCTCCGACGTCAGGTCAGCCGGTCGCTGACTCTTGCGGAGCATGCTGCGCAATACGACAAGCGCTTCGAAAGCCCGGAGAAGCGCCTTCCGCATCGTTTCGCGATCGCGAAACGCTGGCGCCTGCATTACGAAGTTTAATAGTTCACGTAGGCGAGCGTGCCGTACAAAAACGCACGCTCGCGATCACGCACGGAAAGGCGCGGCATTACACAGAATCACCGTGGCCACCGATGCGTTGCCGCGCCACGAGCACCCCGTCGCCAAGTTAGCTTTCCCCGATCAGTAGGCACCGAAAATTCGATCAAGGGCGGCTAGGATGGCTTCGCGCTCATTTGAAAGAGAGCCGATCCGTCTGCCTAACGCGTTCAATGGGACAGCGCTCATGCCGGGTGTATCAAGGAAACATCGCTCGCCGTTTATCTCGAAGACAGGTAGTAAATCAGATGGCCTGCCTGAAAATGCGAGGTGCGCAACGGGTCGCAACGGGATAACGATACGCGTGGGTAAAACACCGACGTGGGTGCTTTGAATATCCAGTAGATAAGGCGCCAGTCGTTGCATTTCCTCATCGGGGTTCGCGTACAGATCAAAACGCGCCACTTAGAAGGTCCGATGTTTGGCAAGCGGCAGCCCGTCTCGGTCAACCATTGCGGTGTACGCGGTTACCAATTCGGCGTTATCGTCGGCCCAACGGCGAGCCTCCGCTTCTTGAATCTCCTCACGCACGCCGCGCTCGCTTGCACGCGACAGATTGATCCCCAAAGCCTTGGCGCGTTCCAAAATTTCAGGCGGCAGCGTGACATTTGTAGACTTGCGCGGTCGAACTTCAAGTGCCTTTCCCATGTGCATTATCCATGTTGAATTTCATGTGGATTATCCTCCGCATCTTTGACGTAGACAAGTGACCTGAGCTAACAGAAGCCCGAGCTTTTGGTTGCAGTACCGTGGATAGACGATAGTTTTTTCTGTAAGACCCGTTATTTGGGGAAAAATCTTCATAGGCGGGCGAAATCGGGTGTTTTACTTGGCGCCGGGTCAATTCATCGGTTTGTCGAGGATTTGACAGTGCTTTGCTATGAATGGGGTCACCTCGGCCACTGAGACCGGTGCATCCTCCGTGCACCGCGGGAAGTTGACGAAGATGCGAATTCGGGCAACTTGGACAAAATCGCTCATCGCTGTGTTTCGAAGGCGATCATATCCGCATCATCTAACCGCCAAAAAATCTCTCTCAAAAACGCATGCCAATTCCGGCTTCAATCACATCGGTATCGCGATCGTAACGTGTAACGACGCGGTTCCAGGTCAAACGCGTCAACCATCGTTGGCCAAGCCGGTAGCTGGCCGATACCGAGAGGAGCCCCGAGATGCGGCCATCGCCGGTCCGGTTTTCGGGTAGGTCGTCGTTTTGCGTGATCGCGACGTAAGGCCCGATGCCGGCAGACAGGGCTAAACGGTCATCGAAGAAGGCGCGCGTGGCCCACAGTTGCGCTGCGACACCGTCGCGGCGCGACTGAACATGGCCGCCCTCGTGAATATACGAAGCGGTTGCATCGACGTACCGCCATATGCCCCGCCTGTATTCCAGGCCGCCGGCTAGGGCCGATTCAGAACCATTGCCGTTTAGGATCGTCGCGCCAATCATCGCAGTGATTTCGTTTTTGGTGGCGCTCGTTGTGCGCGAGATGGGGCGCTCTCGTGGACCCGGCTCGTCGTTTCCTTCCAGTTCGTAGCCTACGCCGAACAGCAACGCAGTCGTATCGAGCCCGCCAAAGACCTGGGCGTGATTCAGTTGAATCTGGGCAATCCAGCGTCTGTCGAAGTACCACGCTGCACGCGCGCTCCACAACGCGCCCCAACCGTGAGTATTCGAATAGTCTCGACCGGCACCTGCCGCAGTCGTGTCGAAATATCGATAAGGACCGACTCCGGCCGAAAGCTCCAGCCGATCGTTCAACGCCGGCAGTCTTGCCCAGACTTGGAGGGCCGGGCCGTCGCGATGGTGGTCAGGTATATGCCCCTCGTTTATCCACGAAAAGCTCCACACCGCGTAGCGCCCGAGACCTTCGCGGTAAGTCGCATCCCATGAATAGGAATTCGCGCTGTCGCTCACGAGCGGACCGGCGAGAACTGAAAATTCTTGTGCATACGCCGCGGACGGAAACGCAAGTAGGCCGCCAACCAGAAGCGGTATCGATAGAGGGCCGCGAATCGATCGAGCTTTTTGCATACGCGTTCCGAGGCGTTGGTTAGCGGGAAATGTAATGGATAAATGGTCGGGGCGGAACCCGACGCGGGTTTCCACGAGAGGTCTTTGCAGGACCCCGGCCGTAAATTGCGCTTTCCTTAGTTGCGAATGCGAATCCGTCTCATTTAGAATGAGGCCATTTTTAGGAATCATTCTATGGTTGGTCTTTCCTTAGCGCGACGTCAGCCGCGCGCGTCCACGGCAACTCTTGGCAGCCGGCCAAAGCGCGGCGCTTTTCGGCCTGCCGCGCTCATGCTGGCAATCGCAGGCATGACGCCAATAATCGTCCGGGCTCAGACGAGTCCGGAGGTGACCGCCACGGGCAGCAGCGTCCGCACCGGCGCTTTGACGAACGAGACCGTACCCGCACCCGGTACAAATGCGAGGACAGTGGCGGAAACGACTGAAGATGCGCAGTTGCCAGTCGTCAAAATTCAGGCGAGCGGCGAAAGTGAACAGGCTCCGACAGAGATGACGCACGCGTACACCATTCAGTCGACCACGGCAGGCAGCAAGATCGCGCTGTCGCCCAAAGAAACGCCGCAATCTGTTTCAGTGCTCACGCGACAACAGATGGATGATTTTCAGCTGAACAGCATCAACGACGCGCTGAGGCAGGTGACGGGCGTGACCGTCGAATCGTACGATTCCTACGCCACCGATTACACGTCCCGTGGATTTCACATTACCAACCTCCAGTTCGATGGGGTCGGCATTCCGCTGATTTATACAGCCCAATATGGCGACCTCGACATGGCGCTGTTCGACCGAGTGGAGGTGCTACGCGGCGCCGACGGACTGAATGCCGAGACAGGCAACCCATCGGCTACAGTGAATTTCATCCGTAAGCGTCCGACCTATCAGTTTCAGGCGTCCGCCAACATTTCGTACGGGTCGTGGGACACGAAACGGATCGATGTCGATATCTCCGGACCGCTGAACAGGGCGGGAACTGTGGCGGGGCGCTTGGTCGCTGTTCACCAGGAGGGCGATTCCTATACCGACCGTCTGCAGCCCAGCAAGGATCTCGTCTACGGTGTGGTGGACATTAACGTGACCCCGACCACACTGGCAACCCTGGGTTTCAGCTACGAGTACAACAAGCTAAAAGGCGCGAGTTGGGGCGGCTTGCCCTTCCTCGACGCATCGGGCAACCAGCTCGGTTACAGCGTAGGCGCAAGCATGGCGCCGAAATGGGCCTACTTCAACACCCAGGAGCAGCGCGCTTTTGCGGAACTGACGCAGCAGCTAGGCCAGCGGTGGTCGTGGAAAACGTCGGTCAACTACAACGACATCTACAACGACGCGAAGTTTTTCTACCCCTACGGTTCGCTGAACGCAGATGGGTCGGGGGTCAATTCGTATACATCGTCGTATGTCTCGTCGAACCATCAGGTAGTGCTCGACTCGAGCGTGACCGGCAAGATCGATCTGTTTGGCCGCACGCATGACCTTGCTTTCGGCGCCAATTTTTCGCGTTCGCAGTTTTCGAATCCGTCTGTCGAAGGCGATGGCGACGGAACGCCCGTCAGCTATGCCGATTTGCTGGCGGGTAGCTACCCGGAACCGGCGTTTGGGGATGCCACTTCCCACATCAATTATCTCGATGTCAGGCGCTCGCTCTATGCCTCGTCGCGGTGGAGTTTGACGGACCGCGCGCATCTGCTTCTGGGCATCAATTACACGCAAGCGGCGAGCAGTGGAAGCGCCGATGGAAGTCCATACGATCAGCAATCGTCTGGATCGGCGCCATACGTCGGGCTCACGTACGATCTGACCAACCAGATCACTGCGTACGCGAGCTTTACCAAAATCTTCAATCCGCAGTACCAACTCAACATCGACAACCAGTTGCTCGGACCCGCGCGTGGACACAGCTCCGAAGCAGGGATCAAGGGTGCATTTTTCGATAACCGCCTGAACACCTCGCTCACGGTGTATCGCGTGCATCAGTCGAATATCGCCGCATCGGCGGGATTCAACGCGAGCACGGGAAACTACTTTTACTCCGGGGGTGACGCCACCTCGCAAGGTGTCGAAGCCGAGGTTTCGGGGCAAATCGCGAACGACTGGAACATTAGCGCGGGCGCGACGATTCTGCGCGTGATCGATGACAATGGACAGTCGACACAGCTCTTTGTCCCACGGAAATCCGCGCATTTGACCACGACTTACCGCCTTCCTTATCTTGACCACAAGCTGACTGTGGGCAGCAGCCTTCGCTGGCAGAGCGCAACGAGCTACGTCGAGGACGGCGTGGGTACGGCGACTCAGGGCGCGTACACGGTCGTCGACTTCATGGCCCGCTACGATGTGAACCGACACTTCACCGTCACTGGAACGTTGAACAACGCCTTCAACAAGAAATACTGGTCCACTATGGAATACAGCTACGGGACCTATGGGGCGCCGCTGAACGGTAGTGTGAATTTGACGTGGCGTTATTAAATTACTGAGCGATGTAATGGTGCGTTAGCCAAAAGTGCGCGAGGGGCGACGCGTCCGACAACTGAGCGCCGCAAGGCTGGACGGAGTCGGGGGTCGTTTCCCGATGCGAACGAAATTCCGCAGAGAGGGGCACGGCCGAGTCACCCTGGATGACACCGCGCAATGCAAATCAATCGATTGCTTCTCGGCGGAAGTGAGTTGTAGCATTTGCGATCCTCTCCTCGAATCTCCTGGCAACGGCACGCCGCTTTCCGGCATGGTCGCGGCCTCCGAAATAAGCTCGATCAGCAATGGCGCAGATAGCGCGGCGTGGCTTGACGGCAAGTAGTTGGGACCACCGGCGCCCAGGTTCAGTAGGAGCTCACGTTAACAATTGCGATGCCGACACAGTTTCGTGTGCCGATAGTGCCCAATACGTCAGCATTCGCTATAGCGAGCGGCTCGCCGAAGCAGGCATCGACCCGTCGGTCGGCAGTCGGGGCGACAACTACGATAATGCCCTCGCCGGAACGACCAACGGCTTGTACAAGGCTGAACTGATTCATCGCCGCACCTGGAAAACACGCGATTCCGTCGAGTTGGCAACGCTGGAATGGGTGGCCTGGTTCAATCACCATCGGCTGATGGAACCGCTCGGCTATATACCGCCCGCAGAAGCGGAGGCACACTACTACCAGCAATTGAGCAATACCATCGCTGTGCCGGCATCAACTTAAACCAACCAGCCTCCACGATTCCCGGGGCGGTTCAAGTCTCGCGCACTCGTTTTCATACACGCAGACCGCCGACAGCGACGAGTTCACGTCTCTATTCGCCTTTACAGGTCTCCCACCATGGGCATCCTCAAAAATTTGTTGAGCCGCGATACATGGAGAGGGATTGACCTTGAATTCGGATATTTTTAGGGAAAGAACGACAACCGCGAGTACACAATCCTCGGCGGAATCCTTTTCGCGTTGTCTCTCGCGAGCTTTGCGTTGAAATGGACCGATCCACAGGGGTATCTCTACGCTCTCGGCCCGAATTTGCTAGCGGGATTCCTCGGTTCGGCTGTCACCGTTTTCGGGTTCGACGTTATCCTTCGTCGGCGCCAGGAACGGCTCAACTTGCCGATCCGCACAGCCATCTACTACCACGTCTGCGTCCTGTCCAAAACGGCGATGATGAGGCCGATGCTTTCGATGGTAAAGAACTGCGACCCACGCCTTGCCAGTCTCTACGGGTGGCGGCACCTTCTCCACGACGCGCTAAGATACTCGTTCATCAATGATGATAAGAAGTGGACCGAGGATATCAGGGAAGGGGTAGCGCAAACGCTCGAGCGCTATATCGGATACCTTGAACCCCGAACGGTTGGCCATCTGCAGCGCATCGCGGGGGCTGACTAGGCTAAACTCGGAAGCCGAGGAATTAGGATACCCCTTTGCGTTCCGATCCATCACGCCAGTGATGATATTGCTGCCGAGTGGGCTAATTCAATCGTTGCGCTGCATGAATGGACGTGGCGGGAAAGAGATAAGCTCGCGAAAGCGGGTGTCCGCAACATCAGAGCGCCATTCGTCCCGCTGGCGTTCCCATCGTTCGCGCCCGCGGTGAACGACGGGCCCTCTAATCCGCAATCGAGCAGCTCGAATGCAGAAGCGCCGCCCGCCGAGCAACGATGACTCTTAATTCTCCGCCCGGCGCAGAAAAGCCTCAGCTTCCCACCTCGTTCCCACCGGCTTTGGCAAGATGTTCGAAGAGGCGGAACAGACGAAGGAGTTCGACCGCTAACGTCCGCGACAATGGCGGATCACACGGACTTAGCGGGACGCGGATGCCCTTATCGGCTTCCGCCGAAATTGCGGTGGATCGGGTTCGACGTCGGCATGGGGTGCGGGTCGCCTACGGTCGCGACATCTTGCGTCCGGGCGGCGGCGCCATCGTGAAGCGCACTTTCACTTCCGTCCGCCCGGTCTGTTTCCTGGCGCAGAGCAACCAACTTTTGACTCGCGCCTGCGTCCGGCGATCCGTTGCTCGAGCGGAAGCGCTCGCGATAGTCGGCGGGATTGATCTGCAGGCGTCGCTGGAAGATGCGCCGGAAACCTTCGGTATTGTCGAAGCCGCAGCGGCGCGCAATGTCGCGCAGCGGCAGGGCGGTGGCTTCGAGATAGTGACGCGCGGCGTCGATACGCGCGTGGTTCAGGAAGGTCATGGGCGTCACGCCGCATTCCTTTATGAAGGTGCGCGACAGATTGCGCGCGCTCATGTGTGCGCGCTCGGCGAGCGAGCTCACCGTATGGTCCACGTGCAGGTGATCGAGCATGTACTGCTGCAACGAGACGGTCTGCGACGAAGGCGACGCCTGCACTTCCAGTAGCGGACTGAACTGCGACTGCCCGCCCGCGCGGCGAAGGTAGACCACCAGATACTTGGCGACATCGAGCGCCATCTGCCGGCCGAAGTCGTCTTCGATCATGGCGAGCGAAAGGTCGATGCCGGCGGTGACGCCCGCTGTCGTGAAGATGCTGCCGTCCTGCACGTAGATGTGGTCCGGTTCGATGCGCGCCTTCGGAAAGGTGGCGGCGAGGCGCGGCACGTCCATCCAGTGTGTCGTGACAACCCGATTGTCGAGCAGCCCCGCCGAGCCGAGCGCGAACAGCCCATTGCAAATGGCCGACATCCGCCGGCAACGCTTGTATTGATCCTTGAGCCAGCCGCTGAGCGCGGGATCGTCGAATGCTTCGAAGATGCCGAGACCGCCCGGCACGATGATCGTGTCGAATTCGGGGCAGATATCGAAAATAGTGCGGTCAGGCACCGTGGTTAGTCCGCTCGACGACTGCAGACTGCCGCGCGTGGTGCCGACCGTCAGCATTTCATACTCGCATGCGCCCTGGCTCAAGATCTTGACCTCGGCGAAGGCGTCTTTCGGGCCGGCAATGTCCAGCAACTGGAAGCCCGGAAACACCACCATGCCGACTTTGATGCGCTTCACGGCGCCGTTCGTGGCTCCATTCATGGTCCCATCTCCGTCAGGACGGACAGCTTGGGAATGCGCGAGCCGCAGGCAGCCCGCCGGGCATGCCGTGGATTTTCGCGCACCGCGTCGCCGGGCGAGGCCGTGCGTGAACTCAGTCTATCCAGAATCGTCACAGCCGGCCATCGGCCATAAAGGCGGCCGCTTGCGCATGCTGCGCCTCACCGCGCGCAAGCGGCAGGCAGCGTTCGGCCAGCGCTCCGAACAGCAGGCCGATGACGGTCCACATGATGGCCTGCATGCCCAGCGCCGCGATGCGGAATTGCCAGAGCAGCGTGGCTGGAAATGTCGAAGGCACTTCGTTGATGACCGGCAACGCGCACTCCACGGCCGCGACCACCGCGACGAACACCGCACCCGCCGCGATCGACGCATTCCACGCACCGAGCCGCGCGAGCAGGAAACGCCGCACCTGTAGCGACATCACGAACGCGGCAATAGACACCGCGATCATCAGGAAGTACAGCCCGGTGCGTAGCCCGATCGTGTCGGGGTCGCCGACCGATGGGGGGTTCGCCGGATATATCAGGCCCGGCGCGACGGAGAGCGTGATGAACGCGGCCACCGCAATGACCGCCGACAGCGTGCGCGCGCCACTCTTTCCGGCGCGTCCGTAAGCATAGGCGAAGGTCAGCGCGAACAGGCCGCCGAACGCCGCGCCGTAGGTCACCACGCCCGTCAGGAGGCCGAGCCCCGCCTGCGTTTCGCGGCTGACGAGTTCCGGCTCCGGCGCTTCCCCGCGCTGGGCCGCCGCGTGCTCTTCGAAAGAAATGGCCTGATCCACGCGCGGCTCGCCGGCGATCTTCGCAAAACCGAACGTCACGAGTCCGGCGACGACACCCGCCAGCATTCCGCGCACCAATAATTGTCTGACCATGACGACCTCGCGATTAGTGGCAGGGAAAGCCGAGCAAATGGCGGCCGTCGTGCACGAACTCATGCACGACCATGCCGGGAACAAGCGACGTGGCGCCTTCCTCGGCGCCCACGAAGTAGAGCGCAAGCAGCATCAAAAGACCGCCGAACAGCGCCCACGGCAGGAGGTCGCGTAGCGGGATCGGAGTGAGTTCGGCAGCGGGTTGGAGAACGGCTTCGTTCATGGCAGGCATCCTTCGTTGTAAGTGTCGGGTAGGGCAGACGGTTGAATAGTTCAACGCAGACTCGCAGGTCAAGCGAGCGCAACAGGGCGGCGCGCGATCATGATGGCCGTGAGCTCGGCACGGGACAGCACGCCGCTCGCTTCGACCACGTGGAGCAGAGCTTCGAGAAAACGCTCGTAGTAGTCCCAGTGCGGCGGGTTCTCGCAGTCGGCGGGCGCGTTTTCCCAGCGCGCGATGGCCGCGATCAGGCTCTGTCGAAAATCCTCCCACTCGAAGCAGCCCGCTTTTGAAAGCGACAACGCGAGACCGAAGACATCGCGTTCCCAGCGGTTGGTGAAAAGCAGCTTGCCGTCGAGCCGGGGCGGCGAATCAGTGGCGCCGAGCATGGAAGCCGCGGCGTATTCCTCGAAGCGTGTGAACATCGCGTGCTCCTTTCAAGCGGCCGCGGGCGAGGCGACCAGCGCGACACCCATCATCGACTCCGGCGTGACGAGCGCCGCGAGTTCGGCTTCGCTCAACTGATCGGTGTTCGCCGGGCGCTCCGGCACCACGAACCAGCGGATCTGCGCGCTGCTGTCCCACACCTTCACGTCCTTGCCCGCAGGCACGTCGACGCCGAATTCCTTCAGCACCGCACGCGGCTCGCGCACGCCGCGCGCGCGAAACACCGGGTCCTTGTACCAGTACGGCGGAAGTCCGAGCACCGGCCACGGATAACACGAACACAGCGTACAGATGATGAGGTTGTGCACCGCTCCGTCGTTGGCGACGGCCGCCATGTGCTCGCCTTCCGCACCGGTCATGCCCTTCGGCAAGTCGAGTTCGGCGATCGCCGCGGGCGCATCGGCGACGAGGCGCTTCTTGAACTCGGGATCGACCCAGGCGCGCGCGACGATCTTCGCGCCGTTGAACGGCCCGGCCATCGTCTCGAAGTGTTGAAGAACCGCGTCGACGGAGTCGCTCGCGAGCACGCCTTTTTCGATCAGCAGCGCTTCGAGCGCGCGCACCTTGGCGGCGCTCGACGCTTCCCGATCTTCGGAAAACTGGAACAGGTTGGTCATGACTTTCTCTCTAGTTGTGCTGACAGGTGACGAAGTGCGCGCTTCAGTTCGAAGGCAGGACGTAGGCTTCATAGAGGTCGGCGTAGATCGTGGTTTGCGCTTCGCTCTTGCCCGCGCCCCAGATGCCGGCGGCGTCGAAAGCCACGCGATACACCGGCATCGGCGCGCCGATACCATCGGGCCCGGTCGATACGAAATACGAGAACGCACCCGGATACACCAGATCGATCACGCCGGTCCTGTTGCGCAAATAGCCGGGCAGGCGCGTGTGATCGACCGCGTCCGGATCGGCGATACGCACGGTATCGCCCGCCTTGAAGCGCGCTTGGGTGTCGAGCGCATGCGCGCCGGAATCGCCTTTTTCGAGGTACGCGTCGATCTGTGCGCTGATCGCCTCGCTCGGTTTTTCAGGCAGGGCTGCATCCGGATTGGCCTGAAAATAAGCGGTTTTCTCAGCAAGCTCGTCCGCGCTGATGTAGCCGCGATCCACGAAGAACTGCGAGATGCCGCCCAGCCATTTTTCGTAATAGCGGTACTTGAAGTACTCGAACGGCTGCATGTCCTCGGCCCCCGTTCGCAGCGACGCCCAGGTCCAGTCGTCCTTGAACGAGGTGGGCAAGTCTTTCACGGGATACGCGTGAAGGGCATCCGACAGGTGCGCGCTTTCGGCCATCATCACCGTGTGAATGCCGAAGATGCGCTTCTCCCACAGTTCGACGAACACACGCGTTTCCGTACTGACGGGCCCGAGATTTTCGATGCCGCCAAGGTGGTGTTGTAGTTTCACAATGCACTCCGTAAAACGATGAACGAAAGGTTTCAGCTCAACTGATGGGCGCGCTTGAACGACAGTGCGTCGCCGAGGCGCTCCGACACGAAGCCGAACAGCGCACCCGTAACGAGCGCCGCGGCGGCGATGAGCGCCGGATTACCGAGGCCGCTCGTGGTGATCGGATGGCCGGTCGCGACGGTCGTGCCGACGGTGGAAGCAAAGCCCCACACGATGGCCGGCAGCACGTCGAGTATCTTGACCTTCGAGGCCTGCACCATGAGCGCGCTGCCTATACCCACCGCCACCGCCGCACCGAACGGCGTGCTGGTCGTCGTGGCGATGCCGAGGAGCGTGAGCGAACTGATTACGAGGCCGGTCAGATTCGACGCCACGCTCTTGACGAATCCGGCCGTCCCGCCGCCCAGCACGAAAAACGAAGCCCACGCGATGAACGTGACCCACACCGGCACGGGGAAAATGGTCCCCGTGAGCCAGGTGTCGGCCACCGCCAAGACTCCGATGCTCAATGTGTATGCTTCCGGCTTTTTCATCGACGTGCTCCTGGGTAAAGAAATTGAGGGAAACGCATGAGTCAAGGTGAGGCTTAGTTGTGCACGGCTTCGTCGATGCAAGCGAGCAGGCCTTCGTGCATGGCGGCTGCATCGATGCCGCGGCCGATCATGACGAAGCGGCTTTCGCGTGTTTCGTCGCGCGCCCAGGCCCGGCCGAAGCGCGTGTCCATCAGCATGTGTACGCTGTGGAAGTACAACCGGCGTCCTTCGCCGCGCATGTTGAGCACGCCCTTCACGCGCAGGAGTTGTTGTCCGTGCGTTTGCACGAGCTGATTGATCCAGCGGTTGAACCGGCTGGCGTCCACTTCGCCCGGCATGACGAATGCGCACGATGCGATGGAGTTGTCATGCTCGTGGTCGTGTGCGCCGTCATCCAGGAAGTCCGGCTCGATCGAAAGGAGGTTGTCGAGGGAGAAACTGCGCACGCCGAGGAGGGCGTTCACGTCGATGGCCGAGTGATGCGTGAATTCGAGCTTCGCCGTTGGATTGAGCGCGGCGATCGTGGCTGCCAGCGTCTCGCGTTGGACAGGCGTCGCGGCGTCGGTCTTGTTGATCACGATGCGATCGGCGAACACGATCTGCTCGCGCGCGATGTCGTCGTGCAGTTGCGTATGCACGTGACACGCGTCCACCACGGCCACCACGGCCTCAAGCTCGACGCGATCGCGCACGTCTGGGTCGGCGAGGAAAGTCTGTAGCACGGGCGCGGGGTCGGCGAGGCCCGAGGTCTCCACAATCAGCCGCTCAAGGCGGTCGCCGTAGCGCGTCAGCAGATCGCGCACGCCAGCCACCAGATCGGTGCGCACCGTGCAGCACACGCAACCATTATTGATTTCGATCACGGCTTCTTCGTCGGCGACGATCAACTGACCGTCGATGCCCACTTCACCGAATTCGTTCACGATGATGCCGATCTGCATCGGCCGCGTCGCGTCCAGGATGTGATTGACGAGCGTGGTTTTGCCCGCGCCGAGAAAACCGGTGATGACCGTGACGGGTATTTTTCCGAGTCGCATGAAGGGTGTCCTGAGCTGTCGTCGGGAGCGCCGGGCCGCGATGGCTTTCGCGCCGGGCCAACCGAAGGTGGACGTTCTTTAGCGACTTCCGGGCCGCATTCATGCCACTGTCTGAGTCGATGCCGTAATTGGCGGGATCTGTTGGGGTAGGTGGCCGGATTGGTTTAAAGCGGAAAAAACGGCCAACGCGAGGTTGCCATGATCCGGCGCGTCGAAGCGGGGCGCACGCAGCTTTGGGGCAAGGACTGCGCGCTATCGGTGCGAGGCGGGACCGCGAACGTGCATTTGCGGGCGCATGACGATGTGGTTGCGGAGGGCGTTGGGAGCGTGCAGGCGAGGCGCATTGGGATGCGCAACGTTGGAAACGTTCTCGCCGCGTCAGCCGATCCTCGTGACCCGTTCCGTCGTTCGCAAACACCGCCGTCGGTACACGCGGCGATTTGAAATAGACAGCAAGAACCGGGGTGCTTAAATCAACTTGCAGCCATAACCTGTCGATGAGATCGCACAGTAAACGGAAGCGGCGCGAAGGGCGATGCGCCCGAGCCGCGGGCATCTTTACGGGCGCGCGGGCCGCCGATTCCGTCATCGGCGCGGGTCGATTTTTCTCATTGAAAGGAGTTCACCATGTTGCCGTTTCTCTCGCTTCACGCGCTCGCAACTCAACGGGGCGATGGATTGCGCCCTGAACTTCTAGCCTTATTTGAACGCCATGCACGATCAGATACCAGTCTCTTTGCCATCATCGAACCTGTCGAAACAGAGTCCCTTTCCGAGATCGTGGACCACATTAGCAACAACTGAATCAATGAAGTTCGATTTTTCTTAGAAAGCTCGGTAACGCTTCGATACTTGAACAGCCGTGCCGGCAAATGCCGATGTTTTAGCGACAACGCGTGGGGTATGCAGGCGGTTGCCCTATCCACGACGTAAAGCGAGTCAGGAATTCACCGGTCCAGTTCAAAGGAACCCCTCAAATCGATGTGACACATCTCCTGCCTGGTCATTGATTTTGCGGGTGTCGCGACCGTGGCGCTGCGGAGCGTCTCGATCGCTTGCGTGATCGCTCGTGCCTGCTTTGCCCGTTCCGCGGCAGGGTGGCTAAAAGGCGCTGCGAGTTCATTACGGTGACGGGCGCGCGCACCGGACGAGCTGGCAACGAATTTCGCCGATCACCCGTCGCGCGGAGCCGCCTCCGGTGAGGGAATTCGGGAGATAACACACCACGGTCTCGCGCGTCGGCACGCCCGCGTACCAAGCGCGCAGCGCGGCGAGCGCATCGTGATCGGGCAGGTCGACAGGTTCCGAGCGCGCGCCGCCTCGTAAAGCGCCGGGCGCACGGCACCGGCCCGGCGAACTTGAGCGTCTGAAAGCCTCGAAAAGCCTTATAAAAGACGCGGTTTTCGACCATTCGTCCGAAGCGCTCGTTCCTTATGCTGGTGGCTGTTATTGCGCTGCGGCCCCGAGTCGCGCGCCCACGGTGAACAAGGAAGGGATGTGAATAAGAAACGGTCGGCCGGCGCGCTCAGCGCGGCCTTGTGCTTTTTTCTCGCCGCGTGCGGCGGATCTTCGTCGAAGAGTCAGTCAGGCGCGGTGTACATGGGACCGGTCGCGAACGCGTCGGTCGCCGTGTACGATGTTTCCGCCGACGGCACGATTTCCACGGCCGCGCGCGCGACGGCCACGACATCGAGCGACGGCACGTTCACGCTGCCGCGCATCGAGCATTTTCCCGTGCTGGTGCACGTGATCCACGGCGTCTACTCGGAAGAGGCGAACGGCGCGGCCGCCAAACTCGACGCGCTCGACGCCATCTATTTGTCAGCGCCCTCGCAAATGATCGTGTCGCCGTACTCGAACGCGGTCGTGACAGATGCGAAAGCGGCAGGCGGCCTCACCGCAAGCAATGTGAACGACGCGATTGCGCGGGTCTCCGCGTTTCTCGGCGATATCGACCCGCAGCAGACCGTCCCCGCGTTCGTCAGCGCGGGCGCGACCGGCGCCGTGACCGACGGTGCGAAGATGGCGTTCGGACTCGGCGCCGAGTCGGCAAGCCGCACCGTGAGCAATATCGACGTACAGGCGAGCACGGCCAACATCGTCGCGCAGGCGGCCAACGGCGACACGCTCGGCACGTGCAACGTGGGCGGCGGCAAGATTGCCGACGACGGAACGCTCGCCGCGCCCGTGTCGAACTGCGCAATCACGGCGGGCGCGAAAAGCTATGCGAAGAACACGCTCAACCGCTCGGGCATCGTCTCGCTCGCGATGATCGAGCCGTACACGCAAGGCGAGACTCAAACGGCCACGGCAAGCGCGGCGGCCTGTCCCGATCGTATCGCGTTGCTCGAACAGAATCGCGCGTTGTTTGCGGGCCGCCAGGACGCGGTTCAGGCCGCGCTCGGCAACGGCGTCACGCGCACCAACTGGGCCAATATCGCAACGAAGGGGTCATGGGGTCCGCATCCAACGGCGTATGGTGCGATCGACGTGCCGTCGTCGTGCACGGACACAGAAACCTTCCAGCGCGAATTCGTGATGGCGGCGGAGAACTACTGGGTGGACCAGAACGTGAACTACTGCCACCACCACGTACCGGGCTGGTTGCCGCCCGAGAAATACCGCAACGCGTCGTCGGGCAGCACCTCCGGCGGCAAGACCAATGGCATGACGTGCACCGCGATGCGTAATGCAAACGGCGCGCAGGCGACCCGCAAGACCGGGCCGTTCGCGGATGCCGATGTGAACTGGCACGGCGTGGATTGCTCGGATTTCACTTCGTGGGTGTACAACTTCTCCGGCATCGCGGCGAACCACATACAGAGCGCGATCGGCACGCAGGCGTGTTCGATCCTCAAGGAAGGGACGCAGGACGTGATTCAGCCGGGCGTGCTGCTCGACATCAACGCGAGCAACTGGAGCGCGATGGCGAATCTGTTGCGGCCCGGCGATTTGCTCTACATCCTCGCGGATACAGCGAGCGCAAATTCGACTTCGAGCGAACCGAGCTTCGGTTTGTCTCACGTGGTCACCTGGACCGGCAAGCATCTCAGCGAGTTGCAGGCGGGACCGGACGGCGCACGCTACGACCTCGACCGTATCGGTCAGCCGGATTCGCGGCTTGGCGGCGACTTCTATTCGTACTTTCCGGCCGGGTCCGCCAACCCCGGCACGCCTGGGAACGACCCTTGGATGATCATCGACAGCCATTACGCCGGACCCGCCTACCGGCCGTTCATCGGCTGGTATCAGCAGAGCCTGTCGAACGTTCGGCGCGTCATCGGTGCGGAAGCCGCGAAGGCCGATCCCGCTCTGCGCGACTATGTCATCGAGCAGATCGGTACGCCTTCGTCGAATGTGTACACGTTTGCCTCAAAGCATTCCGACGCGACGGCGACCGCAGGTTACCGCATGGTGTATCAGTACGACAGCGGTTCCTGCAACCGCGTGGGCACGCCGAACTGATGCCGCGTAGGGCTTGCCGTGTGTGTGCACGATGCATCCGGGCGTTTGCTCACGATCCCTTCACGACGCATACGGCAGGGAGATCGATCCGGCGCGCCGCCGCTCGACGTTCAGTCGACGGCGCGCGTTTTCGGTTCTTCGTCAGTCACGTGCGCAAGACCAGACGCAAACTGGACGCCATTTCAACGGACGAAGAAATAGTCCAGTCGGTTTATGGCGCAGGGTTCAAGCTTGTCCTTTGATTGAGTTGTGGACGACGACTCGTCTTCAGCCAAGACTTTCACTCAGCAGGACTAGACTCGAACCGCCGCTGTAGCGATATCCGCCGCGTTGTCCAGATGCTCGACGTGCCAGCATTCGTCCATTAGCGCGCGTGTCTGGCTCTGCGGGAGAATGCCTTCGGCGAGATCGGAGAATTTCTTTTCCAATTGCGCATCGCTCATTGGCACTTCGGTGCTGCCAATTGCATGCTGGATGAACTTGTGCAGCTTGCGTCCGTCTTTGAGCGTGATCGTCATATCGACCTGCTCCGGCTTGATCGACGGATCGACGATCGTGTTGACCTTTTCGCGTAACGCGATCGTTTGCGGATCGCGCACCTTGGCGTCGCTGAACTGTTTTTCTCCCGCCGCGCCGTCGATGATCGCGATGGCGACCGCATGATAGATGCTGAACTTGCCTTCGAGTCCGATCTGCGGCGTCTTCTTGCCCGTCAGTTCTATGACGAGCGGATGCACGCGCAGATCGATGCGTTCGATCTGATCGGCGCTCAGGTGGTTCTGGTCGCGCAGTTGGATGGCCGCATCGAGCGCCGGATGAATCACAATGCCGCATGCGAAGGGCTTGTACGTGTTGAGCGTCGATTCCCACCGCGTGCCGAGACCATCGGTAATCTCACGGTAGTCCTGTTTCGTGCTGATGGTGTTGGCCCATCCGCGCTTCGCTTCGATCATTCCGTCTGAACTCGTGTAGTCCTGATTCGCGAGGATCGCGGCGAACATGCCGTTCGCGGCCGCCCGTCCCGGATTGAAACTTTTGTTCATCGAGCCAAACGACTCGCGCAAACCCACCGGCTGCGATGCCGCCAGCCCGAGCGCCCAGACCGTTTGCTGCACGCTCAGATGCATGAGCTTGGCCATGGCGGCCGCCGAGCCGAATACGCCGCATGTCCCCGTGATGTGCCAACCGACGTCGTAATGGTTCGGGTACACGGCATTGCCGATGCGCAGTTCCGTCTCGACGCCGAGCACCAGCGCATTGAGGAAGTCGGCGCCCGAGACCGGGCGATACTGTGAGTACGCGAGGATGGCGGAAACGACCGGTCCGGCCGGGTGAATGATCGTCTTCAGATGGGTATCGTCGTAATCGAAGATGTGACTGCTGACGCCGTTGATGAACGCCGCGTTCATGATGTCGAAGCGCTCGGTCCGACCCAGCAGATTCGCCTGTGGCGGGCCCGAGAACGGCGTCAGCGCGCTTACCGCGCGATTCACCGTTTCATCGTGCGAGCCGCCGACCGCGACGCCCACCCAGTTCATGAGCGTACGCACGCCTTCCCGCCGTACGTTCGCAGGCAAATCCTTATAACTCGTCTTCTGGATGAATTCGGCAAGGATGCGCGTGACTTTCGGCGGACGCGCGTCGGCTTTGCCCGCAGGCGCGGACGCCGCAGGCGCGGACGCCGCAGACGACGCTGCTGACGTACCGTTGACTTGCGCAAACGCACCGGTTCCCGTGGTCGCCGATGCGAGCGCGCCCACTGCGCCTGTCTTGAGAAAATTGCGCCGGTCGATTGCAGTCATGTGTTCGTCTCCTCCGGTTTTTAAATGGGTGTCACGCGGTGATGAGCGGCCGAAGCTCGCGTACGTCGGCAAGCGTTTCCAGCCTTTCGATCTTTTCGATGAGCGCGCGGGTCCGGGCGGCGCCTAGCACCGGCGACATCAAATCGCGGGCTTTCGCGGCAACCGCTTCGCTCGACAGAGGATTCTCTTTCGTGCCGGGTGGAAAGCGCGTGAGATGGTCGACGGTGCGGCCATCGGTCAGCGTGACTTCGACCTTCGCGCCGCGCGGCGCTTCGGGATCGTGCAGAGCCGGGTCGGGCTGCACGGTGACCTTCGCTCGTTCACGGAGAATGGCCGGATCGTGCATCAGTGCAACGTCGTGGCTATCACGAAAGGAGACAGCGCCTTTGACGAGCGCGAGCGCCACGAGGTGTTGGCAGTTCACGTCGGGCATGGCGCTATCCCCGACAATGCCCTCCGCATCCGGCGGAATGCGCACGGTGATGCTGCGCACGTTTTCAGGCTTGAGTCCGTACTGCCGGCGCAACGCGAGCATTGCGTCCAGTGGTGACTGGATCGGATAGCCGACCGAGAAAGTTTTGATTGCCGTCTCGGTCACATAGAAACGCGTGCCGAGTTCGTCCAGCATCGCTTCCGGTGACGGCTTCGTCGAGAGTGCGATGAACAGATTGTGCGTTCCGTCGAGCACGTCGCGAACGCCGGTCATTCCCGATTCCACCATGCTCACCGCCATGAGGCCGTTGCGCGCGCCCATGCCGGCAAAGTCGAACGCCTTCTCAATGTGATCCTTGTCCTTCACCCAAGTCCACAAGCCCGACACCTGCTGCGCGGCATAGGAGATCGCGTATCGCATGCCGCTCTCATCGAGGCCTGCGAGAGCCGCTGCCGCACCCAGCGCGCCGAAGGTCGATGCCGTGCCTTCGGCGCTACGATGTGAACCGCGCACTAGGTCCGGACCGAGCGCCATCAGCAAACGGCACGCAAGGTCGTAGCCGAGCGCGACTGCGCGAATTATTGCGGCACCGCTTAGTGAATGATGTTCTGCCATGGCCCAGGCAGACGGCACGACCGAACTGCCGGGATGCGCCTTGGTGACCGGCTCGAAGTCGTCGGTTTCGTCGGAATGGGCGCACATCGCATTAGCGAGCGCGGCATTGACGATATTCGTCCGGATGCGTGTGCCGATGACACTTGCCTGCGGTGCGCCACCGAGTTCACGGACGTACTTCGCGGCGAGCATGCCGGGGCGCATGCGCGAGCCCGATACCATTGCCCCGAAGGTGTCGAGGATGCGATGCTTGCAGGCGAGCACGACGGGAGCGGGCAAGGTCATTGTGCGTGCCTGAACCATGTAGTGTGCAAGGCGCGCGGTGATGTGAGCGTCGGTGTCATGGGCGTCGGTCTCGCTAGCGGGTCCGCCAGCGCTCCATGCGACGCCCGTGCCACTCAGTGACAGCGCGGCGAGCGCGCCTGCCGATTGCAAAAGCCGGCGCCGCCGGCGAAATGGATGCGTGGGCATGAAGACGTCTCCTGAATGCCAACTGTCGACAGTTGGATTGCTTTTTGGGCGAAGCCAAGACTAAAGTACTTGCTTTGCGCTGCTTTATAAACCATACCATGCATTTCAACGTTCATGAATAGCAAAAGTGTCGACACAAGCGCTGCCGGGCGTGCAGATGAGTCGTCTCGGGTCGAGGAAATCATCGACTGGGTGGCACGCGGCATCATCGAAGGCCGGCTGGCGCCGGGTAGCGACTTGAACTCGGTCGAGCTTGCCAGGCGCTTCGATGTGAGCCGCACACCGGTACGGGAGGCGCTGTTCGTCCTGAGTAGGGAGGGACTGGTCGATTGGTCGCCTCGTAAGCGGCCGAGGGTGTCCGAAATCAGGCTCGAGGATGTGCGCGAGCTTTATCAACTGCGCGCGATTCTCTACGCGCAAATCGCTTGCACGATCGTCGAGCGGGCTACCGCGCAGGAGATCGCACGTTTATGGGACGCCCATCGCCGCCTGGCGGAGGCCGCAGTGCGAGGTGACGTTGATGCCTACTTTTGGGCTAACGTCGCGTTTCGAGACGAGGAACTGCACGTGTGCGGCAATGGTATTTTCAAGGAAGTACTCGATTCGATGCGGCTGCGCATCAATCGGCTTCGCCGGCTCAGCACGTCGCTGCCAGGACGCCTGCAGCGATCCTGCTCGGATCATCAGCGATTGTGCGAAGCCTATGTGGAGCGCGATAGCATGTTGGCCGCAGCGTTGAATCGCTCGATCGTGATCGGCGCGTTACACGCGATCGAGCAGGCTTGGCCGAACGATACGTGAAGCATTGAATTCAGATGGCTTCGCATTGCTCAAGGCGGCCGCGCGCTTCGCGCATCATCGATCGCTAGAGGACTACATCCCTGCATAGACGGCATGTGCCATCCAACACGGCGTAAGCGTCAGTAATGGTGAAGCGGGAGACGCGATGGAACGCGCGGGCATGCCAGATGTCACTTAAACATCAGGCTGCGATTGCTGATGAAGGTGACTCGATTGCACCCAACGTGCGAAGAGAAACTGGAGAATTGCATAACCACTCAAGACTTTGGGGGTACGGATGGACCAACTATTAGCGGACGTTTTTGAAGAATATGATGTGTTGCTCGCAGAGGAGCGAAGGAAGCGCGAGAGCGGCGAACTGATGGTGAGACGAGGCGAGCGAGACGAACGGATCCTTGCGGTCGGCCCGCAAACCGGTCGACTGATCAATCTTCTTGCCGGGAGCCTTCATAACCCTACGATCGTCGAGATCGGAACGTCGTACGGGTATTCGACCATGTGGCTTGCGGATGCGGCTCGCTCGAGTGGAGGCAAGGTCATCACAATGGAGATCGCCGACTACAAATCGGCGTTTGCGCAGCGAATGGCTGAAAAAGCCGAGCTCGCCCAATTCGTCGATTTTCGGGTCGGCAACGCGCTGCAAATCCTGGAGGAGCTAGATAGGAGTATCGACTTTGTACTCCTTGATCTGTGGAAGGAATTGTACGTTCCTTGTCTAGAGAGGTTCGCTCCTAAGCTGGAAGCGGGGGCAATTGTCGTGGCTGACAACATAACGCCTGACCGTGAGCACGCCGCAAACTACTGCCAAGCAATCCGCGTAATTCCCGGTATGTCCAGCTTTTCCGTTCCTATAGGCCAAGGATTGGAGCTAAGTCGGTATATGGCTTTTTGAGCGAGTGATCGTGATGCAAAGGATGAGCATCGGTGCCGCGGCTGCGTACATCGTTCTCGGCGCTGTCATCGGGCCGATGAAGGCTGCCCTGACCCACAACTTGCGAAAAAAATGGAGCAATATCCATTGCCAGCGTGCCAACCGCACCTCCGGACGACGTTGAGAATCAAAATTAACGGCGACAGTAGCACTTTGCGCATCAGCGGGTAGTGCAACCCCGCATGCCTGATATCGCAATCGAAGGCGCATTCAAGATGCAGTACTCGCGAGGGCAGCGCGGCTCAGCGACGCACCAACAAAATATTTGCTGAGTTGAGCGCTGTTCGGCAACCTGCTAATGTCGCTTTCATTCCAACTTTGGCACAGGAGCGACGATGCAGGATGTTCCATCCGCAGAAGACATTCGTTTTCGAGCGTACTTGCTATGGGAGGCGGCCGGCCGTCCGCATGGTCATGACGATGATTTTTGGCATCAAGCTGTGCGCCAACTCGAACAGGAGAGCGAGGAGCTGATGCAAAATGCCGCGTCGAAGGACGCGGTAAAGCAAAAGCCGCGCGACCCATCTCGCGCCAAGAAGAAAGCGCCTGTCAAAGTCTCGGCGCCAAAGAATAAGAAGACGCCTACCTCGAAGTCCGACGAGAAGCAATCGGCGGTTGCGACCGGCGTCGGGGCGAAAGGTCAGCGCGAGCGCAAGTCGTCGAAAGCGACGGTCGGCGAGAAATCGAAGGCTAGTCCGGGCGATACCGTTGCTAAGCCTGCAAAAACGCCGAAGCGGCCAAAGAAAACGGATACAACTGACGGACCGCCGAACCCTTAATAAGGCAAACGGAGATACCCGCTAAAGGTCAGAAGGCGATGATCAGCAAGGCAGTGTGGGGCGGCCGGATGGTCCGTCCAAGTCGCCGGCGATTCAACAGAAATTGCGACTGACCGTCAAACCGCCGAGCAGATGCTCGTGTCCGTCGGCATCGAGCATCGACATGCCCGTGAGCCGCGTGCGCAATTCGCGGGCGTCGTCGAGCAGTCCCATCGCGCCGACCACGTCCGGCGCGACGCCGCGAATATCCACGGCCTGTCCGCCCCGGCGCATCTCGGGGGCGCGTTCGACCAGCGTAGTGGCGTATCCCGCGCGGTCCAGCGAGTAAGCCACCGCCAGACCGGCGACACCGGCACCGGAGATCAGTACGCGTGCGCTCATGTCGATTCTCCTCGTTGCCCCTAAGAATCGAAATAATATGAGCTACGCTTATGTTTGGAAACTCGCGTTTGCGCGGTGTGAATCCGTCGACACAATGCACGCAACCCGCGACGACCCAATCTTTCAATGAACCTTCGGAAAACCATGGCGCTCGGCGAGCAGGTCGAGAATGCGTCGGCCATCGGTCACGAAGCGCTTCTCGCCAGCCGTGTGCGCATCGTCCGGTACGGGATATTCGTCGCCGAAGATCAGCACGGGCAGTCCCTGGTTCTGGTCGCCTAGCAATTTCACGACCGCCTCGCGCGGACGGGCAAACGGCAGACGCTTGATGTCGAGGCGCACCGCGCGCGACGGATCGCTTGCAAGCAGCCCTTCGACAGGCGCGCTATCCGGACAGATGAACACTTCGCCGGGGCGCTCGGGATCGGTAAATCCGCCTTCGAGCAAAAGAAGCAAGTCTCGACTCATCGCTACGGCCCTCCTTAGGACTGAATGCGCCATTCTCTCGATGGGCGTCCGGGTCGGCCACGAATAAATCCGCACATTCATATGCGCGGTCCAGCTATGCGAAAAACTCGCACCAGCCCGGTTCGAGACGACCATCGATAATGTCGTGCTGTGAAGGTCCGCTAAACGCCAGCCTGAACAGAAGCCGCGCACTACCGATCGATATCGGCCGGCTGGCCTCGATACGCCGCCGCTGGATGCCCGCCGCCCAATCGCGGTCCGCGCCCGAACAACTTGTCGCGAAACGTTCCCGGCGCGTAGTCGCGCTGGTATACGCCGCGTGTCTGCAACACCGGAACGACCAGATCGACAAAATCGCGGAAGCCCTGGTCCATCGCTGCATACGAGAGATTGAAGCCATCGACGCCGGTCTCCGCCGCCCAGCTTTGCAACGCGTCGGCGATCTCCTCCGGATCGCCCACCGAAACGGGACTGAGGCCGCCGATCGCTGTCCACTGCGCGATTTCACGCACGGTCCAGACCCGATCGGGATCGGCGGATGTCATCGCGTCGATCGCGGACTGAATCGCCTCGGTCTCGCGGTGCGTGAAAGGCGCGTCCAGCGGCGCCTTCGACAAATCGATGCCGGCCCAACCCGACATCAACGCAAGCGCGCCCTCGCCGGACGCGTAGCACCGGTATTCGTCGAGCTTTTCGAAGGCTTCCGTCCGTGTGATCCCGGTGATGACCGTATGTTCCGCGACGATCGGAATGCTCGCGGGATCGCGGCCGGCCTCGGCGAATGCGCTCCTGAGCTTACTCACCGTCTCTTTCAAAGCGGCTTTCGAAGGCGCGCCGACGAACACGCATTCCGCGTGCCGCGCGGCAAACGCGCGGCCTTGCCGCGACGCGCCGGCCTGATAGAGCACCGGCGTTCGCTGCGGCGACGGCTCGACCAGATGCGGCCCATCGACTGAAAAGTATTCGCCGCGATGCGCGATACGATGAACCCGCGACGGATCGACGAAGACGCCGCGTTGCGCATCGCGCATGAGCGCGTCCTCTTCCCAGCTTTGCTCCCAGAGCTTGTAGCAGACATCGAGGAATTCCTCGGCGCGTGCGTAGCGGCTGGCGTGGTCGAGTTGCCGATCGAGTCCAAAATTGCGGGCCGCGCTATCCGACGCCGACGTCACGACATTCCAGCCGATGCGCCCGTTCGAAAGATGATCGAGCGTGGAAAAGCGCCGGGCCAATGCAAAGGGCGCCTCGTAGGTCGTCGAGCAGGTCACGCCGAACGAGAGATGCCGCGTGGCCTGCGCCATCGCGCTCACGATGAGCAGTGGGTCGTGCAGCGGCACCTGAATGCCACCGCGCAGCGCCGCGTCCGGTGAGCCGCCGTACACATCGGACATGCCGAAGGTATCGGCGATGAACAACGCGTCGAAGCGGCCGAGCTCGAGGAGCGCCGCAAGCTCGGTCCAGTGCGCGAGGCTCGTGTGGCGATGCGATGTATCGCCGCTGCGTCGCCACGAGCCGGGGGAGAGATGGACGGGCGAGTTCATGACGAACGCGTTGAAAATGAGCCGCTGCATGGAAGGTCCCGTCAGGCTTTCAGTTGAGGACAGCCCGCTTTCGACAGGCACGCCGCCGCCATGTTAACAAGCGTGGACGTCAAATCCGGCTCGCGCCAAGCGAACAAATCCTGCATTGAAGATGAGCGCGTGGTCGCTTTTCTTAGCAAAGCGAGCCTTCGATTCTTAGCCGAAAATCGAATTAGCGATTAGCGAACGACATGCTAGTTTCTGGGTCCGCCCACCACTTATGCAGACCCATACGCTATGCCGAACAACATGCCGAACCGGCGCGCCGTCATTCCTCACGACACGCGCCACGCGATCAACCGAGGCGTCGTCGCGCTGCTGGCAAGCGTGTTCGCCGTTGCCGCGCTGGCCGCTCCGGCCGCCGACGATGTTCCTTCCCTGAAGGGCAAGAAGATCGGCATCACGGTCGCGGGCACGGAGCATTACTGGGACCTGAAGGCGTATCAAGGCCAGATCGATGAAGTCAAGCGGCTCGGCGGCACGCCGATCGCGCTCGATGGCGGCCGCAAGGACGCGCAGCAAATCGCACAGATCCAGACGCTGATCGCGCAGAAGCCCGATGCGATCATCGAGCAGCTCGGCACCGTCTCCGTCCTTGAGCCGTGGCTGAAGAAAATCCGCGCGGCGGGCATCCCGCTTTTCACCGTCGATACAGCGAGCCCTTCCAGTATCAACGTGACCACGTCGGATAACTTTTTTATCGGCGAGCAGCTCGCGCTCAAGCTCGTCAACGACCTGCACGGCGAAGGCAACATTCTCGTGTTCAACGGTTTCTACGGCGTGCCCGTCGTCGCGATGCGCTACGATCAACTGCATGCCGTGCTGAAGTGGTATCCGAAGATCAAGGTCATTCAGCCCGAATTGCGGGACGTCGTACCGAATACCGTGCAGGACGCTTACGCGCAAATCAGCCAGCTTCTGAACAAGTATCCGAAGGGTACCGTGCAGGCGATCTGGGCCGCGTGGGACGTGCCGCAGATCGGCGCCACGCAGGCAGTGGACGCGGCGCATCGCAACGAGATCAAGACCTATGCAGTCGATGGCAGCCCCGACGTCGTGGCGCTCGTGAAGAATCCGCAGTCGAGCGCGGCGGCAGTTGTCGCGCAGCAGCCGTATCTCATCGGCAAGACCGCCGTCGATAACGTCGCACGCTATCTCGCCGGCGACCGGTCGCTGCCGCCGGCCACCTACGTGCCGTCGATTCTCGTCACCAAGGAAAACGCCGCCGACATCCAGAAGACGCTGGGACAGACCGATGGCAAGTGACCAGATCGCCCTTGCGCTGCGCGGCATCTCGAAGCAGTTCAACGGGGTGCCCGCGTTGCGCGATGTGTCGCTGGCGCTCGGCGCAGGCAAGGTCACGGGATTGATCGGTCAGAACGGCGCGGGTAAATCCACGCTGATCAAAATTCTCGCAGGCATATATCGCTGCGATTCCGGCGAGATCGAAGTGCGCGGTGAAGCCGTATCGATCGCGACGCCCAACGATGCCCGCCGTCTCGGCATCGAAATCGTCCATCAGGACCGTCTTCTCGCACCGACGCTGACGGTGGCCGAAGCGCTGCTGATCGGCAACGAGCGGACCTTCGGGCTGCTGCCGGTCCTGCACGGTGCAAAAATGCGGCAGGTCGCGCACGCGGCGGTGAACGAGCATTTCGGGATCGATATCGATCCGGGGCGGCTCATTGCCGAGCTGACCGTCGCAGAGCAACAAGTCGTGCAGATGACGCGCGCCCTCATGAGTTCGCCGCGCGTGCTCGTCTTCGACGAACCTACCGCCGCGCTTGCGCGCCACGAGGCGGAGCGTCTCTTCTCGGCGATCCGTCGGCTGCGCGCACGCGGTCTCGCCATTCTCTATGTCTCGCATTATCTCGACGAAGTCCGGGCGCTTTGCGACAACGTTACCGTGCTGCGCGACGGCCGCGACGTCGCCCGCTTCGATATTCAAGCAACCTCGGCGCAGGAACTCGTTGCAGCGATGATCGGCGGCGCGGTGCAGACGCTTGCGCCCGCGTCCACCCGGTCTGCGGGCGCGCCGATCCTCGATGTCGCCAAGCTGAGCGCGCCGGGCCGCTTCGACGATGTGAGCTTCAACGTGCGGCGTGGAGAAATTGTCGGTGTGACGGGATTGATCGGATCAGGCGGCAAGGCGGTCGTGCAAAGTCTCTTCGGTCTCGAAGACGGTGTGCACGGAACGATCATGCTGGACGGTGCGCCATTTCTGCCGCGCAAACCGCAGGACGCCGTGCGTCGCGGCGTCGCGTTCGTGCCGGAAGACCGCCGCGCGCACGGCATTGCGCTCGATCTCTCGGTGCGCGAGAACCTGTCGCTCGCAAGCCTCGGTCGGCTCGTGCGACGGCTCGTGATCGACAGGGGGCGGGAGGATGCGCTCGTCAAGTCACGCATCGACGAACTTCAGGTGCGCGCGCCCGGCCCCGAAGCGCCCGCGCGGCATCTTTCCGGTGGCAACCAGCAGAAGGTCGTGCTCGCGAAATGGCTCAGCACCGAGGCCTCGCTGTATCTGCTCGACGAGCCCTCCGTTGGCGTCGATATCGGTGCGAAGGCGGAAATCTACCGCGTGCTCGACGGGCTCGCGGCTCAGGGCGCGGCCGTGCTGCTGTTCTCCACCGACCTCATCGAATTGCTGGGCATCACGGATCGCATTCTCGTGATGGCGCGCGGCGCGCTCGTCAAGGAGCTGGTCTCCACGACGACGACGCATCAGGAAATTCTCGGCTGGGCGACGGCCGCGGCAATGTCCAGCCAACCGAACGACGAAGCGGTGGCCCTATGAGCGAAGTCCGTAACTTATCGCCGCGCATCGGCGTTTTCGCCTCGTTCCGCGAGCAAGGCATGCCGCGATGGTGGCTGCGCAGCGGCGCGCTGATCGGGTTCGTCGTCGTGCTGGCCGTGTTCGCCACGACCTCGCCGCTGTTCCTCACGCCCGGCAACATCGCGAATATTTTGCAGCAATCGGCCGTCGTGGGAACGCTCGCGTTCGGATTGACACTGGTGCTGACCGCTGGCGGGACAGCGGGCATCACGGGCGGTATCGACCTCTCGATCGCAGCCAACCTCGGCTTCTGTGCGGCCGTCTTTTCGACGGCGCTTGCCGACGGGCTGACCGCGACTGCCGCGGTTGCGCTGACGCTTGCTGCCGGTACGGCCATCGGTGTGCTGAACGCGTTCGCGGTGGTGGTCCTTCGCATGCTGCCTTTGCTCGCCACACTGACGACGATGAACATCGCTGCCGGACTCGAACTCGTCGTCACGCGAAATTCAGCGGTCCCGGCGACGAACCCGCTGCTCGACGCGTTGCTCGCCGATGGCCCGTTCGGCGTGCCGAGCCTCGCGTACGCGTTCGTCGTGGTGGGCCTTGTGTTTCTCTGGCTCGGGCACTACACACGCTATGGCCTGCGTCTCCATGCGGCTGGCAGTCATCCGCTCGCAGCCCGTGCGGCGGGATTTCGCGTGAACGCATACGTCGCGTCGAGCTACGTGCTGTGCGGGCTGGCTGCGGGCATCGCGGCGCTGGGCTCCGCTGCGTTGCTGAGCGGCAGCGCGCCGGGCGCAGGGGACAATCTGCTCGCCGTCATCGCAGCCGCGTTACTGGGTGTGGTCTTTTCGAGGCGGCTCGTACCGACCATCGCCGGCACTGCGTTGAGCGTGGTCTTTCTGAGCGCGATCGCCAACGGGTTTCAGCTCGACGGCGTGTCGAGCTACTGGGTCAGCGGCGTCGAGGGCGCGCTGATTCTGCTAGTTGTGTCGCTTACCGCACTCCTTCGGCGTCGCAGTTTTGGAAGAAGCAATCATGCATGAGCGCGTCATCAAACCCTTCGCGTACGGCAGGGCAGTCGATCTCTGGACGCGCTACGCGCTCGGCACTACCTTCGCGCTCGCCATCGCGGCCTTCGCGTTGGCGGCGCCCACCTTTGCCACGCTATCGAATGTGGATAGCGTGCTGCTCAACTCGTTCGCGCCGCTCGCCATCGTCGCGCTCGCGATGACGGTCGTGGCGTCGCTCGGCGCGGTGGACTTGTCGGTGGGAACGGCGGTGGATCTGGCGAGCCTCGTGTTCGTCTCGCTCGTCGCGCGTCACGTCGATCTCCCGCTCGCCATCGCCGCCGCGCTGCTCGCCGCGCTGGGCGTCGGCCTCTTCAACGGCGTGCTGATCGCGCTGCTGGGCGTCGAGCCGTTTCTCGCGACGCTCGGCACGCTCTTCATAGGCCAGAGCATCCAGCAGCTCACAACCGATGGCGGGCAGCCGATCTATCTGCTGAATCAGGTTCTTCCGGCTGCGTTCTCGGCGCTCGGACACGGCCGCTTGTTCGGGATCGCGGCGCCGTTGTATCTGACCGTTGTGCTTGCCGTCGCGCTGCATCTGCTGCTCGCGCGTACGCGTCATGGCCGGGGCATCACGGTGCTCGGCGTGCAGGCCGGGGTCGCCCGGCACTCGGGATTGCCCGTCGCGATGCTGCTTTTTCTTGCGTTTGCGCTGAGCGCCGCGGTGTCGGGACTCGTCGGGCTGATTGTTTCGTCCAACGTGAAAGCCTATGTGCCGCTCGCGGGCAACGGCTATTTGCTCAACGCGATCGGAGCCACGTTCATCGGCGCGGCGCTTTCGTCGACGCGGCGCGCGAACGTGCCCGGCACGTTGCTCGGCGTGCTGATTCTGAGCTTCGCGGCGAACGGGCTGCTGCTGATTGGCTGGAATTTCTACTGGCAGCAGGTCGGGATCGGCGTGCTGATTTTTCTTGTGCTGGCGGCGGGGTCGTTGCGTCGATCAAGTGGTTGAACGCGGGCGTTTGCCCGTTTTTCCGGGACGAAGCCGGTCTTAGGTTTCCGCGAATCTTGAGTTTTAAGAGCTTCACGAAAATTCGACGGGTGTTCTGCCCAACCGGCGATTGTCTGCGTCGGTTCGACCCTGAGGGGAGTACTCCTCAGCGCTTCCGCGTCCGCGGAGCACAAGTGAGGCTTGGAATTTCGGGAGTGGTGCATTAGGGTGCAGAAACCACCGGAAAGCGGGCAGGGCAAATGAGCACCACATACGAGAAAGACTCCTTCGAATGGGCCAGCGAACAGGCCGCGCTGCTGCGCGCGGGCAAGCTCGCGGAGCTCGACCACGAGAAAAATCGCAGAGGAACTCGAGAGCATGGTGCGACGGGAACGCCGCGAGATTAAAGAGCGCCTCGCGGAATTGTTCACGCTTCTGCTCAAGTGGGAGCATCTCCCAGGACTCCAGTGCGCGAGCCAAGCATGTACCGTCCACCTCAAACGCTGGGAATTAGTGACATACCTGACGGACAGCCCGAGCCTGCGCCGCCTGCTCGATGAGCCCTCGCAGTTTCGGGCCGACTTCGCTCAGCTCACTTCGGAACGATATCAGCTAGGCGCCCGCGAACCTGGAATTCCTCAACACGCTGGAAGAGCGCCCTGAGACTACGCGACCAGGACAGTCACAAATGGCGCGTTTCCAGAGGGGGATTGCCCCAGTCATTCGCCAGACCATTGGCGTACGAGGTCGGTGCATTCAGGGCTTCCCTCACGTCGAAGTCGTCGATGCACATAATGTTCACGTTGATGTACGGATAGCCCGTTCCATTTGGCATATCGACGCGGTCAAATACGTGGACGCCGCACTGTTTGCAAAACGGATGATGGGCTACGGGATTTTTCCCTTCGTATTGGGTGAGTGTGCTTTCGCCGGAAAGTAAAAGGAATTCTTCGCGGCGCACCTGGACGAGCCAGAGCCGCAGCTTGCCGCAGAAGCTACAGTTGCATTTCCCTGTGCCCTTGCTGAAATCGATTTGGGCTTCAAACCTCACCGACTGGCAATGACAACTACCACGGTATGTCCGCCGCATGGGGCGCTCCACGATCGGTTTGACGACAACTGCTGGATTATGTCATCGATCAAGGAACTCGGTCCGCGCGGGCCATCAACGCGCCATCAGGCATTAACGTCTGCTTCCCGGAGACTCTGACTGGCCGTAACGGGTCGGGTAGCAAATTCGCCTCGTGGTCGCAGCTCGTTGGTCGGCGCTTGGACTGCGAGCTTCGGAAACCGGCCAGGAACCGCCGGTCGAGGTCGCCATCCAATTTGAATAGCTAAGGACTCGTCCGCCCTCGCTCAATGGCCGGTTTCCGGCGAGCGAATTACCGGTGGCACTGCCTCAACCCGGCCATATAGTCATTCGACACCGGTGAAGGAATCTTAGACAATCGACTAGTCAGTTCGGTGAAGGCCGCGCTTGATTACGCGGCGGTGTTCTACAAAAACCAAGAGAACGCGCACATCAGCTATTCCCTAATACACGACGATCCCTATGAACGAAACGCTTGAGGCGCGCTACGCCGAGATTCTGGCGACGACATGCCCATCCTTCCTAGATCCCGCTGTAGCGAAGACGCGAGGCCTTTCCACGCCGTTTCTCGTGAATGGTCCCAAAGATCCTGTCGCGCGGCGCATCATGGTGATTGGCAGGGAGTTCGGCGGAAAGCATTGGCACATAAATCCCGAGGGCGGTGGGGTGAACGCGTACGTGACGAAGGCACTCGCAAAACATAGCGCGTCCTTCGACAAATGGCTCGATCAAGGTGGGGACGGTGGCACTACATTCTTCAACTTCATGCGTGCTCTAGCCGATAGGTTTGATCCGGGCGGACTTATCTACTCCAACCTGTTTTGCATCGATGCTGGCGGAGGTGACCCCAGCGGCTCGGAACACTTTCCCGAGATCAAGCGCCTTTCCAAAAAGCTGCTGGATGTGCAGTTCGATCACTTTCAGCCAGACGTCGTTATCTTCGCTCACGGGTCAGCGTCGGCGGCCACCAGGCGTGAATTCTTCCCGACCAAGGGAGTCGGAAGTGTTTGCGTGGGGCGCCGCGATTGGGAGGATGTCGGGATTCCCAACATGCAGCTCTGGGAATTCGAACTGTACGGAAAGTTTCTGTGCTACCGGATTCAACACCCGGCAAACTGGAGGGGGAAGGCGGCGGCTGAAGCAGCGAAGGCTCGTCGACACCTACTGGATGTCCTGACCCAGACATTGCCTCAGGCTGTCGATCGCCTCGCCAATGGCCGACGCGGGCGCTTCCGCTATCGCCTTATCCGCGCCATGAAACAACGCGGCCGGATAAAGCTCGTTCAGAGGCAGCGGGCGCTGTGGTATTCGACCCGTATGCCTGCCGCTGGAACAAAGCGAAATATGCGAGATGACAATCGGTCACGGATGGCCGCCATCTACGCTGAGCATCTAGAGCTGTTCAAGCGACTAGAGGACGCGTGAGCATGACAACCGTCGCGACAACGTCTCATTGGCAGGGGACGCCGCAGCGCCGTGGGGTCCATGTCGTGCAATACACCCGCCGAACCTGAGGGACCGGCACCGTGAATGTTCGCTTCTTGGTGAATGGGAGGTCTCTTCAGGGTCGGGAGTGCGCGTTGACGACTGGCCGCTTTCGGGAAGCGAAATACTGACGACCGCTTTGGGGCGATGAGTTCGAAGCGTGGATGGACTCAGGCCGACCCGGAAGCGCCGTTCAACTTCTCAAGACCGAATTGGCTGCTTTCCGAGCATAGCCGCCAGACGCTGGAGTACTATTGGCCGCCAAATCTTTGTTCGTGGTTTGGAAAGTCGGCCAATGGCGTTTGCCAGCGTCTATCCGATTCGCGGATGGACAGGATTCGGAATGCCCGCCTAGGCAAGATCACTTTGCCTGAAGACATAGACTAGTCCGGTGCCTATGATGGACGCTGTTAAGCCAAAGACTAGAAGTCCCAATTTCCGTCAACCCCGTTAATGTATCCATGAGCGCTCTAAGGCAGTTTGAGTCTGTAGTTGATGCGGCCTTTGGTGCGCACCCTTTGCCCCACCCGAATGGTCATGTCTCGAACTGGTATCTGTTGACGGTAGCTGAAGATAGCCAGCGGGTAATGATGGCGTTGCGTGATGAGCATGCGCCGCAATGGCAGGTCGAGTACACGCTTGATCGGTTCAAGTTTTCCTTGCGTAGCTGTCTGGCGCGCGTCCGGAAGGAAGTTAGGGACTGGACTGCCACGGCACTGCCAAAGAGGGTACTCCCACCACTTTACGTGCGGACCCAGACCTTGCTTTTTGCCGGCGTTGATTACTCGCTTGCTTCTCAGATCTGCAGTTCTGCGCACAATGGTAGTGTCTGTGTTATCGAAAAGGATGGACGCTATCGAGTCGAGATTGTGGAGGACTATCTTGATAAACGATACGGAATGCTTGAGGTGCTACGTCAATCCAGTAAGCAACCCGTCGTATCGTTCGCCATCCTGTTCTGGGTATGGATTCGAGATGAGCAGGCGCGCCCCGGGATCGTCTGGCAGATCGCTGGGGCAACCCGCGTGCAGGGTCGTCGGATCATATACAAGTATGACCCGGTCCTCGCCTACGCGCTGGCCAGAGTCATGTCTCAACAGCCTCTGCTTATTCCGGATGAGTGGACGTTTCCGTGGGGTGGACGTCAAGAGACAACGCTCCTGCTCAATTCGTTGAGTGTGCGGTTGCTATACCACTTGATCGCTGTGCATTGCGGGGCAGGCAAACATGGTCTTAAAGGAGGAGCCGAGCACGACCTTTGTTTGGTGCTTAGCCGGGAAACATGGGTTTCCGACCTTGAAGAGATGAGTTCACTGGAACATGCGAAGATTGGGGCTTTTGTGGATCAGCTGACTTTCGGCAATCAGAGTCGGTCTCCGGATCAAGCGCTGCAGCCGTTTGTTCCGATGGGGGCTCAAGGCCTTGGAGTCGGTCCATTGGGGTGGCTCTCATCCAACCTTGAGCGCAACCTGTTGAGCCTGCAGGCGAGGGTCGCGGTAAAGGAGTTCAACCGGCAAAGTGGTCTCTTCGAGAGGCAAATGACGGATTCGCTAGTTACCACTTTGCGCGAACGATGGCGACTTTGCGTCGCAAACCGAACCTTTACGATGCCCGGTGGTAAGGAAGAGATCGATATCCTTATCTGCGAACCGGAAACCAGGACCGTCGCTGTGCTTGAGTTGCGCTGGATGCTGCCGCCAGCCGATCCTCGCGAAGTTCAAGAGAAGAAGGATGCATGCGGACAGAAGGTTCAGCAGGTGCGACGCAAGGCGGCTGCAGTGGCCGGGGCGGTGGATGTGGTATTGCATAACGCCTTCGGGATAGACGATATTGTTGTGGACACCTGGACCGTTGGTGCAGTCGCGGTGATTGAGGGTTTTGGCGGCGCGAGAAGCACGGATGCGAACATTCCGGTTGTGCCTGAATGGCTTCTGGAAGCTGGCGTGAGGGCGACGCCGACACTCAGCCGGTTGCTTGAGTGGGCCGCCGGGCTCGAATGGCTGCCGATGGAGGGACGGGATTTCCGGGTTATCGAGGGAGAGCCCCACCTTGAGTCCGGTAGCTTCAACTATCCCGGGCTGATCCCGTTACGAAACGGCCTCAGCTATCTGGAAGACGCCGTCGGTGGGTTACGCGAGTCTTCGGACACAACAAGCGTGCGTTGACGCATTCAACATTCGACTTGCCAAGGTTCGTTGCTGGGGTAGAACGGACGCTCGTGTGTCCGTGCGCGGCGGTGGGGGCCAGTGACCGCAACTGGCCGATTGGGTGAAGTCGTTAACGGCCGCTTATGGGCACTCCGGTTCGCAAAAACTGAATTCAGCTGACTGACCGGTTTGGAGAAGGGCATCTGACCGGAATGGGTCGAAATGCGACCCCGACGCCTATCCTCTCTGCTGACTTGGCTTGTTCTGCCGCTCAATAGACTGGGTCGTGCGTCGAAAATCAATTCGGCGCGCAACGGCGAGGTTCGGCATGGTCTATAAAGCCAGCTTCGAAGACATCATTTATCCAGAATCGACTCGGGAGCCGCGCGTTACACGACAGCGTGTTGTGCTCACCGCAGAGCCGACGCATACGGTCTCCACAGTCATCCAGTGTGTGCAAGACGACTTGGCGCACGCATATCACTCGCCGCTTGAATCAGCCCTCGATCTACTGCTCGACCGAATCGTAGAGCGGGAATTGAAGGGATCCGTCTCGACCGCATCACACTCGTCGTTCGGACCGGACCGAAGCTGCTGCAATACCCGATCGACTTCAACGCCGTCGAATTTCAAAAGCGCGGCAAGGCATCGGTCACAGGCGCGGGAAAGAAGAAGGCGATTCACATCCGTTTGCAGGAAAGGAGCCGTTATGCCCGAGATGGATTCGCACACGAAAAAATTAATTGCGGCAGTCCTGCACGAATGCCCGCGTTGTGCGGTTCGCCTGCCGTCGTGGTCGAATGCCCGCGTCGCCGCGTCGTTCTGCCGGGCGATGCCACGCATTGCCCTTCGCCGTTCTCGGGGCAGGGAACGAGTCTCGGGCTGGTCGGCGAGTTCGTACCGGTGCAGGAAATCCTGCGGAATCGCGACGATATAGGCAATGACTTCGCGGCTTACGTGACTCCCATGCGCCCGTATCTGCTTCTCAATCAGGAACTCGTCGATCTCAATCACGGGCCGCCGGTGCCGGATGAACAAATGACCCGCGCGAAGAACGGTATCGATCTGAGCGATCTCCTGAACTGCACGTTGCCGGCGCAGTTCGACCTGTTTACGCATAAAGCGAGCACGTTATGCGTTTTTAGCGATTTCTTATCGTTAGAAATTGGAAGGCCCCGTGACAGCGCGGCGCTAACATGAGGATCCTTCAATAGCAGTCTCTGGCGAATCGAACCGATGTCTGGAAAATCCCCGCGCTTTGGTGTCTGGGCGCTCGTACATGGCAGCCGTGCAGCGCTTCAGGATCCGGCTGAACCCTACGATGCCTCATGGGCGCGCAACAAAGCGCTCGTGCTCGAAGCGGAGCGCCTCGGCTATGACTCCGTGCTCGTCGCGCAACACACGGTCAATCCGCACGATCCCGCGCTCGACCAACTCGAAGCGTGGACGGCATCGGCAGCGTTGGCGGCGCTGACGTCGCGCATCGAAATCATCGCGGCCATCAAGCCTTATCTCTATCACCCGGTCGTGCTCGCTAAGATGGCTCAGCAGATCGAGCATATTAGCGGCGGGCGGTTCGCGCTCAATCTCGTGAATGCATGGAACCGTCCGGAGCTGGAACGTGCGGGTATCGGCTTTCCCGAACACGATGAACGGTACGCGTACGGGCGCGAGTGGATCGCGGTAGTCGATGCGCTGTTGCGCGGCGAAACCGTGAGTCACCACGGCGACAATTTTCATATCGACCAGTACCGTCTGCGTCCTGGCGATCCATTTCGCAATCGTCCGCGCATTTATGTCGGCGGCGAATCGGAACCGGCGCGCGGTCTGGTGGCGGCACATGGCGACGTGTGGTTCATCAACGGTCAGCCGCTAGACAATGTGGCGAGTTTGATTGCGGACGTCTCCCGCCGCGTGCGGCCCGGCGGTTTGGATGCGTTGCGCTTCGGGCTGTCGGCTTTCGTGATCGCACGCGAAACCGAGGCGCAAGCCGAGGCTCATCTTGAGCACCTCTTCGCATTGGCCGAGCTGGACAAGCCGCTGCGCGAGCAGCAGAAAGCCAATATCGATCCGAACGTGGTGATGATTCAGACGTTTGCGCAGTCGCCGCGTGTTGGGTCGAATGGCGGGACGGCCGCTCAACTGGTCGGCGACTACAACACGGTTGCGAAGCGCATCGCCGAGTTTCACCGGGCCGGTATCGAACTCTTCATGTTGCAGTTTCAGCCGTTCGAAGCCGATATGCAGCGGTTTGCGGAAGAAGTCATTCCGCGCGTTCGTCGCTTGCTGACGGAATGATCCGCGCGAGAAGTTTCCGGCACGTGTGCAAAGCCAAAATGCAAACGGCCCGATGGAAATCGGGGCCGTTTGCATTGTCGTCAGAAGAATGCGCCCGTGGGCGGCAGTTGTCCGGTCAGCAGGTTTTGCCCGAGGAACCGCTCCTTGTAGAGCCGGGGATTGTGCGACGCGATGACCTTGATGTTGCGCCAGTGCCGGTCGAGAGCGCCGACGCGAGACACAACCGAGCCTGACCCAAGATCGATCAGCCAACTCGCAATCTGCGGCGCAAGATCGTCGATCACGACCTTGGCCTCCGTAGCCGAAAGCGTTGCCGCGAGCGTGGCGTCGTACTCGTCGCTCGTACCGTATTCGTGCAAGGCGAGTTGCAGCGCGTCGACAGCGCGGTCCGCCGTTGCCTCGACACTCGCGGCATAAGCGCGGATCCGGCCCAATAGTGCTTGCAGCACGGGCTCTTCACTGGGATGCGCGGCTTCGCCATGATAGAAATTGCGCCCGCGTCCGCGAAGTACCTCGACGGCATCCAGCGATACGCGCCGCACAATGCCCGCAATGCAGTTGGTCAGATAGACCTGGTGAAACGTGAAACCCCACGGCGACGCATCGTCGGGACGCGGCGGGTCTGTCGGATAGACATGGGCGGCAGGGATCGTCACGCCGCGAAACTTCGCCGTACCCGAGCCCGTCAGACGCTGGCCGAATCCTTGCCAGTCGTCTTCGTCGCCGACGCCTTCGCCTCGATCGAGAACGTATTGCACGGTCCGGCCCGCGCGGCTCTCTACCGCAAGACCGATGAATGCGTCGTTATAGAGATTGCCGGTCGCATAGACCTTTTCGCCGGAGCCGATGTAGACATCCCGGCCCGCGTCCCATTCGAGCCGGCTGAGGACACGCGTCGGACGCGCGCCTGCTGCGGTGGCGTCGGTTTCTGTGAAGCTGAGTCCGATCGTCTTCTTTTGGGTCGTCAAGCGAAGCACGTGCGCATGAAACGGATGATCGCGCTGCCTGAGCGCCGCCTCGACCTGCCACAGATGGTTGCGAAAGGCGTGGGCGATATTCGAATCCGCCGCCGCCACGTCCCGTGCGACCAGGAGTAACTCGCTCAGCGAAAGGCCGTGGCCGCCGTCGCTTGCGGGCAGGCGCAGCGCGCCGAAGCCCAGCGCCTTAAGCGTTGCGATTTCGTCGTGTGGCAGACGATGCGTCCGTTCACGCTCCGCCGCGGTCGATGCCATGTCGGTGATCGCTTTGGAAAAGCCGAGAGCCGCGGATAGCGGCGAGACGAGTCGCGTTGCACCGACTTTGAGGTTTGTAATGTCAGACATGTCGCCCACTTCTACGTAAAGGTTGCAGGATTTCCACGCCGTGCTTGATCGAGCGTGCCATGCGAGCACGCAATAGGCCATCAAACCTTGACGCTATAGTCCGCGACCTTGATCCGCGAGTTGATGATCTTTCGTTCAGCCAGCCAGTCCGCTGCGCGCTGGAACTGTGCGATGAAAGCGTCGTCGTCGGGCTCGTGAAACTGATTCACACGTTTGAGGCTCGTTAAATAGTCGCGTACCTGGTCCGGATATTTCGCCTGGCGCTGGACAAGCTGCTCGGACTCGGCTGCGTGCGTCGACTGCCACGCGCCTTCGACGTAGTACGCGTCGATCACCGCGCGAATCAACTCGGAGTTCTCCTCGGTGAATTTGCGGCGCGAGACGAGCGAGCTGTAGTCGATCAGGAAATCGAGGTCGCGTCCCTCGACGAAAATGTCCTTCGCGTCGTTCGAAAAACGCGAAATATCCACGCCGGGCGACCACATCGACCACGCGTCGACCTTGCCTTGCGCAAACGCCGGCGCTGCGTCGGGCGGATTCAGATAGACGAATTCGACCTTGCTGCGGTCGACATGATTTTTCTCCAGCGCCGCGATCAGCAGGAATTCTCCCAGCCCCGAACGGTTGACGGCGACCTTGCGGCCGGCCAGATCGGTAACCGAATTGATGCCGCTCGATTTCTTAACGATGATCGCCGTCGAGCGCGGCGAATAGATATCGAAAGCGTTGAACACGAGCGGGGAGCCGGCGAGCATCGCGGCGAGCGCGGGTGTCGTCGATCCCCAGAAACCGAAATCCGCGCTGCCGCCGACGACGGCCTGCAGTGAAGGCGCATGATTCGGGAACGGCCCGACCCATTCCACCTTGATGCCTTTTGCCGCGAGCGTTTTTTCAAATACACCGCGCTGTTTCGCAATGTCCGGAAGGCTGCCGTATCCCCAGCCGACTCGAACCGTATCGGTATTGCGTGTCAGCTTGCGCGGCTCTGCGGCCTGCGCGGGGAGAAAACTGCCAACAGCGGCGCCAGCGAGCAAGCCGCCTGCCGCGCGCAGCAATTGGCGCCGGCTCAGCGAAGAATCATTCATGCGTGTCGGATCCTTGAAATAGTGCGAACGCGATTATTGAAGCGGAATACCCAATTCTTTAAGCAAGTCGGCCCGCAGATCCTGCGGTGAATGTTCCTTGGGTCGAAACGACGCCGCGATGTGTCCGGCGCGCATGACGAGAATTCTGTCGGCGAGCGTGAGCGCTTCGTCGACGTCATGCGTCACGATCAGCACGCCGGGTTGATGGTGAGCGACGAGCGTCTTGACGAGTCCGTGCATCTTGATTCTGGTCAACGCGTCGAGCGCCGCGAACGGTTCGTCGAGCAGCAAGAGCACGGGATCGCAGACGAGGGCGCGCGCCAGAGCAACGCGTTGCGCCTGACCGCCCGACAGGTTGCGCGGCCAGTCGCTCTCGCGTCCGGCGAGTCCGACCTCGGCCAGCGCGCGGGCCGCGCCGGCTGCTCCGACCGTGGTTTCATGACCGAGCGCGACGTTCTCCGATAATGTGGCCCAGGGCAACAGGCGATGCTCCTGGAAGACCACGGACGGGCGCGCGGGTGCGCGTATCACGCCCGCGTCGGGATCGTCGAGACCGGCAAGCGCGCGCAGCAGCGTGGTCTTGCCGCATCCGCTTTCACCCAGCAGCGCGACGAATTCGCCCTTGTGGATATCGAGGTTCAGCGCATCGATCACCACGCGCGAGCCGTAGCGACGCCGCAGTCCGCGTACCGAAACCGCCAGTGAGGACGAACTTGCGGGGTTCGGCTCGACCGCCAGGTCGTCTGAAGCGAAGGAATGCGTTGCACTTTGGGTCACTTGCGTGCTCCTTTGGCATAGTTAGCGTGCCACGACAAATACCGAGCTTCCAGCAAGCGCACCAGCGCGTCCGCCACGACGCCAATGATCGCGTAGATGACGATGGTCAGCAGAATGACGTTCGTTTGAAGGAATTCGCGCGCGTCCATCGCAAGGAATCCGATGCCTCTTGTCGTCGCGAGCGTTTCCGCGATCACCAGCGCGAGCCATGCATGCGCCAGCGCATAACGCACGCCGGTGAGGATCGACGGCATCGCTCCCGGCAGGATGATTCGTCTGATGGTCGCGTGGCGATCCAGTCCGATAACTTTACTGAGTTCCATCAGCTTCGGATCGATCTGGCGGATGCCGAGCATCGTGTTGATATAGATCGGGAAAAGCACGGCGAGCGCCACCAGAAATATCTTGGCGACTTCACCAACGCCGAACCAGACGATGACGAGCGGGAGCATCGCAAGGAAGGGAATCGCGCGGACCATCTGGACGGACCGATCGAGAAGCGCTTGCGCCAAAGGCGAAAAGCCGACCAGCACGCCGAGCACGATGCCGATCGCGCCGCCGATCACGAAGCCCGCAAGCGCGCGCAGCAGCGAGACGCCGAGGTGAATGAAAAGATCGCCGCTTTTGGCCATGCCCAAAGCGGTTTCAAGAACACTGCTTGGAGGCGGCAGAACTTGACTTGCAACAAGCCCCAAGCGCGATGAAGCCTCCCAAAGCACTACGACAAGTGCCGGGACCAGCCAGGACAGCCACATGTAAAGCGTGCCTTTAGAGCCTGCAAGAGACAGCGCTTTGGAAGCGACATAGCTGTTGCGAGTAGAGGTTATGTCAGCCATGCCGGTTCCATATGATTCATGAGAGAAATCCGCTTCTGCGTTGAAGCAATGGATCGCGTACGACGAATGTGCAGACTTCTTTCGACGCGAGAGACAGTGAGATTCCGGCTAGGCGACGAGCGCTTCGTCGCGATCCGTATGCTGCGCACCAATCGCCGGACCACCGTGGTTTGCAAAGGCAAGCCTCGTATTAGAAGCCGCTGGGCTTTGCGCTGACAAACGGTTTTTTGTGCTTTGCTTTTCAGCTTCAGCGCGTTGAGAGCGGCAACTTGACAGCTAAAAGGGCCGATCGAAAACCAAGGTTGCAACGTGATAAGCAATCCCGGATTTGATGGTAGGCACGGCGAAGGGGATACGGGTCAAATAGCGGCTTAACGGTGTCTGAGAGAGTGCGCGTGCGCGATCGCGCATCATTGAATCGAGTGGTTCCATGCACATTCCGTGCAACGCGGCCGCTGCGTGAACCCGCGAAGATTCGTCGCCATGCAGGTGCCGGTTTCAGGGCAGCCGTGTTCGTCCGGGATGACGCATCCGGCGCGACTTTCCGAAAAAATCCGGCTAACGGCTCAGACGGCATCAGCACAACGACTAAACCTTACTTCGCTTGTTGCAGGAGCATTGATGAGTCTGGATATCTTTTGGTTTCTGCCGACCTCGGGCGACACGCGCTATCTCGGCAAATCCGATTTCGGCCGGCCAGCCACAAACGAATACATGCGTCAGATTGCGGTGACAGCCGAGGATCTGGGCTACGATGGCTTGCTGATTCCCACGGGCAGCAGTTGCCTGGACCCTTGGGTGACCGCCGCGAGTCTGGTACCCGTCACGAAGCGAATCAAGTTGCTGGTAGCGTTGCGCACGTCGATCACCGGTCCGACGGCCGCGGCACGTCAGGCGGCGACACTCGATCAGGCGCTGCACGGCCGCTTACTGCTCAACGTCGTACCGGGCGGCGACGCGACCGAGCTGGCCGGCGACGGCGTCTTTCTTCCTCATGATGAACGCTACGCGGCGGCCGATGAATTCCTGAGCGCATGGCGAGAACTGCTGACCGGCGAGACAGTGAACTTCAAAGGCAAATACGTTCACATCGAACAGGCGCGCAATTTTCATCCACCCGTACAACGGCCTTATCCGCCGCTGTATTTTGGCGGTTCGTCGCCGGCGGCGCACGAGCTTGCGGCGAAGCATGTCGATGCATACCTCACATGGGGCGAACCACCCGCCGCCGTCGCGGAGAAATTCGCGGACGTGCAGCGGCGAGCCGCCGCCCACGGCCGCAAGTTGCGCCTTGGCGTACGGCTCCATGTCATCGTGCGTGAAACGAATGAAGAGGCGTGGGCCGAGGCCGAGCGTCTCATCAGCAAACTCGACGACGACGATATCCAGCGCGCTCAGGAAAACTACGCGCGCATGGATTCGGTCGGTCAGCGCCGCATGGCCGAGCTGCATGGCGGACGGCGCGACAAGCTGGAGATCAGCCCGAACCTGTGGGCCGGAGTAGGTCTCGTGCGCGGCGGCGCGGGAACGGCGCTGGTAGGCGATGCGCAGACAGTGGCCGCGCGGCTTCAGGAATATGTGGACTCGGGCGCGGACAGCTTCGTGCTGTCCGGCTACCCGCATCTGGAAGAGTCGATCCGTTTCGCGGAACTGGTGTTTCCGCTTTTGCCGGGTAAGAGGCCGGTTACGTTACGCGATCAGGTTTTGACGGGCGGCGCGTTCGACGGACGTGCGAGTGAAAACGTCCGTCCATGATCGTCGCGCGTGCGAGCGATAGCGCCGGTTGAGTCCACGCAAACGTCATTAACTATGTTCAAGCGCCGTGATTAGCAATTGCTAATTCGTTAGAACCGGCCGTCGTCGAAATCTCTATAGTCGGAAACCTTTACACGACGATAAACGGGGATTTCAATGAACAGGGTATTCCGTCCGATCAGCGCGCTTACCGCACTTTCAGCGCTCGCGCTGTCCGCCGTGCTTGCAGCGCCCGCGCTCGCCGACACTAAAGAAGTCGTGATCGCGTATCAGGACATGGTTGTGCCGTGGCGTTACGCACAGGCCACGGGCGAGGTCGAAAAGGCCACCGGCTACAAAGTTACCTATCGCAAGCTCGGCAGCGGTGCCGACGTCATTCGCGCGCTCGCATCGGGTTCGGTGCAACTCGGCGAAGCAGGATCGAGCCCGATCGCGGCGGGTCTGTCACAGGGTGTCGACCTGTCGCTGTTCTGGATCCTTGACAATATCAACGATGCCGAAGCGCTCGTTGCGCGAGACGGCTCGGGCGTCGCGTCCCTTCAGCAACTCAAGGGCAAGAAGATCGGCGTGCCGTTTGTTTCGACCTCGCATTTTCATGCGCTCGTCGCGCTTCAGGCGGCAGGCGTCAATCCATCCGATGTCAAGATTCTCAACCTGAGACCGCCGGAAATCGCAGCGGCCTGGGAGCGCGGCGATATCGACGCAACTTACATCTGGGACCCGGTGCTCGCGAAGGTGAAGAAGAACGGAAAGGTCCTGACGACATCCGGCCAGGTCGCGAAGGAGACCGGCAAGGCGACCTTCGATGGTTTTGTCGTCGATCGCAAATTCGCCCGCGATAACGCCGACTTCGTCGCGCGATTCGTCAAAGTGCTCGCTGCCAACGACGCGAGCTATCGCGATCACCCGGCGTCGTGGGCCGCCGGTTCGCCGCAAGTGGAAGCGGTCGCGAAGGAGTCGGGCGCGAACGCATCCGATGTGCCTGCAAGTCTCGTGCTGTACGCATTTCCGACGCCCGCGCAACAGGCATCGAATGCGTGGCTCGGTGGCGGCGCGCAGTCGGGCGCGGCGAAATCGCTCGCCGCGACGGCCGCTTTCCTGAAAACGCAGGGAACGATTCAAACCGTGCTGCCGGATTATTCGGCAGGCGTCGATCCCCAGTTCGTGCAGCGCGCGGCGGCGAATTGACCGTCGGCGTAAATAAGGCAGAGGTCGATATGAGCGGGTTGCAGATCCAGGATTTGCGCGTCGAATACGAGGGCGTCAAAGGCGCGCCACCGAATGTGGCGCTCGCGGACGTGAATCTGAATATCGAGCCGGGCGAATTCGTCGTCGCGCTGGGTGCGTCGGGCTGCGGCAAAACGAGCTTGCTCAACTGTATCGCCGGCTTTATCTCACCTGCGCGCGGCGAGGTTTTGCTCGACGGCATACCGATCGACGGGCCAGGAGCGGATCGGGGCGTGGTGTTCCAGAAGTACGCGTTACTGCCGTGGCTCAACGTGATCGACAACGTAGCGCTCGGCCTTCGCTTCCAGCGTGTTGCAAAAGCCGAGCGGCGAGAAATCGCTCGCCGCACGCTGGCGCTCGTCGGTCTCGAACGACACGCCGAGGCGCGCGTCCATACGCTCTCCGGTGGCATGCAGCAACGCGTGGGAATTGCCCGGGCGCTCGCGAGCGACCCACGCGTGCTGTTGATGGACGAACCGATGGGCGCGCTTGACGCGATGACCCGCGAGTCGATGCAGGAGCTTGTCCTCGACATCTGGGGGCGTACGCACAAGACGATTTTCTTCATCACGCACAGCGTCGAAGAGGCGCTCTTTCTGGCGACGCGGATTGTCGTGATGACGCCGGGTCCGGGGCGCATCATCGAGAGTCACGAGGTGGCGTTTGGACGGCGTTTTGTCGCGTCGCGCGACGCGCGGGCAGTCAAGTCGGCGCCTGATTTTATCGAGTGGCGAGAGAGGCTGGTCCGCCGTCTGCATCAATCTCCGGCCCTAAAGGTTATCTCGTGAATACGCGCTCCGGATCGATCGTCTCGGCCCCTGTCGTCGATAGCGCGCACGCTGCGCCGAAAGCCATGCGCAGGCCCGCACGCGCATGGCGCATGCCGGGTGAAGGACCGACTGCCGCGTTGAGCGCGGTGTCGGTGGTGGCGCTCGCCGCTTTATGGTGGATGTCCACGCATTTTCGCTGGCTGCCGCCGCTGTTTCTTCCGACGCCCGAAGCGGTGTGGGCCGCGTTTGTCGACGCATGCGCTGGGCGGATTCAGGGCGGCTTGCCGCTCTCCGAGCATCTCGCGTGGAGCGCGCTGCGCGTGTTCGGCGCGTTCTTTCTTGCGGCGGTCACAGCAGTTCCGATCGGCATCCTGATGGGCGTCAACCGCATTGCGCGCGGATTGCTCGATCCACCTCTGGAGTTCTATCGGCCGTTGCCGCCCCTCGCGTACTTGCCGCTGGTCGTGATCTGGTTCGGTATCGACGAAACGGCGAAGATCGTCGTGATCTATCTCGCGTGCTTTGCGCCGATCGCGATGGCCGCGAGAGCCGGTGCCCGCAGCGCCACCGTCGAGCAGATTCACGCGGCCTATGCGCTCGGCGGCGACTTTCTGCAGGTCGTCTGTCACGTGGTGTTGCCCGCGGCGTTGCCCGAAATATTGACAGGTCTGCGAATCGCTATCGGTTTCGGATGGACAACGCTCGTGGCTGCGGAAATGGTGGCGGCGACAGCGGGCCTCGGACAATTGGTGCTTAACGCATCGAGCTTCTTGCGCACCGATGTGGTCGTGATGGGCATCGTGCTGATCGGCGTTATTGCCTGGATATTCGACCTTGGGATGCGCGCGCTCGAGCGGCACCTCGTCCCGTGGAAGGGCCGTTAGCGCGGCGTTGGTGTCGAATCGGCGGGTGCGGCAGAGAGAGAAGAAGACGCGACTGACGAAAGTCGACATCCGTCCAGCGAGAACGGACTGGCATCGACACAGGATAAGAACCCCGTCCCACCAAATTCGACGACCAAATAAACGAGGTCCAGCGCTCGCGGATAGGTGAATCGTCTTTGGGCACCGCTTGCGGCCACGCTCGCGCGAGAGCATCGACCTGATCAGGCTGTACAGGCGATGTGGCTTTCTTATCAATTCTCGGCTGACAGGCAGAAAACCATTGCCTTCATCGATGCTCAACTCGCCTTAGAGAAAGATCCAGACGTGATCCGAATGTATGTTGCAAGCAAGCAATGGCTCCTCAACGGTGTAAGGCCAACAGTTTTTGGCGGCTGATTGCAGCTAAGTCTGCCGTTTAGCCACACACACGGGGTCAGCACATTTCCGGCAGATGTTGATTGCAGTGATTCTATTTTTTCGTTGTGGGGCGTTGGCCTGAGTTCGATATCAATGTCGACCGCGCGTGATCACGCCGTCTGCTGACACTCGGATGATTAACGACTAACGCGTGTTCGATTGACGTATAGACCTTCAAAGTGGACGTAACACTGGCGCCGGTGCCGATGGCCGCTCCGGATCGAAAGCGCTCCTTACCATCAGCAACCTGTCCAACCTTGAATAGACGTTCGAGCCTAGACCGTTTCCAGAGCAACAAGTAGGTGTTCGAGCTAGTGAAGATGGATCCACGGCATTTTCAAAGTCACGATCGATCCGACTTTGCTATAGACAACCGTGCAACAACTCGAGCCCATGACAAGCCAATCCTTCTGCAGTTCTCGCCAGCATGAACCTCTCTGGCCATAGAAAAGCGCCTCGCAAGCCGGCCGTGTGTCCTTTTCCTTCTCACGCAGCTTGTCGCGTATTGGATGCTGCTTCGACCTGGCGACGGTTCCACCGCGCCAAGGCCTTCGAAGCAACAGGGCGTTGCATACCACCGGTTGTGTGCGCGAACTCAGCGTCACGTAAAAAAAGCGCCGTCTCCTGCGCTACGATTTCGCGTTCGTTATCTGAGGTGACGATGTGATAAGAATCGTCGAGCCATACCGATCGCGTCGTCGTTGCGTTCACGTGATCAAGTACGAATCGAGCGTTACGAGGGCTCGAAGTTTCGTCATCGATCGCGTGAACCACGAGTGTGTCAGAACAGATCGATCCGATTCTCGCGCGTGCCGAAGACATCAGCCGGCAAGCTTCGTGAATCGCATTTACTGAAATCGACGGCGGTCCGATCTCGGTCAAAACACCGCGAGCTACAGCACGCGCTATTTTTGCGCGCAGCGCCTCGTTGCGAAGCCCAAATGGCTCGGATTCGCGATAGCGATAGCTGTTTCGAAACGGCGTGAAGTACATAAGTTTCACCCATTCGAGATACCATGGGATTGCCCAGCCATCGTAATCGAGGGAGACGGAAAGCAATGCCAGCGCGCGAGCGCTTGGACGATCTTGTGCAACCCGCAGCGCTAAGGTCGCACCCATCGAGAGCCCGCTGATGGACACATGCTCGTAGCGTTGCGCAAGCCTGTCAAATTCACGTGTTGCCGCTTCGACCCACGTTTCCATCGTTGCTTCGGGATGTCCATCGCTATAGCCCGGCAAAACTGGAACGTGAACCGTGAACCCCTTCGCGTTCAGAAAGCGGGCAAGGTGTCGCAATTCGAGCGGCGAACTTGCCAATCCATGCAACAGCAGAACCGCGTGCGTGTCGCCGTCAAGATGGATGGTGCGCTGGCGCCATTCCTCCAGGGCCGAACCCGGTGACGTGTCGCCAAAAGATCTCTCGAAGTTCAAACTGGAAGCGAAGCGATTCAGCTTATTATTCGGAGTCTCGGGATGCATGCTGAGCTCAAAACCAGATCGGACGGACGCGGATTGAACTGCAAGATCAGCTTCGTGCTTTTTGCGAAATGCCAGTAAGCGTGCGTTGTCATGGCGCAGCAGAATTTCATATCGGGATCGCGCCACCGATGCGACCAGTTTTACTCGATACCTTGCGCGCTGCAACTGCTCCATAAGCAAGATCACGAAAGAGCTGACGAGCACAGCGCCGACGATAAGAAAGCTTTCGGACGAACTACTTCCGTTGGTCGACACGACGCGAAGGATGCTAAAAGCCTCTGCGGTTGCCAGTGCACATGCCAGCAGGGCCGCCGCTGGCGCAAGCCCGAGAGAGAACTCGATAAAAATCGAAGCCGCCAAAAGCGGGCCGGCTGCAATGAACGAGGGCATGGCAGCATGCGCCAAAAGACTCAGGGTTCCGGCGAGTACCAAAACAATCAGCGTGAGCGCCCAACGCTGCTTGCCACGAACTGCCCAAAAGCGTGAATTTTCGATTTTCATCGTTCTTCTCAAATCAAAACATTAGTCGGATCAACACCCATCGAGGGTCGATGGTCTCAACACGTGCCGACCATCGTTGTATGCCTGTCAGGAGCGCGGAAACACAGCCGAGAGCTTATAGCTGCCGCGATAATCCGTAACGAACAAACCTTCGCGATAGCCCGATGGGAGCGCCGTCTGAGCCAGAACGAAACTTCCGCCTTGGAATGCCGTAGACGTAGGGATAAGCGTGCTGCTGAGGACGTTCGTCGCGGGATCGTAAGGAAAGCCTAGCGTGCGGATCAAGTGACTCGAGTCGGGGAGAGGCTCGAATCGATCGGTGTCGTCCGCGGCGTTTACCAGTCCGAGCGGCAGATAGTTGCCCTTGGCGTCGACCGACACACGCATCGCCACTGCCAGACCATCGACTTCAAGCGGCACGTCATAGAAATAGACCATCTCTGACGGATCGTCGGCACCATTGTTGCCACGGTCTGCGAAGACGACGGGATGGCCGTTCAGCGTGAGCCATGTTCCCGTCAGGGGTGTCGTGTAAGCGCCTGAAGTCAGCGAGGTGCTACTGAGCGGAACGGGCATGGTTCCGATCATCTGCAGCGTGCCGTCTGCCTGGGGTGCCGAAAGGAGCGAGCGATCCAGCGATCGTACCGCGAAGGTGCTCGTGATCTGCACCGTAAGTGTCGCGCTCGTCGTGCCTGTCGTGTCGATTGCCAGGATACCGGGAAACAAGGCCGCGTTTTGTGTGAATGCCGATACAAGCGAAATGTAGTCGGACGGGAAATCAATCTCCTTGTAACTGGCAAGTCGCGCGTTAGATAGCGCTGTACGCGGGAAGAAAACACTAAGGCCGCTCGCATCAGGATAAGCCGCGCCATTCTGTGCATAGACCACGGATTCCTGTACCGCTTTAGCGAGCGCGGTGGCGGCCGGTGTCGCAACGCCATTTTCGGCGAGGTTATTTGCGATGCTTTCGAGATCGACCTCATCGGCACCGCTGAACGACATGGAACTGTTGCGCGCCATCGCGACGGCTAGCCATCCTTCGGCGGTCGAAACGGCGTTCGACGTCGGCTTCACCAGGGCAGAAAGCGCAGTCTCGACGGACGCGATCTTCGCCAGGTTCACCAGAGAAAGCGTTGTCCGCTCGTCTTGCGCCGGATCGGATTGAGCCTGTTTCGCAAGGTATGAATCGATGACCACTCGCCCGAACATTTCCGGTGCGACGGTCGCGTTCTGAACGAGCGCTTGCCAGTTCCAGCCCGAGCCCGGCTCGGTTTCCTGCGAAGCCAGGAGATAGTCGGCGTAGGGCGACAGCGCGTCGGCGACTTCGACCGTCGCCATCAAGCACGCGTCGAAACCGATCACATCGAAGTGGATACCTGTGCGCGAAACGGCGCTTTGAATCGCTTGCTTGAGTGACGCGAGCGAAAAGATGGCGTGAGCGTTTTCGTCCAGACCGTACCCGGTCCAGCCGCCGCCGTGGTCCCATAGCATCAGACGATAATTGTGCGCCGGATAGGCGGTCTTCGCCCATGCGATGAAATTAGCGAGCGTCTCTGGTTGCGCCATGTTCACCGTACCGAGGTTGGCAATCTCCTTGAGCTTGCCGTTGCCCAGTTCGTAACGTCGAACGCTTTTCCAGTCCGGCACCGGACTCACACGATACGACTGGTTTGCGCCTCCGGTTTCGATTACGACATTGGCGTCAGCGGGAAGCTGCGCCTGAAGCATTTCGTTGAGGTTTAGCGTGGCCGCACCACCGGAGTTCTTGTGAAAGCCTTTACCTGATTCGAGATCGGACCCGACCATGTAGACGAGCACGGTGGTCTGACGCGTTTGCTCGGTATGGTCGTTGCCGCCGCAAGCGGAGAGCAATGCGATGGCGACCGCCATCATCGCGCAGACGACCCGCGAGAGAGTGAGTTGGATCATGATGTATGTCGAAGTGAAGCGTCGTTCTACGGGTTGGAGTGACGATCTCGTGAGCCCACCCGACAGGAGAGTGGGCAATTCACAGACGCCTCGATGCGTTACTGAACGATACTCACGGGAATTTCAAGCGGACCGCGACGCGTGGACGGCGCGGCCGCGGCGGGCATCGTGTTGAAACGGATGTAGTCCATCGAGCCAATCGCGGCATTTGGGTTGGCCGTGACCGTGATGGTCCGATTGCCTGTGTACCTGAGTCCCTTGCCCGCCGAGATCGTGAGCCATGACGGTGTCTCCGCTAACTGCCAGCCGAGCAGGGTGGGCGTCGTGGCGTCGCCCGCATGTACCTCGATGGTCGTCGACTGGCCCGGCTTGAGTTTGAGCGGCGCGGGGTCATCGGCCGTTACGGCTTTCAATTCGCCGCGTTCGTCGCGCACCTTGACCGTGAATACGGGCGGCGAAACGGTGATTGTGTAGGGCGTCTTGTTCTCATAGGGGAACAGCGCGGGCCCACCGACGTTGATCAGGCCCGGGTTGAAGTAACTGCCGAAATCGCCCGACAGGTCGTTGACGGTGACGCGAATGTCGTCGACCACTCCGCTGCCGTTGCTCGGTACACGAAACAGGCCCCAGGCCGTCATGCTGATGCCACCGACCGTGGTCGGATCTTCATCGAACAGATCGCCGCCGAACAAGACCCCGATAGACGTGGCGTGCGACAGGGTAAAGCGCAATATGCCGTCGGCCGAGCGATTGATGACATTCACCGCCGTGTACGAATAGCCCGCGGTTACATCGCTCGATACGCTCGCGCCGGGACCCTTGTCGCCGATCGACAAGCCGCCGCCGATCTTCTGCGAGATGCTCTTGTTTCGCACGACGGTCTGCGGCATCGAACCTTCGATCAGCCCGTCGACGTTCTTGCCGTCGCGAAGCGCCGAAAGACTGAACGCAAGGTTATGCTTGTTGTTGAAGTAGAAGCACAGTGTCTTGTCACAGGTGGCGAAACTGGGCGTGGCGCTCCACTCCGCGCGCACGAGGTAGTAATCATCAGTGGTCGCGGCGTTGAGACGATACACGTTCATATTGAGCGATACGTCTCCCGTGACCTCGTCGAAAAAGCGTGTGTTCTTGCGTCCACGCACACGAATGGCCGACTTGTTCGAGCCGATCAGGGTCCACGCGTTCGAATCCGGAAATGCGAAGCCAGGCACCTGCGCGTCTTTCGCCACTACGCGCGGATCGGTAAATTTCGCCGTGGCAGCAACGGCGTTGGCACCGCGCAAGGGCGCGAGGCACGCGTCGACCTGTGTTTCCAGATCTTCGGCATTTCCGGCAAGCGCACATTCGATGGGCGCGTTGCTGTCGTCCGAGGCTCGAGCCATGACGAAGCGCTGTGCTGCTAGTGGCGCGCCTGTCGATGACACAGCGGAAGCCGCGGGCTCAGCATTGATATAGAGGCTATCCGTCGCCGCATCGACGCCCTGCACGCTGTCGAGCGATTCAAACGTGGCCGGGGTGTCGGGCGGATTCCACGGATCGAGTTGCGTATCGGAGACGACAGCATAGCCGGCGTTGTAATGCGCGATGACAGCACACATGTCAACGCTTCGAGCGTCGATGGAATAAAGAGGGTAGTTGCTAACGCTGGCGACGCTAGGCGTTCCCTGGCAACTTGCGGGAGCATCAAACATGGCTTCGCTTGCTGCGACGGGCGAGCTGTCGCTGCCGCCACAACCCGCAAGCAGAGACGCGATCAACAATGCTGCAACTGACAGGCCGGACAGATAACGTTTGCGCTGATCTGCGAATGACTCTCTCATTTTCATTTCATCTTCCCTGCATAATCTGGATGCAACTCTAATTACGGCAACCGTTCAGAAAACTGTTGCGCCGTGGCGGGATTTCTTAGGCGAATGCAGAATTCAATGCCGCAATTTTTGCCGACACGGAGCGCGCTCCGTCTGAGCGAGAAGATGTCGATACCTTTGAAGGCTCTGATATAAATTGTTCAGGTGGCCGCCATATGGCGTGTGATATGCAAAGCGTTTAACAAGCGACCTGCGTCAGTTTTCCAGACCAACGGCCATGGAAATTTTTGATGAAACGAATCGTCGCTTTAATCCTCTGCTTCGGCGCGAGTGGCGCGTGGGCCGATGCGGCGTGTTTTCCTGTCGGCGCGACCTTGACCATTTATGGTGAGTCGGTGCGTGAAAACGTTTCGCTGAGCGATGGCACGCGGTCCAGTAGACCAGGCCTGTCGTTAAATCCGCCGCTGTGCGTGATCGACAAGCGGGCTTCTCACGACCCGCAGGGAAGAATCGGCGTGACGCGCTTGCAGCTTGTCGGGCCGCCTCCACCACCGGGCGTGCGCCTCGGGGTGACGGGCATGCTCAACAGCGCGAGCAAAGGAAGCTATTACGTAGCGCCGACGTCGATGTGGGTGGTGCCACCTGCGAGGTAGCCGAAGTTGTCGTCAGGATCACCACCGGGCGGCTCTGCGCCTTGGTCTTCGCCGAACCAACAGGCATCCTAACGTGCGTGGCCATTGGTTCGGCATGGGACGCGCCGCGAATCGATTCCTGCTCCGCTTCCTTCCTCTACATGTACACGGGGGACAACCGAACACGTGGTCGCGGCGAACACGACCCGCGAGGTTCCTGGAGTTCTACTCTGATAGTTAAGTCCACAACGGAGGCTTCGCGCCGTCGGTCGCCGCGATCTACGCATCAATGGTGGGGCAGGCATCGCCCTTGATGTCGAACGTCCGTTCAAGCACGATCCGCCTCACGCTGCCTGCCGGTGTCTCAGCCTATGCATCGATTGCCGGCGCCATAGCGACACTCGAACCAAACGCTGTCGCGGTCGGGCGGGATTATCGAGCAGTGTTGCGCTGACTGAAGCGGGCGCGCAATTGCGGGAAGTTATCCGGCCACTGTTGCAGGGTCTCGACCCGGCACTGGACACGGTGGCCGCGGTCCGCGGCGCACCCAAGGGGACTTTGCGCATCAACCTCAACAAAAGTGCCGCGCATACTCTTCTATGCGAGGTCGTTCCGCGGTTTCTCTCGAAACACCCGGCGGTCGAACTCGATCTCGTGTCCGACGGTCGGTTCGTCGACATCGTCGCGGCCGGCTTCGATGCGGGTTTGCATCTTAAGCGCGGGGCCGAGACAGCGAGCCGAACTGCAGTTTTATTCAGGTTTCATCAGCCTGCTTAAAGGATCTCCATCTCATGTCTCGTTAAAGTAAGAAACGCATTGCACGCTTCCGCATGTCCCCTTCGCCGGTAGTCCGTGGGTAGCTACCGACGCCAATACGTCGATCGCCAACGGTAGCCGGATCCAATGCGGGAAAGCACGGTTGGCGTGCCGGATTCATAGATTTGCGGTCGTGAATTCACGAAGCGTTGAGCTTCAAAAAGTAAGGCACCAATGACGGTTCGCCGCTGCCGGTTCATCCGCCTGGTCGCGAGCGGCGGAATCATATCGCCATCGCCGCCGAACAGGCGGTGGGCAATAGCTGTAAACACTCAACCTCGAATAATGGAGTAGATATGAGTTCCATGATTACTTCCGCTGCATTGTCGGTCGTTATGGCTTGTGCCGTATCGACGATCTCCTCGAGCGCCTGTGCACAAGAGACTACGGCGACGCCGACCGCCAGCAAAACAACCATTCGAAAAGCCAATTTAAAACTTGAGCACAATGTTAGAGGGGCTCTTTATAAAGGCAAAGTAGACGGTACAAATGTGCGAATCGTCGCTCGAGAAGGGAAAGTCAGCCTTGCCGGCACCGTCCCAGATGAAAGCCAGGTTGGGCTGGCCGGCACGATCGCAGCAAGCGTAGACGGAGTGTCGGGGGTCCACAACCTTTTGTCGGTCGGGGTGCCGGGGCACTAAACGATACTTGGCAGCCGAGCGCTTGAGGATAAAACGCTCCCACGTGTCCGCGCCATTCGACGGGAGCTGCGCATGATGCACTTCAAGGGAACGCGACAAGTCGATCTCACTGGTCCCGAAGTTTTCGCACGAAGGACTCGCACATGACCAGATCAGAACGCTAAACCAGTCAGGCGCGTGCATCTTCCCTTTGACGCGAAGCCACGAGGCTCCGGGGAAACCTCGGCAGGGCATTCTGCAACACTTGCAGAATCGACTCGTCCTGGAACGTGTTATGGGATATCGGTCAGTCTATGCTTTCACGAAACGCGACCGCGGTCGTGTTTCCTGTGTCAGAAATGAAGCACTCGGGGAGCGCACAAGATCAACAAAAAGCCGGAGCACCGATATGCGCCACGATGACGAGGTGCCAGTGCCCCGCTTGACCGACACCGGTAGACGCTCGCACGCCGGCGGCGCATTGACGGTCGCGTGCGTCGCTACAGCCAGACTCGGAAATTGAATGCCAAACCCACCACGCCGACTTCTGGCCGAGAGCAATGCGGGAGCATGACTAAAACCTCTAGGCGGCGAAACGTTGCCTCGCCCCTGGCGGTTCCAGGAGGTTATGATCACCCGTCCCCGTCGGCGGCGCATCAATGAACGCCGACGAGGACGATGTGCACTGGGCGGAGTGAAAATCGGTCGGTGTATCTTTCCGAAGGGATCGCAGTGTCGCGATGGTCGCACGGTTGTTGATCTTGTTACCTTGGGGGAGACATGAAGAAAGCAAGTCTCGTGTGCGCTTCTTTGATCTACTTGATGGCAGGCACTCGGGCCACCCCATCGATTGGTGCGACGCCAGCAGTTGACGACAAGATCACTATTGGTTTTGTTACCGACTTCTCTGGGCTTTACGCGAGCAACGACGGCCCGGGTGGTCTTGAGGCTATCCGGATGGCCATTTCGGACTTTGGTGGAGAAGTGAACGGAAGGCGGATCCAGTTGCTCTACGCCGATCACGAGAATGCGGCTGACATCGCGGCATCGCAAGCGCGTGAATGGGCCGATCGGAAGGACTTGAACATGTTGCTTGGGGGCACCAATTCTGCGACCGCTCTTTCGATGAACCGAGTTGCGGCCGAGAAGCACTTCGTGTACTTCAACGTCGGTTCGGGGGTCGATGCACTCACTAACGAGCAGTGCACGCCGTACACGGTGCACTACGCGTACGACACAACCGCGCTCGCAAATGGCACGGGAGCAGAAGTGACGAAGCGGGGCGGAAAGACCTGGTATTTTCTGACGGCAGACTACGCGTTTGGTAAGGGACTCGAAAAGAACACATCGGACGTGGTGAAGTCGAACGGTGGCCAGGTGCTGGGCTCAGTGCGTCACCCGCTTTCGGCCGCGGACTTCTCGTCGTTTCTGCTACAGGCGCAATCGTCGAAAGCGCAGGTTCTAGGCCTCGCGAACGCTGGCGGCGACACGGTAAACGCGATAAAAGCAGCGAACGCGTTTGGAATTACGAAAACAATGAAGCTTGCCGCCTTGCTGGTATTCATCGGCGACATTGACAGCCTCGGATTGCAAACTACCCAAGGCCTCGTGCTCACGGATAGCTGGTACTGGAACAAGGACCCGACGGCGCGCGCGTGGGCGGAACGCTACTACCGCAAGATGCATAAGATGCCGTCGAGCTTGCAGGCTGCCGACTACTCGGCTGTAACGACGTATCTGAACGCTGTAAAAGCGGCCGGCACGACCGACTCCAACAAGGTAATGGAGCAACTACACAACACCCGGATCGACGATTTTTACGCTAAGGGATACATTCGCGGTGACGGAAGCATGATCCACGACATGTATCTGATGCAGGTGAAAAAGCCGTCCGAATCGACGGAGCCATGGGACTACTACAAAATCATCGCGACAATACCGGGCGAGGCAGCGTTTGGTCGAAAATCAAACACGCGATGCGCGCTGTGGAAATAAGGCCGGCCGATGCGTCGTGTCTTCCAGCGTATCCAAGTTACCCGCTTTAACGAATCGCGAGCACCTAGTGATCCGCGCATCAGGAATTAAACGGAGACGACGATCTTCCCGAACTGATTGTTCGCTTCAAGGTAGCGGTGAGCATCGACTATTTCATCGAAAGGAAAGATCCGGTCTATCATCGGCTTAAGTAGACCCGCCGCTAATCCGGCGCTAATGTACTCGACTGCGGCCCTTTGGCGCGCCGGGTCACCGCTGGTGTTCCAGATCGTATAGCCGACAAGAGTTGGCAATTTGATCAGCATGTCGAGATAAGAGAACTGCGCAGGCTCTTCGCTTAGCGCACCATATGCGAGAAGTATTCCGCCTGTCTTCATCGCCTTCAGCAGTTTGGCAAGGCCGGGGCCACCGACTGGATCGAATACGACCCGGGCGCCGACACCATCGGTCAGTCGCATGACCTCGGCGACCAGATCCTGTTCGTCTGTCACGATCACGTGGGCCGCGCCCGCGTCAAGCAACTGTTGACACTTGGCCGTCGTGCGGGTCAGGGCGATCGGGATTGCTCCCACCATGTTGGCGAGCTGGATTGCTGCTAGCCCCACGCTGCTGGATGCCGCAGGAATCAACACTACGTCGTCTCGCTGTAACTTCGCTGCCTCGATGAAGGCACCATAGACGGTGATAAACATCATCCAGATCGATGCAGCTTCCTCAAACGACAGACCGGGCGGATGCGTCACCACCGCTGACACTGGCGCGAGAACGGATTCGCCGTACATGCCGTACTCGTTTTGAGAAAATGCCGGTACGGTATTGACTGCATCGCCGATAGCAAACGCCGTGACGTCGGGACCGATCGCTTCGACAATCCCGGCCGCTTCGTAGCCGAGCCTTGCGGGAAGCCTGACCTCTTCGATATATTCGCCGCTCCGCCACATCGATTCAGCGCGGTTTAATCCCAGGGCCCTGACGCGAATGCGTAGTTCGCCTGGACCGGGCTGCGGTACATCGACATCCTTGAACTCGAGTACTTCGGGACCACCGGTGGATGCAAATTCAATAACGCGCGTCATTTCAATCCTTCATAAATCGTTGGAGTCAGTTTGGTTGATCGACACAGTGATGGGTTGGTCGAGGTGTGAGGACTGGCCGATCAGACGAGCTTGGTCTCTGGCGTGGCACACAGGGCTGCTCGAATTAGATCCACTCAGGATTTCGATTCCCTGAACGACCGATGAGTCGGAATATAGGCCTTGTGGAGCGGTGGTGGAACGCTCTCGTTTGCATAGGCGTCATTCCATGTAGGGATAGTTGCGCGAGGCATCCGCTAAGTCGACGTGGCGTTGGACGACGCTTAAGCTATCTATAACCCGAGCTAGCTTGATTCGTTGCTAGTGGCGGCTTGTGTTGCGTTTTGCGCGGTCGTCGGACGTTACGCGTTACCGACAAGCAGAATTCGCGATTCGGGAGGGCTTTAACGAGCGCGTGCTCCTTCATTCATGCATTGCACACATAACAGATAACCAAATCTGACGTCTACCGGGCAAGCATTCCAGGCACTATCGTGTGTCTCATCGCGGAGATAATCAAAAAGCGGGAGAGACGATGAGCCGTTCCGTACGCATCCATGAGTTCGGTGGCCCAGAGGTGCTTCGTATTGAAGAGGTTCCCGATGTCGTTCCTGTTTCAGGCGAGGTTCGCCTGCGCATTCGTGCAATCGGGCTCAATCGAACCGAGCTAACGCTGCGATCCGGCCGCGCGCTTGCCAAGCCGATACTGCCTAGCAGCATTGGCTTTGAGGCTGCGGGGGTTATCGACGCGCTGGGGCCTGGCGTAACCGGCTTTGCTACAGGCGACAGAGTTGCGCTTGTGCCCGCTTATGATGCGGCTCAGTATCCGCTCTATGGCGAGATGTCCGTCGCACCGGCGCGTTCGCTCGTGAAAATCGCCGACAACCTCGATTTCGTGCAGGCGGCAGCAACCTGGTCCGCCTTTGGCACAGCGTGGTGCGGATTGATTTCGCTCGGGCAACTGCGGGAAGGACATGTCGTACTGATTTCAGCGGCGTCAAGCAGTGTTGGTCTGGCCGCAATTCGGATAGCCAATCGGGTCGGTGCACGACCGATCGCCGTCACGCGCGGCGTGAAAAAAGTGCAGCGTCTTAGCGAGCTTGGTGTTGGGTCGATCATAATTTCGGAGTCGCAGGATGTGGCGTCCGAGGTCGCGCGCCTCACGGATGGCCGTGGAGCCGAGCTTGTCTTTGATCCGGTGGGCGGGCCGGGATTTGCTCAGCTTGTCCGGGCAACTGCGAATGAAGGGATGCTTGTGCTTTACGGCGCTCTTGCACCCGACGCAACAGCTATTCCTCCGTTTGACCTGATCAGCCGCGATGTCGCTGTGCGTGGTCTCGCGCTGACCGCCCGAATGCGCGACGACCGGGAACTCGCCGAGATGAAAGCCTTTGTTGGCGCAGGAATCGCTGACGGTACGTTGCGCCCGGTGATTGCCCGGACATTCGCGTTCGAGGATATCTCTGAAGCGCACCGTTACATCGAAGCCGGTGAACACGTCGGCAAGGTTGTAGTTACTCTCTAATGCGCCGGAGGAGCGCTTGGCACGCGGAAACGTTTCGATCATAGCTGTCTTAGGTCGTATCCGATTTGTTTGAACGAATCCTTTAGTGACTCATTTGCGGAGCAGAGCGTTCGCCGCTCTTAGATCTTTGCTTCCCGAGCCTTCGTTGAATCGCTTATACAAGGGCGCAACAAGATCGTCGGCACAATAAGTCTGGTTTCGCGCTTTATAAAAAGATGCGAGGCCGGTCGCGCACCGAAGCTGCCACGAAAGAAATCCTAGCCTCGCGGCATTGGCCAGCGCCTGTTTGAGCAGCGATTCGACTACAGGGCTATCGACAAACCCTTCTCTCGCCCACAACAGTTCTGCTTCCGAACGCATCAGTTCGGGAAGGGCGCATTCGTCTTTGGTGACCATGGCGCGTTCCACCGAAGGCCTGATCAACTCCAGTGCTTGGGCGTGCTTTCCGTGACCGGCGAGCGCCTCGGCAGTAGCGGTGACGAACGGCGTTAAGGACAGGTAAAAGCGCTTCGAGCCGATTCGCGACATAGCGGGATAAATTATCTGGCTATATGCAGACGAGTTGCCCGATCTCAGTTCGATCAGCCCTTGCCACATCTCGGCGCGCGCGCGCCATGTTGCAATGCTGTGTCGTCGTGTCTGCATTGCGAGTTCGTCAGTTGCTTGGGCAAGCATCGAATCATCGCCAATAAGGATGGCGAGCGTGCAGATTGCCTCGCTAAGCGCATAACAAATCGAGACGGGATGATCGAATTCGCGCGCGTCATCGAGCGCTTGCAAGGCGGCCGTTCTCGCCTGATCGACGTGACCCTTGAACCAGAGCGCATGCGAAAGTGAAGTATGCGAGAGCATTCTTTCGTCGTAAAGGAACCGCATGCGTTGCGCGCGCGGAAGCTGTACAACTGAGTTAGCGGCTTGATCGAGCTTTTTTAGCGCAACATTGAGCTCGCCCACGAACAGTTTCGACATTCCGCTAAGCCGGTCTGCGGCTAGCTTGTCGCAGGCCCATTGTGAGCGCGAAGCTACACGCTCGAACGTCTGCGCCAAGGGAGGCATTTCCGCGTATTGTCCGTTCAGGTAAAAGCACATCCAGCGACCCCAAATGCCGAGTAGCTGATAGGCAACGTTTTCTATATCTCCCGCGATGCCGATTACCTTTTCGAAAGCCTCGCTTGTTCGGGAGCCCACCTCATAGCATAAGAGGCACACACCGCGCGCGGCAAACAGTTTCATCTCGCGCTCGCCGGCAACGTCCGAGGCGTTGGACAGCCATAAGAGCGCCCGGTCCACGCGCGCCAGGCATTCATCCAGCAGGGCGAGCTGCATCGAAAGAGGAATTCCCGCGATCGTGAGGTCGACCGCCATGTTCGGATCGCCTTCAGCGGAAAACTCCCACTCCACTGCAGCACGGAGATCTTCCAGATGCGGTACATAGCGGGTGTCCCAGTCAATATCCACCTTCGCCGCTGCCTGCCTTTCCGACTCCTGAAATATTCCAAGCACATAGGCCGCGTGACGGCCTCGCCAGTCAGACCATGAGCCTTCCGCGTGAAGCTTCTCTCGCGCATACGCGCGTGTTGTTTCCAAGAGCCTGAAACGGGCCTTGCCGCGCGCCGGCACAACGGAGATCAGAGATTTGTCGACCAGTTCGAGTACAGCGCTGAATACGGCGTCCGGAGAAATGTCCTGGGTAGATGCAAGCGCTTGCGCAGACTCGATTGAAAATGCGCCGGAGAACAGGCTAACTCGGTTAAGGATCGCTCGCTGGGTCGCGGACAACAGAGCGTAACTCCAGTCAAGCGTTGCACGTAAGGTCTGCTGTCGCGGCAGCGCGGTTCGTGAACCCCGTGTGAGCAGATGGAATCGGTCGCTAAGACGATCAGCTATGTCCTCGAGCGGCATCGACGTGGCGCACGCCGCAGCGAGTTCGATGGCGAGCGGGATACCGTCGAGTTGCCTGCAGATGCGGATTGTTGCGGCCAACGCCGAGCTAGCGCTTTCGTGAGATGCCGCTCTCTGGTCGCCGGCTCGTTCTTCGAATAACTGGATCGCGCCGAATTGACGCGCATTCGGGACATTCTCGTCTGGCGGAACGCTAAGGGAAGGGACGCGATAGATATATTCCCCGCAAATGCGAAGCGGCTCGCGGCTCGTTGCCAGCACCGTTGCACCTGGCGCTATACAGAGCAGCCGTTCGCAGATTCGCGCCGCATCGACGATGAGATGTTCGCAGTTGTCCAGGATGAGCAACAGACGCTTGGTCGAGAGAGCGAGCGCCATCCGGTCGAGAGAAGGGGTGCCGTCGCCCGGAGGAAAACCCAATGCCACCGCGATGGTGCCCGGCAAGAAGTCGGCTGCGGTAGTGGCAGCTAGCTCTGCCACATACACGCCATCCGGAAAATTCGGCGCGAGTTGCCTTGAGGCTTCCAATGCAAGTCGGGTCTTTCCAATGCCTCCAGCGCCCGCCAAGGTCACTAATCGGCGATTCAGCGCTGCATGACAGATGTCCTCAAGCGCGTCCGAACGTCCGAGGATGGGTGTGATATCTGCGGGAACGGAAGCACCAATCCTCTCGACGTATTCCGAGGGCGCGCCGGCTGCTGCGCATACGGCAAGCTCGCCCGTAAATTGATAGCCTCGGCCGGAGATGGTACGGATCGCTGTTCGGTCGCAGCCTAGCGCGCGTCGCAAAACCGATATCTGACCTTCGACCGTGTTTTCCTCCACGATTCGCCGCGGCCATACGTGCGCGATGATTGCATCTTTGCTGGCAATATCTCCACGCGACCTGACGAGAAAAAGAAGGAGGTCGAAGGCGCGATCGCCGACCTCTACTTTCTCTCCTTTGTGCGAAAGCTCTCTTCGCGCAGGGGCAACCTTGGTCGCTCCAAATGAGAAGTCGCCTAGCGGCGCAGTTTGCATATCCATGTCGATTTGTCGGAAAGATGAGCTATACAAACGCACTCCAGGCGGGGTCGCCATTTATTCCGAGTATGGCATAGATAGTTTTTGAAAGCGAAGGCTTCAACCCGACAAACTTCGGCCGGATTGACACTTTGTTTTTATTAAAACGAACAGAGGGTAGCCGCTTGTTGGTGATATGAAAGTATTGTTCAAATTATAAGACTTCACGCCTTCCGTCCGCGCTGCGCCGCCCCGTCGGGGCTTCAGAACTTCTCAGTTCATATCAGGCGAAATCAAGGATTGCTCGATCCTCAAGCGTTAGATTGCGAAACAGCACGTGGCTTTATTTCAACCGCTCCCCGGGTCTTGACTTATTCAATTATGGAATAAGCCTCATTCAATCGCTCGTACTTTTCCCGGCTCAAGGGAATGGATAGAGTGCGATCGGAATGGCTGGATAGCGACGTCATGTCCACAGACAATCGGAAACCATCATGGATAAACTGTTTTCACCCGTTACGGTTGGGCCATACACGCTTGCTCATCGAGTGGTCCTGGCGCCGATGACGCGCCTGCGCACGATCCAGCCCTGCGATATTCCGAGTCCGATGATGGCGGACTTCTACGGGCAACGGGCTTCGAGTGGCGGTCTGGTGATCGTTGAAGGTGTGAGCATTTCGATTACCGCGAGGTCATACCTCGGTGCCGCCAGCTTCTTCCACGACGGGCAGAACGAAGGCTGGAAGGCCATTGCGGACGCGGTCCACGCGAAGGGCGGCCGAGTGTTCATGCAGTTGATTCATGGCGGGCGTCAGAGTCACATCGAGATGACCGGCGGTGTTGACCCGGTCGCGCCATCGGTCGTGCCATTTGACGGCGTTGCCCTGACGAAGGACGGCTTCGTGCCGGCGTCGCCTCATCGAGCCCTCGACCTCGCGGAGATACCCGGGATTGTCGAGGACTTCCGGATTGCGGCCCAGCGTGCAATGGATACCGGCTTCGACGGTGTCGAGTTGCATGGCGCCAATGGATACCTGGTCGATCAATTCATTCAGGACGGGACAAACAAGCGTACCGACGCCTATGGCGGGTCGCTTGAAGGGCGAATGAGGTTCCTGAAGGAGTCCGTTGAGGCGTTGATCTCGGTTTGGGGAAGCGATCGTGTGGGCGTGAGGATTTCGCCGTCGGGCGAGTGGGGCGGCATATCGGACAGCAACCCGGAGGCTACGTTCGGTCGCGTGGCGCGTGTGCTGGACGAATACGGCATCGCATATCTGCACGTGATCGAACCTCGCGTTAAGGGGGACGACACGCTTCACGACGGGCATCCGCCGGTGGCGACTCGCTACCTGCGCCCACACTTCCGTGGTCCGATCATCGCGGCAGGCGGGTTTAACGGCGATAGCGCGCACGCAATCGTCGAATCGGGCGACGCCGATCTCGTGGCCTTTGGTCGTCACTTTACGTCGAATCCGGACCTGCCATACCGGCTTCAGAACAGCCTGCCGCTCACTCCCTACGTACGTGCAGGCTTCTGGGGCGGCAACGAGAAGCTCTACACGGATTTCCCCCACTACGACGGAACACTGAGAACGTGAACTGCACGTACCTTTTGCTGGTTAATTTTCGGAGAATCAGATGACGCGCAATATCCAGTTTGCCAAGGCGGGCGGCCCCGAGGTCCTCGAATTCGTCGAGGCGGCAGAAAGCCAGCCCGGCCCCAACGAAGTCCGGATCAAAGTGAAGGCGATCGGAATCAACCGCGCGGAGTCCATGTGGCGAACCGACATCTACATCGAGCCGGTGAAGTTCCCGGCCGGACTTGGCTATGAAGCAGCCGGTGTGGTCGATGCGGTTGGTGCCGACGTGAAGGGTATTTCCGCAGGCGACGACGTGAGCGTGATTCCGTCGTTTTCAATGAACCAGTATTTCACCTACGGCGAAGTCGTCAACCTTCCGGATTTCGCGGTGGTAAAGCACCCGAAGACACTCTCGTATGAAGAGGCCGCTTCCGTCTGGATGATGTTTATCACGGCCTACGGCGCGTTGATCGAAGACGCCAAAGTCAGCAAAGGCGACTTTGTTCTCATCCCGGCTGCGTCGAGCAGCGTGGGGTTGGCTGCAATCCAGATTGCACGATATGCGGGCGCCACGCCGATTGCACTGACCCGTACGTCCGCGAAGAAGGAACAACTGCTTGCCGCGGGCGCAGTCCATGTCATCGCGACGAATGAACAGGACATGGTCGCCGAGGTCATGCGAATTACCGAAGGAAACGGCGCGCGAGTCGCTTTCGACCCGATAGGCGGCCCGGGCTTCCCCAAGCTGATCGACGCGCTGGCTTTTCAGGGCACCGTGTACATATACGGTGCGTTAGCAGAAGGCGAAACACCCATGCCGGTGCTCGCGATGATCGCGAAGATGCCGACGATCAAAGGCCACAACATCTGGCTGACCAGCGGCGACGCTACGCGTCGCAAGGCGGCTGTCGAATATGTCACCGCGGGTCTGGCGAGCGGCGCGTTGAAGCCCGTGATCGATCGTACGTTCGCGTTCGACGACATGGTCGACGTACACCGCTATCTGGAAAACAACGGGCAGTTCGGCAAGGTGGTCGTGACGGTTTGAAGCGCGCTCAAGCCACGACGGTACGGGACGGGACGGGGCATGCCGGCCCCGCCCCGTGCACGAGTGCGATTCGCCGCGGCCCTGATTTTCGCTAGAGAACAAGAACAAACACAGCATCCGGAATCTGCTCATGAGCTACCAAAGCATTGCAAAGGACGAACCCGTTCTTGAATGGCTGACGCACCCGCCAGCATTCGGGGAACAGGCAAGCGAAACGCTTGCTGCAGCTTATTCGCGCGTTCGGGCTCATACCGACGCGCTGGTTCGAACTCTTGAGCCGGAGGACCGGGTCGTGCAGTCGATGCCCGACGCGAGTCCGGTAAACTGGCATCTCGCGCACACGAGCTGGTTCTTCGAGACGTTTGTGCTGGTGCCGCACGCGAAGAACTATCGCGTGTACGACGAGCAGTTCGCCTATCTTTTCAACTCCTACTACGAAGCGGTCGGCCCTCGCCAGCCGCGGTCCCGGCGTGGTCTTTTGACAAGGCCGACGAGCCGGGAAATCGATGCTTACCGCAAGAGCATCGATCTCCAGATGGAAAAGCTGTTCGCCACGGACGCAATCGATGCTATCGCGCCAATCGTACTGCTGGGTATCGCGCACGAGCAGCAGCACCAGGAGCTATTGCTAACTGACGTTTTGCATCTGTTCGCACAATCGCCGTTGAAGCCGGCGTTTCGTTCCGATTGGCGCCGGCTCAAGCACAGTCGGGACGTCCGGTTCGTCCACCATCCCGGCGGGTTACGAGAAGTCGGCGTGACCGGGCCTCATTTCTCATTCGATAACGAAGGGCCTCGACATAAGGTGTGGCTGGAACCCTTCGAGATCAGCGACCAACTCGTGACCAATGGCGAGTGGATCGAATTCATGCAGGACGGCGGTTATTCTCGCCCGAATCTCTGGTTCTCAGAGGGGTGGGCACTTGCGCAGCAGCAGCAGTGGCAAGCCCCGATGTACTGGCAACGATCCGCCGACGACAACGCGTGGTTTTCGATGACGCTAGCCGGATTACGAACGATCGATCCGGACGAGCCGGTCGCGCACATCAGCTATTACGAAGCAGCAGCGTTTGCTAACTGGGCGGGAGCGCGCCTGCCTACCGAGCACGAGTGGGAAATCGCCGCAAGCGCGGGGCTCCTCTCTCAAGTAGACACAGAAGTCTGGCAGTGGACCAAGACCGCTTACGCGGCCTACCCAGGATTCCACGCCAGTGACGATGCGGTTGGCGAATACAACGGTAAGTTCATGGTCGGTCAAATGGTGTTGAGAGGCGGAGCGCAGGTCACAGCGGCTCATCACACCCGGTTGTCGTATCGAAACTTTTTCTATCCGTCGCAGCGCTGGATTTTCTCAGGCCTCAGACTGGCTCGCGACACACAATCGCTTCACAAAACCGGCCAGCAAAGCGAAGCGTTTCGCAAATCTGTAATCGATGGGCTGTCGAACAGCCGCAAGAACACATCGCCAAAATACTTCTACGACGAGCGCGGCTCGCAACTCTTCGAGGCAATCTGTCGCGTTCCAGAGTACTACGTGACCCGTGTCGAGAATGAGTTGCTTCGTCGTATCGCAACCGCGATCGCCGACACCATCCACGATAGCCGCGTGCTGGTCGAGTTTGGCAGCGGCGCAAGCGATAAAACCAGATACCTGCTGGACGCGGCAGAGCAGATCGACACCTACGTCCCGGTGGACATCAGTCGCTCCGCGCTCGACGAGGCCGTTGCGAAGTTATCGACGGCCTATCCACGCTTGCGCGTGGAGCCCGTGGTCGCCGACTTTACCGCGAGGTTCAAACTGCCGGTCGCCCAGGCCCAAGGGACGCGCGTGGGATTTTTCCCCGGGTCCACCATCGGCAACTTCTCACGCGCGGAGGCGATTCAATTTCTCAACACCGCGAGGGAGTTGTTGGGCGCGGCTTCGCGCTTCATCATCGGCGTCGATCTGATCAAGAGCCGGGATGCGTTGATCGCCGCGTACGATGATGCGCAGGGCGTGACCGCAGCCTTCAACAAAAATCTTCTGGTACGGATCAACCGCGAGTTGCGAGGCGACTTCGTGGTCGAGGAATTTGACCACGCGGCGGTATGGAACGAGGCGCTAAGCCGTATCGAAATGCATCTTGTCAGTCACCGCGACCAGATTGTGACGGTAGCCGGCCGCGCGTTCGCATTCAAATGCGGAGAAAGCATCCATACGGAAAGCTCGCACAAATTCACCCCGCATTCCTTCGCGGAACTTGCGCGGTCGTCGGGATGGGCAGTGGAACAACATTGGCTAAGTACCGGCGGAGAGTTCGCGATATTCAGCCTCCTGGCAGATTCACGGACCGGCGAACGATGAAGGATAAACCTGCCTTCGTCGGTGCTGGCATTCTAAGGAGTTTCCTGTGCCGTTAGTGCATGTTTATATGGTCAAAGGCCGAGAGGGCGACGAGATCCGCCAGACGCTCGACGCGATTCATCGCGTCGTGGTGTCGACGTTCAAAGTGCCGGTGCGTGACAGGTATCAGATCGTCCATGAGCGTGATCCGTCGCACTTTGTTGTCGAAGATACGGGGCTGGGGATAAGTCGATCTGAAAAGGTCCTGCTCATTCACGTTATCACGCGACCGCGCACGCAGCAGGCGAAGGTCGAGTTCTATCGGGACGTCTGCGAGGCGCTACAGGAGACATGTGGCGTAAGCTCCGATGACGTCGTCGTGACATTCACAACGAACGACGACGAAGACTGGAGTTTCGGCCGTGGACGTGCGCAGTTCCTGACAGGCGATCTTTAAACGTCCAGTTCTGATGAAAGCCACAGGAGACGAATCGTGAAGACAACCCCTGAGCAAAACAAGGCGCTTCTACTCGAAGCATTCGACACACTGTTCAATCGCCGCGACTATGCCGCGGCCGAGACGTTCTGGTCTGAAGACTACATTCAGCACAGTGCTCATATTGCGCCGGGACGCGACGGACTCTTCGACCTCATCCGGACCTTGCCTGAAACGTTGCGATACGAAAATCAACTGATCGTAGCCGAGGGCGAGTACGTGATAGCCCACGGGCGGTTTTCTGGGAGCGGGCGTCCGGCGGCCTGGATTGCTGCGGACATCGTGCGTTTTGCCGATGGGAAACTCGCCGAGCACTGGGATGTCTTGCAGGACGAGGTAACACAGGCTCAATCCATAAGTGGGTTGCCGATGTTTGGAGACAGCTTCCCGCTGTGATGACGTCCTACGCGTCAAGCGAGCGAAGGTTTATTGCCGCACGGCAGGTGCCGTGCGGCGAACATCAGGAACGTTCTTCGATCGAATCGACGCGGTCGGTATAAAACGCCACATGGTCCTTGATTTGAGCGACCGCTGAATAGGGCGACTCGTAAGTCCACACTGCATTGACCGCGCGTTCTCCGCCCACGGAAACGGAGAAGTACGCGGCGTCGCCCTTGTAAGGGCAGTAGCTGGCGTGCGTGGTTCGCTCGAGCTTCGCCATGTCGACGTCTTTTCTCGGAACGTAAGACACCGGCGGATAATTGGCTTCCCGAAGGGTCAACGCGTCAGTGGAATCGGCGATGATTTCGCCGGCCACCGTCACAACGACACGTTTGGCATTTCGCTCGATTGAAATCGGATGGTCAGGGCCGGGGATCTTCACAGTTTTGCCCGCGCCGGATGCTGTGGTTGTCGACATAGTGCTCTCCTTGAATGATCGGAATTGGCTGCTGGACGCTAGTCCGGCAGATGGAACGGGGCAAGGCCTGATCAGGGGACTTCTCCCTTCACGCTGTCATGCCGCCATCAACGCTGATGTTCTGTCCGTGGATGAAGCGACCTGCCGACGACGCCAGCAGGAGCGCAAGTCCCGCGACATCTCCGGGTTCGGCCATCCGTTGCATTGGCGTAGCCGCTGCAATTCGAGCCTCGCGGGCGGGGTCTTCCCACAATACGCGTGAAAATTCAGTTCTCACAGGCCCCGGGCAAATCGAGTTCACGTTCACATTGAACGGCCCGAGCTCGATTGCCAGGTTCCGCACATATTGGTCAGTCGCGGCCTTCGCGACGGCGTAAAGCCCGAGTTGCGCGGTTCCGCGTTTGGCGACCCGACTCGACATGAAGATAATCGATCCGTCCCGCCGGTCGATCATGTCCTGAGTCAAGGCGTTGATCAACGTGAGGTTGCGCTTCACATTGGTTGCCATGACGTCGTCGAACTCTTTTTCGGTACGTCCGATCATCGGGCCATTCGGTGTGTTTGCCGCGGCGTTCAGGACCAGAATATCGATACCGCCAAATGCGTCTTTCGCTGCGCGCGCAAACGTCTCGACGCTTTCGTGACGATTCAGATCCATCAACAGGCCACGGGTTCGGAAACCCAGACCTGAGAGGCGAGCCTCGGCCTCTGCGACCTTCTGTTCGGACCTCCCTGATATCACCAGCGTCGCTCCCGCGTGACCGAGCGCTTCGGCGATCGCCAGTCCCATGCCTTTGGTGGCGCCGCTTACCAGCGCCACCTTGCCCGACAGATTGAACATGTCCATTTGATGATCCTCTGGCCGTGGTTGGCGCTCTGCTTCGTGCGAGCGGGCCTGACAACCAAGGTTATGGTTTGCGCGACCAGAAGTAAATGCCGAAGACGGGATAGGGTTTATTCCGAACCGGGATGACTGAGCGATACATCGATGCACGAATATTCATCTGCTTCTCAACTTCTTGCCACTGCTCTGGAATGAAGCCTATCCAGTTTCGCCTCTATTTCGACGAGAGGTCGGCGCATAGAGTTCACCTCGACGCGGCGCGCTGCATACCGCAACGCGCTTTAGCGCTTCGAGGAGTCGAACATGTCGACACAGTTGTCTTCCGTTCCAGTGTCTCGCGGACAGTCCGCGCAAGCGGCGACATTGCCCATAGCCGGCTTGCTTGCGTTAGCCATGACGGGCTTCGTAGCCATCGTAACCGAGACCTTGCCCGCGGGCTTGTTGCCGCAAATCAGCCATAGTCTCTCGGTGCCTGAATCCTGGGCGGGGCAACTCGTCACGCTCTATGCGCTCGGCTCCGTTGCAGCGGCCATTCCGGTCACCGCAGCGACGCGAAGCTGGCCACGCCGCTCGGTATTGCTCATCGCGATTGTCGGCTTTCTCGCGTTCAACACCATCACTGCGTTCTCTCCGTGGTTCTGGCTGACACTGATCGCGCGCTTCATGGCGGGTGTGGCAGCCGGAATCACGTGGGGGCTCGTACCCGGATACGCACGGCGCATGGCGCCCGCGCATCTGCAAGGCCGGGCGATGGCGATCGCACTCGTCGGCACGCCTGTCGCGCTTGCGCTCGGCGTGCCTGCGGGGACGTGGCTCGGTGACCTCCTGAACTGGCGCGCGGCTTTTATCGTGATGTCGGTGCTGACGGTCGTTCTCATGGTGTGGGTCGTCTGGAAGGCGCCCCGGCTGTCGGGTCAGCCGGCAGGCGAAGGTCCGGGCATCGGTAAGGTTTTTGCAACGCCCGGCGTGCGCCCGGTGCTCTTTGTGATCCTTGCCTGGATGCTGGCGCACAACATCCTTTACACCTATATCGCACCGTTTCTCGCGCTGGCCCATCTGACCCAGCACGTCGATCTCGTCCTGCTCGTGTTCGGACTGACCGCGATTGCGGGGATCTGGATCACCGGCGTTCTGGTCGACCGGTGGTTGAGGGCACTGGTTCTTGCCAGCCTTGGAGCGTTTGCGGCGGCGGCCGCTGCGCTGGGTATCGACGGCACTTTGCCCGTGGTCGTGTATCTCGCCGTGGCGATCTGGGGACTCACGTTCGGCGGTGCCGCGACGTTGTTGCAAACCGCTTCCGCAGATTCTGCCGGCGACGGCGCCGACACCGCGCAGTCGATGATCGTCACCGTGTGGAACGCGGCCATCGCCGGTGGTGGCCTTCTGGGCGGCATTCTGCTCGACACGACCGGTGTCGGCCCGATGGCCTGGGTTCTTCTCGCCTTGCTGCTCACAGCGCTCTTTGCTGCGTGGTACGCACGCGCACACGCATTCAAGCCAGGCCGCCGGGTCGCCGTCTGAGCATCGAGCCCGCTCATCCGCATTTCCTTGGAGTCGCATCATGCCACTTGCTCTTCTCGCATTGACCATCGGCGCATTCGCCATTGGAACGACCGAGTTCGTGATCGTCGGGCTGCTTCCGACGATCGCCGGCGATCTCGGCGTCACGTTGCCCTCTGCTGGCCTGCTCGTGAGCTTCTATGCGCTGGGCGTGGCTATCGGCGCTCCGGTTCTGACAGCGGCGACAGGCCGCATGAAGCGCAAGACACTGTTGGTGTCGCTGATGGCACTTTTCACGGCGGCGAACCTGCTGGCATGGTGGGCGCCGGGATACGGAACGCTGGTGCTTGCCCGCATCCTGAGCGGATTCGCGCATGGCGTGTTCTTCTCGGTGGGTTCGATCATCGCGACGAGCGTCGTTCCCAAGGAGAAGTCGGGTCGGGCGATTGCGACCATGTTCAGCGGACTCACGGTGGCGTTCGTCACCGGTGTCCCATTGGGGACCTTTGTCGGGCAGCATTTCGGTTGGCGGGTGACCTTTCTCGTCGTCTCGCTCTTTGGACTCGTGGCGATGGCGAGCGCGCTTCTCTTCGTGCCTCGCAATATCGAGCACGTCGCGCCTGCATCGATCAAAAAACAGGCGGAGTTATTCCTGCAACCGCGACTCTTGCTCGTCTTCGCCATGACGATCGTAGGCTACGGCGGATCGCTGATCGCATTCACTTATCTTGCCCCGATCCTCGAGCAGACCGCGGGCTTCAGCCCGTCGGCGGTCGGCATCGTGCTTCTGCTTTACGGCGCGTCGGTCGCGGCGGGCAACATGTTCGGAGGAAAGCTCGCCGATACCCACGGACCCGTGACGGCGCTCAAGCTGATCTTTGCCGTGCTGGCTGTCGTGCTGCTGTTGCTGGGGTTTGTCGCGACGAACAAGGTGCTCGTGATTGCCGTTGTTCTCGCATGGGGCGGCGTCGCGTTCGGCAATGTGCCTGCACTGCAGGTGTATGTCGTGAAGCAGGCTGAGCGCTTCGCTCCGCACTCAGTGAACGTCGCTTCGGGGATGAACATCGCGGCGTTCAATCTCGGCGTCGCCGGGGGAGCGTGGACCGGTGGAATCGTGGTCAGCCATCTCGGGCTGACGCACACGCCGTGGGTCGGCGCGAGCGTGGTGCTCCTTGCGCTCGCGTTGACGTGGATCAGCGGAAATATCGACCGCCGCGATCAGCTCCTTCTTGCTGCTGCCGCTCCCGCCCGCGCTCGCAACGCGTGAGCCGGAGCACCGCGCGAATGCACTGATCCAGTTTTGGAATGATCCCTATCCCTGAAGGTATCTATCTGAGCGTTGCTTAAAACCCTACATTTGAATCCATTGCGCAACGCGCGGCAGTTTCATCGATGGCGGCGCTGGCAACGTAACATTTCGGGAGTTGAGATGAGCCCAATATCTTCCGGGTCGAAGTTCGACGTCGATCGCGCAGCAAATACGGCGATGACGGCGGCCGCAAGCGCGGTTTCGAACGCCCTTCGCGCCGGCAAACGTGTTCCTGTGTTCGAACTGCCCGATACCCACGGTAACGCGGTCTCGCTCGATCAGGCACTCGGCAGAGGGCCCGTGGTACTCAATTTTTTGCGGGGCGCATGGTGCGCGTTCGGCGAGGAAAGTCTGGCGCAACTGGCCGCGACCTATGAGAGCATCGTGGCCGTTGGCGCGTCCGCGTTCGCGATTGCACCGCCTGGCCGAATTCCGCAACCGGGCGGTTCGGTGCCGATTCCCGAACTGGTCGACCGCGACATGTTGGTCGCGCGCACGTTCGGCCTCGTGTTCGAGTTGCCCGTCGAACTCAGGCCGCGGTATCTGGAACTGGGCTACGTACCGCCGAAGACGCGGAGGCCGGACAGTTTTCTTGTCCCGATTCCGGCCACCTATCTCGTCGATCAGGAAGGCGTGATCGTGCTCGCCCACATCGATGCCGACTACCGGCATCATCTCGATAGCGAAGCCCTGCTGGGCGGGTTGAAAGCATTGCAGGCGCGCACCGCCGCGCGCGAGCGGTCAGCAAGGAGTTCTTCAGGCAAATGGCGGCTTGGCCGCGATCTTTGACGCCATGCGAAAGAACATGGACGAAATTGACGTTACAGGTACGCCGCACATGCAGACATGTGCGGCATAAGGTAACCTCCAGAGATCTCCACTCAGGCACCGTGTTCTCTCGGACAAGTGCTGCAGGGTGATGAAACAGTCAAGCGTTTAAACGCCATTTCACGGGAGAAGCTCGATGGACCGCCTCGCCGCGATTGAAATCTACATCCGCGTCGTCGATACGGGCTCATTCTCGGCGGCGGCACGGCATTTCGATATCGGGCAACCCGCCGTCTCTAAAGCGGTCGCCCAGTTGGAGGAATGGCTGGGCGTCAAGCTCTTGCTGCGCTCTACGCGCTCGTTGACCGCGACAGAAGCTGGGCAAAGTTTTTACGTGCGGGCGAAACGCGCTGTCGAAGAGGCGGACGAAGCGGTCATTGCGGCACGCGGAACCGCCGCTGGTCTGGCGGGCAAACTTCGCGTTTCGGCGGCTGTGTGTTTCGCGCGCCTGCACATCGTGCCGCGCCTGCCGGAATTCCTCGACAAACATCCGGAGCTCGATCTCGAACTCGTTCTCGACGATCGCAATATCGATCTCGTGGGCGAGGGGATCGACCTGGCACTGCGCATGGGTGATCTCGCGGACTCGAATATGACGGCGCGACGTATCGGTGAGGCGCGGCGCCGGGTGCTCGCTACGCCGGACTATTTCGCACGTCACGGCACGCCCACGACGCCCTCGGAGCTGCTTGCGCATCGCGCCGTCATCTATACGCGCGATCTGGGCGGCGGCGATCACTGGACTTTCGGCAAGGACACGATCGAGCAGTCGGTGAAGCTCGAAGGCCGGGTTTCGATCTCAGCGACGGAAGGTCTCCGGGCTGCTGTGTTCTCGCACATGGGGCTTGCCGTGGCGTCGGAATGGGCGTTCTCGCCGGAACTGCGCTCGGGCGAAGTGGTGTCCGTGATGGACGACTGGATGCTGCCGACGATTGCGTTGTCCGCGCTGTATCCGACCGGTCGCATGGCAAGCAGCAAGGCGAGGCACTTTGCCGCTTTCGTCGAAGAATGTCTGGCGCCGGAGTTCGCGCCCGAGTTGCTCGGAAGCGATTCTCGTCAACGCGCAGCGTGAGCGCACGCTGGCTCTTCAGGTTTGTCAGATCACTCCGGCGTCTGGCTTAACGCGGCGGGATCGCCCCAGCCGCCACCCAACGCGCGAATCAACTGCACGGTCGCCACGATCTGGACACCGTAGAGTTGCGTTTGAGATAGCTGCGAGCGCAGGACTGTCCTCTGCGAATCGATCACGTCCAGATAATTGATCGCACCGTCCGAGTATTGCACCCTTGAGAGTTGCGCGGCGCGAGTCGAGGCGCGAACGGCGTCCGCCTGAGTGCCGGTTTGTCCCTTGAGAATGCGCAGGTCGGCGAGGCTGTCCTCGACCTCACGAAACGCTGTCAATACTTTCTGCCGGTACGTGGACACACTTTCATCGTAAGCCGCGCGTGCGTTGTTCAGATTTCCTTCGCGCCGTCCTCCATCGAATAGCGGGATCGTAAGCGCGGTTCCGGCGAGCGGCCCAAGGAGAAACGCGCGGGTCGACCAGTTGAAGAGATCGCCGATCGTCGCGGATTCGAATCCGGCCGTGCCTGTCAGCAGGAGAGAAGGGAAGTAGGCGGATTTGGCGACACCGATGCGCGCGTTGGCCGCCTGCATTGCATACTCCGCTGCGGCAACGTCCGGCCTGCGTTCGAGCAACGAGGAGGGCAGCCCGGGCGGTATATCGACCGTTAGCGGTATGAGCGGGTTAGCCTGCATCGAAAACCCGGCGGGCGTTTTCCCCAGCAACACGGCGAGCGCGTGCTCAGACGAAGCCCGCAGGCGTTCGACTGTCATTTCGTCCGAGCGGGCAGTGGCAAGTTCGGATTTTGCCCGTGCTACGTCCAGTTCACTGATGTCGCCTTCCTCGTAACGGTGCTGAACGAGATCGAGCGTCTGTTCCCGTAAACGAACCGTGTCCTGGTACACCGACATCTCCGCGTCCAGTTCCCGGAGTTTGAAGTAGTTTTCGGCAACGTCGGCTTGTAAAGCGAGACGCATCGACGAAAAGAGCGCTTCGCTTTGCGCCGTATTGGCGTTGGAAGCCTGCACTGAGTCGGAAACCCGACCAAACAAATCGACTTCATACGATGCGGTAGCCTGAGCGCGCCAGAGCGTCTGTCGCGGAACGTCCCGATCGTCGGGTAGAAATTGGGAGGCGGGTGATTGCCGTTGCAAGGTCGGTCCGAATCCCGCGCCGAGGGTCGGAAATCGTTGAGAGCGGGTTGTCAGATTGAGCGCGCGCGCTTCCTGGACCCGAGCCGCCGCCGACTTGAGATCCTGATTGGCATCGGCGGCTTGCTGTTCGAGATCGTCGAGCGTCGAGTCGGAGAATACTTTCCACCAGGCGCCACGCGGCGCCTGTTCGGCGGGCTGCGCGATTTTCCACGAACCAGTCTTGTCCGGTGTGTTCTCTTCCTTAAACGCAACCGGCACGTCCAGTGTGGGGCGCACATAAGCAGGAGCAAGCGAGCAGCCGGCAACGGCGACGACTGCGGTCAAAAGCAACACCGAGGCGAGCGATCGCCGGATGACGTTCGTCCTGTACGGGAAGCGTGTGGGCATGGCAAATCTCACAGATCGGCAGCACGGTCGACGCCGCGCATCTGGGGCACGTGTCCGTGCTTGTCGACGAGATGATGACCGCCGGCCAGCATGCGCAGCAGCACGTAGAACACGGGCGTCAGCAGCAATCCGAAAAGCGTCACACCGAGCATGCCGAAAAATACCGCCACGCCCATTGCATGCCGCATCTCTGCGCCGGCTCCGAAGGACGTGATGAGAGGCACCACGCCCATGATGAAAGCGATAGAGGTCATCAGGATCGGCCGCAGCCGCAGGCGGCTAGCTTCGATTGCCGCGCAGACGACCGTAAATCCCTGCAGTTCGAGTTCGCGGGCGAACTCCACAATCAAAATTGCGTTTTTGGCGGACAGCCCGACCAGCACCATTAATCCGATCTGGGTAAAGATATTGTTGTCGCCGTCCGTGAGCCAGACGCCCACCAGCGCGCAGAGAATGCTCATCGGCACGATCATGATGACCGCGAGCGGGAGAGCCAAACTTTCATACAGAGCGGACAGCACGAGAAACACGAGCAGGACGCTAACCGGAAAGACCAGCACAGCGGAGTTGCCTGCGAGGATCTGCTGATAGGTCATGTCGGTCCATTCGAACTTGATACCGCGCGGAAGGACCTGCGTTGCGATGCGTTCGGCGGCGGCTTGCGCCTCGTCGGTCGAATAACCCGGTGCAGGGCCGCCGTTGATGTCCGCCGACGTGTAACCGTTGTAGCGGACCACCATGTCCGGCCCATAAGTGGGCGTCACAGTGACAAGCGATGAAAGCGGAACCATTTCGCCGGCAGCGTTCCGGGTCTTCAGCAAACCAATATCCGCGGCATGCGCGCGGAAAGGGGCATCGGCCTGAACCCGCACCTGATAGACACGCCCGAAGCGGTTGAAATCGTTGACGTACAGCGAGCCAAGATAGATCTGCATGGTCTGGAATACGTCGGTGACCGCGACGCCCAGTTGCTTGGCCTTGACCCGATCGAGTGCGACGTTCAGTTGCGGCACGTTGATCTGATAGCTGGAAAAGGTCGGGCCCAGTTCGGGCGTCTTCGATGCCGCCTTGATGAAGGCCTGTGTCGCTGCATCCAGTGCTGCATAGCCCAGCGCGCCGCGGTCTTCCAGCTGCATCTTGAAGCCGCCCAGCGTCCCAAGACCCAGCACGGGCGGAGGAGGAAACACGCCGATGTAGGCCCCTTTTATCGCGCTATATTTCTTAACCAGCTGGCCTGCGATCTCATGCGCGGACAGGCTCTTGCTGCCGCGTTCTTCGAAAGGCTTTAGTGTCAGGAACATGATGCCGGCACTGGACGAGTTCGTGAAACCGTTCACCGAGAGACCGGGGTGTTGAACCGCAGCCTCGACACCCGGCGTCGCGAGCGCAATATCCGCCATCTGGCGGATGACCTGCTCAGTCCGGTCGAGCGATGCGCCATTGGGCAGTTGCGCGAACGTAATCAGATATTCCTTGTCCTGTGCCGGTACGAATCCCCCTGGGACGGCACGTATCATCAAGACCGCGCAGCACAGCAGCACGACGTAAAGTCCCATCACGAGCGACTTGCGTTTGAGGACTTTCTTGACGCCCGTGCTGTATCCCACCGATCCGCGATGAAACACCGAATTGAAGCGTTTGAAGAAGCCGCCAAAGGCGCGATCCATGGCACGCGTGAGCCAGTCTTTCGGGTCGTCGTGCGCTTTCAACAAGAGCGCGGCCAGCGCGGGAGACAAGGTCAGCGAGTTGAACGCGGAAATGATGGTTGAGATCGCGATCGTGACGGCGAACTGCTTGTAGAACTGACCGGTCAGGCCGCTCATGAAGGCGAGCGGGACGAACACAGCAGCCAGCGTCAACGCGATTGCGACGATCGGGCCACTGACCTCGCGCATCGCCTCATAGGTGGCCTCTTTGGACGACAGCCCGCTCGCGATATTCCGCTCGACGTTTTCCACGACCACGATCGCGTCGTCAACCACGATACCGATTGCGAGCACCATGCCGAAGAGGGACAGTGCGTTGATCGAAAAGCCGAATGCGAGAAGAAACGTGAACGTGCCCACGATCGAGACAGGAACGGCCACGAGCGGAATGATCGACGCACGCCATGTCTGGAGAAATATGATGACGACCACGACGACCAGCGCAATGGCCTCAAGAAGCGTATGAATGACGGCGTGAATGCTTGCGCGTACGAACTGCGTCGGATCGTAGATGATGTGATCTTCGAGACCCGGAGGGAAGTCGGGACGCAACTCGTCCATCGTCTTGCGCACGGCTTCCGAAATCTGCAGGGAATTGGCGCCCGGCTGCTGGAAGATCCACATTGCCACGGCTTGCTTGTTATCCAGCAGCGATCGCTCGGCATACTCCGCTGCGTCCAGTTCGACGCGAGCGACATCGCGCAGGTGTGTGACGCCGCCATCCGGCGAGGCCTTAAGAACGATGTCCTGGAATTCCTCCACCGTTTGCAGCCGGCCCTGAGCATTCACGCTTAACTGCAACGGAACGTCGGGTAGAGAAGGCGAGGACCCGACCAGCCCGGCCGATACCTGTACGTTCTGTTCGCGGATGGCATTGATGACGTCGGTTGCCGTCATGTTTCGCTGGGCCACTTTTTGCGGATCGAGCCAGATCCGCATCGAGTAATCGCCGGAGCCCTTCAGAACCACTTCACCGACGCCAGGAACGCGCTCGAGCCGATCCTTGACGTTGATGACCGAGTAGTTGCGCAGATACTTCATGTCGTACCGGGCGTTAGGCGATACGAGATGGACGACCATCGTGAGCGTCGGCGACGACTTGATCGTCGTAACGCCAAGCCTTTGCACTTCTTCCGGCAATCGGGGTAACGCCTGCGACACGCGGTTTTCCACGAGCTGCTGCGCGAGGTTGACATCCGTACCGAGCTTGAACGTGATCGTGAGTGTCAGGTTGCCGTCGCTGTTTGCTTGCGACTGCATGTACAGCATGTTCTCGACACCGTTGATCTGTTCCTCGAGTGGCGAGGCAACGGTGGCCGCGATGACTTTCGGATTCGCGCCGGGATACTGAGCGCGCACTACAACCGACGGCGGCACGACTTCGGGGTATTCGGATACGGGTAGCTTGAATATCGAAATCAACCCACCGAGAAGGATGAGCATGGACAATACGCCCGCGAATATCGGGCGATCGATAAAAAACTTGGACAGGTTCATGGAGTACGCCCGGGACGGAGCAACTTAGGACGCGGTTCGCGCAGGAGATGCAGTTGGTGTTGCTTGCGACATGGGCACCACCTTCAGGCTGACGACGTCCTCGGGATGGACGCGTTGCAGGCCATTCACCACGATCCGGTCGCCCGGGCCGAGCCCTGTGCGTATCACGCGCAGACCATCGTGTTGCTCGCCGAGCACGACTTCGCGGTAATGGACGCGGCTGTTCGCATCGACTATCAGGACGAACTTCTTGTCCTGATCCGTGCCGATTGCCGCATCGTCGATCAGAATCGCCGGATGCGGCGCACCGCCTCCGACCTGAACCCGCGCATAGAGCCCCGGAACGAGGGCGCCGTCGTCGTTTTCGAAACGCGCGCGGACCCGAATTGTCCCGGTCGTCGTGTCCAGCCGGTTGTCGATGGAGTAGATGACACCTTTGCGCGGAAATCCGTCATCGTTTGCAAGCCCGAGCAACACCGGCACGTTCCCTTTCGAGTCATGGGCGAGATAGCGGAGATAGGTTTGTTCGTCGGCATCGAACTCGGCATAGATCGGCGACACGGAAACGAGTGTCGTGAGCAGAGGCGCGTTTGCCCCGGTCGATACGACGTTGCCGATAGTCAGTTCAGCACGGGACACGCGGCCGCTTACCGGCGCGACGATATGAGCATAGGAAAGATTGATGCGGGCCGTCTCGAGCGCCGCCTGTGCAGCCTTTACGCCCGCGAGGGATTCGCGCGATGCATTCTGCGCAAGGTCGTAGTCGCGCCTCGCGATGGCATTGTCGGACAGCAGACGTGTAGCACGGGCGGCGTCTGTCGCGGTGTAGCCCTCGTGAGCTTGCGCGACGGCGAGTTGTGCGGTGGCCTGATCGACTGCCGCCGCGTAGGGACGGGGGTCGATCGTAAAAAGAGGATCGCCTTTCTTGACCAGGTCACCGTCATGAAAGGTGACTGCAACAATGGTCCCCGAGACGAGCGGGCGAATATCGACCTTGCTGATCGCGGCGAGCCGTCCTGAATAGTCCTGGTAGTCGGTGATCGTCCGCGCGATCACCGTCGCGATATCGACTTCCACGGAAGGGGCTTTTTCCACCGCGGCTTCGGCGGGCGAGAGCGGTGTGGCGTATCTCAGACGAGCCGTGCCCATCCAGCCGAGACCACACGCCAGAAGCAGGAGGATGACGCCGCTTGTCATGCGCGTGGTACGAGTGTTCATCCCAGGCCTCGGTCGGTTCTGTTGTTCGGTCGATGTTTGATCGGTACCGCCGGATCGCGTGGCGAATTCGCTATTCCCTTCGCGGACGCAGAAGAAGTGCTGCGTTTGCGAAGCGGCCAGACCGGCGATCGTCTTCGGGGCAGATGTGGAGAGGTCAGACTATCGAACGACGGCTCATACTTCCTTGAGCGGGACTGATGCGATCTGAGAAAAGCTGAGAGCGGTGGCAGTGCGACCGGCGCCACGCAGTTTGGTTCTTCGCGTCCGCCTGCGGCCGCAAGGAGCGAAGACTTTTTGGCGGCGTACTTGATGCGTTGTAACGTCGTGGCGTGCGCGAGAAAAGCATCGACGCCTGCGGCAATCCGGAAGGGATTGACGCAGGCGTCAAGAGGAGCGGCAACCCTCGACTCATTCAGTAGCCGCCGTCTCCGCAACCTCCGACCATGCCGGGAAATCGGAGTAGTTCTTTTCGTCGCCGCCCCAAAACGCGGCGCGCACGTAAGGCGTGAGCGGCAGGGCGTGCTTCAGGCGGTACGGAAGGTCCGGGTTCGACGAAAAGTGCCGGCCGAACGCTACGAGATCCGCGTTGCCCGACGCGACGATCGCTTCTGCGCTGGCGCCATCGAAACCGCCGGCGGCAATGATGGGACCGCTGAAGTGAGGCCGAAGGTACGCGACGGCAACGGGCGGATGTCCCTCATGCAAGGTGTCATCGCCCTTGATCCGCGGTTCGATCACGTGCAGGTATGCGATCTTGTATTCGTCCAGCACTTTGGCGACGTAGCTAAAGGTGGCTTCGGGGTTGCTATCCGAAATACCGCCCCATTCGCCCGAGGGAGAAATCCGCACGCCGACACGGTCCGCACCCCAGACCGAGATCAGCGCTTCGACCGCCTCGCGCAGAAACCGGACGCGATTTTCGATCGATCCACCATAAGCATCTGTACGCTTGTTCGTGCCGTCCTGAATAAACTGATCCACGAGGTAACCATTCGCACCGTGCAACTCGACGCCGTCAAATCCGGCATCCAGTGCACGTTGTGCGGCGAGCCGGAACTCCTCGACAATGCCCGGAATTTCTTCGATATCCACGGCCCGATGCGGCGACGCCGGCACGAACCCGTCTTTCGTGAGCGCGACGCCTTCGAACGGCACCACCGACGGAGCGATCGGATCGACGCCGCCCGTCATTTCGACGTGGCTTTGACGTCCGCCATGAATCAACTGCATGAAGATGCGGCCACCTTTTGCATGTGCGGCGTCGGCGATCGCTTTCCACCCTTCCACCTGGTCATCGTGATAGAAGCTGGCGGCACCGAGATAGGAGCGTGCCGGGATCGAAATGCTGACGCCTTCGACAATCTCCAGACCGCCTTCTGAGGCGCGTTGGCCGTAGAAATCGGCCATCATCGGACTCGGAATGTCGCCCGGCTGGATGGTCCGCAGGCGCGTCATCGGTGCCAGGACCACGCGGTGAGACAGAGTGTATGCACCGACTTTTTTGGGCGTGAACAAGTGAGCCATGATCTATCCTTTCAAGTGAAGTGAGAGTCGAGACGTTCAGCAGATGCCGATTCGTTAAAACGCAATTTATCGATTTCGCGTCGCTGCGAGAAGCCATGAAACCGGGATATAAATCATTCCAAACGGGGATCAATAAAGGCGTTCGGTGAATTGTTAATGCGAGTCGAAACGAATCGCTCTGCTGTGGCCCGCAGCAATTGCGCTCATAGGAAGACAAGCAGTTTGTGCGGAGTCGAAGATCACGAGATCGCGTGACTTAGCCTTCGCTTGTCAGGAAGATCGCCGGACGGTCAGCGCAGAAGCGGCGAGTTCAGGTTAATGGCCGACGCCCGGGCCTCAGCCTAAGTCGGCCGGACACGAAGCGACGCTTTCGATCTCCAGGCCTTCGAGCGTGGACGACAAGATCATCTGTGTTGAATTCAGGGGACGATTCGCCGGGCGACTTGCCGGGCTATAGACGGTGTCGCCGCGATTGACCGCCATGCCGGTCAGGGCGCAGCGTCCTGACGATCTGGCGATCTTTCTTATCCACCGTTGTTCGCCGTAACATGCCTGCGTCGAGTCGTGCCACGTCAGCGAAACTGTCGTGGCTCCAAATCGCTCGACAAAACTGACCCGTACGTTTTGCTGAGGCAATGGCAAGTCATGATCGCGGTCGGCCGGGGCCGCCGATCCCAATCCGGACGCCGCACGGCACGGCCGCTGCGTAAGCGCACTGGCGCGCCTCGCGGCCGATGCGGACCCTTTGGTTGCCAACAGCCCGGAAACGATCCTCGTCCACGGGTCTTCAAGATTAGGGATAGCGCCCGGGTTCCGCGCGCGAGCAACCGTCGACGGCGATTTTGTCGCCAAATCACCGAGGGATTCCTTGTCCTCACCCGGATACCGAAAGCGGCCGATCCTCTTCGGTCCGAAGCTGCGCGCGCGCGGCATTGGGAGAGGGTGGTTGCTCTGAAGTTGAGTCTCAACCAGGTCCATTTTTCAGATCCTTTTTCGAGGTCGGCCAAAAGCACAGGCTGCTACTTCGCAACCTGGAATCGCGCCGGTAGATGGAATGGGACCGCTTGTCGGGCCGCGGAGATTGACCGTACCGATTAAATTAGCGATCGCCACAAAGCCGGTCCTTGGTCGAATCTGATGCCACCTGAGAAAAGCTGAGAAACCGTCTAGAGGCCTGGAACCGGCGCATCGCGCTTCCTAGAATGTCACCAGCGACGATTCATCTATCCAGCTCCGTCGGTGAGTCGCTGGACCCCAGCGCGGTGGAGAGGCATCGGATTGATTCGGATCTGGAATGAACCATATGCGGTTCCACGCCTTCGATTCGCGCGCCGGAATGCGTACATTGAATTGCCCGACAACGGTTTCTGAATTACCAGGCGGCAAAGACGGCCACGGTATGGAACCGGCGTCGTCGATCCTTAGTGCATCCCTAATATGGAACGAACACTGTGACCACTCATACCCACCACACCGCTCCCACTCAGTACGTTGAGACCAACGGCATCCGATTTGCCTACCGGCGGTTTGGAAAATCCGGCAGCGGCCTTCCTCTCGTTTTCAACCAGCATTACACCGGGACAATGGATTACTGGGACCCCGCCGTAATCGACGGTCTCGCGGCATCTCGGGAAGTGATCCTGTTCAACAATGCGGGTGTCTCGAGCAGTTCCGGCGAAGTGCCCACCACGATTCAGGAAATGGGCGCTAACGCCATCGCATTTATCCAGGCGCTCGATCTGACCAAAGTGGACGTATTGGGCTTCTCGATCGGCGGGATGGTCGCGCAGGAGATTGCGCTGCAAGCTCCCGGGCTCGTGCGCCGCCTGATATTGGTTGGTACGGGCCCTCGCGGCGGAGAAGGCATTGCGCCGATGACCGAGGCGGCAGCGGCAATTTTCAGTGCAAGCTATGAGCCGGCTGAACATCTCTGGCTTGCGGTCCACTTCACCCCGTCCGCGGCCAGTCAGGCGGCGGGACTCGAATTTCTGAAGCGCAAGCATTTGCGTCAGGACGGACGGGACCCCGAAGTCAACGACAAGGTCGGCCCGGCTCAGATCGAAGCGCTTGGAAAGTACGGAGTGCAGTTCGACGGCGTTCTTGATTACCTTAAGGACATCCGTCAACCGACTCTGATCGTGCAAGGGCATAACGATGTCATCGCGCCGACGATCAATTCCTACACGATGCAGCAGTACATTCCCGATGCGCAGCTCATCCTGTATCCGGACTCGAATCATGGATCGTTTTATCAATACCCGGAACTGTTCGTGCAGCATGCACTGCTGTTTTTGAACACCCGGCCCTAACGCGCTGTTGGCACTCCGATCGCCCTCCGCGACGAGGGCGTATTGGTCGCGCCGCAGGAAACGCTCGTTCATGAATTCGACCACGTGCTCGCCGATGTTCGAGGCGACGCTAAGAGCGGATCGGTTAGCGAGTCCTCCACGGACTTGCCCTTGGGCCCACTTCGTGAAGGACATTTTTTCCCTCCGCCTGTACACCCGGGTCGCGCGGCTCGGAAGTTTTTCCGCAGCGGCGCGGGAATTCGGGCTGTCGCAGTCGCAGGCGTCACGGGTGATCGCGGATCTGGAGAGCGAGCTTGGTGCGCGCCTGCTGAACCGTACGACCCGCGCCGTCGTGCCGACTGACGCAGGGGCGCAATTCCTGTCGCGTATCGATCCGATTCTCGTCGCTCTGGACGAAGCGGAGCAGAGCGTCCGCGAGGGGAGCGACTTGCGCGGCATGTTGCGGATGAGCATGCCAAGCAGTGTCGCGACACGCAAGGTCATTCCGGCACTCGCAGCTTTTATGGCAACGCATCCGGAGCTGCGCGTCGAGGTGATGCTGGGCGATCAGCCGCAAGATCTGGTTCGCGACGCGGTGGATGTCGCCATCCGGCTCGGCCGGATGGTTGATTCCACCGCGACGGCCCGGCTTATCGCGACTGTTCCTCGCGTTATCGTTGCAGCGCCCGCGTACCTCGATTTATATGGCGTGCCCGATCGTCCTGAGAATTTGAAGCAGCATCGCATCGTCGCAGGCCCCGCCTCGGTCGTTCCAACCGCGTGGCGCTTCACGGGCGGCCAGCATGAAGTTGCCGTCGAACTTGGAGCCCATTTCACGACCACCGAAAACGAAGGCGCTGTGGCCGCCGCGACGGCCGGTCTTGGGATTACGTCGACGAGCGAGTGGGCGTGCCGACGCGAACTGATGGACGGCGCGCTCGTGCGCTTATTGGCCCACTGGAAGCTCGCGGACATCCCTGTCCACGCCTATTTTCCGATGGGAAGGGCGACGCGTGCCGCTGCCCGCGCAGTCGTCGAGCATCTGGTCGCCGGGTTTCGGCGCGACGAAGGCATTAGCTGTTAGCGCTAGCGCTGCCGCACCTTCCTCGCCCGAAGCGTCGAGACGACTATATGTTGGACCGGTCGAGGACATGACGTCGCGGTTCGGCCTTGCCTCGGTGGTACACAGTGGGCACATCAGCGTGGCGAGGCGGCTTGGATGAGTCCGCGCTGGTTAGCACATCAGAGGTTTCTGCCAGGCGTCGGGAGGCCTCGAAGCAGCACCGCCGGAGGCCGGCAAGGGATGTCGATCAGACGGCGGTGGCCGCGTTCTCCGCGAAGGGATAGTCGGTATAGCCGCGTTGATCGCCGCCGTAGAACGTGTCGCGGTTGTACTCATTGAGCGGCAGGTTATGGCGCACGCGATGCGGCAGGTCGGGATTGGCAATAAAGTGACGACCGAAGGCAACCAGATCGGCGTCGCTATCTTGAATGGCGGCTGTCGCCGAGACGGCATCGAAACCTCCCGCAGCGATGATGGGGCCGCTAAAGACCTTGCGCATCATTCGCGATGCAACGGGTGCCGCACCTTCGTCGACCGTCTGGCTGCCGACGACCCGCGGTTCGATGACGTGCAGATAAGCCAGGCCAAGCGCGTTCAACTGTGCGGCGGCGTAACTGAAGGTGGCGACCGGATCGCTATCGGACATGCCGCCAAACGAGCCCGACGGTGACAGACGAACGCCCACGCGATTCGCGCCAAATACCGAAGCTGCGGCCTCAGTCACTTCGAGCAGGAAGCGTACGCGATTGGCGATCGAGCCGCCGTAGAGATCGGTGCGGTGGTTGGAACCGTCCTGAATGAACTGATCGACCAGGTATCCGTTCGCACCGTGGATTTCTACGCCGTCAAATCCCGCCGCTAGCGCACGTTCTGCACCGTGGCGGAACTCGTCGATTGCAACCCTGATTTCATCGAGGCTCATTTCGCGCGGGGACGAGGCGGGCAGCCAGCCTTGCCGCGTGTGTGCCATCCCCTCGAACGCTACTGCCGATGGGGCGAGCGGGGCATCCCCGCCGGGTTGAAGGTCGCGATGAGACTGACGTCCCGAGTGAAAAAGCTGAAGGAAGATCCGGCCATTTTTTGCGTGCACCGCGTCGGTGACGCGTTTCCAGCCGGCAATTTGCTCGTCGGCATAGATGCCCGGGGCGCCTTGATATCCGTTGCCGCGAATCGACACCGGCGTCGCCTCGGCAATCACCAGGCCGCTGTCGGTTGCGCGTTGGCTGTAGTACTCGACCATCAGGTCGCCGGGGATGTCGTTCAGGCCGGCGCGCATACGGGTGAGCGGTGCGAGCACGAGGCGATGGGACGGTTCGTAGGGTCCGATCCGGGTTTGAGTGAATAGCGTCGTCATGATTGAAACTCCGACCAATAGAACGGATAGCTAAATAGAAGGGGTTATAGCGAAACCTTCGAATGATGTGAGGCCTCTGAATACTTATTTTACGAGGCGGTTCTTCCGCCATTGATCCGGAGTATTTCGCCCGTCATGAAGCGCGCCGACGCGACGAAGACGATAGCTTCAGCGATTTCATCCGGCGTGCCCGCGCGTTTGAGGGGAACAGTGGATAGCATCCCAGCCTTGCGTTCCGCTGTCGCCGTGAGCCGGTTCAGCATCTCGGTCTCGACGGGACCCGGGGCGACCGCATTAACGCGAACTCCGAAAGGTGCAGCTTCAAGCGCCGCCGACTTGGTCAGTCCTTCTACCGCGTGTTTGCTGGCGACGTATAGCGACGCGCTCGCCGCACCACGCAAACCCATAGTCGAGGAGATATTGACGATGCTGCCGCTGCCTTGCCCCGACATGACCCGCAGTTCGTGTTTCATCGCGAGGAGCGTACCGAGCACATTGGTATCGAATACGGCGGAATAGCGCTCAGGGGTTTGTTCCATCACAGGACCCGATTCGCCTTCCGTCCCGGCAGCGTTCACCGCGATGTCGAGCCGACCGAAGCGCGCGACGATGCTGTCAATCAGGTTGCGCAAGTCGTCTTCGAAACGCACGTCCGACAGCACAAACTCGGCTTGCGCGCCGGTCGCGCGTAGTTCGTCGGCCAATTGGCGGCCTTGTTCAGCGCGGCGCCCCGACACGACGACCGTGGCCTTGTCGCGAGCGAATGCGAACGCCGTGGCGCGGCCGATGCCGGTTAGCGCACCAGTGATAAGTACAACAGTCTCGGTGGTCATGTTATGTCCTCACTCAATTCACGCGATCATGCCGATGATCGCGTGCGATTCGAATTAACTTCTCGGCGTTCAGCCAAACCCTTCGATTGCCTTTGTGAGCCCTTAATCCGCGACGGTCCGCTGTACTCACAAGCCCCAATCTAGTGGTTTATTCGGAAAAGGAAAAAGACTTTCGGGATCGGTTCCCATGCTCAGGAGGCATGGCTTTGAAATGAGCTCTTGCTGTCCGAGCGGGGTGCCTCTGTCTTCTGCACAGTCAGGCTGTTGTCGTGTGAGCAAGCAACCGTGGCCGACGGAGCGGTTCAAAGTATCAAACTCTGGCGTGCAAATCTTTGTGCTGAGCTGTTAAAACCTGCAAAGACCTGCGACAACGACGGCACGGGTACCCCGCACGGTTGAGGCGCCTGGGTCCGCTAGAGAAAGTACACGCGTGGAGCCGTATGCGAGGAGCGCTTGCGAGCTCGGCGCGGTGATCGCACGCGATGAACGGGCAGCTGGGACAAGGATGCGAGAGTCGTTCACACGGTCTTGGCAAGGATGACTGGATCAGCGTGCCAGCTTTCGATTGTCATTTGGTTTACATAACACAAATTATCAACGTTTTTGTTGTAGCAGCTAAGTTGTAATGTCCGCTTTGAGCCAGATTCAAATGTCCGCTTTCGGGCGGCTTAAGCTTACCCGGCGTCGATCCTTCGGCGCCGGAGGCTGCAATGGCTGCGACGGATGGCATTACCATGACGATGCGCGAGTTGGACCGGTTCAAGGTGATTCAGTCCGTCGTCGACGGTCTGTTGAAGCCGTGGCGTGCCGCTGAGCGGCTGTCGTTGACGACGCGCCAGGTTCGACGCCTCGCGGCACGCCTGCGTGAGCAAGGACCGCGTGGGTTGATTTCGGGTCGGTGCGCCAAGCCGAGTAATCACCGGATTGATGATGGATTGGCGGTGCGAGCCGTGGCAATCATCAAGGAGCGGTATGCGGATTTTGGCCCGACGCTCGCCTGCGAGAAACTACGCGAATGCCACGGCCTGAGGCTGGCCAAGGAGACGGTCAGGCGCTTGATGATCGACGCAGGTTTGTGGACGCCGCGCCGACAACCTCCACCCAAGATCCACCAGCCGAGGAACCGGCGCGCGTGGCGGGCGAACTGGTGCAAATCGATGGCAGCGACCATCGCTGGTTCGAGGATCGTGCGCCGGCCTGCACGCTGCTGGTGTTCATCGATGACGCCACGGGCCGGCTGATGACACTGCACTTCACGCAGACTGAGTCGACTTTCAGCTACTTCGAGGCGACGCGTCGCTATCTCGAACAGCACGGCAAGCCGGTGGCGCTCTACAGCGATAAGGCCAGCGTGTTTCGCTGCAACAGCCATTCCGCGACGCCTGGCTCGGTTGCGGCAACGATAGACGTCGTTTCAGCGTGAACTGTCCCGTCCGCGTTCGAACAAATGAGGCCGCCTCGCCGCGCATCGTCTGTTTCTTGTTCACAGTCGGGTTGGCGAGCAACGCCGAGGCGTCGTTTCGTCCGATGAAGTAACCAGACGCGATTCTGTTGGTGTGTGGCGAATTTTCAGCTATAAACAATTTGGCAGGATCAGTGGCGTGCGACATACCGCCAGCGTTCGATGACAAAGGGGGTTTTGATTTTGAACCACCTACCAAAAAGCATCGCAGTCGCCGTAGTGCTCGCCGGCTTCAGCAGCGCCACGCTCGCGCGGACCGAAACATGCCGGCCGGCTTCCGACAAGCAGATTGCCGCGCTCTTCGATCGATGGAACGATTCGCTGAAGACGGGCGATCCTCAGAAGGTCGTGGCAAATTATGCGCCGCGCTCCATTCTGTTGCCGACTGTGTCGAACAAACCGAGGCTGTCGGTCGAGGATAAATTAGACTATTTCAAGCGTTTTCTTGAAAACAAACCCGTCGGCACTATTGACTTCCGCAGCATCCTGATCGAATGCAACACTGCGATCGATGCGGGTATCTACACGTTCAGGTTCGGAGACGGCTCTTCAGTCAAAGCGCGATATACCTTCACATACGTATGGAATGGCCATAAATGGCTGATTACGAGCCATCATTCGTCGAAGATGCCGGAAAGCGACTAGGCCGCATGACCATTCATCGTCGAAACGCCGGTGATCTGGACGGTGTAAGCCGTTGGAAATGGCTTACAAGACTTCACAAGAGGCGATTGCCCCAACTTACCGAACGCGGCGGCAAAATATCCAAGCGGCAAATTAGCGACGAGGGCTAGTTTGTTTTTTGCGCGGAGCGCGTGGATTGCCACAAGGCAGTCGCGTCTTATGTAGCCAAAGGGTTGAGCGCGCTCGCTAGCCACCGCACAGAACGGAAACTTCCTCGCCGTAACCGGCGCATTACTGGCAAACACGAGGCTGACTGGCAAGCCGCTACCGTACGTCGGCATTACAAAGCGAATCCCGCCGTAGAGGCGGGATTCGCGTGTGCATCGTTCAACGCTCCTCTCTGCGAAAACCGAAGCAATCAAGTCCCAGCGATCTCCTCCGACACTTCCTGCTCAGCGAGCAATGTCAGCTTTTGATCGGTCGCTTTTTCCTCCTCTAGCGTTTCGAGCAATAAGGCGGCAGCATCGGAATACCCGAGCTTCTTTGCCAGTGCGCAAAGCGTGCCGTAGGTGGCGATTTCGTAGTGCTCTACCTTTTGCGCGGCGCCAATGAGCGCAGCGTCCAAGACCGGGCCCTTTTCAATCTCTTCGATTTGCTCCTGTCCCTCCTCGACGAGCCCTTCCATTGCCGCGCACTTAATGCGCTTAAGCTTAATGCCGGCAGACTCAACCGCCTTGTCGATCCGCTCAATCTGACCGTGAGTTTCCTCGAGGTGCGTTTCGAACGCCGCTTTGAGGTCCGGGTTACTCGCCGCACGCGCCAGTTTTGGAAGCGCGCGCGTCAATTGCTTCTCTGCACTGTAGACATCCGAAAGTGCGTGAATAAAAAGGTCATTCAAAGTTTTGACAGCCATGATTAGCCTCCGTTTGAAAAATCGATTTGGCAGCGCCGGAAATTCTTCCTAATGCCTATTGCGCGCCTTTTCTTGCCGCGAGAGCCTGCGCCATCTTCAGGTGTTCCTGAATGGTCGGCAGCGCTTTTGTCGCCGCCTTCCTTAAGTCAGGGTTCTGACCGGCGTCGACTTCTTTCTGGAAAGCATCGACCGCTTTCTGGTGCCCTTCAACGCCGACCTTTTGGATATACGCCTTGTCGAACTCCGCACCCTGCAGCCCCTTCAACGAGTCCAGCACCGCCGTATCGGAGTTGTCCTTCGGAACAGCGATGCCATGGGGCGCCGCCATCTTCAGCTCTAACGTGAGCTTCGTATGATCCAACATCATCTTGTGCGCAAAAGCTTTCACGTCCTTGTCTTGTGATTGCTTCGACGCGAGCTTGCTCGCATCTATTTCGGTCGAGCTCGACATGCTGGCGACCTGGACGAACTCTTTGTCCGGGCTGGGAAGGTTGTTCGCCATCGTTGTGCTCGCTGCCTGCGTCTGCGCGAACGCAGTCATGGGGACTGCGAATACGAGCATGGTTGATGCGACAATTTTGGTAAGTTTCATGGCCACTCCAATAGTTGATTTCTGTGGGGCTAACGCAAACGTCGTTCCACGGCTCGGGCGCGACCGGGGCGTTAGGCGCCCGTCCAGAACGTGCTATTGAATCGGGATCACGGCGCCGATTTTTTGAGCAAGCAACCGCTCGTAGACACCAAACCGCAGGTCGACCTCGGAGTCGTTCATGACCTCCACGGTCACTGTCACGTGGTCGGGCGGCAGCCCCAATAGCGTAGAGAGCGCCAACTCCAGCGGCGCGGCGCAGGCCTTGTCCTGCGCGACCGTCGTCCCTACGCTAACTTCGTATGCTGCGTCCTCATCCCGAAACGTTACTTCGACTAGACGTGCTCGCGCGCTCATCGTGTTCTCAATCCCGATCCGTGCAAGATCTGCCAGCGTGCGCAGCGTCGAGGTAGGAAAGCCGCGCGTGGCACGCAGGCGGGTGCGGTGTTTTCCGAGGGTCACCCATTCTGAATTGAAGCTCATCATGATCTCCTGTGGAAATTCTCCGGCCTCAGAATATGGTCGCAGTCGCGCCTTTCAAGGGCAAAATTCGCGCACGTTGCGATCCAAAAAACCCGAGTAAATTTTTTTACCCGGCCTCTTGAAAAATCTGCGCCGAAGGCCTAATTTTCGTTTCGTCGTTTTTAGCAGCCGCATTTGCAACGCTGCGTGTTTCGTCTTATTTGTCGTTGGTGAGGCAGATGAACCGGAGCGCGTTACCGGGTCGTCTCCTTGCCCTACCTACCAGGAGAACCTGACCATGAGTGACCTCTTCTTTGGAACGAGCCTTTTCGAAGATTTCGATCGCTTGCAAAAGCAAATGGCCAACTTCTTCAACGGCTCGCCGTCCAGCATCCGTGCCGGACGCATCGGGACGTTTCCCCAGATTAATATGGGCACTACGGACGAGTCCGTGGAGATCGTCGCGTTTGCGCCGGGCGTTGATCCGTCGAAGCTTGAAGTGACGATTGACAAGGGCCTGCTGATGATCAGCGGTGAACGGCAAATCTCGCGCGGCGAGCCTTCGGACCAAGCCCGCATCTACGCACAGGAGCGATTTAGCGGCTCCTTCCGGCGCGCGATCGAGTTGCCCCGCGATGCAGATCCCGAGAAGGTGCAAGCGCGTTATGCGAATGGTTGCTTGACCATTAGTGTCGGGAAGCGAGAGTCTTCAAAGCCGCGTGCGATCGCCATTGAGTAAGGCATTCCTTAACACTTGCGAACAATTACACGGAGCTAGCCATGAACGACAAAACTCAGTTGACCCGGCGTGACAACAGCGCGCTCGCGCAGGATGGTTCAAAGTCAACGCGAACCGCGCCGATATTGCCTGCTGTGGACGTAGTCGAAGACAGCCACGGTGTGACGCTCTGGGCCGATCTGCCCGGGGTCTCGAGGGACAAGCTTGATGTCCGAGTTGAAGGCACCAATCTTTTCATCGAGGCGGAGGCCGTTGTTCCCACCTCCGCCGAAATGCGGCTGCAGCATGCGGAGGTCTCGCAGCCGCGATTTGCCCGCGCGTTCGCTTTGAGCAGTGACTTCGACACCACCAGGATTGACGCTAACCTGAAGGACGGAGTGCTCAGATTGACTGTGCCGCGACGCGAAGAAGCTCGGCCGCGACGCATCGAGGTGACGGTCGGCTAAATTTGCATGGCTGTTGGACGGCGCGGCGGGCGCCGTCCAACGTGAAAGAGGTTCAACCATTGAGTGCGTGCCGAACGCCGTTTTCGTCACCTGACGTAGAAAACTGGGAGTCTGTGGATCCTCGGAGTGATCTATCTAACGGGCGCCTGACCAAACTTCGACGCTCCTCAGCGCTACGTCTATCTCCTTCTTAGGCGGCAACGCCTTGCCGGCGCTCAGGTACGGCGATTGCGCTTGAGGCTCGTCCCCGTCGGGAGATATCTCCGCCGTCGGTATCGCGAGCCAAGCTTGCCTTTAGCTGTTCCCAGAAGTCTTTCGCGCGTCCCTCCGGGCTTCCGTCCCGCTCCCGCATCTAGGCGCGCCGACGAATCATGTCTTCCGCTCTGACGTTAATCATTCTCTGCCTTCAGCGACAAGACGTGTCCTAGTGCCGCTAATACCAACGCGCGAATAATGCACTTCTTCCAACGCGTTTTCAATTTTACAAATGCTACCCCTCTGGAGTGCGAAGGTCTGCCTCGACGATTCGCGCTCCGACTTCCTCCGCTGCTCGGACAGCCGCTTCTTTAGACTCATACGGTCCGATCAACTCGGCACCCTCGAAGGGAAATAACAAGCGGCTGTCGGTCCGCCGAACGACTTTCAACGTCCCAATGTACCTGCCACCGGCTCCTATTCGATACGACGCGTAAATCACGAAATCGTCGCGCGTGTTGCCACGTGAGGCTGGCATGACTTTCCGTGCCGCCGCAAACAGTTTCAGTTTAGGCTTCCTGCCGTAATTCGAGTTCATGGTCGTCTGGGCTACCAACAAGGGCAAACGGCCGGACGCAAACAGTATGCCACTCGCGATCGACCCAATGTGGAGGGGGTGGATTCGAAGTGAGCGCGGTCTCCACGCCAGCGGAAAAACTGGCGCGCTTCATATCGGTCGATTCTCGAAATCCAATCATGAGCGAGAGTCCGTAGCAGCTAGCAGCCAGTCAATGAGCCAGAAACGGGCGGTCCCCGTCACCCACTCGCCGCAGCGGAACCCTAAAGATAGCGCCGTTCTGAGTCGGCTCGTCCGCTCCGCTTCGTGGTACGCCGATTGCACCGGTTATGAGCGGACGCGCTTCGACCGAAGGACCAGATGCGCTGGGCCGGAAGCGGCGCCGCGTCTAATTTGGACAACGACTGCGATCTGCCTAGAGGACACAAGATGGAACCAATGAAGCCGATGGAAAGAATTGAAGCGTTGAAAACCATTCCCGCGCGAGAAAAGTGGTGGCCCGACGATTTCCGAGACGCGTCGTCAAGTGGGTCGCAAAATGACGCGCACTATGCGTTCTTTCGCGAAAAGCATCGGCTGTTGATCAAACAGCAGGGTAGCGTTCGAACCTATGACAGCGGTGAGCACGAAATTGCCGGCGTCTCGCAGGACCAAAGCCAAGGAAACTCACTTGCGTTCACCAGTCAGAAAGGAATTGTCCACGTAGATGATTTGACCCGTTTGAGCTAAGCCCCCCTGTCCCCGAGACGTTATTGGAGACGCGCCGCGACTCACGCGCGCCATCCGCAAGACTCGCCCTGCTCGCTTCCCGGTCGTAGGCGAGCACTGGAAACCCTGCCCTCCCTCGGACCGTCGTACCACACGCAATGCGACCTCCTTGCGCCTCGGATCATTCCCGACGAGCAGACGCGGAATAGCAAACACTGGGCACACCGCTTGCAGAGTAGCTCTGCATGTCCACCCTTTTTTCGCTGGGAGTTTTTATGGCTGAGTACGACGCGCTCGCTGCGCTTGAAGCGGATCACCGCGCGGTAGAACAGTTGTTTGCGGCATTTGAACGCGCGGATCGAGACGACCTTGAACGGAAGTCCACGCTCGTTCAGCGCGCGTGTGAATTGCTTTCAATTCATGCGATCGTCGAAGAGGAACTTCTATACCCGGCGGCGAGGGAAGTCCTCGGTGATGTTGGCCACGACGAGGTCGATGAAGCGCGGGTCGAGCATTTCCTGGTGAAGACGCTTATCGAGAAGTTCGCGGAATTGAAGGCAGGCGCCGACGGCTTCGACGCCACCTTCAAAGTGCTCGCCGAAAGCGTCAGCCATCACGTCCAAGAAGAGGAAAGCGAAATCTTCCCTCAACTTCGTAAGACGCAACTCGATCTGGCCGCCCTCGGAAAGGCGATCGTCGAGCGCAAGGATGCGCTCCAGACCCGGCTCACAGAAGTCGCGACGGCGCGCTGATTCGACAGCCGCATTCGCGCTTCCGCTCCCCGACAACGCAGACATCGACGGGCGCAAACCCGCCTCAGTGCGGGGCGAGTTAGCGGGAACGATCAACAATTGTGTCGCGGCTCGAACGCGCGGTCGATACCGCTCGCCGCGCTACAGCACCGCAATTATGTGGAGGGTGATCGTTTTCTAGCGGACCCTCACGCGGTAGTTGCGAAGTTGACGCTCTCAGCGCGAGCGTCCAGACGGGTCCCGACGCGTATCGTATCCGTCGACAAAGGAAGTTGGAGACAGATTTGTCGCGCACTCTTCGATCTTAAGGTACGACATGCGGAACAGGGCCGGTGGCCGTCGAAAGGTGGAATGTGGGCGCTACGGATCCCGACCGAAAGCAGGTTGAAGCAATACGGTTGGACCCATAGTCAAGTGCAGGCGCGCCACTTAAGCGAATTAGAAAACTCAATGCAGGGCAACCGTTTAAGGATCGCATATGGCCGGACCGGATGCTGGCTCGAACTCCCCTCACCTCGACGAGAGTGAACAAGAACAGGCTGCAAATCACGCCTCTCCGCGCGCGCTTGTAATTCACGAGGTCGTCAGGGAGGAAGGTGAAGTTGCTATGGAGCGAACGGCGGGCGCGCTCATTATGTCCGCGTTCGCCGCAGGCTTGTCGATGGGGTTTTCCTTTTTAGTGCAGGCGGTAATTCAAAGTTCATTGCCCGACACTCCTTGGCGCCCGCTTCTAACCTCCCTCGGTTACACAGTCGGATTCGTCATCGTTATCCTTGGAAAACAACAACTCTTCACCGAGAGTACATTGACTGCAGTCCTTCCCGTGCTAACTCGCCGCAATCTAGCAACTGTCGCGAAGACTGCGCGTCTGTGGGGCCTTGTCCTCGCGGCAAATATCGCCGGCACGATATTGTTTTCAGGTCTGCTCCAGATTCCGGGGGTATTCTCGGACGAGGTCGTCAGAGCGTTCGCCGAACTATCCAAACAGCCCTTTTCCGGGAGTTTTGGCGTAACCCTCGTGCGCGCGCTATTCGCCGGTTGGCTCATCGCACTGATGGTTTGGATTCTTCCCAGTGCGCGATCCGCACGTCTATCGACCGTGCTACTGGTCACCTACGTGGTTGCGATCAGCAAGTTGTCCCATGTGATCGCTGGATCGGCGGAAGCGAGCTATAGCGTAATGATTGGTGCAGCTAGCGCGAAAAGTTATCTCACTGAGTTCTTCGTGCCGACTTTGCTCGGAAACATGCTCGGCGGGATCTCGTTGGTCGCAATCATAAACCACGGGTCCGTTGCCCCGGAAATCGCGGACTCAAGACAGAACCGCTGAGGCGCCCTTTGAATACAGATGCATTGCATCCCTTCGCCTGGACGCAGCAAAACTCTTCGGAGGCGCATATTCGATCTGATCTGCTTGCAAGCTGTCAACTGCAATACGTGCGCGAACGGAATGACAGGCGGCTTAAATGCCGAATTGACCCAGCCGTATCTGCACTTGCAGCGGCGCCGCCACCCGGTATTTCCGAGCCTAAAAAAACAGCTTGGTGGCGGCGCTAATGAAAACGAATTCAGCCGCCATCTATCAAGGTTTTCACGCGATCAGCTAACGATTGCAACGCGAACGGTTTGGTCAATACGTGCATGCCCACATCGAGGTGGCCGTGACTCAGTACCGCGTTTTCCGCATATCCCGTGATGAACAAAACCTTCAGTCCTGGTCTTTCTACCCGGACTGCCTCTGCAACTTGACGCCCGTTCATTCCGCCCGGCAAACCGACGTCCGTAATGAGAAGGTCTATTCGCGCAGGCGATGTCACGATTTTCATCGCTTCCGCGCCGTCACCGGCCTCAATCACGAAGTAGCCCAAGTCCGTAAGCACTTCGCTTGCAAGCATGCGAATCGTTGGCTCATCATCGACGACGAGGATTGTTTCGCCTTGTTGCGCTTTGGCCATTACCTCTTCGCCAGCTATCTCCTCTTCCGGGTCGGCGGCACCCGCATAGCGCGGCAGATAGAGGCAAATCATGGTTCCCTGCCCCGGCTCGCTGTAGATCCGTGCTTGCCCGCCTGACTGTCGCACGAAGCCATAGACCATGGATAAGCCCAAGCCTGTTCCCTCGCCAATCGGCTTGGTCGTGAAGAACGGATCAAAGGCGCGACGCGCGACCTCGGGCGTCATCCCCGAACCAGTGTCACTCACACAAAGTGCTACATATTGCCCTGGCGGTAGATCCCGGTCGACGGCAGCGCGCTCATCAAGCCATTTGTTCCCCGTCTCAATCATGAGGCGCCCGCCCTCAGGCATCGCGTCTCGAGCGTTTATGCACAAATTAAGCAAGGCGTTTTCTAGTTGATGCGGATCGATCAGTGTCGCCCACAGCCCTGCCGCCCCGACTGTCTCGACCATGATCTCAGGTCCAACCGTCCGTCTAAGTAACTCGGACATTCCCGAGACGAGTGTGTTCACGTCGGTCTGCCGCGGGGAAAGGGTTTGTTGGCGTGAAAATGCTAGCAGGCGGTGCGTTAGCGCGGACGCCCGCTTTGCTGCGGACTTTGCAGCGGTGACGTACCGCTCGAGATCGTCCACACGACCTTGTGCCAGCCGTATTAACAACAGCTCAAGGCTGCCCGTGATTCCAGTTAGCAGATTATTAAAGTCGTGCGCGAGGCCACCTGTGAGCTGTCCCACTGCTTCCATTTTCTGGGCCTGGCGCAACGCCTCCTCGGTCAGGCGGCGATCGGTGATGTCGACGGCTTCCGGAACCAGTGCAACAATCTTTCCATCTCGATCTCTTGAGGGCCTGATGGACAGGTCGAACGTGCGGATGCCTGCAGCCAGGTTGAGTGAGACTTCTCCGCGAAAATCCTGTCCGCTACAGACCGATCGGAGCGCCGCTCGGATTTTCTCCGGCATGCCGTTCGTAGCCGAAAAAAGTGGAATACCCCAAAATGGGCGACCGATAAGATTGTCGGGCGAACCATCGATGTAGGCCATTGCCGTACGATTGAGGTCGAGCACCGTGCCATCGGGTGCGAGCAGGCCCTGCACCTGATAGGTCGTTTCAAAAACCGCTCGCATTCGCGCTTCGCTCGCGTACAACTCAGCGGTACGGGCCACCACTTTTGATTCGAGGGAGGTCGCGAGCTCCCGGAGTGCTTGTTCGGCCCTTCTCCGTTCGACCGCGCTCCGGGTCCGAGCGGCGACATCGCGTATGAACCGCAGTTCGTCCTCGGTCCACTCACGGGCGACTGCATGGTTCAGATAGAAAAGTGCGACTAGTCCTCCATGCTCCGACACTGGCATGTTCACGACTGCTTGGGCACTTATACTTTTGAGGGCGTCGGCGGACGCCACTGTCCGCGCATCCCGTTCTGCATCGGCAAAGACAACGGTGTCACCCCGTTTCAAGTCCTCGATATACGATCCGTAGTCCCGGAAATGCAGTATGCCCCGAAGGGATCGAATGCCTGGCGCGTTCCAATCGCGTTCGATTGTGATCGTTTCCGCAACGGTATCGACAGTGCCATATCCGGCACGGCTGACACGCAGTGCTTTCGCAGCAAGCTCGGCGGCTGCGAATGAAAGGTCCGCTGGATCTTCCAAACTAAGTAATCGCTCATTCAATTCGATGAGCGCGTATCGAGCCCGGGTCTCAAATTCCTGCGAAGGGTCGCCGTTTAGCGCGTCTCGCGCCGACCAAAGCGTGGAGGCCGGAACAAAATCTTTACTGATATCTTCAGACACGGGAATGAGCGGTTAGTTGAGTTAGCAGTCGTAGTATAACGGTCCAACTTCACGTCTAAATCGCGGTCAGCATGCGCTGTGCCAACCCTCGGTTCGATCGCTACGGCAAAGCTCCGACAATCGCCGGGTTCCGCCCTCAATAGGATTCGCGGATGGTTAAAGCGAGAGCAATATCGGGGTGGCATATGGGTTGCTCTACGCGGCGCGCGAGATTTACGAGGGCTTGGAAAAACTCAATCTTTAAGCCGCACGATTGAGCATTTTCGCTGCTGCCGATCAGTTCGGCGAGGCATGACCGAGCACCTTGTCCGCCTCATCCTTGTTCCGATTGCTGCGCTCGCAGACCGAAAATTGCCGCCCTTGCACTGTCACAGTCGCCGCAGAAGATCGTAAAAGGAACCACAATTCGAGCCTGCCTCGAGCACCTTGTTTTCGTTGCCGACTTCGACGACCTCGCCCACGCATCCGCGTCCCATGACGTCACCGCTCTTCATTACGGGCGTAACACCGTCAAAGAGGTGAGGGTCGGAGCCACAAATCGCGCAGGACGATACCTTGATAAACCAGGCTTAGGATGACGGGGTCTGCTCGTGCAATCGTCGTTCGGCGGAGGCTGACCCTCAACATAAGCCCTAGCACCGATCGAAGCCGCCGCCGATGTGCCGCGGCGGCCTCTCGCTACCTCGTTCACGATTTCTAACGACCGCCGGCCTTGCGTACTCTCTCCGACGGTTACGCAAATCGATGCACACGCCCGATCTAATCGCCAAGTGCTATTCGCTTAGCGCGAGGTTGTCTTCCGCACGGCGTGGCAATTGCTATCGCAACAATTGAAAAAATCAAACGCGAGGCGCCCTCCCAGGAATACGCACTGCTAATTCACTCGCGGCCGAACTCATTCAAGGCCCGTTAGTTCCCACAACAAGGAGAGCAGCTATGTTCGTTCACAACAAGCGTCTGCAATACACGGTTCGCGTCGCTGAACCGAATCCGGGTTTGGCAAATCTCTTACTAGAACAGTTTGGCGGTCCGCAGGGCGAGCTTGCGGCGGCTTGCCGCTACTTCACGCAGGCGGTCGCCGAAGACGATCCGGGTCGAAAAGATTTGCTGTTCGATATTGCGACGGAAGAATTGAGTCATCTGGAGATCATCGGCTCCATCGTTGCGATGCTTAACAAAGGCGCGAAGGGTCAGCTCGCCGAGGGTGTCGAAAAGGAAGCCGCCCTCTACCGTTCGCTGACCGGTGCAGGTAACGATTCGCATCTGACGCAGTTGCTGTACGGCGGCGGTGCGCCGCTGACGAATTCGGCCGGCGTTCCGTGGACCGCTGCCTACATTGATACGATCGGTGAGCCGACTGCGGATCTCCGCTCTAACATCGCTGCGGAAGCGCGCGCCAAGATCGTCTACGAGCGTCTGATCAACGTGACCGACGATCCGGGAATCAAGGATGCACTTGGTTTCCTCATGACGCGCGAAATCGCCCATCAGAAGTCTTTTGAAAAAGCGCTTCATTCGATCCAGCCGAACTTCCCTCAAGGCAAGCTGCCTGGCGTACCCGAGTTCACTAGCGTCTACTTCAATATGTCGAAGGGTGGGGACGTCCGCGGTCCGTGGAACGAAGGCGGCGACTGGCAATATATCGACGATCCGCAACCGGCAGTCGATGGCGGCGACGGCCTTGCCATTGTGAATGTGTCGGCCGACGATATCGAGGTCCTTAGCGCGATGGCTGCCCGAACCGCGTCGGACACGTCGGCCGATCCAACGACAGGAGCGGACCTGGGAGCAGGTCAGGTGTCGAAAGCCTAACTTTCGACGGTGTGGGCACGAGGACTAGCCGCGCTGGCCTAGTCTTCGTGCCGATGACCATCGCCCCTGGCATCGCCGGCCGAGGGCGGCCAGTGCCGTATTGACGGCCTTATTGGCTACTGTTGGAACGCGTTACTTTTCCGGCCTCATCCCGCGCGATCAAGTCCGCCACATCGCGGGGTGGGCAATCTCGTTCACATCAGGTGTGGAATGGTGAAGGCGTCGGGCTCATGATTCAGCGGCCTGCTCGCGATAGACATGGGCGCCAGCCCAGCACCATACCGGGAACTGCCGCGTGCGCTCGCCGCGTAGCCCTAGTGCGCCCGGTGCCTTCCACTTGGAATGCGCGATGGCGCACCGTTAGCGTTCCAAACTAGCCCACCAGTGGCGCGTCCACGCGATACGCGAGTTCACGATACAGCGAGCGGGGCGATACTAGTAGCTGTCCGAGGAATAGACAATGCTAGGCAATTTGCATCTCGGAGTTTTTTTGCCAATGACACCTTTCCTAATCAATCGGATTCCTGGGTTATGGACTGACAGGAAAGTCGTCTCCAGCGACTCAACGACTCGCGTCCTCATTGTCGACGACAATTGCGTCGCGGCTGAAGCGCTCGCCACCTACCTTTCGCTCGAGGGTTTTGATTGCCACGCCGTTTTTGACGGATTGCAGGCGGTTGAGATGGGAACGGTGTGGGTGCCCCACGTTGTTCTAATGGACATTTCAATGCCCGAGTGCAACGGGTTCGAAGCTGCTATGCGACTTCGGCAGTTTAATGCTACCGCGAACGTGGCAATAATTGCTTTTACCGCATTTGATGAAGGGGAAGTAAGGACACGTGCGACTCAACATCAGTTCGATGGGTACTGCCAGAAAGGGCAGCCCCTGCATCATTTACTCGACCTAGTCTATGCTCTTACGACCTGGGATCCGCGCACTTGCTAGTTTGCTCAACGCTTTCCGCACCCTTATCGGGATAAGGGGCGGTTCGAGCCTCGGGATGCGTCCCGACGGCTATATTCCGGCCGCTTCTCGCAAGTGCTTCCGCTCGAAACTCAAGCGGAGTTCCGAAGCGTGCTACATGAAAAAGGTCATGTCGGATTAGCCTTGATTCGCGATGGATACCGCTTTTCGCCGCAGCTCAACAATTGCAACTCCAGCCACCATGCGCCCAGTGAGGACGTTTGATGGAAGGAAGGTGCCGGCTCATGAACGTGATAGCCAACCCGGATCCGCACTGTAGCCGGAGATGGAAGTCGGGAGCGCTCGTTTCCAACAGCGCCCGCTTTCCGACCCGCATTTCTTTAAGACAACTGCCGTTAAAGTTTGGCGATACTTGGCCGTAATCTGGGTAGTATGCGTAAGAGCTTAGCTGCGGGGCGTAGCGGCAAAGCGCAAATCCAAACTGATGGACCATGATGAGTATCAAATCAAGCCTGAAGGTTAAAACCGACATCGCTCCCGGTCACGGGTGCCAAGGGTGCCGCCAGGACGGCGCGCCGCAAGTTGATCTCGCATTTGCTTTTCAACCTATCGTCGATACCGTTTCGCGCAAGCCATTTGCCTTCGAAGCTCTCGTACGAGGTCCCAGCGGCGAATCAGCCGGCTCTGTGCTCGCGCAGGTGGACGATGAAAATCGCTATCTTTTCGATCAGCGTTGCCGCACGACGGCAATCGCTCAAGCTGCAGAGCTCGGAATCGCGAGTTTTCTCTCAATTAACTTCATGCCGAATGCGGTATACAAGCCAGAGGCGTGTATCCGCAGCACCTTTGAGGCGGCAGAACGTTATAACTTCCCGCTCAATCGGATCATCTTCGAGACGATCGAGGGCGAGAGCATTATTGATCGGCCCCATCTTGTCAGTATCTTTCGGGCATACAAAGAGTTTGGGTTTCAGACTGCCATTGACGACTTCGGCGCGGGCTATTCCGGCCTGACGCTGCTCGCAGACTTCCAGCCTGACATTATCAAGTTGGATATGGAACTTGTTCGCGGCGTCGATCAGGACCGGGTGCGGCAGCGAATCGTCATCGGCGTGCTTTCGATGTGCCGCGACCTTGGGGTAAAAGTTGTCGCCGAAGGCATCGAAACGCGCGCGGAGCGAGATTTCTTTGCTACGCAGGGTGTGACGTTGATGCAGGGGTATTTCTTCGCGAAACCCGGTTTCAGGAAACTCCCGGAAGTCGCCGTGGGCGCCTACGACACGTGAACGGGCGCTGACGTTCGCCGCCCACCGATGGGCGACGCGAATCCGCCGGCCTAAGTCGATCGAGAGCTTTACCCGCGGCGAGCTCTCTCGGACAGGCGCTCTTGCCGCGGCACTTGTTCTAACTAAGGACAAGGGCCGCGTTCCGCTCTTTTTACGTGGCGGAAGTGCAGGCTGGGCCGGTACCCCAACTTGCCCGGGGAGCCGGGCCCGTCATTCATTGGAAGGATTGCCCGGGTCGTCGATGCCTTTCTCGATGTTGTCCTTTTGATCGCCATAGTCCTTCTGATTGGCGCCGTTCGTGATTTGGACATCGCCCTGCACCTTCTGGTCCTCATTTCCTGTGATTGTCCCGATCACCGTATTCCCCCATCCTTTCAATTGATCTTTGATTCCGTCCTTTTGATCCTTGTTCATTGCGCCCTCTCTGCGGTTTCAACCATTACAAGTGCTGATCGCGCGCTGAGCAGCATGGCGTCAACGCACACTTAGCTTCGATGATCGGCCAGTCCGTGTTCGCGGGCAGGGAAAACGCGCGAAGCAACAGATAAAGGCCTGCAAGTCCGACGAGGATTCACACCTTTCGCGGCTGCTCTATACAGTTCGGCAGCGCCCATTACAAATTACAGTCGGCACGAAACCGCACCGCTGCAGGCAAGCGACTTGCGTTATGTACCGCCGAATAGCCAGAAAGCGCCTTGTGCGCGCCCTCAAAAGATCGAACTTTAAGTTTGCTGCGATCACTTGACGTTTGGAATCTTACATTCGTCAACCCTCCATATCCTGAAGCATGTCAAAAATGCTTAACGAGTTAATGCCCCACCCCGTCAACTCAATCGCATGTCAGGGCTTCAAGACGACCTTGATGCAGCCGTCTTCCTTGTCACGGAACGTCTTGTACATGCCCGGACCCTCTTCGAGTCCGACCGTATGCGTGATGACGAATGAAGGGTCGATCTGCCCTTCCTGAATGCGGTTGAGCAGATCGTCGGTCCATCGATTCACGTGCGTTTGACCCATCTTCCACGTCAGACCTTTATTCATTGAGATCCCGAAGGGCAACTTGTCGATCAGGCCACCATAGACGCCTGGCACCGAGAGGATTCCAGCGGGTCGGCAGACGTAGATCATTTCGCGAAGCACATGCGGCCGGTCGGATTCGAGCATGACCGCCTGTTTCACGCGATCGTAGATGGCGTCAAACGAACGCGTCGCGTGCGACTCCATCCCTACTGCATCGATACATTTTTCCGGGCCCTTCCCGTTCGTCAATTCTTGCAGCCGGTCGAGCACGCTCTCTTCGTCGAAGTTGATTGTGATCGCGCCGCCTTCGCGGGCCATCGCAAGCCGCTCTGGAACCCGGTCGATCACCACGACCTGTTTCGCGCCGAGCAGCACGGCACTGCGAATCGCCATCTGCCCGACGGGTCCCGCGCCCCAGATCGCGACTGTGTCGGTGGGCTCGATTTCGCAATTCACCGCCGCCTGCCAACCCGTCGGAAAGATATCGCCGAGAAAAAGAACCTGCTCATCGGTCAGCCCGGAGGGAATTTTCACATGCGTGGTATCCGCAAAAGGCACGCGCACGTATTCGGCCTGCCCGCCCGCATAGCCGCCTGTCAGATGCGAGTAACCGAAAAGACCGGCTGTCGCGTGGCCGAACATCTTGTCGGCTTCTTCCTTGTTTCTATTGCTCCGCTCGCAGACGGAAAAATTGCCCCGCTTGCATTGATCGCACTCGCCACAGAAGATCGTGAAAGGAACAACCACGCGGTCGCCCACTTTCAGCGCTTTGTTGTCCTTGCCCACTTCGACGACTTCGCCCATAAACTCATGGCCCATGATGTCGCCGCTTTTCATGGTCGGCATGAAGCCGTCGAAGAGATGGAGGTCGGATCCGCAAATCGCACATGAACTGACTTTGATAATCGCGTCGCGACCATCCTCGATTTCGGGATCCGCAACTGTGTCGCACCGAATGTCGTGCTTGCCGTGCCAACGAAGTGCTCGCATAAAACCTCCAAGGAAAGTCCATCGGACCGCCGTTCAGGTCCGAATTTCAGCGCATACGATCATCCCCGTGCAATCCGCGTACCTTGAATCTGTTGAATGGGGCCATTCGTTGAGATCCGAGGTGCGGCGCAGAGCGAGCGGTTATCGCGCCCGGGCGATCTGCGCGTTCACTTTCACCGGAGCACCGTTATCGTCGAACGGTGTCGTGGGAATGAAGCCTCCGATCGCGTCCGACTCGAATCAGACAGCACGTCGAGCCGCCATACCGAAAGAAGCCAAGTTCGTCGCCTTTGGCGACGCGCTGCCGGGGAGGGCTTCGTGACACCTCCGCCATCCCGAATACACAGCCGCATGTCGAGATTACGTGGACCACCGATGTGCTGTGGACACCGGCGGCGGGCTAGGTTTGGTGCGCCGGCCAGGCGATGGCTGGAGGCTGTTGTGAAATTGCTCACGCCAAGGTCGCGCGCAGGAGCTTAGATACCGGCAAATGACGATGCCTGACCCTGAGCAAGCGGGTAGTTCGAGTAAATTTTGCAGCGCCGCGGCGACGTCGGGCGCGCGGAGGCGCTGGTTCGATTGCCCGTGGGATTGCACCGTGAACATGGCCTGGCGGTTAGGCGAATACAAACGGGACCCGCGACAGCCAGTTGCCTGCGCCGGACGCTGTCCCGTCGACTCCCATCACGACCTCACGGGCCGGCATGGAGTCTCCCCGATCGCTTTCTCCGTGCGACGGTGGACCATTTTTGCCTGACGTAAATGCAACATTCGTCGAGCAACGCCTTCGAAGCGCTTCGTTCTGCCACAACATGTAACAGCGCGGCTGACCTCTGCAATCGATGGCGCAAGGCACACCGGCCGGGGATCTGCGTCGCGTGCAGTCGCTCCGCGTCGCTGCGAGCCGACAACCGTGTCACCCCCAAACTCAGACAGTCAATGCTCGGCGTTCAGCCAGCTCGGCGAGTCACTGACGCGATCGCTCGGCCCATTCTCGACGAAGTCGTCCTCGAAGCTTTGGCCGATCAACTCGTCGTAACGCTTCGGATCGCAGTTGACTATCGCTCTGAACATCTGAATTAATGCGTTGCCATCTTGCAGATGGGCCACCACAACTCTTGCAGTACGCAAAGAAACAGATTCCCGCACTGAGGGCGATACGCTTCCATCATGCAGTTCGAATGCGAAGCGATGAACCTCCTCATGACCTTCGGGAAGTACAGTATGACCCCAAATTGTTGATTTCATGGTTCGATGTCGATGGTCTTTTAAGTTCCTTAGCAAACCGGATGCCTCACGTCCGACATACGGGGCGGGATTTTCGCCAACCTCCCCGTAGCGCGAACGAGATGCGCGAAGGTAGAGGCGCCTCACCGCGTAGCGGCCGCTCGGGCTCAGAGCCCCGATCGTTTCGACTTAGACTTGAGCATCTGGCCAATGAGCCGGTTCAACCCGCCGACGAAAAGCGGGTCCATTCGAACCGGGCTGAACGCCATACACAAATCGCGCCCGCTGCTCTTCCGTTGACAGTGACGACCTCAATTGTTTGCGGATACAAAAATTCAATGAACACTACAACGCTCATCGACCTGCGGCGACGTCGCACAGCACGCCCGAGCACTCTTCAAGGCGCCCTGATCTTCTAGCTGAATGTTGTCAGAATTCCCGATATCCATCGCAATAAGAGCGCTGCATGACAGGCGGTCCAAGAGTCGTCCTTCATCTCGACCTGTCCACCAGCGCTCTACAAATCCACTCCGACGCGATGTTCGGATGCACATGCCGATGACGGGTGAGAACTGTCCGCTGCGCCGGTTCGACGCCTTGGGTTACCAGTTGATGCAGAACACACCGGTAATCGGTATCGAGTATGGACGGCACCGCTCGCTCCAACCGCAGTGCAACGGGGAAGCCGTCACGAATCTTGAACTGCGCAACCTCGACTGAAATCTAGCGCCACCAGCACCACCAGGAAAAGCGGCTTCGGGCGCTTTCGAGAAAGGAAGCGTGAAATTGAGTCGCTCCCATCCAGGTCTTGATCGTGCCGAAGGGGGCTCGGCCGGCTGAACGCGGCGGCAGTGCCTACGAATACCGCAAGCCATGGCTGCTTGTTCAGAGCAGCGATAACCCACGCTACCGACCAAACTCCTCAGCGACTCGATTCAGGCTGCGCCGGCTCCGTCGATTCAACCGCTGGCGCCTGCCTTATTGACAACGTGACGACCGCACCGACGAGCGCGCAGCCTCCGAGCACCAGCAGCCCGGCAGTGAAGTTCCCGGTCATGTCCTTAAGATAGCCCATCACGTAAGGCCCAACGAAGCCCGAGAGATTGCCGACCGAATTGATCGCAGCGATACCGCCCGCCGCCGATGCGCCAGTTAGAAAAGCCGTGGGAATCGGCCAGAGCAGAGGCGGCATGGCCGAGCAGCCGATCTGCCCCAGGCACAACAGCGCAAGCACCAAAACCGGCGCACTGACGAGCCCGGCACCACCGACGCCGAGTCCGGCAAGCAGCAGCGCGAACGCAACATGCTCGCGGCGCTTGAGCGTGCGGTCGGAGTTGCGGCAGAGCAGCACCATGCCCGTCGCCCCGAACACGAACGGCACGGCGGCCAGCACACCGGTCTGGAAGTTGCTCGCGCCGAAACCCTTCACGATCGTCGGTAGAAAGAACGCCACACCGTAATTGGCCGCGTTCAGGCAGAAGTAGACGAACGAGCAAATGAGCATCCGCGGATCGCTGATGAACTGTCTGATTCCCATGTGCCCGTGCCCTGCCGAGAGCTTGCTTTGATTCTCCTGCGCGATGCGGTTCTCGAGCCAAGCCGTCTCATCCTTCTTGAGCCAGGTGGCTTGTGCGGGACGGTCCGTCAGATAAAACACGACGACCAGCGCAAGCAAAATCGAAGGCAACGCCTCTAGGATGAACAGCCACTGCCAGCCGTGCAGACCCGCCGCGGAAACGTTAAGCAACGCGCCGGAGACAGGCGCTCCGACCACCGACGAAAACGGAATCGCCAGCATGAAGAGAGATACCACCCGCGCTCGATACACCGCAGGAAACCACAGCGTCAGATAAAAGATGACGCCCGGATAAAAGCCTGCCTCGCATGCACCGAGCAAGAAACGAAGCGTGTAGAAAGTCGTCAGATTGGAGACGCCGATGGCGCTCGAGATCGGCTGAATGAACGCGAACAGCAGCGAGATAACGCCCCACGAAAGCATAATCCGTGCGATCCACAGCCTCGCGCCGAATCGGTGAAGGGCGAGATTTGACGGTACTTCGAGAAAGAAATAAGCGATGAAAAAGAGGCCAGCGCCGAACGCATAGACGGTATCGCTTAGTCCCAGCGCGGTATTCATCTGCAGTTTCGCGAAACCGACATTGACGCGGTCCAGATACGCGACGAAATAGCAAAGCATGAGAAACGGCACCAGACGCGTCATTACCTTCCTGATCGTGCGAGCTTCGATATCGTTCACGGATAACCCTCTCTCTCATTGAATATGCCACGGCAGGAAACGCTGCATCCTAATTAACCTCGCTTCGCTCCCGCCGTCATGCTACCGGTAACATGGAAACGGGATCGGCGGGTCACCGCGTGAAGTTAGAGCAGCGGCAGGCCGCCGTCAACCGGTAGCAGCCCCGGGGAAACCCGCGCGACATCGCAAAGGACGACCATCGGTCGCACGCGCCTTGCGAGTACCATCTCACGGTTGGACGTCCGCCGAAACTGAGGTCGGTCGGGATCGGTGGAGGCCAACGCGTTAAGCCGCAGACCGATCCTTGGAGAAGCGCGGCATAAATGCGGCGAATGGCAGATAGCGAGATTAAAACTGAGTGCGCTGCTGGCTGTAAAACATTTCGATGTATTCGATGATGGCGAGTTTTGGCTTGCTTGCGCGTAGCGAACCGCAGATGGTAGATCAGTTCGCTCTGAGACCATCCCAGAACAATTTGATCGGCGTGTTATCGCTGGCGTTGCTCACCAACGCCGTAATGGATTGGTACACGATGCGTATGCAACGTGCCGTTGGTCGGATCGACGCGATGAGTGGGGACGTCCTTCGGCTGTGTGTGCGGGTGTTCATCGACACGTTGATTTGAAAATCTCGTTCACGACGATGCGGAAGCAACCTGAAAAATCGTCCCACCAAGCGACGCCTTAACATCTCTAGTGTCAACCAGCGACGGTGTACGTCATCGGTATTCGAAGGACCGTTGACGAGCAGAACGTCGCGCGAGTGTCTAAGTGGCAGTCACGACGAACGAGTCTTCGTTGCCCGCACAATGCCGATTGCGTCGGACGCATGTCGACCCGACTTGGCTGTGAGCGCTGACGAGCAACGAGCTGCGTCATCAAAAATCCCGATATTCGGCGGCTTGAAGCACCGATGCCATTAGCGGCGCTACGGAGCGCTCGCGACCGCGTGGTCGTTCAGAAACCAGCCAACGCTGCCAGAACGTGGCGATCCGTCGTTATTGTTGCATCGCGTTGACGATCGCGGCTCGCCGCTTTTCGTCCACATCGCGAAGCCCCGTTTCCACGTCCGCAGACGGTTCAATCGAGCGTCGCGCACACTTCAACCAGAAGTTCGGGCATCCATCGATGCCAGGCGGCCGATGCGTACGTTCGTGCCAGACGGCGACTTTTTGAAAACCCGCGTTCAAAGCCGGTTCCGAATCCGGCATCCGGCGATTCGCGGCCCGGTCACGCGGCTGAAGATTTCACCCTTTACGCTTTTAGTCCTTTCGCGCTGAAGGACATTATCTACACCCGATAGACGCTGCTTGACGAGCTCGGTCCGAGGTCGTGCCGCGACCTCAAAACTTGTGCACCAGGCCAACTCCGATGCCACGCGTATCGACGCCGGGATTGACTGCAAGGCCCGAATAAGCGGTGCCGGAGAGCGTGTATTTCGCCTGGCTCCGGTTCTGGATAAAACCAGCAGCCGTATAGAGCTCAGTCGTCTTGGACAGAGAGTACTCAAACAGGACGCCCAGTTGCTGCGCATTGTTGCCCTTGCCCGTACGGTCGTGTAGATAACCGTACATCAGCGAGAGCAAAGCAGCCGGCCCGAACTGGTACGAATCGGATATCTGATAGACGTCGTGCTGCATATAATTCGGCGAGTTCGTCAGTCTTTCCGTGTGATAGGCCAGCCAGACGCGATTGGCCCCGATCGCATACGAAGCGCCCGCGTTGAACACAGTGAATATCGCGCCTGGGCCTGCCGAAGCACCGCCCGCTAACGCGTAGCTCCCGCCCGCTCCGGCGGCCGGCTCGTCCCCTCGCTCGTAGCCTGCCGCCACATTCAGCGGACCATTGATGTACTGGACGACCGCATTGTAGAACCCGATGCCATTGCCAGACGTCGCCGGATCGCGCAATGCAATCATGAATTTGGCATTCAGGCCTCCAAACGTCGGCGTGTAGTAGGAAATCCCATTGCTTTCACGGATGATCAGGCCGTTGAAATTATTCATCGGCGAAGCAATGCTCTTAACCCAGGACGGGTCCATTGCTGCCTGGAGCACGTCGTATTGCGGCGAATTTTGCAAGCCGAAGCGTACTTCGCCGAAACCACCGGACATACCGACGTACGCTAGTCGATTAAAAGCTTTGGTTGGGTCTGTCGCTGCCCCCGTCTGGCCGGAGAAGGCTTGCTCCAACTGGAAATTGACGTGCAAGCCGCCGCCGATATCCTCGCTGCCCTTGAAGCCGTAGCGTGTCGCGAAGAGTCCGCCGGGTACCGCGCGGACCGCCGACGAATTGTTGCCGCCCGAGCTCTGATACACCAAGCCATTGTCGAGCACGCCATAGAGTGTCACCGACGACTGCGCGAACACTGGAGCAGCGGACGCGCACGACAAGACTGCGCCGGACGCGACGGTGAAAAACCTTTTCATTCGGGATCTCCATTTTTATTGGCATCGGACTTCCGGTGCTCTTATAGATATTTACTAACTTGGTATAACTAATTACTCGGTTGTGTTGTGAAGCGAACGATCCGGCCGATGCTGCAAGAGTCCCTCCCGACTCCCAGATGAACCGGTTTTCTCAGATGGCGCCGAATGCATTATCGACATCATTTGGAAAGGTTAATCGTTCAAGGAACGATGGGTCCATGCAAAAAACTTACATTGGATGGCATTTTTTTACGCGCTGTTTCATCGGGTATACGAGGGGCGTTCCCGCTAGCGGTGCGCGGGAGAGCAGTTCTCCGGCGCATTCGCATGTGGCGAAACGAGCTTAAGGAAAAGAGGATGCGATGGTGCCGTCATCCATGTTTCTAGCCACTGTTTCGTACCCTCGATCATGTCGTGAGTAGCGGCTATAGGCACGGTGAAGAAGCGCGTCTGCTTCCGTACTCGCCAGCACAATGTTGAGATACCAGCCGTCGCGTCAATCGAGTCAATCGAGTCAATCGACGCAAAAAATCCCGGCGAATCTAACTTTTGTGTAAAGGCAGATTCGCGGGCATCCAATAGGATTTCCCAACCAGCACGATATAGCGCCGACGCGTTGCGCTGGGCTGGAAGGCGCGCATCGATCGTCCGCCGATGAAGCGGCATCGAAGACCAAGAAAAACGAAGCACAGACCAAGAGGCCACTGTCCCAAAGTCAGACTTTCCCGCGCTTTTAGTTCCTGCAGGCATAACTACAGAAATCTATATGGATGGAGACATGAGAAAATTTTTTAAGGCCCTGCGTGCGCCCCTTCTCGGAGTAGGCCTGATTTGCTGCCTGAGCGAGTTTGCTTGCGCAGATGCGCTGACCGACCCGAGCACCTCCGTTGCGCAGCAAACTCAGAATCAGCCAAGCCCGCCCAGCAAGCAACTCCAGCAGGCGCCGGCGACACCTTCGAACAAAATCGCGCCTCTCACGGCGCCGGACTTGAAGTCAGGGGAACAGATTGGTGCGCAGCCCGTTTCGTGGAACGACACTTATATCGGCTATCGCTACGGCAGCGACTTTCACTACCCGGGTATCCCCGATAAGGTCGCGCAGAACATTGGCTATCTCACGACGATCGGGGGTTTCAAGTGGGGCACCTACGCGTTCAACGTCGATTACCTCGTCTCGAACTCGGCCAATCCCGAAGCGGGCGGCCCGTCGTCCGGTGGCGCGCAAGAGGTCTATAGCGTCGGCCGGGTCGAACTGAGCGCCGAAAAGATTCTCGGGCATCAGGTCGGCATCGGCTTCATTCGCGATTTCGGCTTGACCGGCGGCTACGAATTCGGGGTCAAGAATGATGCGTATGCCGAACGCGCCCGGATGCTGGTGCTCGGTCCGACGATCGAGTTCGCGTTGCCGCGAGGGTTCTGGAACCTCACGGCCGGCCTTCGCACCGAGAGCAACCATAACGGCATTTCCGGTGTGGATGTGCATTTTCATACCGCGTGGCACTTCGAAAGCTCGTGGCTCTTTCCGTTCCGGGTAGGCCCGCTTCCGCTGGTATTCCGTGGGTTCGCTAGCGTGACCGGGCCGAAAGGCAAAGACGGATTCGGCGTCGATACGACAACGGAATTCCTTGCCCGCGCGTCGCTACTAGCCGACCTTGGTTCGTTCATCAATCATCCGCGGACCGTGTATGCCGGCTTGGGTTACGAGTACTGGTATCACATGTACGGTACGCCGACCCATGCGGCGGTCGGAACGATAACGTCAGTACCCATGGTGGTAGCCGAGATCCATTTCTGATCGATCTCACTGACGCTGCAACTCGTCTCATGGCAACTCCTCGGATTGCCATGAGCATTGCAGCCAGCCGATTCGCGCGACGCAGATAGGTGGTCATGTCCTCCTCAATCGTGTATCCCCTGATGTTGCCGTGACTTCTATCAACGACACGGTGCAATTCTCCTTCGCCTCGCTGCACTTCCAAACACCCCGCGTCGCTGCCTCGACATCCCGGACTCGCTTGTCGGGAACGTCGGATATCGCCAGCAAATCGTCCCATCTTGAGAGGATTCAATGACATCCAATCGACCGATCAGGTCAGGCGGCGAGAACCCCTGGAGCATTCTGGTGCTTCTCGCGGTCGGGCTGCTGATTTCCTTTGTCGACCGCACGAGCCTGTCGTCGGCACTAGCCGACAAGCATTTCGTTCACGAATTTTCCCTAACGACTATCGAGCGCGGCTGGCTCAACTCAGCGGTCTTCTGGTCCTATGGCCTGGTTCAAATGCCGATGGGCTGGTTAGTGGATCGCTATGGCGTGAAATGGCCTTACACGATCTGCTTTGTGCTCTGGTGTCTGGCAGCGGCCGCGACCGGAATGGTGACGACGCTGCCGGCGCTCGTCATCATGCGTCTCTTGATTGGGGTGGCCGAATCGGTCGCGGTTCCGGCGACCTACCGCTACCTCGCGAACAACTTCAAGGAGACGCAAAAAGGGACTGCGCTCGGCATCTTCTCGATTGGCGGCAAGATGGGACCCGCACTCGGCGCACCGGTCGCGGCCTGGATGATCGTCAACTACTCATGGAAAGCGATGTTCATCGCGACGGGCCTGATCGGCCTGATCTGGCTGGTGCCCTGGTTGACGATGGTCAAGAACGACTATCCGTCAAAAGGGGAACTGGCAACTGCGGTCCACCGCGCCTCCTCAGTGCCACTGAAAAATCTTCTCGTTAGCCCGGTGGTATGGGGCGGCCTGATCAACAATTTCTGCTACAGCTATTTCGCTTTTTATTGCATGACATGGATGCCAGCTTATCTGGTCGAACAGCGTGGCCTGTCTCTTGAGAAGTCTGGACTCTATACGTTCTTCAGCTTCGTCGGCATCGCGTTGATTGCGGTGCTCGCCGGTTGGGGCGCGGACCGGATTATCGCTCGCGGCAACGATGCTGTTGTGGTGCGCAAGTGCTTCATTGTTGCTGGTTTCATGGGTGGCACGACCGTCCTGCTTGGTGCTTACGCGCCTTCGCTTCAAATGGCTCTATTCTGGAATGTTCTATCGCTCTCGCTGCTCGGACTTGTCACTGCAAACACATTGGCGCTTTGCAAACTGACCCTGATCCCCAAACAGGCGGTCGGATTGAACACCGGACTGCAGCAGGTGGCGGCCAGTCTAGCGGGCGGGGTATAGTCCAGTCTCTCCGGCTGGCTGCTCCACGTCGGCGGAAGTTACGAGTGGCCGATGATGGCCATCTTCGTTTTCCTGTTGATCGGTGCGGCGAGCACGCTCGTTCTGCTTCAGCGCAAATGGGCGCCGAAAGTCAACGTATAGGTTCGCACGATCGGGAACAGCCGTCGTGCGCGTAACGCACCGTCATTGCAACGAAGAAGAGAACAGCCGGTCTATGCGCGGCTGTTCTCGTTCGCTCCGTGAATTTCTCGGAGCGAAGGCTAAGGATTCGGAACGTACAACGGCATGGCTTCCTCCCACAGCGTATCCGTGATCGCGTGCTGCTCGCTGCCGTCGGCATTCATTACCCAGTTCTGACCGTCAGGCTGGAAGCTGTTGTCGTACAGCGCGAGTTCGTCCCTGAAACCATACACGCCTGAGCTGTACGCGATGCGGCCATCATAAGTCCATACGGCATGTCCCTGGTTGGCGCCGGGGGTCGTCAGGCGCGTCACGTTCGTGCCGTCCGGTTTGATCGTGTAGACGTCGTAGTGAAATTTGTTCGGATCGGTTGGGTTGACTTCCTTGCGCGTGAACACGATCTTGCTGCCGTCTGGCGACCAGCCGGGAAGGTTGTCCGGCTCGGTCGTCAGGACCGTTGTCTGATGCGTATCGACATCCAGAATTCGCAAGCCCTGCACCTTCGGGCTCCATACGCGATACACGATCTTCTTGCCGTCCGGCGAGTAGCTCGGAAAACCCGCGTTGATCGATCCGTCGGTCAGGAATTCCGCCTTGTTGTCCATACTGCCGTCAGTCTTGATGCGCGCAATCCGGCCGGGACCGGCGCCGCGAGTAAAGAACCAATCGCCGACGCCAAACGCTACCCACTGGCGATCCGGCGACCACGTGGGCTGGAATGCACCGGCCAGGCCCTTCTTGATCATGTCTGGATCCAGGCCGCTATTGATCGGATCGTAGATGCGCCTGTAGCCCGAAAAGTCCGGGTTGATAAGCGCAATGGAAGAGTTGACCGCTTTTTCCGTGTACACCAACTGCTTGCGATCCGCCGAGAGTTGCGCAAACACATCGATGTACCGGTAATTCCAGTTGGGATCGAAGCTGAAGAGCGGCGTGCCGTTCGTGTGGGCGGGGCGCATCGTGATCTTCTCATAGACCATCTGGGTGCCGTCCCATGAATAACGGGGCGAGCGGATACCCGTATTCGCAGTTGCGCGGAAAGCGCCCGCCGTCGTGTAGAGACCTTCGGTCTGTCCGCCCTTCACGTGATAGGCCACGTTGCTGTCCGACAGATACTGGGGGAACACTTTGAAACCGGGCGTCGACGTCAAGGCGGTTCTGGAAAGATCGGAGAGATCCACCGATACGAGTTGCGAGCTGACGCTATTGATCCCTTCGGGACGGTGCGCGCCCCAGGTCGACTCCACGGGCGTTTCGTAAAAGACCACCCGCTTTCCGTCCGGCGACCACGAGGGAGAACCTTCGTCGAAGCCCGCATTGCTGGCGACTTTCTTCCAACCTGACCCGTCCGGCTTGACGATATAGATGCTGCTTTCCTGGGTGCGCTCCCAGCCGACCGGCAGATTGTGACCGCGCCATTCCGAGCCGCTGTCCGAAGACACGGCCAGCCACTTCCCGTCCGGCGACCATGACGGCCGAAAGTAGCTGTGCGGTTTGTCGGCGTCGAATTTGAGATCGCCGGTGACGTTCTTCAACGCGCCCGTCGCGATGTTGAGCGTCCAGATATTGGTCGTGCCGAATTCACTCGCGCCGCGGCGTGAAGAGACGAAAGCAATGAGATCAGGGTCGGTCGGTGAAAAAACAGCGGCATCATCGACGGCGATGTGCGTCGTCAGCTTCTTCAGATCCGTGCCGTCCACTTTGACTCGATAAAGATTCGATTCACCGAGTCCGTCACGCTCCGAAGTGAAGACGATCCACCTGCCGTCTTTCGAGAACGACGCGTGATAATCGAAACCCGGCGTGGGCAGCAACTTGTGCTCGCCCGTCCCGTCCGCGTTCGCCACGTACAGTTCGGAAGTCACCGGGCCAACGCGATTGAGCAGCGCAGTTCCTTCCGTCGCCGCGTGCGTCCCGGATGATATAAAAATCCAGGTGCTCCCTACGACCGAATAAGCCAGGAACTTCCTTGAAAACGATGTGAAATGCACAGCGAAATGCCTCCGTTTATTATGCTTGCTCAAGCGGTTCAGCCTCGATCAAGTGCTTACTGCGGCGCAACTCTCATCCAGGGTTGCCGCGAATTTCCATCGCGGCGACCGCTGCGTATCAGCACGTCCCTTTCCGCTTAGCCCAACGCCCCGGTAACGTCATCGAAGAGCTCATCGACCGACAGACGATGCGGAATGATCTTCTGGTCGAGCGCCCAGTCGATTGCCAACTGCAAGCCTTTGCGATTCGCTTCGACGCCGATCGGCGGAAACACCGCCGGTACCCCTTCGGCCATTTCACGGCTTTGCAAGATCATCCGGTACAACTCACGCACCACGTCCGGACGCTGCTTCGAAATATCCTCGTGCACCACGAACATGTGATTGATCGGCACCACGTTCTCGCGCGCGAACCAGTCCTTTGCCGCGGCCTGCGCGTCAGGCACCAGCGTGCGCACGCGCTCGTCTTTCGGCATATCTTCACCGAGCAGCGCCGCAGCCAGTTCCCCGTCGAGCATCATCTGCGGAATCGACGAACCGGCCGGCAGCCGCTCGCAGTTTTTCGGGTCCTTGTATTCGGCCAGGTGACCGTCGCCCAGCGTCATCCACTGCACTTGGTCCAGATCGACGCCGTATTCGTGGCGCAAAATCCCGCGAATCCATAGCGCCGTGGTCTGCGTGTAGGTCCGAACGCCGACCTTTTTTCCCTCGATATCTTTCGGGTCGAGATGACCGAAGTCGATGTTGTAGCCCGCGCAGTGATGCTGAAAACGTCCCGAGATCGGCGTGGGCAGCAATACGTAGGGCTTGCCGTATGCTTTTGCCTGCAAGAACGTAACGATCGCGAGTTCGCCCGCGTCGAATCTGTTCTCGCGCACCATCGCCTTGAAGCCATTGTGTGCGGGCGTCGGGCCGCAAAAGTCGAGTTTGACGATGTCCGACGTCACGCGTCCGTCCTTCATCGCTTTTGTGACCGCGTAATCGGCCAGGTTGGTGCGCAGCGTCGGCGCACCGGTGAGGGTCGTGGTCATTGTGTTCTTCCTGTATGCCTGAATTGAGTTACAGCCTCACCTCGATGAGACTCGGCCCCGACTCCTTTACCGAGTCGGCCATGGCCTTGTAAAAACCCTGCGCGGTATCGACTGCCACAGCGGGCACGCCCATGCCTTTCGCCATCGCCAGCCAGTCGATTCGCGGCCGGTCGATATCGATCATCGCAAGCGCTCGCTCGCCTGGTGCGCCCGCGCCCATGTTCGCGTATTCGGCCTTCAGGATCGCGTAGCTGTTGTTGGCGAAGATGATCGTCGTGACGTTCAGGTTCTCGCGGGCCTGCGTCCACAGCGACTGGATCGTGTACATGGCGCTGCCGTCGCCGACCATACAGAAAACGCGCCGCTCAGGGCACGCGAGCGCTGCACCCGTTGCGACCGGCGTGCCATAGCCGATCGATCCACCCATGTTGTTGATCAGATCGTGGGGCGCGGCGCCCACCGTCAGCCCCATCGTCTCGCGGCCGGTAGTGAGCGATTCGTCGACGAGAATGCAGTTTTCCGGCAACGCGGCAGCCAGCGCCTGGGCAATGCTCGCAGGATTCAGCGCGCCAGTGGGCGGCGTTGCATCCCCCCTCGCCTGCAGGACTGCGGACGTGCCCGTTGCACCCACCGCTTCGAGCAGCATTTCGAGCCCGGCCTCGCCGTCCTCGCCGAGTTCCACCAACTCATGCACGCTCGTGCCGGGTGACTTGAGAAGGCTCGGCTTGTCCGGATAGCTGAAGAAAGCGATAGGCTCGGTGGTCTCCACCGTCACGATGTGTTTGAATTCCTTCAGATACTCGATGGCCTGGTCAACCGCATACGGAATGCGCTCAAGCGTGACCCGGCCCGCGCCGCGTTCGATCCGCGCGCTGAAAAACTGCGTCGCGATGCGGCAGCCGGTTGCCACCTTGAGCTTGCCTGCCAGTTCGATGGCGCGCCCACGTGTCGAGTGGCCCGCGAGCACGATGAGCGTCGGCTCGCCTGACTTCAACACCTTCGCGATATGTTCCACGCGCGCGCCGCTCGGCGCTTTGGGCGTGTTCGCCGCACGCGGCGGCACGACGGCTGCACCCGCTTCCTGCCACGACGCATCACCCGGCAGGATCAACGTCGCAATCTGGCCGACGTGCTCGCTGGCTTTTTCGATTGCCGTCGCCACGTCCCACGCCACCGCGCGCGATGACTCGACACGCCGCACCCAATGACTCAAAGGCCGTGCGAGTCCCTCGATATCGGACGTGAGCGGCGGATCGTATTTCAGATGCGCGGCCGAATGCTCGCCGACGATATTGACCATGCCCGACGATGCGCGCTTCGCATTGTGGATATTGGCCAGCCCGTTCGCGAGTCCCGGCCCGAGGTGCAGCAGCGTGGACGCGGGCGTGCCCTTCATCCGGTAATAGCCGTCGGCCGCGCCGGTGCATACGCCTTCGAAAAGGCACAGCACGCTACGCATCTTCGGATTTTCCAGCGCCTTCAGGAAGTGCATCTCCGAAGTGCCAGGATTCGCGAAACAAATATCGACGCCCTGCTCCGTGAGCGTCTGAACCAGGCTTTCCGCGCCGTTCATTTAATACCCCGCCATCTCGCGTGCCGCACCGACCACGCCGTAGCTGCGCTGCGGCGCGGACATCAGAAAGCGATAACCTTCCTTCACCAGTCGATCGTGGTTTTTCGCCGTGGTGTGCGGATTGCCGACGACCACGTTGTGCTTGTGACACGTCTCGACGATCTGGCGCATCGCGTCGAGCACCTCGGGATGGTCGTACTGGCGCGGCAGGCCGAGTTGCTGGCTCAAGTCGCCTTCGCCAATCAAGATCAAACCGACGCCGGGGACATTCGACAGGATGTCGTCGAGATTCTCGATCGCCTCCGTGCTCTCGCACATCAGGCCGACCAGAATTTCGCCATCCGGTGCGAGCGGCCACACATCCGCCTTTTTGTAGTAGTCGGCCATGCTCAAGCCCCAGTAGCGCGCGGCGGTCGCGGGTCCGTCGCCCCGCGCGCCCTTCGGCTCGTACAGCGGCGCGTTCCTGGGGCGCGCGTAACGACACGACGCCACCGCGTTGTACGCCTGCTCCACGGTCGCCACGTGAGGCCACACCACGCCGTACGCCCCGCGATCGAGCACCTGCTTGGCGAACGCCTGGTTCATCTCCGCGCCGTTAGCGGGGATACGTGCGATCGGAGTTACCCGGGGTGCAACGGAGCCCGCGTCGGCGATCTGCTTGCGGCTCAGCATGTATTGCAGTGCATCGCCAAGCGCCGAGACGTCGTAAGGGTTGTGTTCCATTTCGAACACGATGCCGTCGTACGGCGCGTCGCTCATCTCGATGGCGTTCTGCTTGTCCAGTTTGGAGAACGCGGTGTAAGCGGTCTTGCCGGATTCAAACGCGCGGATGATGCTGTTGAGGCGGGTATCGCTCATAGTCTTTCTCTCTCGTCGATCGGATGTGCAAGGCCGGGTCAGTCGGCCGCTTTCCAGTACATGAAGCCCATGCCTTCGCCGGTCCCGGCGGCTGTCCGCCAGCAGGGAACGTAGTCCACCAGCGTCATTTCGGCGCCCGTTTCCTGCACGGCCTTCATCACGCTGACGTAGAGTTTGATTTCGGAAGTCCCCGACTGATATGACCGGTCGTCCACCGCTGCGAGGCCGTCGTAGTCGTACGCGGACAACATTTTCATGATGCTTTGGTCGAATTCCTCGTCGTTGACGAAGTGGGACAGACCACCCGACGCAAAGATGCCGACGCGCACGTCGTCAGGCCATGCATTGATCGCATCGCGCAAGACACGGCCGAACTCGATACAACGCGACATGGACGGCTGGGTCGGTGGATAGAAGCAGTTCATGATGACCGGCACATGCGGGGGCGGGTTGTCGCCCATGATCTGGTGATACACAAAGCTATAGGCGTGCGGCACGACCGGATAATCCGGCAACGGTTTCATCCAGACGTTGTCGGGCCATGCGAACAGATCGGTCAGGTCGAAATTCTCGCGCTGGAAGTGCTCGATGAGGTACTTCGCGAGCTTCGGATGGCACCGGTGAGTAACGTGGTGGTCCGGTGCATAGACGGGACGCTGGGGCGGGCCGTTGTGGACTTCCTCACCGCTATAGATGGCGATCGACGGCGAGAAGTCGGTGAAGATCTCCTTCTGGTCCTTGCCCAGAATGATCGCGACATCGACGTTGGCTTCGCGGTAGGCGGCGGCCATTTGATCGAGCGCCGTACGGCAGCGCGCGGCGCGCGCGGTACGTTCTTCAATGGTCAGGAATTGCTCGAAGGCGGCTTCGCGATGCGCTTCGAGCTCGGGGTAAGTCCACGTCCGGTTGCGAAACCACAATTCCGGATTGTTGCGATCACGCTCGCCGTTCTTCAGCCAGTCCTCCGGCGCTTGACCGAGCATCCCGCTATGCGGCACGGCCATCCCGAATACGATCTTTGCCATTTCTTGTTTCTCAGTAAATTAACGTGTTCGACAAAGCGACTTAGCCTGCTCGTCGTAATTTCTAGGCTCGCCGCAGCGAACCCTGGGTTTCAGCGACCTTCGGGGCCCATTCGGGGCGGAACATGATCATCGTGGTCACTGCGCCGATCACCAGGAAAACGAGGATCACGAGCATCGGCAGGTTGAAGTTGCCGCTGACGTGGAGCAGCCAGCCCGACAGGCTCGCCGCCACACCGCCCGCGAGACTCGTGGCGACCTGCTGCACGCCGGTGACAAGGCCAATGACCTGTTTGGGAATCAGCGTCAACCGGGACAGCACCAGGTTATTGGCCGTAGCCAGGCCGAGCAGCGACAGTGAAAGTACGTTCCAGAACAAGGCCATTTCGAGGGTACTGGCGTAAGCGCCCAGCAAAACCGTGCAGCCGCCCGCGAATCCCGCAATGGTGAAAGCCTTGCGTACCAGAATCGGGTTGCCGCCTCGCGCGATGATCCTGTCCGCTGCCCAGCCCGCGACCGCCGCGACTATTGCAATTCCGGCGAAGCTGAAGAAAGTAAAAAGTCCAGATCGCGAAATCGACAGGCCGCGCTGCTCGACCAGATAGGCCGGCATCCATGTCATGCAGAAGAACGTGAAGTAGCCGTAGCAGAAGTTGGTGATCATTCCTCCCCAGACGACGGGGCTGGAAAGAATGCTGCCCAGCCCGACCGTGCGTGCGCTGCGGTTGACTGCCGCGAGTTCCGTGCGGCTCGGCAGATCGCTGCGGACCAGCAGCAACCACGGTAGCAGCCAGAGGAGGCCCGTCAGACCAGTGACGGTGAACATGACCTGCCACGAATAGTTGACGATGAACCACGCTGCGACCGGCGCACCGAGCGCGGGACCGAACTTGTTGCCCATCGCCAGAATGCCGACAGCAAGACCGTTCTGGCTTTCGTCGAAGTTGTTGCGGATCCACCGGTAACTCGCCGGAATCACGATGGCTTCAGCGATGCCGATCACGAGACGCAACACAACCAGACTCGCCAGCGCCGTCACCGCTCCCATGAGCGCTGTAGCGATGCACCACAGCGCAAAGCTGATCGCATACGGCCACTTCACGCCGTAGCGGTCCGCTACCCAGCCCATCGGCACCTGGAACACGCCATACGACCAGAAGAAGGCCGCATTGATCCAGCCTCGATCTACGTTCGTCAGCGCAAAATGCCGGACGAAAGCAGCGTCCGCGAGCGTCGAAGATATGCTGGTGCGATCGACGAACGAAATCAACACACCGAGCGCAAGGAGCGCGAGGACCGCCCAGCGGCTCGCAATCCCCGGTCGTCCAGGTTTTTTTGTCTCCATATGCCGATTTCTCTGTAGTTGATTCAATCCTGCTGCCGGTCACCCGAACGCCTGACGGCCGGGTGACCGGTTTGGATGCAACGGAAATTCAGGCCAGTGCCGGATACAGCTTAAGCGCTGTCTTGCCGAATACCCAGTCGCGGTCGTCTGCGCTCAAGCATGCGAGCCCTGCTTGCGCAGTGGCGAGAATTTCCGCCAGCGTGCCCGGCGACGTCGGGTAGTTCGAGCCCCACGCCATCCTTTGTGCGCCAAACGCTTCGACGACGCGCGGAAAAAACGTATCGGCGTTCGCCTTTTCCTTTTTCACATCACCGAAGATGCGGGGCGTCAGCTTCATGTAGATGTTCGATAGCGGCGCCAGATCGAACAGGCTTTGCGCCTTTGCATAGGGCGCGCCGTCAGCGACTTCCGGACGACCGAGGTGATCCAGAATGATGTTCACGTTCGGGAAGCGTCTCGCCAGCGCAGCCACTTGCGGCAGACCGATCGGACCGGTCTGGATACACATCGGCAAGCCGAGTTCGCCACACAGTTCCCATGCGGGAAACGCGCGTGGATCATCGAGTTCGCTCGGGTCGAACTCCTTCGTGCTACCGCCAGTAAAGAGCCGCAGCCCGGCCAGACCACGCTCGAACCATGCACGGATCTTGGCCGGTGCATCCGGCTCCAGCACGTCGACGGAACCGACCGCGACCAGGCGATCGCTGTATTGCGCGCAACCGTCGACAACATAGCTGTTGTCGAAACCGTAGGTGGTCGACGAGTGGACAACTGCCGCCTTGGCGACGCCGGACGCGTCCATCGATTCGATCAGCGTTTCGACGGTCGTGGGACGCTCTTTCGACCACTCCGAGCGCTTGCCGAACAACGGCGCTGGCGGATAGCGCGTCTCGTCGCCGGAAATGATATGCGGGTGAATATCAACGATTGTCATGATGTCTTTGTGCCTGTCAAATTGCATGCGGCCAACGCCGCCATCATTTACCGCGTGCTTTGAGACGCGCGTCGAGACGCGGATAAACGCGGCGTGCATTGCCTTCGAAAATCTTGTAGCGATCTTCGTCGGACAGCGCTTCGCAAGCGTCGATATAGCGCTTCGTGTCGTCGAAGTACTGACCCGTGGCCGGGTCCTTGCCACGCACGGCGCCGATCATTTCCGAGCCGAACAGCACGTTATCCGCGGGAATGACTTTGGTTAGCAGTTCAACTCCCGGCTTGTGGTACACGCAGGAATCGAAAAAGATGTTGTTCAAGAGCCCTTCTAGCGGCCGCTCGCGCATCTCCAGCGACATGCCGCGGTAACGTCCCCAGTGGTACGGCACCGCACCGCCGCCATGCGGAATAACCAGACGCAGCGTCGGGAAGTCCTTGAACAGATCCGATTGCAGGATCTGCATGAAAACCGATGTATCTGCATTCAGATAATGTGCGCCTGTTCCGTGGAAACACGGGTTGCACGACGCGGCGACGTGGATCATCGCGGGAACGTCGAGATCGACCAGCGCTTCGTAGAGCGGATACCACTCGCGATCGGTCACCGGCGTGCCGGTCCAATAGCCGCCGCTCGGATCGGGATTCAGGTTGCAGCCAACGAAGCCCAGTTCCTCGACGCACCGGCGCAACTCGGCGATGCTGTTTGCAGGCGCCACACCCGGCGATTGCGGCAACTGGCAAACCGGCGCGAAGTTATCCGGATACAGTTCCGTCACGCGATACACGAGGTCATTCGATACCGTGGCCCATTGCAGGCTCGTGCGTTCGTTGCCCAGGTGGTGGCTCATCAGGCCGGCGATCGGCGAAAAGAGCGTCAGGTCGCTGCCGCGCTCGCGTTGCAATTTCAACTGACCGTTGCCGATGGCTTCGCGGATTTCGTCGTCGCTGACGAAAGCGCCTGCAACCGGCGGAGCGTTGGCTGGATCGTTGGCAAATTCAACCTGTTTCGCGCGCCAGGCGCGGAACGAAGCGGGAACGGTCGTGAAATGCCCGTGGCAATCGATAATCATGTTGTCTCCTGTCGAGTCAGCTTGCCAGCGGGTCCACGAACAGCTCGCCGATAGACATGCGGCGCGGCGTCAAACTTTGCTTGAACGCCGTGGCCTCCAGCGTCTCGATCGTCTTCAGGTTTTCTTGGAGACCGTACGGCAGCGGGTCGTGACCAACGATCTTGCGCAATTCGATGTACTTCTTGTCGCTCACGGCCGTCGCTTCGCCAGCGTCCAGGCGTGCCAACCACTCCTTCTTCGCCTGCGCGAAAGCGTCGTAGATCGACTTTGCGATCCACGGGTGCTCAGCCAGGACCGAATCCTTGACGACGATGGTGCCGTGCATCGGATAGACGCCCGTTCGCGCGTAGTACTCGGTTTCCAGTTCGGTCGCATTCGGCAGCAGATCCGGATAGTTCGCTTCGACTTCCTTCCAGCCGCCTGTCGGCGCGCCCGTGCGGCCGATGCCCGCAGCGGCGGCAAAACCCGCCGACAACTCGCCCGACGCCATCATGTCCGCGAGCGAGCGGCCTTCCGGAGCGTGGATCACGTTGGACGGCAGCTTGAGCTGAGTGACGTGCTCTTCGTCGTCGACCACCCAGGTCACTTTCGACGAATCCAGGCCGAACTCGTCGATGAGCACCTGGCGGGTCCAAACACCGGTGGTCACCGAGTAAGCGCGCACGCCGACCTTCTTGCCTTCCAGGTCCTTCGGGCTATTGATGCCGGCGTCCGGACGGATCAGCAGGCCGCCATGATGGAAACGGCGGACGACAAATATCGGCAGACCGACAAAGGGCGCGCCGTATGCGCGAGCGATCATATAAGTCGTCGGCGCCAGTTCGCACACGTCGAATTCGACGTCGCGGACCATCCGGCGGAACGCGCCGATTTGCGGCTGGACCGTGACGAACTCGGCGTCCACGCCCTCGATGGGAATGGCGCCGCTTCGAATGGCAGACGTGTGCGGGTGCTCGGCGATCGCAATCTTGAGCGGAACTTTCTTGGTCAACATCCTCTCCTGTGGATAAGACGTCGCGGGCAATCGATGGATGAATCATCGACGCTTACGGACTGTCTCGGCACAGTCAGAATATTTGAGCGGGGCCTGCAGGTCCCTAGACAAAAGTGACATTCAACGGCACTTTTTTCGGCGGCCGTGCGGGAACTGGCGGCCTTGCGCGTGACGGCGTCACGCCTCGTCGAACTGCGCGCACGTGCGCCATGTCCTATCGCGATGGACGCGTCGTATCAGCGCACGCCTTGCCGACTTATCGTTTTTCGCATTCGATTTACTTATGGCGTCGCTGCCAAAGGGTTAGACGCTGCCGTCCCGGGCGATTCCGTCTCGGTAGGCGCGACCGCCGCTTTCCCGCGTGTCTCCGGCGTTTGCTCGGATTTACAACCGGTGCTTGTAATGGATCGTATGCAAACCTGCTGGTTTACCCATGGTTACGACTAAAACTACTTTGGAATATGTTTGCACTCCAACGAAGAATGGGCTGTTTGGCCGGAGAGGAAAAAACGTGAAACAAGAATCCCTTGCCGCATTGGCGTTCAGACCCAGGCTACAGACGAAGCCGACCACGGTTCCGAAGGTCCGGCTCTATGTTGACCGCCCCGAACAAAAGAACTGGTTCGTGCATGTCGGACATGTTACCGATCGGGGCCGCTGGCGGACGGAGCCGCACGCCCATCCGGCGTACGGTCAGGTGATTTTCGTCCAGGCCGGGCGCGGCAGAATGAATCTCGAGGGCAAGAGCGTCCCGTTCGAAGGACCGTGCGCGTTATTGTTGCCGCCGGAGTGCGTGCATGGGCTCGACTATGAGATCGACGTCGAAAGATGGGTGGTGACGATCGAAATTTCGTATCTGACCCAGATCAACGCCAAGCTTCATGAGTTCATTGCGCTCTGGGCGTCGCCCAGGGCAATACCGCTGGCGGCCTCTACAGAAGCGGGACCTCAATGCTTCGATTTGATCAAAGGTCTGAAGTGGGAGATCGAGTCCGACGCCCTGGGACATGTGGTCGGCGCCGAAGCACGGCTGACTAGTCTGCTCTTAATGCTGGTACGCGAGACGTGTTCGCAGCAAGCCGTCACCGACGACGTCACCCGCAACGATATTCACAAAGTCGAAAAGTTCAGAAAGCTGATTGACGAGCATTTCAGGGACAATCTGCCGCTGCACGAATACGCGTCGATGATGGGGATATCGTTAGTGCAACTGCGCAGCGCCTGCGCCTCGGCTTCCGATCAGAGCCCGACGAAGATGATCCATATGCGCATCATCACTGAAGCAAAGCGTGATCTTATTTTCGGCAATATGTCGGTCGAGCAAATTGCATTTGGCCTTGGCTTTACGGATGCGTCTTACTTTACGCGTTTCTTTCGAAGAGAAATGAATCAGACGCCGGGCCAGTTTCGCATCGCAGCGCGACGCCAGACATCCGTTGAAGCTGCGTCGCAGTAGACGGCTTTTACAAGCTGTACTATCTGAACGAGTGCGCGGGTGTCCCGCTGCTAGTCGTTCGGGTACGACGTTTGCATGGGTGAAAATGGCCACAGTGCAATTGGAGAAAAAAAATGTCCTGCTTAAACCTGCGTGCCGTTACGTCAACATTTGCCGCCACCGTTTGCCTGATCGTTGCAACGCCGGCGATCAGCCAGTCGACAGCTAATCCGCCGACCGGACCCTCCGCACAGGCGTCACCCACGAGCACGCAAGCGGAAGCATCCACACCGACCTCGGCTCAAAAAAAGGCGGCCCGCAAAGCGAACCGTCAGAAAAAGAACGCCGAATTGAGCAAGCTGGAAAAGAACGGCTACAACCCCGCGAACGACGATTCTAACTATCCCACCAATATTCAAAACGCAGAAAAAAAGGCGGCCGGTCAATAAGCCGACTCTCGCTCACGGCATGAAGGAAACACTGACGGGCGTGGGAATGTCGAGCGACTGCCCGGTGTCCGACAGTGTTCCAGAGTCGGGATCGATACTGAAGACGTTCACGCTGCCGCTTCGCTGGTTAGCCACCAGCAGCCATTTTCCCGACGGGTGGATCGCGAATCCCCACGGTCTTTCACCGCCCGAAGCCGTGCGCTGGACTAGCGAAAGCTCGCCCGTTTTGGCATTTACACGATAGACGACGAGCGAATTTTCTCCGCGATTCTCGGCGTAAATAAACCGTCCGTCCTGGCTCACCGCAATCGCGGCGCCGCTTTTCGCGCCCGAGAACGCTTCGCTTGTGATCGAGATCGACTGAACCAGCGTCAAGGTTCCTTGCGCTGCATCCCATCGAAGTACCAGGACCTGCGCGCTGAGTTCAGTAAGAAGGTAGACGAAGTGACCATCCGGGCCGAAGACAACATGGCGAGGTCCGCTGCCAGACGGCGCAATGAAGCACCGCGGCTCGCTCGAATCGCCTGGTAACAGCGCGTGTGTCGATCGATTGAAGCCATAAATAAAAACGCGGTCCGCGCCAAGATCCGGAACGAGCGCATAGTGTCCCGACGGATCGACGACTGCGCTGTGCGCATGCGCGCTCGCCTGTCGGCGGTTAGGTCCGGATCCCGTTTCCTTGACGGTCGATACAAGCGAAGCGACGTTCCCGTTATCCTCAACGCCAATGCTCGATATTGACCCGCTGCCGTAATTGGCGGCAAGCAGCGTCATCGAGGGGCGGTCGAGATAAAGGTTCGTGGTGCCATTCCCCCCCGTACCGACTTCGCCCAATTTGGCAAGCGCGCCGCTGGTCCGGTCCACCGAGAAGGCAGTGACGGTGCCTTCTCGGTTGTTGTCGTCGTCGACGGAATACAGGACCGGCAGCGTTGGATGCGCAGCAATCCAAGTAGATTTGAGGCCTTCAACCACCGGGCCAATCAATGTTGGCTTTCCTGTGGACGGATCGAAACGAAACGCGTGGATCTGGCGCGCCTGTGTACCGACATAGACGAGATCGGTTTGTGCTTTCTCGGGTGGCGTCGCGGCAAGTAGGGTCGGGCTGTAAGTTCCCGCCAACAAAGTCTGCGCGATTAGCATGGCAGCCATGCTGAAACGCTTGAGACCGCATTTTTTCACGAGCTGGGTCATGGGCCGGTAGGCTAAAAGCCAAATGATATTGTTTGAAGTGTCCGCCAACTGCTCCCACCGGTTGAACGGGCTGCAGCGCCGAGCGCAATCATTGCGTCCCATGCTGCTTGCCTTCGAATGGCTGGTCGGTCGCGACCCTGCTCTCAGGAGGCCACTTAAGCGAGCGGGATCGGTCAAGCGTAGTCGATCCACGGCTGAGTGTCCCTGCACCAAAGTCCGATTCGCCGGGACTTTTCGGGTGCGATTTGAAGGACCATTTTTCAGCTCTGCTCAGAAGGATTCTGCGCGGGCTTCCGGTAGGTGCTACCGACGACGCGATCAAGCTGCATGGCTTCTGCGTCAAGCCTGTCTTGCACTGTTGAAGCAAGGGTGTCGTGGAATGCTGGAACACCGTCGTGAGTCAGCAATGCAGAGCCAGTTACAATCGGAATGCCTGATCGAAACGTCGGAGAGACGGCGTATCGACTGGTGGTCAAGAAAATTCCCGTGGACGCCTTCTGGTCCGTGAGCCTCTAGGACGCACTGGGGTAATCTAAAACAACTCGCTGAAGGCGTACTCGATCAATGACGTTATCGTCAAAAAAAGGCGTTGACGGCCTGCTACGGAAGCTTGACCGGTAACCTGCCGCGATTATCGCTTTTCAACTTACTCAGCATGGAGTCACGCGATGCCCACGTTTCATATTGAACTCTTCGAAGGCCGCTCGCTGGAACAGAAACGCCAGTTCGTCGAAGCCATCACCAAGGCGACCTGCGACTCGCTCGGCGTCGAGCCGAACTCAGTGGACATCATCCTCACCGACGTCAAACGCGAAAATTGGGCAACCGGAGGGCGCTTGTGGTCCGACCCGGACGCGTGAGCGCTTTGCACCTGCGCGCCCCGAGCGCCCAGCCCCGGAGCCGAACCAATCGGCGCCTTTCATGTCCACGGCCCCGTCAAAACATTTTCTTCGTATCCGGCACCCGCGTGCGCCGGTGAATATAGATTGTGCGTTTCTTCAAAACACCGGGTGGCCGTTGATGATGCTCGGCAACCAGGTCGAGAATGCCGGAAAATACGTGACGATGTTGATCGCGCTGAAGATAGCCAGGTAATAAGGCCATGCCATCTTGGTTGTTTCACCGATCGACACATTGCCAATGGCACAACCGATAAACTGCACCGAACCAATCGGCGGGTGAACCAGACCCAAAGCGCAGTTCAGCAGGATCATGATGCCGAATTGCACAGGACCGACACCCGCATGCATCGCCATCGGCAGGAACAGTGGCGTGGTGATCAGAATGTGCGCCGCCATGTCCACGAACGTGCCGAGGAAAATCTGCAGCAAGTTGATGTACAACAGCATGAGCCATGGCATCGATGTCGCGCCGTCCAGCAAACGCTCGATTGCGTCGGGAATCTCCAGGTACGCCATCTGGTAGCGCAACATGTTCGAGACGCCGATCAGCAACAGCACCACACCGGTGGTCTTAGACGCCTTCGACAACGCGAAGAAGAGCTTCTTCATCGTCAACGTGCGATACACGACGATGGTCAGCACCAGCGAATACGCCACCGCAATGGCCGCCGCCTCCGTCGCCGTTGCGATACCCCTGGCCACGCAGACGAGAATGATTGCGATCACCATTAGCCCGGGCACCGCGCCGATGAACGTACGCGCCACCGCGAACCAGCCGGGGAAACGCGGCAGTTCGGTCGAGCCGTCGGGACGGCGCGGATAGCCATGGCGAACCGCTTGCCAGTAGGCTGCGAGAAGCACGAAACCCATCACCCACAGAACCGGCAGCAGCCCAGAAAATAAAAGGTCGCCGATCGACACGCCGCTCATCGTGTGACCATTCAGCGTGCCCGTGATGCCCTGCGCCGCGAACGCGTAGATGATCATGTTCGTCGACGTCGGCATCAGCGCACCGGCCAGCGACGAGTGCGTCGTCACGTTGACCGCATAGGCGGCGCTATAGCCTTCACGCTTCATCAGCGGAATGACGACGCCGCCCATTGCCGACGTATCAGCCGACGGTGAACCTGACACGCCGCCGAACAGCGTGCAGGCCACCACGTTGGCCATACCGAGGCCGCCCCGGAAATGCCCGACTGCCGCTTGAGCGAAACGCAGGATGCGGTCGGCGACACCACCGTGCAGCATCAGTTCGCCGGAAAAAATGAAGAACGGCACCGCGAGGAAAGAAAACCCGTTGATCCCGGAAATCATTGACTGCATGGCGGTCGCCGCCGGCAGACCTTCATACAGATACGTCAGGACGCACGCGAGTCCCAAACCGAACGAAACTGGAACCCCGAGAACGAGAAAGACCAGAAAACTAACAGAGAGGATGGCAAGTTCCATGATTGTTCTATTTATGTTTCTGTGCGAAAGGCGTCAGCAGATGCTCGATAGAAAACAGAGCAATGCAAACACTGGCGACAATCGGAATGCAATAACGCAGCGCCTCCGGCAGACCCAGAATCGGAATTCTGTCTCCCATCGTGGTTTCCGCCATCTGCAGACAGCCGAAGAACATGGCGACAGCCAGTGCGATCAGGCAGAGATGCTGGAACGCCTCCGCAACTCGTTTGGCTTTCGGCGGCAAATTTTTGGTGAGCGAATCGAGGCCGATGTGGCCGCCCTCACGCACTTTGAGCGCGGCGCCGAACATGGCGATGAGGATGACTAGCAACAGGGCGATAGGCTCGACGTAATCCGGTGCATCGTTGAACACATAGCGCTTCACGACGCTAAAGATGACCAGCAGGCACAGCACGGCAAGGCTCACCGACGCCAGCACCGCCAGCACGCGGAAAATAAAATCATTCTGGCGCTTCAAGAAGCTCATTGACCCATCCTTGCACACGACAAACTAATATCTTATTAGTCAGGAATTCTCATGCACCTCACCGATCATGAAGCCGGGCAGCCAGTAAAAACCGGCAGATGGGATCTGCACGGTTTTCACTGGCTGTGCGGCATTGCTACGGCTATTTGACTGCCTGAATTTCGTCGACGATCTGCTTCATTTGCGGCGTCTTTTCATACTTCGCCCAAACAGGTTGCATGGCCTTGACGAACGCCGCACGATCGACCTTCGAAGCGGGGACGATCGTCGCACCGCCCTTGGTGACCAGCTTGGCCGCTTCGTCTTCACGCGCGGTCCACAACTGCTGGTAATAAGGCACCGAGTTGGCTGCCGCCTTCTTGATGATGGATTGCTCTTGCGGCGTCAGCGTGTCCCAGACCTTCTTCGAGAACACCAGGACTTCCGGCGTCATCGAGTGTTGCGTTTCAGAATAAACCGGCGCGACTTCGTAGTGCTTGGTTTCGTCGTACGACGGCAGATTGTTTTCAGCACCATCCACCAGACCCGTCTTCAGACCCGTATAGACTTCGGCGAACGGCATCGGCGTCGGCGTGCCACCCATTGCCTTGATTTCGTCGACCATCAGTTCGGACGGCTGCACACGAACCTTGAGGCCCTTCATGTCTGCCGGCGTGTGGATTGCCTTCTTCGCGTACATGGAGCGCGCGCCGCTCTCGTAGAACGTCAGCGCAATCATGCCCTTCGCCGTGAAGGCGTCAAGAATCTTCTGGCCTTCCGGGCCGTACATCACCTTGCGGAAATGATCGACGTCGCGGAACAGGAACGGCAACGACGGAATCATCGATTCCGGCACGATTTCGTTGAACGCAGCGCCGTTGGCACGCGCCATGTCGAGCGCGCCGATGCGGACCTGGTCGATCGTGTCGTTTTCGGAACCCAGCGCGCTGTTACCGAATACCTTTATCGTATCCTTGCCACCCGTTGCCTTGCTGATCTCTTCACCCATGTGCTTCACGGCCATATTGGTCGGGAAGGTGTCGCCGTGCACGTCCGTCGAACGGAAGGTGCGCGCGTTCGCGGACACGGTGCTGAATGCCAGCACGGAAGCTGCAACAATCAGAGAAACGCGGGAGGAGGCAAACTTCTTTTTCATCGTGACATTCCTTGAAATTAGATCATCCAATCGATTGCGGATGCGACACGGTTTTCCTGCGTCTCCGGCTTCAAGCTTGGCGGTCCTCGCAGATCACCCGCACTTGACCGTGCTGGCCTGTTTTAATCCCCGGCACAGATGCTCAGCACGCCAGTCAGAAAAACGACTTCCGTTACTTCGACTGCCTCTGCATACCCGCGCGATGCGGTTCGCGCGAACCCGCTGCTCTGCCCGTCCAGCCGCCAGAGCGAACTGACTATGCAGAAAACATTTCCTTCAAACTCGTACGTTGTACGATGACGTACGAAACTTTATGCAACAGACTTATCGTTGTATAGCCGGTACTTACCCGTATCGACCCCGCTTTTCACGATCGCTTATATAAAGCAGGCGTTCTCTGTCCAGCCACCAGCCAAGTCGCGATGCCGAACTGAACGTCCGCCGGCACGATCATGACCGTTTGCCAGCAGAATGAACAAACGTAGCTTTTTTGCGATCATGTTGTACGACGAGCGATGAATTTATCGGCGAAATAAGGGCGCTGGGGCCTGACAATCCGGCGCCTTTCAACCGTGCTAATCGGCTGAGTTCGGCGGCGTATTCGGTTCCAGCAAACCGGTCATGTCGGGACGAACCGCGACCAGACGACCGCCGTGCTCGGTCATGCGCGCACCAGGACGGATCGACGTGATGAACAGCGCGGCGGACGGTCGAGGCCGATCAGCGGTCGCGGTTCTTGCAGGATTTTGGGTATGCGACGGGTCTGCGGGCGAGCGAGTCGGTCGGCGTTACGCTAAGTGACGTCCACACGGATGCGCAAGGCGATCGCTGGGTACACCTGGTCGGCAAGAGAAAACAGGCGGGCAAGGTGGTGCCTGCCTCCGCTTGCGCGATCCGCGCTCGACCGGTATTTGATCGAACGAGAACAGCCTATTTCGCCTGACGCTGGCAGCCGGCGATACCGCTCGTGTCCAGCCTGAGCGCGGATGACGCCTAGGCCCTCGGCACTGTGCGACTTTGGGCGATCTTGAAACGCTTTTTTCAAGACCACCGTCGATCTCATTGAGTCCGGCAACCCTGCGTTCGCCGCTAAACTTCGTCTGGCCGGGCCGCATTGGATGCGGCACACGCACGCAACCCACGCGTTGAAGCGCGACGCGCAGCTTACATCCGTGCGCGACAACTTGCGCCATGCGTCGATTTCGACCACTTTGTCTATTTGCATAGCGATGAAGTCGAACGCGTGCGCTAGTTTCGTGATGCGTCTAAGGCAAGCTGAGCCGTGAGGCGATGGGGACTGCCCGCTCTAATCGAACGAAGAAGCCCCTGCTGACTATTTTTGATGCGGCTCCTCCAACTCGCTTCACAGAATTGAGGAAGCCAGAAGCAAGATCGTTAGTTGCATGGAGCGCTACTTTCGGAAGGACAATGCGTTGTATAGGAAACGCATGACGGCGAGCACGTCTTTGCGGATCGCCACCTTCTCGTAGACAATGCGCCATTGGGCGTCAGCTGGGAGGGCGTCACGAAGCCAGACCGGTTTAGCTCACAAGAGAAACTCCATGGCGCATAGTCGGTCTCGCCGTCGCAGCGACTAATCAACACGGGATAGGAATGGCAACTTCCAACGAAAAATCTTCGGGACAAGCACGCTACGCGAGCTATCCCAGCCTCGTAGACCGGGTCGTGCTCATTACGGGCGGCGCGAGTGGCATTGGCGCTTCGTTCGTCGAGCACTTCGCCGCGCAAGGCGCACGTGTGGGCTTTCTCGACATCGACAAGAACGCGGGAACAGCTCTTGCCGAATCGCTCGATAACGCGCGCCATAAACCGATCTTCGTCGCCTGCGACGTCACCGACATTCCCGCGTTGCATGCGGCCATCGCCGAAGTGCGGGCAGCATTCGGACCGATCGAGGTGCTCGTGAACAACGCGGCGAACGATCGCCGCCACGCGCTCGCCGACGTTACGCCCGAGTCGTTCGATGCAGGAGTTGCCGTGAACATTCGGCATCACTTGTTCGCAGCGCAGGCCGTGGTCGACGATATGAAGGCCGCACGCGCCGGCTCGATCATTAATCTGGGCTCGCATTGCTGGATGCTCAAGAGCAGCCAGTTCCCGGTTTACGCAATGAGCAAGGCGGCAGTACAGGGCCTGACGCGCGGGTTCGCCAAGGACCTCGGCGCGTACGGGGTCCGCGTGAACACGCTCGTGCCGGGCTGGGTGCTGACTGAGAAGCAGCGCAACCTGTGGCTCACCGAAGAAGGCCGCGAAGAGATACGACGCGGCCAGTGCATCGACGAGGAAATGGAGCCCGGCGATCTCGCGCGCATGGCGCTCTTCCTCGCGGCCGACGACAGCCGCATGATCACGTCGGAGGATGTCATGGTGACGGGTGGCTGGTCGTAATAAGGCCGATTCTCACCCCCGGCGCTTTGGCCCATCGACGAGCGACGAGCGACGAGCGGTTGTAGTGGCGTGGCAACTTCCGAGGAAGGGTTGGCCGATGGCGGAAGCGCATTCGCGACCTCGCGCAAATGTCCACGATGTCACTCGTAACATCGACTGACCGATGATGGCGCATGCCCAAGGCGTCGATACAGGCGCGCCTAACGGATGCGACCCCGACCCGAACTTCCGTGCTCGACTCGTTGCCGCCACCCTGCCTCAGCGGATGAACGTCCGCTGTCCAGGCAAAACCGCACGGTCGTTTCAACGAAGCCTACGGTTGGGGCGCGTGATCAACCGACGTCAGCTCCGCAATCTCCAAATCCATCAACGCGGAACTCAAGGATTTGCCATGCGCGTCGAGCGCCAGTGAGCGTGTTACTCCGCCACCGAGTGCGTTGCCGAGCACGAAATTGAACGCGGCGAGACGTGGCAACTCATAGCGGACCACATCCCCGAGCACGACATCTCCCAAAAACGATTTGACGCGCTCGGCAGTCAACACGATACGCAGATGATCGTAGTGCCGTGCGTCATGGCAGATAACGGATATGTTCAACGTATTGCCTTTATCGCCGGTGCGCGAATGTGCAATTTCACGAAGTTTCATGTCAGGCGCCTACAAATGAGAATGCCGGATTCGCGTGCTCGCGCGGCAACAGCATCGACTGCACCGCGAGTACCTCGCGCGTCGACTTCGTAACCCCGCCGCCGCCCGCCGGCCCGTTCGTGTAAAGAGTCTCGACCTCGTTGCCGATCAGCACGGCCTGCGCCGCCGACGCCGTGCGCCCCGTGACGCGGGCGCGCACTTCGTATGGCTCTGCACCGCGCGCCCCCGCTGTTTCGCCGTGCAACGCGTTCACGCCGATCAGGTCGAAGCGCAATTCGCTCGTCTGCACGCCGGTCAACGCCAGTCGTTCACGAACGATATCGAGTGCGAGCCGAGCCCGCGCGACCGCGCCCGGGCCGCCGTACGAAATCTGCCCTTCGCCGATGAATCCGTCGACGTAGGCAACCGATACCTTGAGTGTGGCGGTGCGGGGCGTACCGCATCCACCTGTGACGCGCACCCGATCGGGCGAGTCTTCTGTCACGCATACCTGCGAGAAGTCTGCGACGACATCTGGTTGCAGATAACGCTGCGGATCGTGGATCTCGTACAGCAACTGTTCCTTGCATGTCCCTTCAGTCACGCGCCCGCCTGCTTGCGGCACCTTGGTGATGACAACGGAACCGTCGGCGGCGACCTCTCCAATCGGAAAGCCCAGACGCGCGAGATTCGGAACGTCCTTGAAACCCGGATCGGCGAAGTAACCGCCCGTGACTTGCCCCGCGCATTCCAGCAGATGCCCGACGACGGTCGCCTGTCCTAGCGTATTCCAGTCGTCCATGCTCCAGCCGAAAGCATGGATCAACGGCGCAGTGAAGAGCGATGGATCGGCGACGCGACCGGTCAACACGATCTGCGCACCCATCGCGAGCGCATCGGCAATGGCAGACGCCCCCAGATAAGCGTTCGCCGACACGATGCGGTCCTTGTACGATGCCACGCTGTCGCCCGATTCTTCGAAGCGGAAGTCGCCCTGCAGCACGACGTCGAGAACGTCATCGCCCGTGACGGCCGCGATCTTTACGTCCCCCAGGCCGAGCTCCCGTGCAATCTGCGCGGTCTTTTGCGCAGCTGCGAGCGGATTGGCCGCGCCCATGTTCGAGACGATCCGCACACCGTTACGCATCGCCGCCGGCAGTACTGCGTTCATCCGCGCTTCAAGCAACGGGTCGTAGCCCAGTTTCGGATCCTTGCGCCGCGCCTGCTGCGCGATAGCAATCGTTCGTTCAGCAAGACATTCGAAGACGAGATAATCGAGCGCGCCCTCTTCAGCGAGTTGAACAGCCGGTTCGATACGGTCGCCGGAATAACCGGCGCCCGCGCCGATCCGAACCCGGCGGCAATCTTGCGTGGCAGTCATGTTGATCGCACCCGTTCAGTAAAGCTCAAAGAGAGAAAATGCCAAGTGCAACGCACGCGATCGTCATGACGATCGAAGCGCCGAATAGCAAGGGGAACGTGAATTTCTGGTGATCGGCCAGATCGATGCCGCACAGGCCGACCACGAGGAAAGTCGCCGGCGTGAGTGGGCTGACCGGAAAGCCGGTGGTCATCTGCCCGAGCAGTGCGGCCTGCCCGACCTGCACCGCTGGCACACCTAGCCGGCCCGCCACTTCGGCGATCACCGGCAGCACGCCGAAATAGAACGAGTCAGGATCGAACACCATGCTGAGCGGCATAGACACCAGCCCGAGCGCGAAAGGGATGTGGCTCGCCATCGCAGGCGGCACGAAGCCGACCGCCACCTCCGCCATCGCTTTCAGCATCCCACTGCCTTGCATCACGCCAGTGAACACGCCGGCCGCGAGCAGGATACCGGCCATCATCAACGCAGCGCGTGCGTGAGCGTCGATTCGCTTGCGCTGCATGTCGACGCTCGGGTAGTTCACCATCAAAGCGACGCTCAGCCCGACCATGAACATGATGGCTGGCGGAATTTTCTCGCCCATTACGACCATCGTGCCGAGCACTACTAGCGTCAGCAAGATATTGAACCAAAAATTTTGCGGGCGTCGCAATGCTTGCTCCTCGGGCGTCAACTCGCGTTTGGGCATGGGTACTGACCCACGCGCGGCAGTCAAACCGAGCCGCTTTTCCTCACGCCGTCCGAGCCAGAACGCCACGCCGAACACGAACACAAAGCCAATGATCTGCACCGGGATAAGCGGATTGAACAGCGCCGAAATCGGCAGATGCAGCGACGCCGACGCGCGGATCATTGGCCCCGTCCACGGAAGAAAGTTGATGCCGGCGGCCATCGAAACGGCCGCTGCGAGGACCCGCCGGTCCATCTTCAGCCGGTCGTAGAGCGGAAGCATGGCCGGAATAGTGACCAGAAAGCAGACGGCGCCGGAGCCGTCGAGATGAATCAGCAAGGCGAGCAGTGTCGTGCCCAATACGATCCGCGTGGGCCGTACGCCGACCGCACGGAGGATACGGTCGATGATGGGGTCGAGCGTGCCCGCATCCGTGATCGTGCCGAAGTAGAGAATCGCGAACACAAACATCCCGACAACCGGCGCCAGGCTTTTGAGCCCGTCGATCACGAACTTGCTCGTCTGAAATCCGAATCCACCGATCAGCGACGCCGCAATCGGCACAATGATGAGCGCCACGAGCGGCGACATCCGTTTCGACAGGATCGCGCCTAGCAACACGGCGATGGTCGCCAGCCCCAGTAGTGGCAGCATGTCCTGGTCTCCAATGTTGTGTTTTAGTGAGGCCCAGCGTAAGTTCGATGCTGTAATAAAACAATTGAAATGATTTGATCGCAGCAATTACGAAACGTCATGGATCTGAATCTCCGGGATATTCGCGCTTTCATCGCCGTTGCGCAGACAGGCAGCTTCACGCGAGCCGCTGCCCGGCTGCACCTGTCGCAACCGGCGCTGACCGTGCAGATCCGCCGATTAGAAGAGACGGTCGTCGTACGGCTTTTCGATCGCAACAGCCGTAACGTTGCGCTGACGCCCGCCGGCCGCGAACTGCTGCCATTGCTGCAGAAGTCACTGCATGACATGGAGCATGTGCTGATCGACGCGCGTGCGCTCGGCGACGGGTCGAGCGGCGTGGTGCGGATCGCATGTCTGCCGACTTTCGCCGCCAGCGTGCTACCGGAGCTCGTACAACAGGTACGGAGCGTCGTGCCGCGCGCCGGGTTTTATGTGCGCGACGTCGTCGCGAGCATGGTGAACACACTGGTGCGTAACGGGGAAGTGGACATCGGCCTTACGGGTGGTGAAATCACCGACACGGCGTTCGAGATTTTGTACGCCGGTGTTGATCGTCTTGTCGCTGTTTTACCGGAATGGCATGCGCTTGCGGAACGCAAGCGCATCACGCTCGCTGACCTCGGAAACGTGCCGCTCGTCTTGACGGCTCCGGGCACGAGCGTGCGGGCGGTTGTCGATAATGCGTTCGCCAACGCCGGTTGCACGCCAGAGATTGCATGCGAACCGACCTACATGATGACGGCGGTCGCGATGGTGCGTGCAGGACTCGGCGTGACGATCTTGCCCGCATCGGCACGGGAGGTACGCGCGGAGCCGGAACTGCTTGTGCGCTCTGTCGACGATCATGCGTTTCTCCGCCCAATCGGTTTGATCAAGTTGCGCGGACGGACATTGCCTCCGGTCACCGAAACGTTCGTTGCAACGTTGATTGAAAACCTCGGCGAGCGTTCGTCGCTATAGAGACGCGTGCTTTCTACCGTCGGAAAACGTATGGGCGCGACGTGAGGAAAATTACGTCGATTTTTACACTAGAGAGCGGTTCTCTTTGCAGATCTGATGCTGTTAACGGCTGCTTCGGTCGGACATTCCGCCATTCGATCACGCAATGGACTGTCGCCTGTTGCTAAGGCAAGTGACCGCTCGCCGGCCAGGCGCGCAACTTCGGTTTGCTCCGCCATTTCAAGCGCGTCGTCAAGTCCTATCGAAGGGACCTGGCGGTCAACGATCCTCGAACGTCGGACGACATCTGCAGCATCGTCCGGATCCTCGGCCAATGACGCTGACGAGCCACTTTTCGCGCGAGATCAGCCTTTCAGCGGCATGCACCAGATCGCTTCGGCCGAAACTATTTGCCATGGCCGGCTGCCTGTTTCATCGAGCGCAAGCGGGGACGCGTGCCTTTGCTTCCTAACCACTTATCGTGAAAGCGGGATTCTCTCTCACGATCCTCAGCAAGAAATCCATGACCGCCCGTACGTGTGGCGACCGGCGGAGGTCCCGATGGACGGCCAGCCAAATATCTCGCGAAAACGGCTCGCCGTCGTATGCGACCCGTTGCAGCTTCGCATCGATATCTGCCAGAAAGTCTGGCAGGCCAGCCACGCCAGCACCTGCCCGAGTCGCTGCCAGATGACCGTTGATATCGTTGATTTCGCAAGCGATCGGTCTACCCCTTGCAACGCTCAGCAACCACTTTTGCTGTGGCATGTCCGCGAACCCGGCATCGTACGCGATGAACTCCCAAGCGGAGGGATTGTGCAGGTGCGGATAGTCGCGGCTGGCGTATAGGTCGAACGACATACGCCCTAGCTTGCGCGCGACGCTGGTCCCTTCCTCAGGCCGAACGAGTCTGAGAGCGACATCCGCCTCCCTTCGACTGAGGGAAATCTGCCGCGCTTCGGCCGAAACGGACAGCTGCACGCCGGGATGTTCGCGCCTGAAGTCCGCGAGATGCTTCGCCAGAAAATTGGCCACTAGCACCGGCGGCGCGCTCAGCGAGACCTTACCGCTCAGCGAAGACCGGCTGGCATCCAGAAAACGTTCAATCGCGTACGCGTCTTCTTCCATTCCCTGCGCTAGTTCGAACACACGCAGGCCAATCGGCGTGAGCTTGCAAGCCCTGGGAAGACGTTCGATCAACTGCGTCTTGATTTCGTCCTCCAGCGCGCTTAAGCGTCGGCTCACCGTCGCGTGATCGACTTTCAGACTGCGGGCGGCGCCGGACAACGTGCCGATGCGTGCGACGGCCAGAAAATGGCGAACGTTTTCCCAATCCAACATCTGTGCATTTCCTCAAGGATGGTGTGCGCTTATGCGGAATATTCGCACAAAGCCAATATCCCTAACATCGGAGCTACTCAGCCGATACGGTTTATTCCACATGAACATGCTCATGAGCCGCGATCAACGCGGAACTCTCGCCGCCGCAGGACTAGGCTTCGTCGTCGTTTTGCTCGATGTCAGCGTTGTCAACGTTGCGCTCGATGCCTTGCGAGTCCGCTTCGCCACCGACATGACCGGCCTGCAATGGGTTGTCAATGCGTACACGCTCGCGTTCGCGTCGTTGCTCCTCACGACGGGCGCTGCAGGCGACCGCTTCGGCGCAAAGCGAATCTTTACTATTGGATTTGTAGTCTTTACGCTGGCATCGATTGGGTGCGGAATTGCCGACTCATTACCCTTTCTTCTCGCCGCTCGCGTCGTGCAAGGCATTGGCGCGGCGCTGCTGGTGCCCAATTCACTCGCCATGTTGCGGCAGGCGTTTCCGGATACGCAGCAAAGAAGCCGCGCGGTGGGCTGGTGGGGCGCGGCAGGAGGAATTGCGCTTGCCGCTGGACCGGTTGTGGGCGGCCTCCTGGTAACACACGTGGGTTGGCGCAGCATTTTCCTGATTAACTTGCCGATCGGCGTCGCGGGCGTGGCCCTGACTCTCCGCCACGCTGCAGTCGCCGTATCCAGGCATAGTCGCAGCATCGACCTTCCGGGCCAACTGGCCGCTATTGTCGCGTTGGTAGCATTGACCGCGTGCCTTGCAGAAGCCGCCCGGCTCGGATGGCGTCACCCTTTGGTCTATGGTGCGCTGCTGCTTGCGGTCGTTGCCACCCTGGTTTTTCTCTGGATAGAATCACGAAGCACGGAGCCGATGCTTCCCTTGTCGCTGTTTCGAACGGCTACGTTCTCTGTGGCGTCAGTCGCTGGCGTGATCGTGAACTTTGCTTACTACGGTTTGATTTTTGTCTTCAGTCTCTACTTTCAAATAGAACAGAACCTATCAGCTCAACGGACCGGCCTCGCGTTTTTGCCCATGACCGTTGTTCTAATGGGCGTGAACATCCTGGCAGGCCGTCTGCTCAACCGGATAGGCGCGAAGAAACTCATGATTGCCGGCATGGTGATTGCCGCGTCGGGTTATCTGCTTCTCCTGCCGGTCAGCATAAACGGCTCGTACTGGATGCTGGTCGTGCCAATGCTGATTGCCGCAAGCGGCATTGCCGTCATGGTGCCAACCATGACAAACGTCACACTGTCATCCGTAGATGCCTCCCGCTCTGGCATCGCGTCGGGAATTCTCAACTCTGCGAGACAGGTCGGCGGCATGCTCGGGGTGGCGGTATTCGGGTTTTTTGTACGCGATACCCGTCCTGATGCATTTATGCAGGGTATGCATCTTTCCATCATGACCGCCACGACGCTCCTGCTATGCGGCAGCGTGATGTGCCTGTACGGGATTAAACGTCACGGCCCGGGCACCGAGGCGTCGAGAAGGATTGCTGCGATGGGCCCAGCGCAAAAATAGTTCGCTTCAGGCGCGCACCACGCACGTAGCCACGCTCGCGGAACCAGCCGCTTGCCGTAGTCATCGGATTGGGACGAGCGCCACGAAGATGCGGCGTTTCCCAGCCAATCGCTGCAATTGCGGACGTTATTCACCTCGCCGTAACAGCGACAGACATCGATTTCCTGCCCGATGTCTTGCTGGCCTTTTCTCGACCGGTAACCAAACTCTACGTGTTCGATATTTAAAAGCCGCTGCCCCGTGAGAGAGCCGATTGCCTGGAAGGTTTATGCGAGCGAATCGAACGCAGAACCGGCATGAGAAGGTGGGTCATAACTTTGAACGGCCGCTTGCTGAACGGAGAGGCCGTCGGAATGTCCTAGTTCGGCCTCGGATGAATGACACTTCGTAACTGGGTATCGCCCAATGTCGATCGACTCATGCCGATCACTCCCGAGCGTCGCACGGTCGAGCTTTAAGGGCGGCTAGCAGCATCGTGCGGTCATACCCACATTCGCTTTTCGTGACGGAGCGACCGTTTTTCGCCGCTCTCGTTCACCCAAGCGCTAAGGCAACATGCTCAGGCGGAGACCTGCGGGTGATCGAACACTAACCCTTTCTTGGATCGGTCGCGACGAGTGCGCCCTCGGCTCAGGAATCACTCGTTAGCCTTGGAAGTCGGTATCCGCCCCTCCGAATCAACGCGTTTAGGTAAGCCAATTAGCCTCTTGACAGCCCGCCAACAGCAACTGACCAATTGATGCATCATGGCCGAGGTACGTTAAGTGGCAAGCGACTGTTGAAGGCCCTAGTTCGACGTTGCCCCCGAACAGCGCGAACCCATGCGCACCACTCCCGCGAATGTTAGACGAAAGCGAAATTCAGTGCGCGGTTTCTCCGGCGCGTGGGCGTGGATTTGCTCGCACGAATGGATCGGATAGGTCTGCGCGGACAGACTTACCGCCCCATGTTTGTTGAGTAATCATAGGGTATACGATCTTTGCGTATATAACCGCATCCACCATATTTTCATTCGGTGTCCGACCGATTCCCGGCGCGACCAACGACGAGTCTGGAGAGCAAGAATGCGAGACCGTTCACTTCCGAAGCTGCTTGCTTGCGCCGTCGCGCCGCTATTCGCGATAGTGACGATGCTGGCTGCGTCCACTTCGTTCGCGTACGACCGAGGAGATCGCGATCCCAGCGGCGGCTGGCTGTCGACATGGACCGCAAGCGCCGACCGCAACAACAACATCACGACGCCACAGAGCTTCAGCGCCGCGACGACCATCCGGCAGATCGTGCATACAAGCGTCGGCGGAAACCAGGTGCGCGTGCGGCTCACGAATGAATTCGGTCAGTCACCGGTGACAGTGGGTCCCGTGCACATCGCGGTATCGGCCGGTGGGACGAAAATTTATCCGAACACAGACAGGACGCTGACCTTCGGGGGCAAGACTTCGGTCACGCTATACGCGGGGGCGCCAATACTCAGTGACCCTCTGGATATCACCGTGGGGCCGTTCGCCAATCTCGCAATCAGCCTATTCCTCCCACAGGCGACCAAGCTCGAAACCGTACACCAGCTTGCGGTGCAGAACGCCTACGTATCGAGCGGCGACAACACCGCCGCGCCCGACCAGCCCTCGCCCAAGGCTTACACGAACCGCTTCTATCTGTCGGGCGTGCTCGTGGATACGCGGGGGCATACGGACGCCATCGTCGCGTTCGGCGATTCCATCACGGACGGCTACGCATCGACCGTCGATGCCAATCACCGCTGGCCGGACAATCTCTCACAGCGGCTCAACACCGGGCGGTCGCGCCACGGCACGGCCATACTCAACGAAGCAATCAGCGGAAATCGCGTGCTGAGCGATGGTGCGGGCGTCAGCGCGCTCGCACGCTATGACCGCGACGTGCTGAGCCAGCAAGGGGTGAAGTGGGTGATCATGCTGGAAGGCATCAACGATATCGGCTGGCCGGGCACGGCGCTCGATCCATCGGCGCCGGCGGCCACCGCGGAGGACATCATCGATGGCTACAAGCAGATCATTGCGCGAACGCATCTGCGCGGTATTCGTATCATGGGCGGCACCCTCACGCCGTTCCGCAATGCGCTGCAGGGCACACCGAACGAAGGGTACTACACGGCTCAAAAGGAATCCGTGCGGCAGGCGGTCAATAACTGGATTCGCAGTAGCCGCGAATTCGATGCCATCGTCGATTTCGATGCCGTGGTTCGCGATCCCGCGCATCCGACGTCGCTGCAGACCCAGTACGATAGCGGCGATCATCTCCATCCGAACGACGCAGGGTATGTTGCGATGGCCAATGCAATCGACCTGCCGATCTTGCGCTCGTGGGACAGGGACAACGACGGGCGTTGATCTGGCGCCGCATCGCGTTCAATGACGAAAAGGCCGCGCGAAATGCGCGGCCTTTGTCTGTTCGATGACAAACTTCTTGTATCGGCGACGGCATTTACGCTCGATAGCTGTCAGTAGCCGTCCGTCCATCTGTCGGCTTCAAACCCGAAAACGGTTGCGGACAATTTCAATGTTGGTGGGGCGGAGCGCGGAACCTCTCGCGATCCTCGAAGCGTATCTGGCGGACGACGCCGAAGCGTCTCGCGCCACCGTCCGCGCGCATCTGCAAAACCTCCGCCGGTACGTGCTGGACCGGCTAAGCGAAGGTACCTACAGCTAGCCGAGCAGATCGCTCAGCGCCAGCGCGACGGTCTTGGTCGCGATGCGCAGATCCTCCAGCGCAACGCGTTCGTCCGCGCGATGTCCGTTGGCCTCGAGCAGCGTGCGCGGCCCGGCGCCGTAGATCACGGTCGGCACGCCCGCCTCGCAATAGAGCCGGGCATCGGTATAGAGCGGCACGCCTTCGGTCGGAATGTCCTGCTGCAAAGTCACCTTGGCCGCGCGCTGCAACGCCGACGACAAACGCTCCGCACCTTCTATCGCGCGCAACGGCGACGTCACCAGCACCTCGCGCACATCGACGTTGATCCCCGGCAAGTCCTTGACCGACGCCACGATCAGCGCCTTCAGTTGCGCCAACACAGTCTGCGGATCTTCCTCCGGCACCACGCGACGGTCGAGCCGCAGCGCCACCTTGTCGGGCACGACATTCGTATTGATCCCGCCTTCGATCAGCCCCACGACGAGCGTCGGGTGATCGATGCCGGGCGTCGCCGAGCGAATCTGGCGCAGCGCCTCGCGATGGCCGTACAACGCATTGAGCACGTCGGTCGCCGCTTCGAGCGCATCGTGACCCGTGTCCGGCCGCGCCGCGTGCGCGGACTTACCGCGCACGGTCACTTCAAGATGAATCGCACCGTTGTGAGCCGTGGTGATCGAATACGAAAAGCCCGCGCAAATCGCGTAATCCGGCTTCACGATGCCTTGCTTGAGCAACCACGCCGGTCCGATCAGACCACCGCTTTCCTCGTCGTAGGTCAGGTGCAATTCGACCGTGCCGGCGAGCGGCGCCTGGCTGTCGATCAGCGCTTTCAGCGCAAACGCATAGGTCGCGAAATCGGATTTCGACACCGCCGCGCCGCGTCCGAACATCCAGCCATCGCGGATTTCCGCGCCATACGGATCCGCCGACCAGCCGTCGCCCGGCGGCACGACATCGCCATGCGCGTTGAGCGCGATGACCGGTCCATCGCCGAAGCGATGCCGGATCACCAGATTGGTCGCGCTGATCATGCCTGCGGCGGCCACGTCGTGCGCGGGTACGACATGCCGCTCGACCGTAAAGCCGAGCGCTTCGAGCGCGCGCGCCGTCATTTCCGCGTGATCGCTGCAATCGCCGGGCGGATTGTCCGACGGTTTCCGCACGAGGGCCGCGAGAAACTCGACTTCGGCATCGAAGCGCCGATCGACTGCATCGAAGAGCGTCGTGGGTGAAATGTTCTGGGTCATGTCAGAAAGCCTGCAATTGTTATAAATGTGAAATCGCTATTTCAGCGCGCTGGGACCGCGTGCGGAAGCATTCAATGTCGCAGGATCTTGCCGGCAAATTCGCGGGTGCGCGCTTCCTGCGGCGCGTCGGAAACCTGCTGCGGCGTGCCCGTCTCGACGACGTGGCCGCCCGCCATGAATACGACCTTCGACGACACCTCCCGCACGAAACTCATCTCGTGCGACACGATGAACATCGTAATGCCATCGGACGCCAGTTCGCGAATCGTATCGAGCACTTCGTTCACGAGTTCCGGATCGAGCGCGGCGGTGACTTCACTGTGCTCTTGCCCGAACCCGACGGACCGATGAGACTCACGATCTCGCCCTTCTCCACCGTGAGATTGATGCGCTCCAGCAAGGTATGCGGCCCATACGACGCCTTCAGGTCAACGATTTCGAGTTGCGGCAAGTTTCTTCTCCATGCGCTTACCGAAGCGCGACAGCGGATACGACATCGAAAAATACAGCAACAGGACCGCCCCGTACACGAGCCATGCGGAAAAGCCCTCGTTACTGAGCACTTTCCCGGCGGACGTCAGTTCCATCACGCCGATCTGCGACGCGAGCGCAGTGTCTTTGATGAACATCACGAAGAAGCCGAAGGTCGGCGGAACGATCACGTAGTGCAGCGTTTCCAGGTAGCTGAAGTTGAGCGTGTGCGCCGCTTCCCACTGGTTGACGCGATCGCGCGGCTTGTTCCCGAAGAAGGGCACGCTCGGTATCGGCAGCGACGCGGACATCGTCCCGTTCGATCCCGACGAGTCGCACACCATCACCGCCGAGACGCAGCACAGCGATTGCGATGTCACGCTGTTCGAAGGCCATCAGGTAACGGGTCGCGTGAAGAAAGTGCTGCTGCGTAACGAACTGCTGATCGACGATGGTGAATGGGTTGGTGGCACCGGCCAGGCCAGTTCGTCGCGCGCGGCGAGTTGGGCGCGCACGGGTAGCCCGATCGTGTCGATCTACGACTTCCAATTCGCGAGTTGCGGCGCGTTCGAACAGATGCGAAGCGTCGCCTTGCGCGACGAGCCGTCGATGTGCCCTCGCTGCGGCGCTCCTGCGCCGCGCGTCAAAAACGGTATGCCGACGCTGTTGACGCAACGCGAGCACGCCGAACCTGCGGACGACGTCGCCTATCTTGCGCGGCATCGCGTGAAATGCTTCTGCTGCGATTGAGCATCGGAATGGGTTGTTATTGGATACCAATCGCCCGGCGCGCGGTGCAGCCGATACAAAATAGTTTGCCTTGGGGCTAAATTCCGCCCGATTTCGTCCGATGACCAGTTATATCGCGGTTATCCCAGTCGCGATCGACAGCGCCAAAAGCGCTTAACCGGTCAGAGGAAATCATGGATGTAAGTCAGATGGCTGCACAATGCAGAGACCTGCAGGCGCGAGCGGCGGCAGCGGAAATGTCCCGGCGCGATGCGGAAACAGCCGCATCGCTTCGCGCCGAAGCGGTTGGCATTGAAAAGCAACTCAAGGCCGCCGGTTACGATTTGCACTCGCTTGTGGTGCTGTAAGCGTTGCGCGGGCGAGCGTTCTATCCACGTCCTCCTGCTGCTTCCAACCGGTCAATGCGATTGACGTGATTCCGGGCGCGACCGATTCTGTCCCGGTCTAAACGAATCCATCGTTCATCTACCGCTTCGTCAGGGAATCGAGACGTAATGACCGAGCACGCCGAAAGCGCTCGGAGCGGTGAAGCGAATTCCGACCGGGACCGCTTCTCGCCTACGTCAAGCTGGTGCAACAGTTCTATGTGAGCGCAGCTCGCCAAAAAGTAGCTCAGTTCTGGATGTTCGCTTCGCAATCTTCCCAGTAACGCAGCGGATTTCGATGTTGCGGGTAGCGCACGTTGAGCCACGTCGACAGCCGGCTCCAATCTGGGTGGTTGGTCCCCGTTTCCGCAGACCAGATCGACGATCTCTCAAGGACTTGCCCATTCCCGCGATCACGGACAAGCAAACTGCCCAGTCCGCTCGAACTGTTCGCCTGTGACTCGACCAGATACCGGGGCAGAATCCGCATCTCAGCATCCTCGGCCCATCCATAAACGGCGCGGACCACGCCGGACGGATCTCGTAACTCGATGGGGCCGCTTTCCGGGCGGACGGCTGTCCATCCTTCAGGAAACTCAGCGACAACCCCGCTAGCGGTCTCCCTCACCCACTTCACGCGCCACGCCCGCGCCATCTCCTCGCGGAGGCGAGGCACCGACTCGTAGCCATCGGGCAACTCGATCCCGACAGGAAGCGTGATGAGACTGTCTTTCCAGAGCTTGGCTTTGTCGTCCGTGCGCGCGGTCACGTCAAACACCGCGTCTCCGAACGGGTTTTCGGGCCGGCTCGATGCTTTCGCGTTTCCGGCAGGCAGGCCCTCGAAAAGCCGCTCGGCATCATGGCGGGTAAGTTTTGCCTTTCCTTTCTTCATTGATGTTCTCTGCAGCAAGGTGGTCACGCGAAATACCCGGGCTCATCACTACCGGAGCCGGGGATTGCATTCTCTCACGTGCGTCGGTTGGCTCAATAGCACCTGCTCCACTGGTGCGGTCGTTTGCACCTGCAATGCGGGGATGCCAGCAAGCGCCAACTCCGAGCCGGCGACGGACAAGCTCGATGCAAGCACGAATCAAGCGTGCAGAACCAGCTTCTGCACGCGCCAGTTCAGCAGTTCGGCGACGAACAGTACGTTCTCCGATGGGCACGCCATCTGATGAATCCAGCCGAATTGCTTCGGCTGCTTGCCTGCTTTTCCGAGCACGCCGAGCACCTTGCCGTCGAGCGTCATCTTGTAGATACGGCCTGGAAATGCGTCGGCGCTATAGAGCACCTGATTCGGTCCGGGCTAGATGCAGATGGCCCACGGCGAGCCTGGCGCAAACGTGCCGGCCGCGATTGCCGCTTCGTCCGGCATGTTGCCGATCGCCGGACGTGCATCAGGCGGCACCGGAACGTCGATCGTGAATTGCCGCTGGAAATTGCCTTCGGTGTCGAACACCTGAATGCGCCGGTTGCTGCGGTCTGCGACATAGACGTTGTCGTTCCTGTCGAGCGCGATGCTATGGGGCGTATGAAACTGCCCCGGGCCAGTACCGCGGTCGCCCCAGGACTTGATCCAGTTGCCGTCGCGATCCACTTTTGCGACGCGCGAGTTGATATAGCCGTCGCTGATGTATCCGATGTCTCCTGTGTGGTATGTCACCTACTCTCAGGTACTGGCGTAATTAACGTACCCGACGTGCAGAGGCAATCGTAGTGCACAAAGCGCTGAATAGCTAAGTCGCCTTTCGGGTTGCTGCTTGCTGGCCGCTAAAGCCTGAACGGCGACACTCGCACGCGGCCAAAAAACAGATTCCCTGGGTGCACCGAAAGTCTTTATGTCATCCGTCGCGGAAGCCTTTCGACATCTAATTTTTGGCACCTCATCAATATCTTCTTCATTTCGATAATCCTTGAAATATCAAAATACGTGGCCTATATTTCGGGCATGAACTCGAACCTCGCTGTGTGCGCGTTGAGCGCTTTAGCCCATGAATCGCGGCTCGCAATCTTTCGATTGCTGGTCGTCGCCGGGCCTGAAGGCATGGCCGCGGGCGAAATTGCGCAGCAGTTAGGGCTATCCCCGTCCAGTCTTTCTTTTCACCTGAAGGACCTGTCGCACGCGGACCTTGTGACGCCGCGACAGGAGGGACGTTTTGTCATCTACACCGCCCACTTCGATGCCATGACGGGTTTGATCGGTTTCCTCACCGAGAACTGCTGCGCCGGCGCCGCATGCTCGGCAAGCGACCTTGCCGCCTGCTGCACACCGGCTAAGTCCGTGGACACTCTCGCAGGACCGAAATGAGCAGCACTGATACCTCGGTCCGCGCAGCGCGCGCGGCGATCGGATTTTTCGAGCGTTACCTGACGATCTGGGTCGCGCTCTGCATTGTTAGCGGCATTCTGCTCGGACAACTTCTTCCGCAACTCTTCCAGGCGGCCGGTCGCATGGAGGTGGCGCACGTCAACGTGCCGGTCGGTGTACTCATCTGGGTGATGATCATCCCAATGCTGGTCAAGATCGATTTCGCCGCCATGACGCAGGTCAAAAGCCAGTGGCGCGGGATCGGCGTGACGCTCTTCGTGAACTGGTTCGTGAAGCCATTCTCGATGGCATTGCTGGGCTGGATCTTCATCCGTCACGTGTTCGCGCCGTGGCTGCCTACGGATCAGCTTGACAGTTACATTGCCGGCCTGATCCTGCTCGCTGCAGCGCCATGTACAGCGATGGTGTTTGTCTGGTCGCAACTGTGCAGGGGCGATCCGTACTTCACGCTGTCACAGGTGGCACTCAACGATTCGATCATGATCGTCGCGTTTGCACCGCTCGTCGCACTGCTGCTCGGACTGTCCGCAATCACAGTGCCATGGGACACCCTGATTATCTCCGTCGGCCTGTACATCGTCATCCCCGTGATCTTGGCCCAAGTGCTGCGCAAGCGCCTGCTTGCCAAAGGCGACGCCCATTTCCAGCGGACTATCGCGCAACTCGGTCCGTATTCGATCTGCGCACTTCTGGCAACGCTTGTGCTGCTGTTCGCGTTTCAGGGGCAGGCGATCGTCCGGGAACCGCTCGTTATCGCGATGCTCGCGATCCCGATCCTCATTCAGGTGTTTTTCAATTCCGGCCTCGCTTATCTCCTCAATCGACGGCTCGGCGTCGCGCATTGCGTGGCGGGACCGTCGAGTCTGATCGGCGCGAGCAACTTCTTCGAACTCGCGGTAGCCACCGCCATTAGTTTGTTCGGCTTCCAGTCGGGTGCGGCGCTCGCGACAGTCGTTGGCGTGCTGATCGAAGTGCCTGTGATGCTGCTGGTCGTCGGCGTTGTAAACCGGTCACAACACTGGTACGAGGCGAGCAACAGCCTGAAGCAACGGGCTAGTGAAGGCCGGAGGGTTAGAAATTGATCGAAGGTCTGCCTAACATCAGTGGTCCGCATCTCGATGCACCCGACCTGCAAAAGCTCACGCCACACGCCGCTTCGCAGCATGCCCCGCGCATCCTGCTGCTCTACGGGTCGCTGCGTCCCACGTCATACAGCCGGCAACTCATACTCGAAGCTGAACGGATCCTTCGTCACTTCGGCGCGGAAACCCGAGTATTCGACCCGCATGGCCTTCCGATTGTGGATAGCGTTTCTGCGGATCACCCAAAGGTCGAAGAACTCCGCAAGCTGTCGGAGTGGTCGGAGGGTCAGGTCTGGTGCAGCCCCGAACGTCACGGCACCCTGACGGCCGTTTTCAAGAACCAGATCGACTGGCTGCCACTTGAGAGTGCCGGTGTGCGTCCGACGCAAGGGCGCACGCTCGCGGTAATGCAGGTGTCTGGCGGGTCGCAGTCGTTCAATGCGGTGAACGCGTTGCGCGTGCTCGGACGATGGATGCGCATGGTGACGATCCCCAATCAATCATCGGTTGCTAAGGCATGGCAGGAATTCGACTCAGACGGACGAATGAAGCCCTCCGCATACTACGACCGCGTGGTCGACGTAATGGAAGAACTGTTCAAGTTCACGCTGATCGTCAGGGACCGCTCCGAATATCTCACTGATCGCTACAGCGAACGCAAGGAAGCGCATCCTGAACTTGCGGAGCAACTGGCCGCCACTGCCATGGACCATGAAACCGACGCGGCCAATGCCGACAACGACGACAGCGAAGCAGAATAGTGGCACCGTCGCGCTCATCCGCGCGATGCACTTCTGGTCGGAAAACTAGACCTCCGCGCATCATGGCTATTTCGCGGGAGGGAGCACTCGCCGGACGAGCCAACGGACTTGTCGGCCATTAAAAGCTGCGTCGCTTTCGGACGTCACGCCTCGCTCCAGGCGCGCCGCAAACACGCCGCGCTCGCACGCACGGCAGCGAGCGGCTCTCCCTGCAAAGCGCATTCTCCACTAAGCGGACCCTGATAACCGCCTGCCTTGAGATGTCCGAAAACCGCACAAGAGATAGCCGAAGGCAAGCGCCGCCGGCGGCAGTTCGTCGATGAGTGCCTTCGCATTCGCGAACGATGCGTCCGTCCTCAAGCTACAACGCCCCTGGCTCACTCGCCGTACCCCACGACGGCCTTCACTTCGAGAAACGCCTCGAGTCCCCACTCACCGTACTCGCGACCATTGCCCGACTGCTTATAGCCGCCAAACGGCGCGCCCGGGTCCCACGCCGGATAGTTCAGGTAGACGCTGCCCGCGCGCAACCGCGACGCCACTTTGCGCCCCGCGTCGACATCCGCCGACTGCACGTAGGCGGCAAGACCGAACACGCTGTCGTTCGCCATCGAGACGGCGTCGTCCACCGTCTCGTAGGCGAGCATCGCGAGGACCGGGCCGAAGATTTCGTCTCGCGCGATCGTCATGTCGGGGCGCACATCGGCAAAAATCGTGGGCCGAACGAAGTAACCTTGTTCCAGTCCTTCGGGACGACCGAGGCCGCCCGTCACGAGCACCGCGCCTTCCTCGATACCCATGCCGATCAGCCGCTGAATGCGGTCGAACTGCAACTGGCTGACCACCGGCCCCATGGTCGTGCCGTTTGCATCGGCCGGGCCGACGCAGTGCGCTTCGGCCGCCCGGCGCGCAATCTCGACCGCTTCCGCGTGACGCGCGGCAGGCACGAACATGCGCGTGGGCGCGTTGCATGACTGGCCGCTGTTGCCGAAACACGCATTCACGCCCGACGTCACCGCGCGTTCCAGATCGACGTCGGGCAGCAGGATATTGGCCGACTTGCCGCCCAGTTCCTGATGCACGCGCTTGACCGTCGGCGCGGCAAGCTTCGCCACTTCCACGCCCGCACGCGTCGAACCGGTGAAGGACACCATGTCCACGTCCGGGTGGCTCGCAAGTGCGGCGCCCACCGTCGGGCCGTCGCCGTTGATCAGGTTGAAGACGCCCGGCGGCACACCCGCCTCGTCGAGAATGCGCGCGAACAGCAGCGCGTTGAGCGGCGACACTTCACTCGGCTTGAGCACGATCGTGCAGCCCGCCGCAAGCGCCGGCGCGACCTTGCAGACGATCTGGTTGATCGGCCAGTTCCACGGCGTGATCAGCGCGACGACGCCGACCGGCTCGTGCGTGACCCGTGTCGTACCGCGCTTTTTCGTCATCTCGAACTCGGGCAGCGTGCGCAGCAACTGTTCGAGGTGCCGCCGGCCGATCCCCGCCTGCCAGGTGCGCGCCAATTCGCGCGGCGCGCCCATCTCGCGCGAGATGGTCTCGGCCATGTCGTCGTGGTGACTCATGTAGACCTCGAGGATGCGGCGAATCAATGCGGTCCGTTCGTCGAGTGTGGTTGCGGCGAAGGACGGAAAAGCCGCCTTCGCCGCCGCCACCGCACGGTCGACATCGACCGCGTCGCCCATCGCGATCTCGGCAATCTGCGCTTCCGTGGACGGATCGATCACTGCCAGGCGGCCGTGTCCGGCCGGCTCGACCCACTGGCCGTCGATATAGAACTTCAGCGTGTTATTCAAGGCAGGTGTCCGTGAGGGTCAAAGGTTGGTTCAGCACAAGCGTGCCGTTTGCAAGCGATCCTGCTTCGCCCCGGCGGCCGGAAGCGTGCCGTAGCTCGCGCGCTTGGCCGCCGCGCGCTCGACGAACATGCTCGGCGTCATGCCGCAGCAACGCTTGAAGTGGCGGCCGAAATGGCTCTGGTCGAAGAAACCGACCTCGGCCGCGACCACCGATCCCGGCAGGCCGGCGAGCAGCAAAGTCTGCGCATGCTGGATGCGCAGCCCGCACAGATAGCGGTACGGCGACAGTCCGTATTGCTGGCGAAAGACGGTCGCGAAGCGCGAGACGCTGAGCGCCGACAGCGCGGCAAGTTGCGCGAGCGTCACGGGTTCGTTGAAATGCGCGTCGATGAACGCGCGCGCGGCATTGAGTGCGCTCGTATCTTTCATTGGGTCGCGGGCTCGGAACGGTTTGCCGCTTGCGTGGCGAAGCGGGTGATCGAAAAGGCGTCCAGCGGGATGCCGGTGCTGCCGGTATCGGCGATCTCGGCGAGCGTCTCGCCGACGCCCGGGCCGATCTGGAAGCCCGAGCCGCAAAAGCCAAACGCATACAAGAGGCCGTCGGTCGTGCCGCTGCGGCCGATGACGGGTTCGCCGTCGGGCAAGTACCCTTCCACGCCGCTCCACACGCGAATCACGTGCAGCGGCGCCATGCCCGGCGCGAGCCGGCGCAACTGCGCGAGCTGGTTCACCGTGTTGGCGGGCAGTACCGACGCGCGGCGCGTGACGGCGTCGGCCGGTCCCGCCGGTCCGCCGCCCACGATGACGTTCCCGCGCGGGATCTGCCGGAAGTAGATGCTCTCGGCCTTGACCGACGTGAACACGCCCATCGACGACTTGAACACATACGGAACCGGCTCGGTGACGGCCATTTGCGGGCCGCTCGCCTTGATCGGCGCAGGCTCGCCGAATTGCGCGCTCAGCTCGCTCGCCCACGCGCCTGCGCAGACCACGAGTTGATCCGCCCAATAGACGTCGCCGCGCGCGCTCTCCACGCGAAAGCGCCCGCCCGTCTTCTCCACCCGCACGATCTCGGTGTTCTCGACGATCAGCGCCCCGTTGCGCGCCGCCGCGCGGCCGAACGCGGGCGCAGCGAGGCGCGGATTGGCGTGGCCGTCGAGCGGAGATACCGACGCCGCCAGCACCTCGCGACCGAGGAACGGCAGGCGGCGGAACATCGCCTCGCCCTGCAGCACATCCAGTTCGAGGCCGTAGTCGCGCGCCTCGGCGGCGTAACGCACGAAGTTCTCCACGTCGTGTCCGTGATAGCACACGCGAGTGTGGCCGGACGGCAGGAACTCGATATCCTCGCCCAGCAATTCTGCCGATTGCTGCCAGGTGCGCAGCGCGCGGTTCGCCATCGCCAGTTGCGGCAACGCGCGGCCCTGCCGCCGGATGCCGCCGAAGTTCACCCCGCTCGCCTGCTGCCCCGTCAGACCGCGTTCGAGCAGGATCACCGAGCGTTTGCGGCGGCGCAGAAAAAACGCCGTGCTCGTGCCCATGATGCCGCCGCCGATCACGATGACATCGGCTTCCTGTGTCGTCATTCGCTCAGCTCCCGGGTCGGTGCTTCTGTGATCTCGGCGCGCTCCGCGGCTTCATCCACCATCGCGACCGGCAAGGGCTTGACGGGCGCCTGACCGCGCAACCGTCCCACCGACGACAACGGCACCGAAGCCGCCGCCGCGATCACTTCCGCGCCCGCGTGCCCGCAATAGCGGCCCTGACAGCGCCCCATGCCCACCCGCGAAAACGCCTTCGCGCGATTGGCTTCCTGCGCGCCCGTCTCGCGCACCACGCGACGCAGTTCGCCCGCCGTGATCGCTTCGCAACGGCAGACGATGGCGTCGTCGGGAAGTGCCGCCGCCTGTTCCGCCGGCCACGGGAATGCCGTGCGCAGCCCGGCCGCGAAGCGCGTGAAGCGCGCGAGATCGGCCCGCAAGCCGTCCATATCCTGCACCGCGACGCCGTTGTCCTGCAAAGCCACAAGTGCCGCAAGCCGTCCCGCGCGCTCGGCGGCGTCCGCGCCGCGCACGCGCGCGCCGTCGCCGGCGAGATACACGCCGGGCACACTGCTGCGGCCGTCCCGATCGATTTGCGGGAGCCATTGTTGCGTGCTGTCGTCGAAGACGAAGGCGCAGCCCGCGAGGTCCGCGAGTTGTGTTTCGGGGCGCAGGTGATAGCCGAGCGCGACCGCGTCGCAGGCGAACTCGGCACGCGCGCCACCGGGCAACGCCACCTCGACGCCGCTCACGCCTTGTTGCGCCGAGCCCTTGATCTCGAGCGGCCGCACGCCGCGATGGACCGGCACGCGAGCGCGCTTGAGCACGCGCATCAGCGCGATGCCCTTGCCGAGGGCGGCGGGAATCGCGAGCAGCTTCGGCAAGGCGGCCAGCCGGTGCGCGAACGTCGACGTATCGAGTACGGCCGTCACCTGCGCCCCGGCCTTCACGTACTGCGCGGCCACGAGGTACAGCAAGGGGCCGCTGCCCATCAGCACCGTGCGCGCGCCGATCGCGCAACCCTGCGACTTGAGCGCCACCTGCGCGCCGCCGAGGCTGTAGGTGCCCGAGTATTGCCAGCCCTTCACCGGCATCAGCCGGTCGGTCGCGCCGCTGCAGACGATCAGCGCGTCGAAGGCAAGTGAGCGATAACGCGCGCCTTCCACCACCAGATGCACGGCGTTGGGCGAGATGTTCCAGACGAGCGTGTTCGGCAGGTAGTCGATGCTGCCCTTGAGCGCGTCGAAACGCTCGTGCAGCGCGGCCGCGCGCGCGGCTTCCGTGCCGTACAGCGTGGCGTAGCTGCGCGTGAACCCTTCCGGCTGGCGTCGGTAGATCTGGCCGCCGTCGCACCGTCCTTCGTCGACGATGAGCGGGCGCAGCCCCGCTTCCACTAGCGCTTCGGCGGCGCGCACGCCCGCCGGCCCCGCGCCGATCACGATCACCCGCGCGGCCATACGCCACCTCCGTTTTCGGTGAGCCGGGTGACGATCGACATGCCGGGCACAGCCGGCGTGCTGCAGGCGCGCACGCGCTCGCCGTCGGCGGTCCAGACCCAGCAGTCCTGGCAAGCACCCATCAGGCAGAAGCCCGCGCGCCGGCCGTCGCCGAATTCCGAGTCGCGCAGGCTCGCCACGCTCGTGAGCAACGCGACCATCAGCGTGTCGCCTTCCGCTGCCTCGCGCGCCACGCCGTCCACCACGATCGGGAACGTCTTGCGGCCCTTCTCCGCCACTCGCACGAATCGTCCGCTCATGCCGCGCTCGCCTCCAGCGTCTGCAGGCGGCTCAATTCCGCAACCGAGTGGTGACACAGGATCTCGGCGCCGGACGCCACTTTCTTGCTCGACGGCGGCGTGACATTGCATTTGCCGTCGATGCGCACCGGGCAACGCGCGCGAAACGCGCACAGCTCGGCGATATCGGCGCTCGGCCCGAGCGGCGGCAACGCGGCAGTGCCGATCGCGCGGCGCGCATCGAGCCAGCCGGGCTTGAGCGCGGGCACGGAATCGACCAGCAGGCCCGTGTACGGGTGATAAGGGGGCGCGGCGAGCACGTCGCGCTGCCCCGCTTCCACGCGATGCCCCGCGTACAGCACGATCACGTCGTCGCAGATCGCGCGGACCGTGGAAATGTCGTGGCTGATGAACATGTACGACACGCCAAGCTCGCGCCGCAATTCCGCGAGCAGATCGAGGATCGCCGCGCCCACCACGGTATCGAGCGCGGAGGTCACTTCGTCGCAGAGAATCAGCGCGGGCCTGGCCGCCAGCGCGCGCGCGAGGTTGATACGCTGCTTCTGCCCGCCGGACAGCCCGGCGGCCGAGCGCGTGGCGATCGACGCCGGCAGCTTCACCAGATCCAGCAGTTCCAGCATGCGTTTTTTCGCATCGGAGCCGCGCTGCTGGTGATAGAACGCAAGCGGCCGGCCGAGAATCTCGGCAATGCTGTGGCTCGGATTGAGTGCGGTATCGGCGTTCTGGAAGACGATCTGGATCTGCCGGTACTGCTCGGGCGTACGCCGAGAAAGCTGCGCCGGCAGCGGCTTGCCGTCGAACAGCACCTCGCCGCGCGCGCGATCCACGAGGCCCGCCACCACGCGCGCGAGCGTCGTTTTGCCCGAGCCCGACTCGCCGATCACGCCGAGCGTGCTGCCACGCGCGATCGACAGGCTGATGTCGTCGAGCACACGCACGGCCGGTACGCCGTGGCGGTCGAGCTTGCCGTAACCGGCGGCGAGCCCACGAATCTCGAGGAGCGGCGGCACGCGAACGCCGGACGGCGGCGGCGTGACGAGTTCCACTTCGGGACGCCGCGTCGCCGCGAGCAACTGCTTCGTATAGACGTCGGAAGGCGCGTCGAGCACTTGCGCCACCGCGCCGTTCTCCTTCACCGCGCCGCCGTTCAGCACGACAATGCGGTCCGCCATCTGCGCGACGACGGCAAGATCGTGCGACACGTACACCGCCGTCGTGCCGAGTTCGCGCACGACTTTCTTGAATGCGGCCAGCACTTCGATCTGGGTGGTCACGTCGAGCGCGGTGGTCGGTTCGTCGAATACGACGACCGCCGGGTCCGTGATGAGCGCCATCGCCGCCATCACGCGTTGCAACTGGCCGCCGGAAACCTGATGCGGATAACGCGTGCCGATGGTGTCCGGCGCCGGCAACGCGAGCGCACGAAACAACTCGACTGCCTTCGCCTCGGCGGCTTCCCGCGTCATCAGGCGATGCAGGAGCGCGGGTTCCGTCACCTGATCCATGATGGTGCGCGCCGGGTTGAAGCCCGCCGCCGCACTCTGCGCCACATACGCCACGGTGCGCGCGCGCATCGCTCGGCGGCCCTTTTCGTCGAGTTGCAGCACTTGCACGTCGCCCACCCGCACCGAACCGCCGCTAATCGTGCAGCCGGCGCGCGCATAGCCGAGCAGCGACAATGCAATGGTCGTCTTGCCCGAGCCGGACTCGCCGATCAGCGCAAGCACTTCGCCCTGGTTCACCGAGAAATCGACGCCCTTGACGATCTCGACCACCGCATCCGGCGCGACGCCCGCGGTCACGCGCAAGCCCTTCACTTCGATCATGCATCGCGCGGTCATCATGCCCCTCCCTTGTCGCGACGGCGGCGTCGCAGGTTGTCGATCACCAGGTTCATGCCGATCGTCAGCGTCGCAATCGCGACAGCCGGCATCAATACGGCGGGCGCGCCTTCCGACAGGCCGCCGATGTTCTCGCGCACGAGCGAGCCCCAGTCCGCGTTCGGCGGCTGCACGCCCAGGCCGAGAAAGCTCAATCCGCTCAGCAGCAGCACGATGAAGACGAAGCGCAGGCCGAAGTCGGCGAGCATCGGATGGATCATGTTGGGCAGCACTTCGACCCGCGCGATGTAGAAAAGCCCTTCGCCGCGCGCTCTCGCCACCTGCACGTATTCGAGCGTCATCAGGTTGACCGCGAGCGAACGCGAGATGCGAAACGCGCCGGGAATGTAGGCAATGGCGGCGACCGTGGTGAGCATGGTGATCGACGAACCGAACGCGGCGATGACCACCAGCGCGAACACCTTGCTCGGAATCGAGATCAGCGCGTCGAAGAGACGGCTCAGAACCTCGTCGATCCAGCGTGGCGAGACGGCGGCGAGCAGCCCGAAAAACGTGCCGATGATGCTCGCCAGCAACGCCGCCGCGAGCGCCAGCCCGACCGTGTAGCGCGCGCCGTAGAGAATCCGGCTCAGCATGTCGCGGCCCAGGTAATCGGTGCCGAGCGGATAGGCTGCGCTGTAACGCCCGAAGATCTCGGTGGACGTGAGCGCGCCGCCCTTGTAAGGCGCGATCAGCGGACCCAGGAAGGCGATCGCGAGCCAGAAGAGGACCAGCACGGCCCCGATCAGGCCGAGCACCGAGAAGCGGCGCACGAGGCGGCGCAACAAGCCCGCTTTCGCGGCCGGCGAAGCGGCAACGTCAGCGGCAACAGCGGCAGGGGCCACGGGCGGCTCGTCGACGAGTTCGTCGCGCGACACGCCATAGAGCTCGGTGCCGGCGTGAGGGATCGGAGGTGTGGAAGGCACGGCGGGTCTGTTCATCGTTGACGCAGCCTCGGGTTGGAGACGATTTGGCACAGGTCGGCAATCAGCACGAGTGCGAGATACGCCGCGCAGAACACCATCACGCAGCCCTGCACGAGCGGCATGTCGCGGTTGGTGACGGCATCCACCATCAGACTCGCGAGACCCGGATAGTTGAAGATCGACTCGACGATCACCACGCCGCCGAACAGATACGACAGACTCAGCGCGACCGCGTTGGCGATCGGGCCGATGGTGTTGGGCAGCACGTGACGCAGCACGACGCGCATCGGCGAAGCGCCCTTGAGCACGGCCATTTCGACATACGACGAATTGAGCTGATCGAGCACGGCCGCGCGCGTCATGCGCGACATCTGCGCGACGATCACGCAGCAAAGCGTCATCACCGGCATCGCGTAGATCCGCAGCAGCCCGCCGAACGACGACACCTCCGACAGATACGACAGCGCGGGCAGCCAGCGCAGCTTGACCGCGAACACCAGCACGGCGATGGTCGCGACCAGGAATTCCGGCACGGCGATGGTGGAAAGCGTCAGCACGTTGAGTGCGCGGTCGAGGAGCGAGCCGCGAAACATCGCCGACGAGATGCCGATCAGCAGCGCGAGCGGCACGGAAACCAGCGCGGTGAGTCCGGCCAGCACGAGCGAGTTCGGCATGCGCGTGGCGATGAGCTGCCGCACCGGAAGGCTGTTCGAGAGCGAGATGCCGAAGTTCCCGGTCGCGATGTCGACGAGCCATTCCACGTAGCGTTGCAGCGCCGGCTGGTCGAGACCCATCTGGTGACGCAGCGCGGTGACCGCCTCGGGCGTGGCCGCCTGGCCGAGCGCCTGTTGCGCGGCGTCGCCCGGCAGGAGTCCGGTGATCGCGAACACCACAGCCGACACCAGCAGCAGCGTGAGCAGCGCGACGCCGAGCCGCGCGGCGATAAGACGTTGCAAGTGTGCTTTCATCGAAGACCGCCCTCTGGTTGATGCTGCACGCCCGTTGCGGCGGGGATGCGTGTTGCTGTGCGTGTTGCCGTGCGTGTCACCGGATACAGGCCCGGCGGCGAACCTCGCCGGCGGGCCGCCTCGATACCGCGTCAGGCGTCGAGCCAGACGTGTTCCGCGAACATGAAGCCCATCAGTCCCGCCAGCGGAATCGATCCGAGACCCTTCAGCTTCGACGTATGCGCGTCGAGCGAGCTCAGGAACATCGGAATGCCGAGACCGCCGGTTTCATGCACCAGCACCTGCATGTCGCCGTAGATCTTCTTGCGCTTGGCGTCGTCGGGTTCGCCGCGCGCGGCGAGCAGTAACTGGTCGAACTTCGGGCTCTTCCAGTTGGCTTCGTTCCACGGTGCGTCGGACTTGAAGAACTGCGTGAAAATCACGTCGGCGCTCGGGCGCGCGTTGACATTGCCGTAGCCGAGCGGATGCTTCATCCAGTGATTCGACCAGTAACCGTCCGACGGCACGCGCGACACCTGCAGGTTCAGGCCCGCTTGCGGCGCGGCCTGCTGCAGCAGCATCGCCATTTCCACCGAGCCTTCCGCCGCCGGCGACGCGAAGATCTGGATCGGCGCGCTGCCGAGCTTGGCCTTCTGGAAGTAGAACTTCGCTTTCTCAGGATCGAAGGTACGCTGCGGGAGGCCCGCGAGGTAGTACTTGTTGGTCGGATCGATCGGCTGGTCGTTGCCGATCGCGCCGTAACCCTGAAACACCGCGCGGCGCGTCTGCTCGCGATCCTGCAGATACATCATGCCGCGCCGGAAATCCGCATTGCCGGTGATGCCGCCTTCGTCGCGAACGATCAGATCGGTGTACTCGCCAGTCTTCGTCTCGAGCACGCTGAAGCCGCCCGCCCCCTTGATCTGCGTGGTCGAGCGCGGGCTCACCTGGGCGATCAGTTGCACGTCGCCCGAGAGCAGCGCGTTCACGCGCGCCGATTCGTCGGCGATACCGATCAGTTCGATTTCGTCGAGATGCGGCATGCCCGGCTTCCAGTACTTCTCGTTCTTCACGCCCACCGTGCGCACGCCCGGCGAGAAGTCCTTGACCTTGAACGCACCCGTGCCGACGGCCGTCTTGAATTCCTTCGTACCATCCTTGACGATCAGGAAGTGCGAGGTCGCGAGAATCACCGGCAGGTCGGCGTTCGGGCCTTCCAGCGTGATCGTCACTTCGTTCGGGCCGGTGGCCTTCACGTCCTTGATCTGGTCCGCGAGCGTCTTCGCCTTCGAAGCGGTCGCCGGGTCCTTGTGACGCAGGATCGAGTAGACGACGTCGGCCGGCGTGAGCGACTTGCCGTCGTGGAACTGCACGCCCGTGCGCAACTTCGCGACCCACACCGTCGCATCGGTGGTTTCAAGCGATTGCGCGAGCGCCATCTTCGCGCCGAGATGTTCGTCCAGTTCGGTCAGGCCGTTGTAGAACATGTTGCAGCGCACGTAGTCGGTCGCGAGCGCGCCCTTCGCCGGATCGAGCGTGTCGGCCGCGGACGAAGAAGGCGTAGCCACCCGGATCTTGCCACCCTGCTTGGGCTTTGCCTGGGCGAGCGCCTCGCCGCTGGCGGCGAGGAGGCTCGTGCCCGTGAGCGACACCATGCCGGCGGCCGCGAGCTTTCTCAGCACGTCGCGCCGCGACGCGCCCTTGGCTGTCAGCCGCTCAAGGCTTGTGCCGATCGGATCGGCGCCGTATTGCGAGTTTTCCTTATGCATAACTTCTCCGCGAGGGTGACAGGGGTAGCTGTGTGATCGATGCTAGGCGATCAATAAAAAATGTCTTTTATGCGGTAATACGTGCCTACGAGCGGCAGGAACCAGGGTTTGCCGGTATGGCCGGGAATGGCGTGCCACTCCGTATCGCGCCATGGATTGCGTTCGTCGCGGCCGTCCATCACGTCGGCCATAACCTGACCCATGTGGGTCGACATTTGCGTACCGTGGCCGCTGTAGCCGAGCGAGTAATAGATGCCTTCGTGCTGGCCTGCGTGCGGCAGGCGGTCGGCGGTCATGTCGACCAGACCGCCCCAGCAATAGTCGATACGCGCATGCGCGAGCATCGGGAACATGGCGGCCATCGCGTGCTGCAGGATGCGTCCGCTTTTCTCATCCGACGGCCGCTCGGACGCGGTGAAGCGCGCGCGTCCGCCGAACAGAAGCCGCGAGTCGGGCGTCACGCGGAAGTAGCTGTGCATCAGCCGCGTCGTGGTATAGGCGCGACGGTTCGGCAGGACCTGCGCGAGCAGTTCGGGCGGCAGCGGCTCGGTCACGACGATGAATGAACCGATCGGCGCGATACGGCGGCGGTACCAGCCGAACGGACCGTGCCGCGAGGGTCCGGTCGCCACCAGCACCTGCTTCGCGCGGACTTCGCCACGCGCTGAGATCACGCGGTAGCCGCCCGCTTCCTGGCCGATTCCCGAAACGCCCGCGTGTTCGTACAGCTTCGCGCCGCGCGCCGCCGCCGCATCGGCGAGACCGACCACGAACCGGCCCATGTGCATCTGGCCGCCGTGCCGTTGCAGCAGTCCACCGTAGAAGCTGTCCGACTGCACCTCGCCGCGAATCTGCTCGGGTCCGAGCAATTCGATGTTGGTATCGACTTCGCGACGGATTACCTCCGCCGTCTTCTCCAGGTGCGCAAGGTGATGCGGCTTCGACGCGAGCTTGAGCTTGCCCGTCGCCTGATAGTCGCAATCGATACCGTTTTCGCGGATCAGCCGCTCGACGGTATCGACCGCATCCGCGAACGCGCGATAGATCGTGCGCGCGCGCTCGGCGCCGTACTGCGTAACCAGTGCCGCGAAATCCTGCGCGACGCCCGTGTTCACCTGACCGCCGTTGCGGCCCGATGCGCCGCCGCCGATCCGCCCTGCATCGAGCACCACGACCGACGCGCCGCGCCGCCCCAGGGCTTCCGCCGCCGACAAGCCGGTGAAACCGCCGCCGATCACGACCACGTCGGCCTGAGCGTCGACCGGGCCTTCGCTCGCCGATGTGAGCGGCGGCGCGGTATCGAGCCAGTAGGAGTCGAGCTTCATGCGGGAGAGTCCTTGCGGTTGAGTCGCGGTGCGGGTCTAAAAGCGGGTCGCAAAAAAAGCGCGGCCGGCTGCGCTTACAAACCGAGTTGCGTCGCGAGGTCGGGGATGTCGTTGACTTCGTAGTAGTCGTAGTAAGGCGTCGACGGTTCGTGGCCGCGGTTCACGAAGGCCTTGTGCTTAATGCCGAGGTCGTGCGCGGTCATCAGGTCGTAGCGCAGGCTCGACGACACGTGCAGCACGTCTTCCGGATTGCAGTTCAGTTGGTCGAACATATATTCGAAACCCGGCATGCGCGGCTTGTACGACTGTGCCTGTTCGGCGGTGAAGACCGCGTGGAACGGCGCGCCGAGCTTGTCGACGTTGCTCTGGATCTGATTGTTCGACGCATTCGACAGAATCACCAGCTTGTACTTCTTCGCGAGCCGCGACAAGCCTTCCGGCACGTCCGCGTGCGGACCCCAGGTCGGGACGGCGGTATAGAAGGTCTCGGCTTGCGCTTCATCGAATTCGGCGTTCACGCGTTTGCAGGCGCGGCGAAACGCGTTGACGATCACGTCGCGGTACGGCTTCCATGCGCCGAGCACTTCGTCGCGGCGATAACCCGAGAAGAAATTGACCAGCTTCTCGAGATCTTCGGGGCTGAGTTTGTCGCGATACATGTCGCGCGTCATGTCGGCGAGATGGAAACGCGTGAGCGTGCCGTAGCAATCGAAGGTAATGTACTTCGGCTCGAATTCGATCATTTTGTCCGTCCTATCGGTGGTGTGAGCTCAACGTGAGCTCCGTGGCGAAAACTGAAAACTGCAGTGCGTGGAGAAGATTTAATCAGCGCAAAAACATAGATGTCCCTGATTCGCGCGTGTCCGCCGACACAAACCATGCGTTTTGATGCGGTCACACAGCAGAGTCTGCGGCGAGGCTTTCGGCATCCCGGCGCGGGGCTTCGGCGCACGGAAAACGGCCTCAGCAAGCGCTTCAGAAGCCGCCTCGAAAGCGCCCTCAAAAGCGGCTCTAGACGCGCCCTCAGGAACGAATGTCGATCAGCACGCTCTTGAAGCGCAGATTGGCCTCGTAGGCTTGTCGCCCGAGGTCCTTGCCGATCCCCGAACGCTTGTAGCCGCCGGTCGGGATCATGAAATCCGATGTGCGGCCGTAGCGGTTGACCCATACGGTGCCGGCTTCCAGTCCGCGAACGAGCCGCAGCGCGCGGCCCAGGTCGGCGGTATGAACGCCTGCCGCCAGCCCGTAATCGGGATGCTGCGCGAGCGCGAGCGCTTCTTCTTCCGTGTCGAAAGTCTGCAGCGTCAGCACCGGGCCGAACACTTCCTCGCGCACCGCTTCGTGATGCGCGCCGACGTCGGTCAGGAGTGTCGGTGCGTAGAATGCGCCGGGCGCGCCGCCGTCGGCCCGCGCGCCGCCATAGCGCAAAGTCGCGCCCGCCGTCACGGTGCGCGCCACGATGGACTCGATGCGCGCCGCCTGCGGCTCGGAGATGATCGGCGAGAGCGTCGTGCCCGCCGCCCACGTGGCGCCGGCCTTGAGTTGCGCGAAAACCTGTCCGATCTTGTCGGCGAGCGGTTCCGCGAGACTGCGCTCCACCAGCAGCCGGGAGCCCGCCACGCAGACCTGCCCGGCGTTGCCCGCGATGGCGCCGGCGATACGGCGCGCGACGTCGTCGAGACGCGGTGCGTCGGCGAAGACGATCTGCGGACTCTTGCCGCCGAGTTCCAGCGTGACCGGCTTGGTGCCGGTTTCCGCGCAGGCCGCCATGATCGCCGCGCCGGAGCGCGTCGATCCGGTGAAGGTGACCTTGCTGATTTTCGGATGACGCACGAGCGCGTCGCCGGTGACGCGGCCGTCGCCCTGCACGACGTTGAAGATGCCGGCAGGCACGCCCGCCTGCACCGCCAGTTCCGCGAGACGGAGCACCGAAAAAGGCGTCATCTCCGAGGGCTTGAGCACGACGGCGTTGCCCGCCGCGAGCGCGGGCGCGATTTTCCAGGACGCCATTACCAGCGGAAAATTCCACGGCGCGATCGCCCCGATCACGCCGTAAGGTTCCGCAATCGTCATGCCGAGGTGATCGTGATCGGTCGACGCGACGTCGCCGCCGAGTTTGTCCGCGAACTCCGCATAGAAGCGGATGCCTTCGGCGGTGAACGGCACGTCCCAGGCGACGGCATCGCGTACCGGACGCGTCGAGCCGACGGCTTCGAGCGTGCCGAGGAAATCGACGTCGGCGGCGACGAGGTCGGCGAAGCGCCGCAGGATGCGTGCGCGTTCGCGCGGCGCCATGCGTGCCCAGCCGCTGTGACGAAAGGCTTGCCAGGCGTTCTCGACGGCACGGTCGATCATTTCCGCATCGGCGACCGGCACCGAAGCGTAGACCACACCGTCCGACGGCCGCGCGACATCGATACGGCGCGCGCCCTGGTCGACATATTCACCGCCGATGAAATGGCCGCTGCGAATCGCGACGTCGTCCGGATTGAAGCTGTCCATATTTCGAGGTTCCTCATGAGCTGGCAACAGGGGGCGTGCGATCGCGCCGCTTTTGGGGCGTCGTGCCCATGAAGAATCGTAGAACTTATGCCGCCGCATTTCGCACCGACAAAATTGGCGGCGCAGCAGATTGCAGTGGTAATGGGCCAGCGAACGGCTCGTTTATAGGGGCCGGGCTTTTGGGGGGCAGTTTCGAGACCTGGGCGGCCAAAGGTTTCTGAAACCTTGACGTTTTTTTGGCGACTCTAAAAAAGAGCCAGCAAAAGAAATGACTCAGCCGCGCGCCGCCAGAAGGATCGTCCTAGTCAACGACGCACACCCAATGCCAAAGTAAGGTCGTCCAGTCACAGAGGAGACCGGCGTGTCCGATCCCATCACCTACAGACCCTTCACCGACGACGACATCGCCGCCGCCCACGCGCTGACGGTCGAACTCAAATGGCCGCATCGCGCGGACGACTGGCGCTTCGTCGCGCAGCTCGGCGCAGGCTTTGTCGCGGAAGATGCGAGCGGCGTGATCGGCACGGCGCTCTGCTGGAAATATGGCGCCGATCAGGCGTCGCTCGGCATGGTCATCGTGTCGCCGGCGCAGCAAGGGCGCGGCATCGGTCGCCGGTTGATGGAGCTCGTACTGGAAGAACTGGGCAGCCGCGTCACCTGGCTGCATGCCACGGTCGCCGGGCAGCCGCTCTACGAAAAGCTCGGCTTTCGCGCTGTCGGCACGCTCGACCAGCATCAGGGCGCGGCCTTCCAGCCGCCGCTCGTGTCGCTGCCGCCGGGCGAACGGCTGCGTCCGCTCGGCGCAAACGACACGCCGCGCCTCGTCGAGCTGGCGTCAGAGGCGAGCGGCGTCAATCGCAGCGCCGTGCTCCCGGCGCTCCTCGCCACTGCCGACGGTATCGCGCTCGATCGCGACGGCAAGCTGGTCGGCTTTGCGCTTTTCCGGCGCTTCGGCCGTGGCTTCGCGATCGGCCCGGTGGTCGCGCCCGCCGACGACGGCACGAATGCGCTCGATACCAACCGCGCCAAGGCGCTGATCAGCCACTGGCTCGCGCTCAATGCGGGCGTGTTCGTGCGCATCGACACGCCGGGCGATAGCGGCCTCGCCGGCTGGCTCGACCAGATGGGCCTGCCGCGCGTCGATACGGTCGTAAGGATGGTCCGCAACGCGCCGCAAGCAACGCCGCATGCCGAGGCAAGTGAATACCGGCAGTTCGGCATCATCAATCAGGCGATCGGCTAGGCGGCCATGACATTCCTCTACAAGGCCGATCCCGCGCGCGGCGCACAGTGGGCGAGACTTTTCGCGCAGAAAGCGCCGGACGTGCCCTTTTATGTCTGGCCGGACAGCGGCGACCTTGCCGCCGTACAGTATCTAGCGGCCTGGCAGCCGCCCGACGACCTTGCCCGCATGTTGCCGAACCTCGAAGTGGTGTTTTCCGTCGGCGCGGGTATCGACCAGTTCGATCTCTCGAAAGTCCCAACGCATGTCCCGGTGGTGCGAATGATCGAGCCGGGAATCGTCGAGGGGATGGTCGAATATGTCACCCAGGCCGTGCTGACCATTCACCGGGACCTGTTCGACTACGCCCTGCAGCAGCAACGGCAAGTCTGGCGCGCGCAGCCGGTCGTGGCGGCGGCGGAGCGCCGTGTCGGGGTGCTGGGGCTGGGCGTGCTCGGCACGGCCGTGCTCGAACGGCTGCGTCTTTTCGGCTTCGACTGCGCGGGCTGGAGCCGCTCGCCGCGCTCGATCGAAGGCATCGAATGTCATGCGGGCGAAGCCGCGCTGGATACGTTCCTCGCGCGCACCGACATCCTGATCTGTCTCGTGCCGCTTACGGACGCCACGCGCGGTCTGCTGAACGCGGCGCTGTTCGGCAAGCTGCCGCGCGGCGCTTCGTTGATCCAGACCGGCCGTGGCCCGCATCTGAATCAGCGCGATCTGCTTGAGGCGCTCGATGACGGCCAGCTGGCGAATGCCATTCTCGACGTCACCGACCCCGAGCCGCTGCCCGCAGGCGATCCGTTGTGGACGCATCCGCGTGTGCGCATCACGCCGCACATCGCGAGCGCGACGCGGCCGGAAACCGCCGTGGACGTGGTGCTCGACAACTTGCGCCGCCATCGCGAAGGTCTGCCGATGCTCGGTCAGATCGACCGCGCACAGGGCTATTGATCGCCCCGCGAGCGGATTCGCGCGACGGCGCGTGCAGCAGAATATGCTGGGCGGGTGCGGCAAAACGCTCCGGCCGCGCTCTTTGGACAATTTTTTAACGGCGGGACGATCGTCGAGGATCAGTAGTATGGGGAGGGTCAATAGCCCTTCCGCCCTTGCACGAAGAGATAACCTACCATGTCGATCCAGTCCCTCATTGAAGCCGACCGCAAGCACCTGATTCACCCGGTCGTCAACTATCGCGCACACGAAGCGCGTGGCGTCACGGTGCTCGAATCCGCCAACGGCGCGTTCCTGCGCGACGCGGCCGGAAACCAGTTGCTCGACGCGTTTTCCGGCCTCTGGTGCGTGAACGTCGGCTACGGGCAGCAGAGCATCGTCGACGTGGCGACCGAACAGATGAAGAAGCTCCCCTACGCCACGAGCTACTTCCACTTCGGCTCGGCGCCCGCCATCGAACTGGCGGAGAAACTCGCGGCATCCGCGCCGGCTTCGCTGCAGCACGTGTACTTCACGCTCGGCGGATCGGATGCGGTGGATTCCGCGCTGCGCTTCATCACGCATTACTTCAACGCCACCGGCCGCCCCGCGAAGAAGCACATCATCGCGCTGCAACGCGGCTATCACGGTTCGTCGACGATGGGCGCGGGCCTCACCGCCTTGCCCGCGTTCCACCGCAACTTCGACCTGCCGCTCGCGACGCAACATCACCTGCCTTCGCCCTACGCCTACCGCAACGATTTCGCCGACGACGCCGCGCTGATCGCTGCCTCCGTCGCGGCGCTCGAAGCAAAGGTCGCAGCGCTCGGCGCGGACAACGTCGCGGCGTTCTTTTGCGAGCCGATCCAGGGGTCGGGCGGCGTGATCGTGCCGCCGGTCGGCTGGCTGAGCGCCATGCGCGAGACGTGCCGCAAGCTCGGCATCCTGTTCGTCGCCGACGAAGTCATCACCGGCTTCGGGCGCACGGGACCGCTCTTCGCATGCCAGGGCGAGAACGTGGAGCCGGACTTGATGACGGTCGCGAAGGGGCTGACCGCGGGCTACGCGCCGATGGGCGCGGTGCTGATGTCCGACGAGGTGTATCGCGGCATCGCGGATGCGGGCGGCGACGCGATCGTCGGGCACGGCCATACGTATTCGGCGCATCCGGTGAGCGCGGCGATCGGGCTGGAAGTGATGCGGCTCTATCAGGAAGGCGGGCTGCTCGCGAACGGCGTCGCGCACGGCCCGCGTTTTGCGCAAGGGCTCGACGCACTGCTCGCGCATCCGCTGGTGGGCGATTCGCGGCATCGAGGCTTGCTCGGCGCGCTCGAACTCGTCGCCGACAAGGACAGCCGCGCCGGTTTCGACCCGGCGCTGAAACTGTCCGAACGGATCTCGACGGCGGCTTACGCGAATCGTCTGATCTTCCGCGCTTTCGGCGACAACATCCTCGGCTTCGCGCCGGCGCTTTCGTACACGGATGCCGAGTTCGACCTCCTGTTCGAGCGGCTGCACAAAACCCTCGACGACGTTCTCGCGCAAGCCGACGTCCGCGCCGCGCTGAGAACCAAGAGCCGTGCCGCTGCGTGCTAGAGTGAGAGGTCTCCCTGAGACCCATTCACCATCGCCGGAGCGATAGATTCACGATGAGCAGCGATTGCAAGCTAGACCGGATTGACCTGCGTATTCTCTCCCAGCTGCAAAAGAAGGGGCGGATAACGAATGTCGAGCTTGCCGATGCAGTCGGCCTTTCTCCGAGCCCCTGTCTGATCCGCGTCAGACGTCTGGAAAAGGCCGGCTATATCATCGGCTACGGCGCGCAGATCCAGCTCGAAAAGCTCGGTGACGTGCAGATCGTCTTCACCGAAGTCACGCTCGCCGACCATCGGCGGGAAGACTTCATCAAGTTCGTCGCGGCGATCCGCGACATCGACGAGATCGTCGAATGCCATCTTGCAAGCGGCGGCTACGACTACCTGCTGAAGTTCGTGACACGCAGCGTGAGTCACTACCAGAGCATTGTCGAAGGACTGCTCGAGCGGGATATCGGCATCGAGAAATACTTCAGCTACGTGATCATCAAGTCGCCGTTCGTGAAGAGCCATTACCCGCTCGAAACGCTCTTCTCGCAGAATCACAACTAGTCCACGGCAGCGGAAGCATCCTCCGGGCGGTCGGCGGGCGGACTCCAGCGCGCGAATTCCGCGCTCAAAAAATCGACGCACACGCGCACCTTCGCCGATTGCGCGAGCCGCGCCGGATACACCGCCCACAGGTTCGCGGGCTGAGTGGCCTCGGGCAGGACGTGCTGCAACTGGCCGCTCGCGAGCAACGGCTCCACGTCCCACAGGGAGCGCAACACGATCCCGCGCCCGGCCAGCGCCCATTCCACCGCCACTTCGCCGTGATTGGTCGAGAGCGGCCCGGTCACCTTGATCGACATCGCTTCGCCGCGCACCATCAAACGCCACACGCCGAACGGATGATCGCGCTCTTTGATGGCGAGGCACGCGTGCGACGCGAGATCGGCGAGCTGGCGCGGCGCGCCGTGCTGCGCGAGGTACGCGGGCGACGCGCAGAGCACCCGGTGGTTCGACGCGAGACGCCGCGCGATCAGGTGCGGCGCGATGTCGTCGCCGATGCGGATGTCGAGATCGAAGCCCTCGCCCGCGACATCCACGATGCGGTCGAACAGGTCGAGCCGCACGGCAAGCTGCGGAAAACGCTCGGAAAAGCGCGCGAGCGACGGCGCGACGTGACGCCGGCCAAAACCGAAGCTGCTGGAGATGCGCAGCTTGCCGCTCGGAACGCGGCGCGTAGTGGAAACGTCCTCGATCAGATGTTCGACGTCGTCGAGGATCTTTTCAGCCCACGCATAAACCCGTTCCCCCGCTTCCGTAATGGCGACGCGGCGCGTCGAACGGTGCAGGAGCCGCGTGCCGAGCGTGCTTTCGAGCACGTTGATACGCTTGCTGACATACGCCGCCGACACCGACAAGGCTTCCGCCGCCGCGCTGAAACTCGCCCGGCGCGCGACCTCGCAGAACACCCGCAAGTCGTCGAGGTCGGGAGAAGGAATTGGATTCATGGGCGGCTCACGTTGTACACGATTCGTGCATAGTGACTTAACTAAAGTCCATATTTTAGTCCGCGATGGAAGCAATAAAATAGGCCGTACCGAAAACTTTCTGGAGGAGACACCATGTCGAAGACATATCGGATCGCCGTGATCCCGGGCGACGGGATCGGCGTCGAAGTGATGCCGGAAGCGTTGCGAACGCTGGATATCGTGAGTAAGCGCTTCGATCTCGAACTCGAGTACCGTCACATCGAATGGGCGAGTTGCGATTACTACGCGAAGCACGGCCAGATGATGCCCGACGACTGGAAGACGCAACTCCAGTCGTGCGACGCAATCCTCTTCGGCGCGGTCGGCTGGCCCGACACGGTGCCCGACCACGTCTCGCTGTGGGGTTCGCTCCTCAAGTTCCGCCGCGAATTCGACCAGTACATCAACCTGCGCCCGGCGCGGCTCTTCGCGGGCGTACCCTCGCCTCTCGCGGGCCGCAAGGCGGGCGACATCGACTTCTGGATCGTGCGCGAGAACACAGAAGGCGAATATTCGTCGGTGGGCGGCGTGATGTTCGAAGGCACCGAGCGCGAGTTCGTGCTGCAGGAATCGGTATTCACGCGCCACGGCAGCGAACGCGTGCTCAAGTTCGCCTTCGACCTCGCGCAACGGCGCAAGCGCAAGAAGATCACGGTGGCAACCAAGAGCAACGGCATCGCCATCAGCATGCCGTGGTGGGACAAGGTCGCCGCCTCGGTCGCGGCGCACTATCCCGACGTGGCCTGGGACAAGCAGCATATCGACATCCTGTGCGCGCGCTTCGTGCTGAACCCCGATCGCTTCGACGTGGTGGTCGCGACCAACCTGTTCGGCGACATCCTTTCCGATCTGGGTCCGGCCTGCACCGGCACGATCGGCCTCGCGCCCTCGGCCAACCTGAACCCGGACCGCAAGTTCCCGTCGCTGTTCGAACCGGTGCATGGCTCCGCGCCCGACATCGCGGGCAAGAACGTCGCCAACCCGATTGCGATGATCTGGTCGGCGGCGATGATGCTCGACTTCCTCGGCAATCACGAAGGCAACGAACGCGCCGCGCACGACGCGATCCTCGCGGCAATCGAAGCCACGCTGGTCGAAGGGCCGCTCACCGGCGATCTGGGCGGGCGCGCCAACACTACCGAAGTCGGACAGGCAATCGCCGCCAAGCTGGCTTCGTGATCGGCTTGCAGAAGCCACGGAGAAACTCATGACACGCAAATTCGAACTGACGGAGCTGATCCGTGAGGACAACTTCATCGACGGCCGCTGGACGCCGGCTCAGGATGGCGCGCGCTTCGCCGTGACGAATCCGGCCAATGGCGAGGCAATCGCGCAGGTCGCCGACAGCGGCCCCGCCGATGCCCGCGCCGCCACCCACGCCGCAGCCCGCGCCTTTCCCGCTTGGCGCGACATGCTGGCGAAGGAGCGCGCCGCGATCCTGCATCGCTGGCACGCGCTGATCGTCGCTAACCAGGACGCGCTCGGCGCGCTGATCTCGCTCGAACAGGGCAAGCCGCTCGCGGAAGGGCGCGGCGAAGTCGCCTACGGCGCGTCGTATGTCGCGTGGTTCGCGGACGAGGCGACGCGCATCTACGGCGATATCATTCCGCAGCAGCAGCGCGGCAAACGCATGACGGCGGTGAAGGAGCCGGTCGGCATCGTCGCGGCGATCACGCCGTGGAACTTCCCGCTTGCGATGATCGCCCGCAAGATCGCGCCCGCGCTCGCGGCCGGTTGCACCGTGATCGCCAAGCCCGCTGAAGACACGCCGCTGACCGCGTCGGCGCTCGTGCTGCTCGCGCACGAAGCGGGCGTGCCGCCGGGCGTGCTCAACCTGATCACCGCCTCGCGCGACCGTGCCGTGAGTACGGTCGCCGACTGGCTGCACGATGCGCGCGTGCGCAAGATCACCTTCACCGGCTCCACGCCGGTAGGCAAGTATCTCGCGCGCGAATCGGCGGAGACGCTCAAGAAACTCTCGCTGGAACTGGGCGGGAACGCGCCGTTCATCGTATTCGACGATGCCGACCTCGACGCCGCCGTGACCGGCCTCCTCGCCGCAAAATTCCGCAACGGCGGCCAGACCTGCGTCTGCCCGAACCGCGTCTATGTGCAAGCGGGCGTGTACGAACGCTTCGCCGACCTGCTCGCTACGCGCGTCGCCGCGCTCAAAGTCGCGCCCGCCACCGACCCGGCCGCGCAGATCGGTCCGATGATCAACGTGCGCGCGCTCGACAAGATTGCCCGTCACGTGGACGACGCCGTTGCCCGCGGCGCGCGCGTTCTGGCGGGCGGCAGGCGCATGCCCGAACTCGGACCGCACTACTACGCGCCCACCGTTCTCGCCGACGCGACGCCTGACATGCAACTGAGCTGCGAGGAAACCTTCGGCCCCGTCGTGCCGCTGTTTCACTTCGACACGGAAGCCGAAGCCGTGCAGGCCGCCAACGACACGCCGTTCGGTCTCGCCGCGTATTTCTACAGCGAAAACCTGAAGCGCATCGACCGGGTGTCGCGCGCGCTGGAAGCGGGCATCGTCGGCATCAATGAAGGCGCGCTAGCGAGCGAGGCCGCGCCGTTCGGCGGCGTGAAGGAATCGGGTTACGGCCGGGAAGGCTCGAAGTACGGTCTCGACGACTACCTTTCAATCAAGTACCTCTGCCAGGGCAATCTCGAATGACACTCGAAGCGTATCCGATCGACGTCGCGTTTCCCGACATTACGGCGCATGAGGCGTCGGACTCCGGCATTCCCTACCTCCATACCTTCGACTCGGGCGTGCCCGGCCCGCACGTGATGATTCAGGCGCTCACGCATGGCAACGAAGTGTGCGGCGCGATCGTCGTGGATGCGTGGCTCACGCTCGGGCTTCGACCGCGGCGCGGACGCCTGACGCTTGCATTTGCAAATGTCGCGGCCTACTTCAGCTTCCAGCGCGCGAAGCCCGACGCGGCCCGCTTCGTCGATCAGGACATGAACCGCGTCTGGACCCGCGCCGTCCTCGACGACACCTCGCGCCGTTCCAGCGAACTCGATCGTGCGCGGGCCTTGCGGCCGGTGATCGACACGGTCGACCTCCTGCTCGACCTGCACTCGATGCACGAGAAGAGCGCGCCGCTGATCGTCGCCGGACCGCTCGACAAGGGCATCGATCTGGCTGTCAGGCTCGGCACGCCGGCCACGGTGATCTGCGACGAAGGTCATCCCGAAGGTCGTCGAATGCGCGACTACGAAGACTTCGGCGACCCGTCGAGCGCCAGGAATGCTTTGTTGATCGAATGTGGGCAGCACTGGGAAGCGAGCGCCGTGAGCGTCGCCCGCGATGTCAGCGCGCGCTTCCTGCTGCTTGCGGGCGTGATCGACGAAGTGGACGTGCCGGCGGGTTGGATTGCGCCGCTGCCCGATACGATGCACGTCGTGCGCGTCACGCAGCCGGTGGTCGCGACGAGCATGGACTTCCGCTTCGCGGGCCCATACACGGGCCTCGAAATCTTCGAGAAAGCCGGCACGGTGATCGGCTGGTCAGATGGCGAACCGGTCGTGACGCCCTACGACAACTGCATGCTGGTCATGCCGTCGCTGCGGCAACTGCGTCCGGGGGTCACTGTCGTGCGGCTCGGCCGGGTCGAGCAGACCATCAGCCGCGCGCGTTGAAAACAACGCGCTCTTTAATTCAAAAAAAGGTCGAAGATCCATGAAGGTTCAACAGATCAAACAAAGCGTCAACCTGCAGAATCTCGAAGACTGGGGACAGGTGGGTCTGCCCGGCACGACGCCGATCCGGGTATCCGGCGTGCAGCGCGTGATTGGCGGCAGCGAAGCGGTCGACACAGGTATTTTCGAATGCACGGCCGGGACGTATCGCCGCGCGATCAAGCAGGCGGAGGTCATGCACTTCCTGGCCGGCCGCGGGCGCTTCACGCCTGATAACGAGGACACGGTCCACTTTTCGACCGGCGACACGCTGTTCTTCGAAGCGAATACCGAGGGCCTGTGGGAAGTCGACGAGGCCATGCGCAAGGTGTATGTGATTTTCTAGGCGCACCTCGCGGGACGTCGGCGAGCAGGCACAAGTCCCTTCACTGCGCCGTCGACGGGCGCCTTGACCTGCCGAGCATCCGTAACGTCCGTTTCAACGGCCGCATCTTCGGGAAGACCGGCTGTGCTGCCATTGCCTTCAGGCGATCGACACGGCGAGCATCGAGCACCAGCTTTTCGCTATCTGCTGCCAGGCGGCGGCCCGCCGCTTCGCCAAGCCGGCTGCTCGCGCCCGCAATGACGATGACTTTTCCTGCAATGTTTTCCGGCATAGCGCCCGCCTTTGCAAATGGCGGGATTGATGGACAGGGATGAGGCTTACTTGCCGACGCGCCGGGTATCGGTCGCCCCGCACAGCGATGGTCGAGAGCGCTAATTCAATCGCCCGCAGGTTATCGGCTGTCGATTCGAGGTTGCCCGCACGGACGTTTTCTTCCAGACGATGAAGCTTGGTCGTGCCGGGGATCGGCGCGATCCATGGCTTCTGCGCGAGCAGCCATGCAAGCGCGACTTGCGCCGGCGTCGCAATCAACCCGGCCGCGATATTCTTCAGCGCATCGACTACGCCCCGATTGGCTTAGCGGTTTTCTTCTGAAAAAAGCGCCACGACATTGCAGCACGGTAGTTCGCTGATCCGCCTGATTGAAGGTCTTTCGATTCCACGCGCAACCTTCAGGTCGATTCCGAACGGCAGAAAAATTCTCGACACGTGCTCATACCTGCGCCCTCAACGTCTATGCGGGCCGCATCGTCGACGATCCTGCGGTCCCGGTAGAGCGACCGGCGCTGGCCGAACCAGGCCGGCCATGCGGTTGAGACGACGTTCAACTGGAACGATCACCGAACGCAGTGACCTGCTCGCGGGTTCTCAGACACGCCTCCGGCCTCCTGAACGATCTGAAGATCGCCTCGTAGGCGCCATCCGCCGCCGCGCAGCGACGACCGTCTTCTCGATTACAGCCGCGCGGCGAAGGGCGGCTTAGTCTTCGTGCCATCGGCGCCGACGCTGGAGGCGCTGGCGGATCGCAACCGCAGCTTTCGGTCAGTCGGTCGCGCAAGCGGCGTGAATGCCGGGCCTAGGGTTAACCGATTCGAAACCCGGTGCCAAAATACATACAGTGGTTGCATGCTAGTCCGCTTTAGACGCCGAAGCTTTTCGACGTTCAGCGCGGTGTTTCCCGAGTGCCACGAATCGCGCAACGACCTTGCGCGGAACTACAACAAGTGCCAGCCATGCTCGACAAACGGAGATAAAAAGATGGAAATCCGCGACCCTTCCCCCGGCCTCTACAACGAAGACCTTGCGCCCGCCAGGGTCCGCAACTGGGGCGCCTTCAGCATCTTCAACGTCTGGACGTCGGACGTGCACAGTCTCTGGGGCTACTACCTCGCCGCGAGCCTGTTCCTGCTGTGCGGCAGCTTCACTAACTTCCTCCTGGCGATCGGCCTGAGTTCGCTCGTCATCTTCGCGCTGATGAACCTGATCGGCTTCGCGGGGGAAAAAACCGGCGTCCCGTATCCGGTGCTCGCGCGTGCGTCGTTCGGCGTGTGGGGCGCGAATCTCGCGGCGCTCGTGCGCGCGATCGTCGCGTGCTTCTGGTACGGCGCGCAGACGGCGACGGCATCGGGCGCGCTGGTCGCGCTGCTGATCCGCAACGACAGCATGATGGCGTTCCACAAGGGTACGCACTTCGCCGGCCACTCGGGGCTGGAGGTCATCTGCTACGTGATCATCTGGGCGCTGCAGTTGCTTATCATCCAGAAGGGCATGGAGACGGTACGCAAATTCCAGGACTGGGCGGGACCCGCGGTTTGGATCGCGATGCTGATTCTCGCGATCGGCCTTTGCATCAAGGCCGGCGGTTTTTCGTTCTACCACGGCATTCCGATGCCCGTGCTTCTGGAGAAGACGAAAGACGCCGGCATCAGTGGCACGCCCGGTTCGTTCTGGGCGCTGATGGCCGTCGGCGCGACGTGGATCACTTACTTCGCGGCGCTGTATCTCAACTTCTGCGACTTCTCGCGCTACGCGAAAAACCGCGATGCCGTGAAAAAAGGCAATCTGTGGGGCCTTCCGGTCAATCTGATTGCGTTCTCACTGGTCGCGGGCATCACGACCATTGCGGCCTTCAAAGTGTACGGGGAGGTGCTGCTGCATCCCGAGCAGATTTCCGCCAAGTTCGACAGTTGGCTTCTCGCGCTGATTGCGGCACTGGCGTTCGCGGTCGCGACGCTCGGCATCAACGTGGTCGCGAATTTCGTATCGGCGGCGTTCGACATTTCCAACACGTTCCCGAAAGCGATCAGCTTCAAGAAGGGCGGCTACATCGCGGCGGCCATCGCGCTCGTGCTGTATCCGTTCGCGCCGTGGGAAGGCAATGCCGCGCACTTCGTCAACGCGATCGGCGCGACGATGGGGCCGCTCCTCGGGATCATCCTCGTGGATTACTACCTCGTCGCGAAGGGCAACATCAACGTCGCGGCGCTTTACCAGGAGTACGGCGAGTACCGCTACGAAGGCGGCTGGAACGTCAACGCGCTGACGGCCGTCGTGGTGGGCAGCGTGTTCTCGACGTTCCTGCCTAACTTTACGAACCTGCTTCCCGTCTGGTGGAATACCTATGGGTGGTTCTTCGGCGTTGTGATCGGCGGCGGCATGTATCTGATCATGGCGACGCTGCGGCCGCGCAAGGCAGTGGCGCCAGCGCGGGTTTGAGGGTTCGCGCGTCGCGGTGGCGAGTTTGCGGAGAGGGGGTTTTTGACGCGTTGACGACAAAAAAAATTTCCCTTACTGTCGAAACCGTTGAAGGTAGCGCTCCTCTCTCCCAGAGGATATCGGGTTGGCGTGCCCGTCCAGCAAAAGGTGATCGCGATGAGCGACAACCCTGTTGGGCCGGCGAACACGTCTTCGGCCCAGACAAGCGACGGTGTGGCACCCCTGACCGTCATCAGGAACGCCCGTGTTCTGACGATGGATCCCGCGTGTCCGCACTACCCGCGCGCGGATATCGTCATCCATCAAGGCCGGATTCGCGAGATCGCGCCAGACGCGTCATTGAGCATCGACGATCCGCACGTCGTGATCGACGGTGCTGGACAGCTCGTCATGCCGGGTTTGATCAACGCGCATTTTCACTCGCCGACCAACTTTCTTAAGGGCGCGCTGGACAGCCTGCCTTTGGAACTCTTCATGCTTTACGAAGTGCCGTCGACGCCTGACGCGGCAGTTTCCTCGCGCGTGGCCTATGTGCGTACGCAAGTCGGCGCTGCGGAAATGCTCAAGCTCGGCGTCACGTCGGTCCAGGACGATGCGTTCTTCCTGCCGTCGCCGAGCCACGCTGAAATCGATGCGGTGATGTGCGCTTACCGCGATATCGGCATGCGGGCGACTGTGGCGCTCGATCAGCCCAACCTCCCCGAAATCGCGAAGCTGCCGTTTCTGGGCGATCTCGTCCCCGACGAACTCCGGGCGCGGCTCGCAGCACCGGCGCCCATGCAGACCGACGATCTGCTGAGTCACTATCGCTATCTGATCGATACGTGGCACAAGTCGAGCCATGGGCGCTTGCGCGCCGCCGTGTCGTGTTCGGCGCCGCAGCGGGTAAGCGTCGACTATTTGCAGGCGCTGAACGCGATCAGCCTTGCCTACGATCTGCCGTTCTACATCCACATGCTGGAGACCCGCCTTCAACGCGTGTTCGGCGAAGTGTGTCTGAACGGCCGCTCGTTGATCCGCTACGTGGACGACCTCGCTCTCCTGTCCGAGCGTATGAACGTGATTCACGCCGTGTGGATCGACGACGACGACATCGCTCGACTGGCTCGCGCCGGGGCACAAGTGATTCATAACCCGATCAGCAATCTGCGGCTCGGTAGCGGCATCATGCCTTTCAGGCGGCTCGCGCAGGCGGGCGTTCCGATCGCGCTCGGCTCCGACGAAATCATCGCGGACGACGCCGTCAACCTGTGGTCGGTGATGAAGACCGCTGCGCTGGTCCATACCATCGGCGATCCCGATCCCGACCGTTGGCCGGTCGCGAATGAAATCCTTCGCTGCATGTTCGAGGGCGGCGCGACGGCGATGCGTCAGGAGCACCAGCTTGGGCGCATCGCTCCAGGGTTCCAGGCTGATCTCATCATGCTCGATCTGGATACCCTGCCATTTACCCCGCTCAACGATATCGCGCGCCAACTCGTGTACGCGGATGCAAGCCGCGCAATTGTCATGACGATGGTCGCCGGTCATGTGGTGATGCGTGACGGCAAACTGCTGACCATCGACGAGCCCGCCCTGCGACAGGAAGCGCGCGCCATCATGGACGCCGCCGCCGGTCAGCGAGACACCCTCATGCGCGATGCCGCCGAATGGCTGCCGCACTATCGCGCCATGTACGAGAAGTCGCTCGCTATCGACGTCCGCATGAACCGCTGGGTCGGCGACGCCGATCCGACGCGCCGCTAACACTTCGTTTCCGCAGCTTCGCAGTTTCCACCACGCTCTATTGCCAGGGGTACACCGCATGTCGAATCGACTCAATCAAAAGCGCGCCGCTCGCGTCGCCCTTTCCGCATTCGCTATCCTCGCCGCTGCTCAAAGCGCTCACGCCGACGACAAAACGATTCGAGTGATTTGCAACAACTGGTCCGGTTTCGCGCCGGTATTCGTGGCAAACGAATTGGGCTATTTCAAGAAGTTGGGACTCAAGGTTTCCGTCAAGTTCGACGATGAGCAGGCCGATGCGCTCGCGGGCATCGCTCACGGCGATATCGAAGTAGACATGCGCACGGTCGACGATTATCAACGGCGTCCGCGCAGTCCGTCGACGCCCGGCGTGATGATCGGAACCATCGACGAGTCCAATGGCGGCGACGGCGTCGTCGCGGATGGCTCGATCAAATCGGTGAGCGACCTCAAGGGCAAGGTCGTCGCGATGGAGACGGACATTCCTGCCTATCTGCTGCTGCAACTCGAACTGAGCAAATCGGGGATGAGCTACAAGGACATGACGATCAAGCAGACGGCCGGCTCCGATGCATTGTCCGTATTTTCAGATACCAGCGTAGCGGCGATCGGGACGTTCCAGCCGTTCATGAACAAGGCGGTCACGCTCGACGCGAAGCGCGGCGCTCATATTCTGGTTTCGTCCGCGAACTATCCCGGCACGATCGTGGACGCGATCATCGTCAACCAGTCGAAGCTGAAAGCGGACCCCGCCGCGTACAAGAACTTCCTGATCGGTGTGTACAAGGCGATCGACTATTACAAGGCAAAGCCGGCCGATTTCGTTCATCTCGCCGCGCCTCATTTCAACTTGAGCGACAAGGAATTTCAAGCGAGCATTGACGGCAGCCTCAGCTACACATCGCTCGACACCGCGAAGCACTATCTCGGCGCGACGCAACAGCCTGGCTCCATCTACAAGACCTTCGACACGCTGATGCAGTTGAACCTGGCTAATGGCGCATCGGATCACACGCTGACGGCGGCGAATTCGTTCGATAGCTCGGCCCTCCAATCCATTTCGGCAGCCGATCTCAAGTGACCCGTCCGCTTCTCGCAGCCTTCGTCTTTCGCGGCAGCATCAGCCGCCGGGCCAATGTCGCAATTGGCCTTGGCGCCAGCTTCGCTGTTCTGCTGGCGTGGCAAATGGCGTCATGGAGCGGATGGCTCGATCCGGCGTTCCTGCCATCCCCCGTCGAGATCGGGCAAAGCCTTTGGATCATGACGCTCGAAGGCCAGATTGTCGGTAACGCGCTGGTCTCGATCGGACGGATTCTCGCGGCGTTTGCCCTATCTGCTGCGATGGCGATTCCGATCGGGCTGATGATGAGCAGTTACCGTCCAGTGAACGCAGCGCTCGAACCCATCGTTGACTTTATCCGCTATCTGCCGACGCCCGCCCTCGTGCCGGTCAGCATCATATGGTTTGGGGTCGGCGAGGAGACGAAGATTTTTCTGCTGTGGCTGGGCACCTTCTTTCAACTCGTCTTGCTGGTGGTGGAAGACGCTAACCGTGTGCCAAACGAGTATGTGGAGATTGCGCGCACGCTCGGCGCGCGTCCATTTCAGATTCTCGTCGATATCGCGTGGCGATCCATGCTTCCCAATCTCGTCGACAATCTTCGCATTACGCTCGGATGGTGCTGGACTTATCTGATCATCGCGGAGATCGTCGCGTCCGACAGCGGCCTCGGTTTCGTGATCTGGAATGCGCGCCGTTACATGCAGACAGACCGCGTCATGGCCGGCGTTTTCGTCATTGGCCTGATCGGGCTCGCAAGCGACCAACTGATCCGCGCGCTACACCGGCGTGTGTTTGCCTACCTGAAGAGCGCTAACTGATGAACGTCCGAACTACCCATTATCTTGTCTTCGACGGCGTCACGAAGCGTTTCGGCGGATTGCCGGTCGTCGACACGCCGTTTCATCTGACTGTCCCGCGCAACCAGTTTGTCGTATTTCTCGGCCCTTCCGGCTGTGGAAAAACCACGCTGATGCGCATGTCCGGCGGTCTCGACACACCTAGCACGGGCGAGATCCGGCTTGAAGGCGAACCGGTCGGCGAACCGGATCAGCGGCGCGCAATGGTGTTTCAGTCCTACTCTTCGTTTCCGTGGCTGACAGTCGGAGAAAACGTCGCATTCGGCATGCGTTACCGGCCTGATCTCGCGAAGGAGGAAAAGCGCCGCCGCACGGATCATTACCTTCGCCTCGTCGGTCTGCAGGAATTTTCGGGCACTTACCCGAACCGTTTGTCGGGTGGAATGCGCCAACGCGTCGCCATTGCGCGCACGCTAGCTGCGGGCTCGGAAGTTTTGCTGATGGACGAACCTTTTGGCGCACTCGACGCGCAGCGGCGCGAGCAGCTTCAGGTCGAATTGCGGCGCATTCAGAGCGAAGAGTCGCGCACGGTTATCTTCGTCACGCACGATGTCGAGGAGGCCGTGTTCCTTGCCGACAGGATCATCATATTTTCACGACGCCCGGCGAGGATCATCGAGGACATCGATGTCACGTCTCATCTCGGTGCTACCCGCACGCTTGCGCTCAGAGATAGCGAAATGTTTTTCCGTATGAAGACGAGGATCGTCCAGACAGTTCGAGAGATGGAGGTCATCGCTTAGGTTAGGGTTATCGGACGCGATGCATGGGTCCCGTGTCCGGACATGATCTCGTTGGCCAGTGGGCGTGAGGAAGTCCGCCCTTCCCGCGCTTTTGTCACACGTCGATCGCGCCGATCTGACCGTTTAACTCGAAGTCAGGGTGCCGGCTTCCGGCGGAAATGCGCTCCGCGCGCTATAGCTCGCCAAACACCGCGAACTAAGAACAAGACATACGACGTACGATAAATCTTACATCGCAAGCTTTCCCCGATACGCGATTACCGAACAGTCCCGTGATCGGCCCTGGTCACCCTAGGTACCATACTGATTGACAATGGCAGAACACGTGCTCAGAATTCCTTACGAATCATGTTGTACGACGTCGTTTAAGTAGAGCGAACATACTGGTCGCTCTGTATATCGTCTGATCAAACTACAAGAGCGCCGAAAGGGCGCATGGAGACAGGCAGCATGACGAAACATGGAAATATTCGTACCGATATCGTCTCTCCCGCACGTCGTGCGTTCATGGCGGTCGCCGGCACTGCGGCGGGAGCGAGCGCGTTCGGCGGAATCGGCTTGTTGGCTGGATGCGGCAGCAGTTCCGACAGCCCCTCGTCAACACCCGTCGCCGTCCAGGACCCGATCTGGGGCACGTCCGGTATCGCGACGCAGATCATCGCGTCGCTCAAGGGCGTCGCGCAGACCATGTTCCCGGCGCGAGACTTCACAGTGACGGATTTCGGCGCGCAGCAGTGCGCCGTGATCGCCGCCACCAGCCCGTACACCGACGCCACCAAATCGCCGCTGTCCACCGGTGCCGATCAAACCAACGCGGCGAACGCATTCGACTCGCGCCCCGCCTTCCTCGCGGCCATCGCTGCGTGCAACGCGGCGGGCGGCGGCCGAGTTGTCGTGCCGGCGGGCAACTGGTATTGCGCCGGACCCATCGTGCTGTTGAGCCAGGTGAACTTTCATCTCGCGGCGAACTGCACGATCTATTTCAGCCCGAACCCGGCGGACTACTCGAAAGACGGCCCGATCGACTGCGGCGCCAACGGCAAGCTTTACTACAGCCGCTGGCAATCGAACGACTGCCTGAACTACGGCACGCCCGTCTATGCGCGCAACCAGACCAACATCGCGCTCACCGGCGAAGGCGACACCTCGGTCCTGAACGGCCAGGCGATGACACCGTTCGCCGGCAGCGGCAACACGAGCACCTGCTGGTGGACGTTCAAGGGCAACAGCGGCGCCTATGGATTCGCTGGGTCGTCGACGCCGTCGCAAGCCTACCTCAACCCGAGCAACGTCGATCTGCGCATCGTCGCGCCCGGCATCTCGGACGCGCTTTACGCACAGCTCACCGCGCCCGCCACGCCCTGGCAACAGGACCAGAACTATCTGCCCGCGCTCTCGGAAGCAGGCGTGGCGATCGAGAAGCGAATCTTCGGCAACGGCCACTACCTGCGCCCGTGCATGGTGGAATTCATCGGCTGCACGAATGTCCTGATGGAAAGCTACCGGACCAACAACACGCCGTTCTGGCAGCATCATCCGACCGACTGCAAGAACGTCGTTATCCGTAGCGTCACGGTAGACAGCATCGGACCGAACAACGACGGCTTCGACCCGGACGCCTGCGACATCGTGCTGTGCGAAAAGATGGTGTTCAACACCGGCGACGACTGCATCGCCATCAAATCGGGCAAGGATCTCGACACGCAATACGGACCGGCGCAAAACCACGTGATCCAGGACTGCACGATGAACAGCGGGCATGGCGGCATCACGCTCGGCAGCGAAATGGGCGGTGGCGTGCAGGGTATCTATGCGCGCAATCTGTCGATGCTCAACACGTTCTGGGCGACCAATTCGCTGAACATTGCGATTCGAATCAAGACAAACATGAACCGGGGCGGCTTCGTAAAGGATTTTTATATCGACAACGTCACGCTGCCCAACGGCGTGAGCCTCACCGGCGCGGGATACGGGAGCAGCTTTCTGGCAGGCAGCCCGATCAACGGTACGGTGCCGGTGGGCGTGGCGACGGCGACCGCCGCAAATCCGTCCGCCTCGCAAGGCGGTATCGTCACGTTCGACTGCGACTATCAGCCCGCGAAGGACGCCATCCGCACGCGCCCCGCGCTGGTCCAGAACGTCAACATTTCCAACGTAAAGGCGAGCAACGTCACCCTGAACGGCATAACCGCATCGTGCTTTCAGGCGATCGTCGCGCAGGGCCCGGTCGCATTTGACTACAACGGCCCCGCGCCCACACCGACCATTCCGGCCATCACCGGCGTGACCATCACGGACTGCGACTTCGGTGCGCCCGCCGCCGTGGGACCGGCAACATCCACAACGCCGGGCCCGACCTACGCGTACAACGTCCACGACATCGTGCTCAAGAATACGATCATCGCCGGACAAACTTTAAACAAGACGCTGGTTGACGCGCGCTAAGCGTTGAGTCGACGAGAGACCGGGTGCGCCCGCGCCGAGGAACTGTATGAGCTTCGACGCGGGCGGCGTCAGAGGAATTTTCGAACCAAGTCCCAAAATGGGTTGCTCCATAGCAGAGCGATAACAATGGATAACCACAGATCGCGTCGAAGCGACCGTTGCGCATTCTGACATTGGAACGCCTCGTGTTCCACAGGGCAAGCTTACAGGGGAGATGACGGCCGCATCACGTATTTTCGACGTGCGTCAATTTTTGCATGAGCAATTAACGCATGTCTCCGTTCATCTACCATCTTTCCATCCGCCGAAGTGAAGCGCTTCGCTGTCCGTCACTTTTTCTGTCTTGTCGATCAGGCGCTTAGATTGGGCAGCGGAATTGCTATTTCGGGCAACAAGATGCAAGTCGTCGTGCCAGATGTTGGATTTCTTTTCGCTCGGTCTAGCTTGCACACGACCGCGCAAACGGGACTCTGGCGGGCCGCTTTCGTCCGCCATCAAGACAATGATACTCGCGACGAAAATCGGTTCTTGCGAACGTAGTTGAAGAGGCCAATCTTATCCATCGGTGGCACTTTCAATCTCAGACGACCAGGTCAATTTCCGTTGGACCAATGATCGCCGCGCCGACGATTCCGTTACCAGCGAGGATGACCCGATAAGCGCACCGGCGTGGCGCGGCGCGTAGATAGGCGCGCGCGGAAAGATCGTCGTCGACTAATAAGATTGTTGTCATCGCGTTCGATTGACGCGCTTCTCGCGCACCGCTCTGTGGTCCGCCGTTGGACAACTGCCACCTATCGCGCGATCGCAGGGTCAGCACTCGATGGGCTCTACGTGCATCGCGGGAACGACGCTACGCTCTATGCCGCAGACGTGTCCTCGTTTGGTGCGTCGGATTCGCATTTCCTCAGTGTGCCTTCCTATGAGAATACGACCGGAACCGTCCGCACTTGACATTTCGGCAGCCGAAGTTCCGCTACCTCCGCGAGATTTCGGCGCGACACGTCAAATGCTTAGGGTTGCGTTGGTTACGTCAATTGTGACCCCCCTGCTCTTTCTAATCGCCTACGGCTACTTCGGGTACCAAAATCGCCTTTCCGACTCCTCTGAAACAATCGACCGACTTGCGCGCGTTGCGGAAGAGCAATCGGTCAAAGTCCTAGACATTAATCACGAATTGGCACTGCATTTGATGTCCGTCCTCGGCAACGACGGGGATCACCAGATTCGCGCGCGGCAAGAGGAACTCCATCGCCTTTTTCCCCGAAACGGTACATTGCCTGCCTACGATTGCGGCCATCGCGCTATTCGGTAAGAAGGGTAATCTGCTGGTCAGCAGCAGTACCTATCCCACCGGGGTTTTGTCCTTACGCGCCCATCCCGAGTTTCGCTCTGCGCGAGTGGGCGATGGAAACGCCATTACAGTGTCACTGCCGGACGCAACCCTGAAACAGGCCTCGACGTGTTCAGCACGAGTACACCGCGCTATGACTCAAACGGGCGCTTCCTTGGCATCCTATATATCTCTTTGCGCCGCGACACTTTCCTGTCGTTTTACCATAGACTCACATCGCACGACCGAACGCTGACGCTTGGGTTATTCAGGGAAGACGCCTCGGTTCTGGCCCGCTCGCCATCTCCAATGGCCCGTCGAGCCCCAACGACCAACTTGCCCCTGCTCGACGCGACCCGAGCAAACAATCGAGACGGCCGCATAAAGATTAACTCAACGCTAGACGACGAGGAAAAGCTTCTGGCCTATCGCAAGGTCGGCTCCTACCCGCTTTACGTGACCGCCGGCATTCCCGTCTCCACCGTAACTTATCGATGGATAAAGCGCGCGGCCGTGCTGGGCGCACCCGCTTCCGCAATCGTTCTTCAAGTGACTGCAACCGAGTCAGTGCCTCGGGCGCAAATCAAACCTGCCAATTCATCTGCGCTGCGCCCGCGACTTCTTGAGTTCAGCGCGTAGTTGGTCGGCAGACAACGCTCGCCCAGGCTCGTCGCGGAGCGCCCGCGCGGCCGGAACGACTTTTTCGCGCAGCCACGCTTTAACGGCCCGGCTCCTTCACGAAGCGCTCGCAGTGCGTCCCGAAGCACTTCGCTGTCGGATGCGTAGTCGCCGCGCGCCACTTTCTCGCGGACGAACTCCGCCATTTCATTAGGTAGCGTAATGCTCATCTGCTGCGTAGTACGCATCGCCGGCCTCCTTTTGGATAGGATTTAATCCTACTCTGCGGTGCCGAACAACGGTACACCAAAACTTACAAACAATATGGACACCTTTAGTTATATCAAGTTATTTGGTTGCTCGGTCACAAAGTAGGTTCAGTGAAGTCGCCTAACGCCCGCATATGGGGATGCCGCGTTGCACGCGCGCGCCGGCGCGTCGAGAACTGGCGATGAGACGGGCCGCGAGGGGTTGGGCGAATGGTTACGCCCTGTGCCTCCTGAGACTTCAAGAACCTCTACAGTCACCTAACACTTCACCGCGGGCGTCGTTTCGGCGGACGACCGCGACTGCATCCCCGTTTTCCAGGGCTCCGCGAAGCGCCCGTCATAGCACCGGGGCACCTAAAAAGAACCCCGAAGGGCGGACCCGTGGGGCGGGGCCTTAGAAGCCCATCCCTATGGGGTTGGGGATGGGTTGCGCGAGAGGTGTGCACTTCCACGATAGGATCCGATTGGAGCCTGGGGAAGTGCTTAAGCGCCGGGATAACCATTAGAAGAGAGAGGCGACGAAGGCTTCAATTCAATGTCGCGACCGACTAACTCGATAGACGACAAGACCCGTCGAATAGATGAAAAAAACCGGCCCGATGAGCGGGTTGAGCAAGTTTTTGCGCCGGGTGACCACGCAAACCGGGAGACAGCCAGCATTGTGGGGAGTACTGCACATGCAAATTTCCGGAAAAACGATCATTTTTCGGCTTTATCGGGCATTTGCTTCTCAGCCCGCTCCGCTACACTGGTTCATGGTGAGTGCATCGCACCGGATGGAAGGAGCAAAACGCAACACCCTGAACCCACCGGCTTAAGGACAGATCTGCACCGATTGCAGTGTGTTTCGAAGTAGCCTCGCCGTACCGGAGAGTCTGCAATATCGAAGTCGCTGTATGGAAGTCGCTGTAGTTGAATCGTAGTCAGCATTACGCGGTGCCCACGCAAGCCCAGGCCTGAGTCCATCAGTCGGGGCCTTCGCCTTTTTTTTAACATCGGCCCATATGGGCAACGTACGCAACAACCGATTCGCTACCGTTCGCGCGTCAATCGCAGTTTGCGTAGAAAAGCAGAAACGACCGAGGACGTGAAGTTTGTGAACATCGGCGGTGACCGGGGAGGGCTGACATCCCTCAATAGTGCGGTACGGGCTGCTCGAGACCGACGTCGATGGGCCTTCGAAAGGCATTCATATTGTCAAGGTAGACAGCTGTGTTCACCGAGCCATCGTGAGGCGGCGTATGCGATATCAGATTGGCGATGCCCTCAAGCTTACGCAGTTGCTCCTGTCTGGTTTCACCGAATTACCCCAGCCCGCCGTAGAGGAGGGTTTGAACCGCTACCTTTGGCGGCATGCGCGCTTCGGTTACGCGGAGCAACTTGTGGATGCAATAGACGACGTGCGGTTGGGACTAGCCGGCAACTTTCTTTATCATAAAAGGAGCGGCCTCATCTTTGCGCACACGGATTATGGCTTCCATCAGCTATTGCTCGTTCACCTCGCTGCGCTGCATAAAACCGATTTCTGCCGCGAATACGTTAAATGGAACCTGTGTCAGTTTCAATATGCAGACCCGATGAGACAGTTTGCGGATGAGGAACGAGATGTGATTTGATTTGGCTGCTGCTGCGGCACGCAATGCGAGCGTGCTAAAGTCCATGAGAGGAGGATATCTGGCCATTTGAAGGACCCGCAAATCTCTTCGGGGCGTAGTGCCTCGTTACATACGGATCCGTGGACCTCATCCAGACTGATGTCGTCATGACGCCTGTCGTAAAGCTGAGTCGTGCGCGTCGAAGCGTGATCCGCCATCGCCGCGGAGTTCTCGAGCGTGCCTCCATTCTTTAGATACGCAGTAATGCCGGTCGCGCGGAACGTGTGGTTGCTGATCGCCGTGCCAATGCCGGCCGCGAGCGCACGCCGGCGCACCATCGCATACGCGCTTCCCTGCGGTAAGGGCTGCGGGCTATGCTGCGCGGTGCCGCGCGCAATCTTTCAATCTTTTGCATTCAATTTTTTTAAAGCGATTCGTGGCTGCTGCGCATTTACGAACGCCCGCGCGATGACGCCCTCGCCCACCCCGCCTCACCGTCGAATTTAACGCGCAGACCGCCAGGTTAGGTGCATTTTCGTTGGTGTCGGCAAATCCAAATTGAGCGCGCAGCTCCTCTTTCAAGTCCCTCCAACGGGGGCTTATTTGTGTGTGCAGTGAAAGTCTGTTTCCGGGCATTAGGCGGAAGAAGGCCACAGAGCGCTAGAACAAATATTGACACCCTCGAATCAAAGCCTATATTGCTATTGCATGTCTTTGGGGACATGCAGATGCGAAGCGACTTACCCCGGTGGGCGCTCCGCCGGGGGTCTTTTTCCGTCCTTGCAGCATCGACCTTTGATCTCGCATGCGGATTCTAGTCGTGAGACCTCGCGAGTTCGGCTTTCGTTCGCCATCCAGCGAAAGCACGGCGATTGCGCTCTACCCCGTCCAGACACACGAGGTTAGAACTTCCCATACTCCGTTCAGGTGTGGCGCACGTTTCTCTCCGGGCCACGGGACATTGATATGACGCCGTGCCGCACGCGCCAAAGCGGGAAGAAGACGACATGTCTCAACGCTATGCCGGGTTCGAAATAGTCGTCTCGGTGTCCGAGACTGGGTCAGACCAGTACTGCGGAACGGTCGAGATTTCGAAAAATGGAACCATAGTTCGTCGGGAACCCGACACCATATTGGACCGCAAAAGAGGCGCGAGACCGCACTGAACCTATGGGGCATCCACTCGTCGACGCGCTAGTTGCACGGGCTCGCATCAAAATGGACGGTCCGGGGTCCGATTCGCGTGGTTGAAATTGCAGCCCGTCGCGACTAGAACTTGAAACTCACATTCACGCTTGGGCCGCTAAAGCGCAGCGTTTGTATGAGTTGATCACCGGATCCAAAAAATGCGAGATAGCGATAGAGGAGGCCGAAGTCGACGTGCTTCGTTGAATACCCAAGCCCTGTCAGTGCCTGCCACGTGAACTTAGAGGTCCCCGTGCCGACGTCGAGATAGAACGGAATGTACCAGGCGCCATTTTGAGTAAGCGCCGCACGTCCTCGCAATCCTGCAAAACCATCAAAAATGTTTTGCCTTTGCGCAACATGGAAGTCCGAGGTTACCCCTTGCCCTGATCCGACCGTCGCGCTGATCGCAGCGTCGAGTGTCCCACTCACGCCGAGATACCGCATTCCGGCGACCGCATCGACGTTGCCCCATGTCTGCGATACCAGCGTGCGACTGCCACCCAGTTGGACTAGCGTTCCGGCAAACGTCGTCTGTGCATCTTGCTGCGATTCACGCGCGCCAAAAAAGCCGTCTGTCGCATTGACGGCGCTTCCGTGACGACCGAAGTTGAGATAGATGGCGTCGGCAAAAATGCGCCACTCGCCCTTATGTGCTTCCCCTTGCAGCATCAAGGCAAATTTAAGGTTTTGCAGATAATTGTACGGGCCGCTCGATGCATCGGCGCCGCCGCCGGGCACGGTAAAGCGAAGCGTTCCACTCACCGATGGCAGCCAGAGATAGGGGCCGGCACTGAACTGCCACGGTGTGTCTGCATCGCCCGGAGACGAGTCAGCCGCGAACGCGCAGCTACTCATTACGGCTAGTGTCATTGCAGCGAGGCATTTTTCCCGTCGAGTCATGACGTCCTCATTTTTTGAGCGACACCCACGCCGTTACGTGAACGACGGACGTCCTATCTTGCGCGTCCATCGTGAGCGTCCGCATGCTCGAGACTAAGAAAGCGCCGTCGGGAACGCGGTGCAACAAGTCATGCAAAGACAAGCACTCCAGGCTAAGGCATCGCGCGAAACGCGGTATCGTCAACGCATCTCTCAGTGCGCGTCAGTTGGCGAAGCGCGTGCGACACTGCATCGTCCGGGCAAAGGCACCTCGCACTGCGGATTCGCTTTTCCAGCCTTCAGTTTGCCTAGGAGTTTGCCCCGGTGCTCGCGGCGAAGTAATGGCTTTAATAGAAGTTTCCTTCCTTGAAAGCCATTCTCGCGCCCGCGCCCGACTGGAACGCCGCCTCTCAGATCTCGCGCGGCCGGGCCAGTATCAAAGGACCAGCTTGCTGACCTTGGTCCCCTTGAAGCTAAGGTTGGCCATCAACCCAGAGTTCGTCAAAACAAAACCAACGATCGGCGCGCCGGTCGTTGCCGTGTCGAGGGTGCCGTTCGCGCCCGTCTTTGCCACCGCGACCGAGCCGTCCACTCCGGCGGTCCAGCCGTTGTCGCTGGTACGGAATTTACTGAGCGCATCGTCAGTCATAAACATCAGGATGACCGCTTTAGATTGCGCGCCGATCTGCAATCCGAATGAAGCGGTGCTAGTCTTGTAATAACCAATCGTCGCGCCGCTTGCGCGCAGTGCGCCCTCGCCGTATTCGCCGCCGACCACCAGACCCGCTGCGATCACTGACGGAAAGACGAGAATTGCTTTGGCCTTGCTGCCTTGCGCCTGCGAGCCTGGTGTCGAACCATACAGTTTTTTCAACGCGCCATCGACGCCCGCGTCGATTTCGTGGCGCTTATTGGACGCTTCCGTCGGATCTGACGTGGTGCTGCAAGCAGCCAGCGAACTCGCAAGTGCGACGGCGGTCAGCGAAATGAAATTACGACGATCCATGACATTCCCCTCAATTTAAATTCGGGTGGATTTGGGCTCTTTGCATCGAAGATCGCCACTCGCGTCTTCAGCAACCATCAAAATAGCGTAGACCGATGCGCCGTCTAGAGACAACCGCCGATATCGGTGTTAGCGCCCTCGCCTCCGCGAAAGCCCACCCACGTTTTACTATTACCCGTCCACGACGGCCGCACCAGCGCGGCTGCGCCATTCGGAGGCTGCTGACCGGGAACGTAAACATCCATAGCCTGGTTATTTGCCAAGACGACCTGCGATACGACTTGCTGTTGGGATTTGTCCGCCCATTTCTGAGCGATACACGGTGCGACCGTAGCGACCGCCTGTTGGCTTTCTCCGATCGATTTGGCACTCGGCGGCACGGGTTGGCTTGCGCAGCCTGACAAAGCTGCAGTTGTCGCCGCGAGAAGCAGTAAGAGTTTCATTATTTACCCTCCAGTTAGACTTCACACCTCAAAACGCTCGTACAAGACGATCGGTGCTCGACGTCCCCCACGGGGTTACCGCAGTCCGCGCAGAAAGGGCCGACAAGTATCTCGAGTCGGCGCGCGGCCGGGGATCCGGCGCAATTGGACCAACTTCGTATGGCTAAGTCGATCGCAGCACTTACCGCCATGGTGATCAAGGATATGGGTCATTTGCGGCGTGGCTGGATCCGCAATTCGATGAGTCAGAGCCACGTAGACGGGATTGCGCTCATCGACCCATGCGGCGGTCATAGCCGCGCGAGATGCGTGATAGCAGCGCCGGATCGGGTGCGTCGTGGGCGCCGAACTGCACGCGCACGCTGCCATCGGCTTGCTGGCGGACGCTGGCCGTCACGACGCCGCCATTCAAATTTCCGACGACCGTGCCGCTCGCGGGATCGCGGACGGTGATCGCCAGTCCTTCGTCTTGCATGGCGCCTACCGCCGCGGAGAACGAGCGGTCGAAGCTGGCGGGCGTCATCGTCACCGTGGCCGGGACGGGATAGTAGGCGCAGCCCGACAGCGCGACGAGGATGCCGCACGCAGCGGCGAGCAGGCGGCGCGTCAAGGCGATACCTTCGTCCAGCCGCGGCCGGGATCGAACGAGCGCATCGTCTCTGCGTCTGCCGCGCCGTCAGGCCCGAGATCGCGCTCGTAGACCTGTCCCTCGTGACTCACCATGAAGCTCTTGATGCCGGTGTCGCCGTATCGGACGGGCCATGCGATGACTGCAAAGCCGCCGAAGAGCTTGCCGTCTGCAACGTAATCGTACGCCCCGCCGGGCGCGTGGCGGCCTTGCGAGGTGAGGAGCCTGTAGTGGTAACCGTAGTATCCCGCCTGCTTCGTGCGTTGTCCGCCAGCGGTGGCGAACGCGGCCCCGAGAGGACTTGGCTTATCGTCGGGACGGGTCGGCCAGTAGAGACCGTCCTGCTTGCCGGGCGAACTCGACAGCTTCCTCGCATAAGAGAGGATGCCGCTGCCATCGTGATCGGTTGCGGCATATTCGCGCTGCGCATCGTAGATCGCCAGCATCGTCTGGATGACGGCAAGCTCGTTGCGTCCGATCCGGCGCAAGCGCATTTCTTCGACGCCCGCGGGCGTGTCGAAATGCCAGCCTTTAGCCGATTTCACGAGCGGGACCGGGAGCGTCCAGCCATCGTTGCCGACCGCGATGTCGGCGTGTTCTTCGTCGCTTGCCTGAATCGCGTGAGACTCGTTCCACGCTTGCAGGAACCGGCTCCGGATTTCGGACTTCGCGGGCGGGATGAGGGTTCGAAAGTTCGCGCCGAGCAAGGCCCGCAGGCTGGCTTCGTCGCTATTGGCGACCGCATCGCCGAACGCGTTCATGGCCTCTTTTGGCGATATGAAGGTCTTCTGTGCATACGCGGCGAGCGGCACGCCCAGACACAGCGCTAGCGCAAGCACGACCGATGTGCCGATTGCCAACAGCCGGGCCAGCGGAAATCGCAGTGGTGATTTCATGCTCGTGTCCCCTTAGCGCCGGCCGCGTGCCCCGCCGGCACCGCCCGAGCGCATGCCGCCGCCGGATCTGTGGAAGTTCGACGACTGCGCGCTGGATCGTCCCCGGTTGAAGTCCTGCTGCGAGCGGGCTCCGTTGCCGACGCCCTGGAAGGCGTTGTCGCGGCCGCCGGCGCCGGCAGCGTTCCCGCCCGTGCTGCGGTCTGCTACGCCGCTGGAGTTGCCCCTGCCGCTGCGGTCCGCCACTCCGCCGTTGTTGACGCCGTTGTTGCGGCCGCCGACGTCTTTGTTATTCCCTCTGCCGTTGTCGCTGATTCCGCCATTGTTGCCCCTACCGTTGTCGCCGATGCCGCCATTGTTGCCTCTACCGTTGTCGCCCCTGCCGCCGCGGTCGCCCGCTTGGTTGTTGCGGCCACGGTAATCGCCGCGGCGATCGGCGCCGGAAACGTTATTCGCGAACTTCTCGCGCGACGCGTTATCGCGGTACGCGACGCCCTGTCGATGGCCCGCGTCGTGCTGCCACTTGCCGTTTTGAGCCTTGCTGCGATCGAAATTGCGGTCGATATTCGCGGCCTTGTTGACGTTAATATTGACATCCCCGCCGCCCCAGTTGCAGTTGCCGAAGATCGCGCCCGCAGCAGCGAGGCCGACGCCCCAGGCAAGGCCCGTGGCGAGCGCCGCGCCCGGATAGTAAGCCGGCGACGGCGGCCAGTAGTAGGGCGGATAAGCGGGATAACTCCACGCGCCGTACACTACGGCGGGATTGTAGGCCGGGACATAGATGACTGCCGGGTTTGCCGGCTCTATCCGCACGATGGTCTGCGTGGTCTGAGCGCCGGCGGGCGCGGGTTCCACGGTCACGTTCTGCTGGTCGTTGGACTTCAGATTGCCCGATTGCTGCGCACGCGAACGCAGGCGCTGCACGGCGGCGAGCACGCCCTTTTCCTGAGCGAGAAAGGCGTCGCCGAGCTTCTGAGTCCAGTCAAGCTTATCGTTCATCGGCGCGAGGATCTGGGGAAACGCGACCAACGATTTCACGCTGACATCCCACGACTGTCCCTCGACTGCCTTCACGGCGGCATCGCCCTTGACGTTCGGATTGGCCTTGACCCAACGCGCGGCATAGACGATCTCCAGCGGATACGTCGAGGCCATCAGCACTTGAGACAGCACGGAGTCGGGATAGAGAGCGATCGGCGCGACGAGGGCCTCGATTTCCTCAGGCTTAAAGGTTGGCTGTTCGGGAGGATTCTGGGCGATCGCATTGCGCGAGACAATCATCAGCACGATCAGGCATCCCATGCAGACCGCCTGCAACAGTCCTTCACTCCACCGATTCATGGTTCCTTCTCCCGACTTGAATGCGATGCACGAGTGCGCGTCGATTGCTTGCTCGCTGGGACGGGAAACCGTCAATCGTTTGCATCGTCGGAAGCTGACAATGTTGTGTGGTGTGCCGTGCCGTCGAGGGCGGGGTTGCGCCGCTTCGGCGGTTTTGCCCGTGACGCTTGGTTTGTTCGATTTGCCGGGGTCTCCGGGTTTTATTATTGGACGGGGGGCGGGCTGTCGCAATTAGCCTTTGGTCCTATATGGCCGGGTTTGGTTTGGCTGGCGCTTGTTGCTTTGATGCTTGCGCCTTCTGGGAACTTGCTTTTGTGTAGGTCTATCAGCTCGCCCCTTACACGACCTCCCGTATCCGTTTGGTCGTAGAAGGCGGCAACACCCCTGCGACCGATTACGGGGCGCTTCGCCAATCGATGCCGTCCTTTGCAGGACGGCTCACCGACGCAGATCGCACTAGCGCTCACTTACGTTCGGGCCTCTTGGGGAACGATGCCCGTCGGGTTACAACCCATGACCACGCTTCGCGGATGGCACGCTGCACTAGTAAACGCCTCCTCAACGGCGTATGCATTACCTACGAACCCGCCGGCCCGTGCCGGCACGATTCCGGCCTGTCCCGTTTCCGTGGACGTACCGAAGTGACCGAGCGGACTGAAAGGCAGGATCGGCGTTGCGCGCGGCGCGCGTGGCTACACTCGAAAAGCGCACGCGATAGAGAACATTTCGGCATCGCATGCCGACGCATGAGAGTGACCAACGGTCCGGTAAAGCCGGAGTCGAACCAACGAGCGAAGCCGCAGGAAAAGCGTGGAGTTTGGCGGAGCCATTCAAATTTCCGGTCAGAGTTAGAAACGCAGCCGCCGAACAAAAAGCCAGGTAGGTTTTTAGGCGGTCGTCGATAGCCTCGACGTCGCTCGCCGCGGTCATCTTCGTTCCAACCACCAGGAAGATCTCATCGAGGCACGCATCGTCAAACGTCTGGAGACGGTGTGGGATTCGGCCGCAGCCGGATCCGGTGCGTATTTCGGACCAACGCGACCGGCCGTCACGGGATGACCGGCGATTTCGCCCGCGTTGAAACGGTGGCCGGGACAGCGCTTGCTAACTTGACGACATGAAAATCGTCCATTTAGGTTTCCCATGGCTCGTGATACGAAAAGCCCGTCTTACCCCTTCGCCTCCGGCGGTTGGGGCTCACTTAAGTCGGTCGCCACGATCCTGCTGCAGGAAAAGGTGCCGCTGACGGACAGTGCCATTCTCCTCAAGCAAAAATAAGCTTGATGGCTTCATGTGTGTTAGTTGCTCGTGGACAAAGCCCGCAGATCCGCATACGTTCGAGTTCTGTGAAAGCGGCCCGAAAGCTACGGCCTGGGATACGCCAAACGCATGATGCCGGCGTTTTTCGAGATGAACACTGTTCCGTCGCTGCTAAACCGGCACGATCACGACCTAGGGGAGGCCGGACGTCTCTCTGCGCCGCTGCGGTACGATGCCGCCACGGACCGGTATGTGGAAGTCAGTTGGGAAGGAGCATTCAATGAGATCGCCACGGAATTGAAGCGGCTTGACCCAAAAAGCGTCGTGGTTTATACGTCAGGTCGCGCTTCGCTCGAAACGTCATCTATGTATCAGCTATTTGCACGCATGTACGGCTGCAACAACCTGCCCGACAGCTCAAATATGTGCCATGAGAGCACCAGTGTCGGCCTGAAGGAAGCAATTGGCGTCAGCGTCGGGACGATCACTCGAAGACTTCGAAAAAACCGATCGATGTTTTTCTTAGGGCAGAACGTCGGCACTAACAGTCCGCGCATGCTCCATCAGTTATAGAACGCGCGCAAACGGGGCTGCCGATCATCACGTTCAATCTCTTACGTGAACCTGGGCTAGTGTCGTTCGCGAATCCGCAGTCGCTGGAGCAGATGCTCACGCCCGCTGAAACGCAGATCAGCACGCAATACCATCTGGTAAAGATTGGCGGCGATAGCGCTGCACTGCTTGGCATCTGTAAGGCCATCATCGAGGCCGACGACGATGCACGTGCACAAGGTCTGCCCCGCGTGCTCGGCGCCGCGTTCATAGAAGAACACACGACGGGCTTCGATGACTTCGCCGCCTACGCGCGCTCGACCGATTGGAGTGAAATCGAACGCGTGAGCGGGCTCGCGCGCGCTTCGCTGCTGGAGGCGGCGAACGAGTACGCGCGCGCGAAAGCGAGATTTCGCTTGCCGATCAGGCACCACGGACTAACAAAGTCGAAGCGGACATCCACCGTCACCGCGACTTTCTTGCTGTCCGCCGCGTTTTGCATCGACGAGCTGTTCACGTCAACAAAACTCACGGATGAGCGCCTCCGCCTGCAGCCACTCGCCATAGCCCGACGCGGGGTTCAGATGTCCGACTTGGCCGAGATCGACCAGGCGGCTTCCCCAATCCTGCGCCATTCCGGCGAGTCGATCGAACGCCGCGAGCGGATCGTTGCGGCTCGCTCCGACGATGCTCGGGAACGGCAACGTCGTACGCGGAAGCGGTAGCCAGCCATGTTCTTCGAGCAGCGGCAGCGTAGGGTATCCGGCCGGCATGGGCGTTTCCAGGTCCGCTGGCGTGGCAAGGAGCGCGCCCTGAATGGCGCGATCGTGATGCTGCGCCCAAAAAACCGTAATCATCGCGCCCGCACTGTGTGCGACGAGCACGACCGGACCCTCTATTTTCTCTATGGCCTCGTCTAGCGCCGCGACGCGCGCCGCGCAATTGAGCGTGTCCTGCTTCAACGGTGGCATTGATGCGACTTTGGGCAGACGAGCCTGCAACAGGGTCTGCCAGTGATCGTCCACGTGGCCTCGCAGTCCAGGCACGATAAGGACAGTAGGTGCTGTTTCAAGCGTCACGGCGCTGATTCCTTCAGTTAAGTGCGAGCGGGTCGTCGTTCATCCTGCCGTTGCATTCCGGGATCGAGATGGATCCAACGGGCGACGATACGGCAAATCGGGATCTCGGATTTTGGCTTTGGCGACATTGTTTTATCTTTTGACGACAGGGCGTTTTATCGGCGGTTTAAACGAAAATCGTGGCCGACTTTGTCAATAGATGGACTGATTTGGGTAGCCGAATTTCGTGACATCTCGACTACGATCGGCACAACGGTTATCGAGACAGCATCCTCAAGCCTCTCTTGCTCACTGCTGCTTTCCGGATTAGCCCCTCGTTTCCACGCCACACAGAATCAGCCCACTCATCCAGCACTAACCAGTTGAGAAGTAGATGAACGATATCGGCGGTTACGACATTGAAGATCTGGAAGCCGGTATGAGCGCGACCTGCGCGAAGACCATCACGGAAGCGGATATCCTGTTCTTCGCGGCCGCATCGGGCGACAACAACGCGGTTCACCTAGATGAGGAATTCGCGCGAACCACGCCGTTCCGAGGGCGAATTGCGCACGGAATGCTGACCGCGAGCGTGATCTCCGCAGCGCTTGCCGGGCAATTGCCGGGTCCGGGCACCGTGTACCTCGGACAAAACCTGCGGTTCAAGGCTCCAGTCCGGCCTGGCGAAACGGTGCGCGCAACGGTCTCGGTGAAGGAAGTCCAGCCCGAGAGAAGTCAGGTCGTGCTCTCGACCATTTGTACCGTTGGCGGAAAGGTCGTGATCACCGGGGAAGCCACCGTCATGGCGACATCCCGGGCGCGGCGGTTGACCGAACGCGCCGCCGACGCGATTCAATCGAGCGAGGCGTCGTAACCATGTCGATGAACGCGCGCACGCAATACCTACAGGGCTTTCTCGACTCCGGGCAGCAGGTCTGGCGCACCATGGCAGGTGCGGCGACGAGCAACGATCCCGGCTCGGACACGCACGCTAGCGCGGCCTCCCGCCAGGCAACCGTCGCGCCGATGGCGCTGCTCGCGGTGCACTCGGCCTACTGGCCGCAACTTGCTTCGGTATGGACTCGCTCGCTCGCCACCGCGATGGGTGCGCAGTCCGAGCCCGTGATCGTTCCGAAGCGCAACGACCGCCGGTTTCTCCGTGAAGACTGGCGCGAGAACGTCTGGTACAGCCTCCTCTCGCAGCACTATCTGCTCAACGCGCAGTGGGTCGAGAACGTAGTCGAGGCGGTGGTCCTGGACGACAAGGACAAGCGAAAGCTCGAATTCTATACGCGGCAGTTTGTCGATTCGCTGAGTCCGGCCAACTTCATCGCGACCAATCCCGAAGCGCTCAAGCTCGCTTTTGAATCCGGCGGCGAAAGCCTGCGCGGCGGGTTTTTGAACTTGCTCGGCGATCTTCAGCGCGGCCACATTTCGATCACCGATGAAACCGCTTTCGAGGTCGGCCGCAACGTGGCGGCGTCGCGGGGCGCGGTCGTGTTCGAGAACGACGTGTTCCAGTTGATCCAGTACGCGCCGCTCACCGAGACGGTAGCCAGACGCCCGCTGCTGATCGTGCCGCCCTGCATCAACAAGTACTACATCCTCGATCTGCAGCCTGAAAACTCCTTCGTGCGCTTTGCTTGCGAGCAGGGAATGACCGTGTTCATGGTGTCGTGGCGCAACCCGGATGCCGCCATGGCGCACATGACCTGGGACGACTATGTCGAACATGGCGCGCTTGCGGCCATCGACGTCGCGCGGGCGATCACTCGCGCCGATCAGGTCAACGCGGTGGGCTGGTGCGTCGGCGGGACCCTTTTGTCGTCGGCGATGGCGGTCTCCCGCGCACGAGGCGACGACCCGGTCGCGAGCGTCACGCTTCTCACCACGATGCTGGATTTCGAGGAACCCGGCGAACTGGGCGTGCTCATCGACGAAGCGGGCACCGTTCAGCGCGAGAACGCAATCGGCCAAGGCGGTATTTTCTCGGGCAAGGAATTGGGATTCACATTTCAGACCCTGCGCGCAAACGATCTGATCTGGCCTTACGTCATCGACAATTATCTCAAGGGCAAGTCGCCGATACAATTCGATCTGCTTTACTGGAACGCCGACAGCACGAACCTGCCGGGGCCGATGTTCACCTGGTATTTGCGCAACATGTATCTGGAAAACAAACTGTGCAAGCCGGGCCGGTTGACCATGTGCGGCACGCCGGTCGATCTCGGACGCATCGACGCGCCGGCCTATGTGTTGGCGACGGAAGAAGATCACATCGTGCCGTGGCGATCGGCGTATCGGTCCACGCGACTGCTCGGCGGCCAGATCCAGTTCGTTCTTGGCGCGAGCGGCCATATCGCGGGCGTCGTCAATCCTGCGTCGAAGAACAAGCGGAGTTTTCGAGTCGGTGCAAATTCTGCCGCCGATGCGGATGCGTGGCTGGCATCGGCCGAAGCGCGGCCGGGAAGCTGGTGGACTCACTGGATCGAGTGGCTGAAGCCTCATAGCGGCGATCTGGTCAAGGCGCGGTCAAAACCGGGCAGCGCCGTTCATACGCCGATCGAACCCGCGCCCGGGCGTTACGTGAAAACGCGCACGACCTAGTCGCGCCCCGCCCTCATGCGTCCAATCAACCTCATTCTTCAACCACCGAGCCAACCACGATGACTCTCAACTTAACCGCATCCAGCGTCGAGTCGGACGAAGTGAAGGCCAACTCGAGCACGCCCTGTCTCGATCCCGTTGAAAAGCACGAGCAGGAACGAAGCGCACGCGGACCGGAAACAAATTGGGCCTGGGCCGAAAGTTCCGGACACTTTGACTGGATGGATTGGCATACCCATCCTGCCCTCTCGCCTGTCACGGATTCCGGGCTGTAGATCGATGCGGGCGCGATATCGGGCCAAAACGGTGCCGTACAATGGCGAGCGTGGTGAATCGACACCCGTGAGCCTCGTCAACGTACATGCAATCGCCCAGCGCCACCGTCCCGATCTCGCTACTCAACGGCTTTCTTGCTGCTGCGGGCGCGCGGCCGGGTCTGGTCCGTAAATATCTGGACGAGGCGAGCATCTCGCCCGCGCTTCTCAGCGAAGCAAGCGCGCGCGTCACGGAGGAGCAGTTCTCGACCTTGTACCGGGCGCTCGCGATTGAATTCGACGACGAGATGCCGGGCGTCTTCGCCCGCCCGATGCGCAGCGGCACCTTGAAGTTTCTCTGCTTGAGCCTGCTGGACGCGCCCAATCTGGAAATCGCGATGCATCGGTTCGGGCAGTTCTTCCACATCGTCCTCGACGACTTCCAGTTCGAGTCGCGCAGGGATGGTCTGGTCGCGTGCGCGTCGCTTCACACCGACCCATCGTCGAATGTCAGCATGCTTGGTCAGCAACTCATGCTGAAGCTCGCACATGGCGTGGCGTCGTGGCTGATCGGACAAAAGATTCCTCTGCTGCAAGTCGAATTCGCGTTTTCCTGTCCGCCCCACACAGTCGATCATCTCTATCTCTTCCCCGGCCCTGTCCGTTTCGACTGCCAGCAAACGCTGATGCGTTTCAGCGCCGCGTATCTCGACATGCCCATCCGCCAGCGCAAGACCAATTTGCGCAAGTTTCTCGCGCGAGCGCCCGAGGACTGGATCTTCGTTTCCTTTAGCGAGCAGCTCACGAGCCACCGCGTCAGACAATACCTTGCGTCCCGATTGCCGGACGTGCCGACTGTCGACGAGGCCGCGCGCAGTCTTCACTGCTCGGTCCGCACGCTGTGCCGGCGGCTCGCCGCGGAGGACACCGCCTTCCAGACGCTGAAAGACGAATTACGCCGCGATATCGCGATCCAGCGGCTTACCGGTACGCGCGACGCGATCGCCGCCATTGCGAGCGATGTCGGCTTCGACGATCCAACCGCGTTTCACCGGGCCTTCCGGCACTGGACCGGCAGCACGCCCGGCGAATATCGCCGCCAGCGCTGAACGGGGAACTCGCGCACCGGCGAGTCCGCGCGACACGCAAGTCGTGGCCGATTTTGTCAATAGATGGGCAGGATTAGGTAGCCGATTTTCGTCCAGACCGGACTACGATCGGCTCACTGATAACGCGCCGGGTCCCCCTGTCCACCCGAGCGTGTCTCCCATCGATTGCATTTTTTCGGAAATCCACCATGAGCTATACGGCGCCCGTCAAGGACATGCTGTTTGTCATCAATGAACTTGGCCATCTCGACCGCGTGTCGGCGCTTGCAGGCTTCGAGGATGCGACCGCCGAGACGGCGCAAGCGGTCCTCGACGAAGCCGCGAAGTTCAGCGCGGACGTGATTGCGCCATTGAATTTCGAAGGCGACAAGAACCCGAGCGCCTGGCGCGACGGCGAGGTTTTCGCCACGCCGGGTTTCAAGGAAGCCTTTCGCCAGTTCGCCGAAGGCGGCTGGCAAGGTGTCGTGCATCCGGTCGAATACGGCGGCCAGGGCTTGCCCAAGCTGCTCGCCACACCCTGCATCGAAATGCTGAACGCGGCCAACCTGTCGCTCGCGCTGTGCCCGTTGCTGACCGATGGCGCGATCGAGGCGCTCCTGACCGCCGGCACCGAAGCGCAGAAACAGGCCTACGTGCCGAAGCTGATCTCGGGCGAATGGACCGGCACCATGAACCTGACCGAGCCGCAAGCCGGGTCGGATCTGGCATTGGTGCGCACGCGCGCCGAGCCGCAAAGCGATGGCACGTATCGCGTATTCGGCACGAAGATCTTCATCACGTGGGGCGAACACGACATGGCGGACAACATCGTCCATCTCGTGCTGGCGCGCACACCGAATGCGCCCGAAGGCGTCAAGGGCATTTCGCTCTTCGCGGTGCCGAAGTTCCTGATCGGGGAAGATGGGTCGCTCGGCGCGCGCAACGACGTGCAATGCATTTCGATCGAACACAAGCTCGGCATCAAGGCGAGCCCGACCGCCGTGCTGCAGTTCGGCGATCACGGCGGCGCGATAGGTCAACTGATTGGCGATGAAAATCGCGGCCTCGAATACATGTTCATCATGATGAATGCGGCGCGCTTTGGCGTGGGCGTGCAGGGTATCGGCGTTGCCGAGCGCGCGTATCAGAAGGCGGTCGCATATGCGAAGGACCGCGTGCAAAGCCGGCCGGTCGACGGCTCGGCGAAGCAATCCGTGTCGATCATCCAGCATCCCGACGTGCGTCGCACCTTGACGACCATGCGCGCGCTGACCGAAGGCGCGCGCGCACTTGCCTATGTCGCCGCCGCGCATAGCGACATCGCGCATCGCCACGCGGACGCCGCCGTGCAGGCCGAACATCAGGCCATCTACGAATATCTCGTACCGATCGTGAAGGGCTGGAGCACGGAAATCTCCATCGACGTGGCATCCATGGGCGTGCAGGTTCACGGCGGCATGGGCTTCATCGAAGAGACGGGCGCGGCGCAGTACTATCGCGACGCCCGCATCCTGACGATCTACGAAGGCACCACGGCGATCCAGGCAAACGATTTGATCGGGCGCAAAACCTTGCGCGACGGCGGCACGGTGGCGAACGCCATTCTCGGCGAGATCGATCGAACGCTCGCCGAAATGCAGGACGCGGCGCAGTTCGCGACAAGCCGCGCATTCCAGTCGCTGCACGCACGGCTCGCGGCGGGCCGCGAGGCCATGGCGAACGTCGTCGAATTCATGCTCGCAAATGCTAAAAGCGATCCGAACGCGGTGTTTGCCGGCGGCGTGCCTTATCTGAAGCTCGCGGGCATCGTGCTGGCCGGCTGGCAATTTGCGTGCGCCGTGCTGGTCGCCGCCGAAAAGCACGACGAGGACAAATCGTTCTACGACACGAAGATCGCAACCGCGCACTTCTTCGCCGATCACATCCTGCCTCAGGCCGCCGCGCTCGAAGCATCCATCGTCAGCGCACGGAACAACGAAGGCATGTTGGCGCTGACGGAAGACCAGTTCTAAAAAGGTATCGCATCGTGACAGACGCAAGTCTCATTGAGCAGTACGGCCCGCGCGAGTCGATGGAGTACGACGTCGTGATCGTCGGCGGCGGTCCGGCTGGATTGTCCGCCGCGATTCGCCTGAAGCAGCTTGCCGCGGCAAAAGGTGTCGAGATCGGCGTGTGCGTGCTGGAAAAAGGCTCGGAGATCGGCGCGCATATTCTCTCGGGCGCGGTGATGGATCCGCGCGCGATCACCGAATTGATTCCGGACTGGAAGGAAAAAGGCGCGCCGCTCACCGTGGACGTGACCGAAGACAAATTCCTTTTCCTGACCGAAACCGGATCGAAAAGTGTGCCGGCCTGGGCGCTGCCGGACAACTTCAAGAACCACGGCAACTACGTGGTCAGCCTCGCGAACGTGACGCGCTGGCTGGGCCAGCAGGCGGAAGCACTGGGCGTCGAAATATTCCCCGGCTTTGCGGCGGCGGAAATTCTCTATAACGGCTATGGCTCGGTCAAAGGCGTTGCGACGGGCAATCTCGGTATCGGCAAGGACGGCGCGCCGACCGGAAACTTTCAGCTCGGCATGGAGCTGCACGGAAAGTACACGCTGTTCTGCGAAGGCGCGCGCGGGCATCTCGGCCGTCAGTTGAACAGCAAGTTCAAGCTGCGCGAAGGCGTCGATCCGCAGGTACACGGGCTCGGCATCAAGGAACTATGGGAAATCGATCCTTCGAAGCACAAGCCGGGGGTGGTGATGCACACCGCCGGCTGGCCGCTTGAAAACGACACCTACGGCGGCTCTTTCCTCTATCACATGGACAACAACCAGGTGATGGTGGGCTTCGTGGTGGGCCTTGGTTATTCCAATCCGTATCTGTCGCCGTTCGAAGAGTTTCAGCGCTACAAGACCCATCCCGCGATTCGCGCGATTCTGGAAGGCGGCAAGCGAATTTCGTATGGCGCGCGCGCGATTACCGCAGGCGGTTTGATGTCGCTGCCGAAGCTGGTGTTCCCCGGCGGCGCGCTAGTCGGCGACGACGCGGGCTTTCTGAACGCATCGCGAATCAAGGGCTCACACGCGGCGATCAAGACGGGCATGCTGGCCGCCGAAGCCGCGTTCGACGCAGTGCAAGTCGGCCGTCAAGCCGACGAACTCACCGCGTATCCGCAGAACTTCAAGACATCGTGGCTGCATACCGAGTTGAATCGCGCGCGCAATTTCAAGCAGTGGATGAGCAAGGGCCTGTACTTCGGCACGCTGATGGTCGGCATCGAACAGAAGCTGCTCGGCGGCAACGTGCCATGGACGCTGCATCATCAGCATTCGGATCACGAGATGCTGAAACCGGCTTCGCTATGCAAGCCGATTGCGTATCCGAAGCCGGACGGCAAGCTGACCTTCGACCGGCTTTCGTCGGTATTCATTTCAAATACGAATCACGAGGAGAATCAGCCGGCCCATTTGACGCTGAAAGATCCGAACGTGCCGGTCGACGTGAATCTGCGCACTTATGCCGGGCCAGAATCGCGCTATTGCCCCGCCGCCGTGTACGAGTTCGTGAAGAACGACGACGGCGGTGAGCGGCTCGTGATCAACGCGCAGAACTGCGTGCACTGCAAGACTTGCGACATCAAGGACCCGACGCAGAACATCGTGTGGGTCACGCCCGAAGGCGGCGGCGGTCCGAATTATCCGAACATGTGAAACGACAGGCGGGGCGTCGACAAGCGACGCCCCGCCAAAGCCATCCAAAACCAGGGAGTGAAACGTGCAAAGAGAAGTCGTGATCGTAAGCGGCGTGCGGACTGCCATCGGTAAGTTCGGTGGAAGCCTGAAAGACGTGCCGCCGACTGAGCTAGGGGCGCTCGTCGTGCGCGAGGTACTGGCGCGCGCGGGTGTCGAAGGGAATCAAGTTGGTCATGTCGTATTCGGCAATGTGATTGCGACGGAGCCGAAGGACCTGTATCTGGCGCGCGTCGCGGCGCTCGACGGCGGCGTCTCCGAAGCCACGCCGGCTTTTACCGTGAACCGGCTCTGCGGATCCGGGTTGCAGGCGGTCATCTCCGCCGCACAAACCATCCTGCTCGGCGATGCCGACATTGCAATTGGCGGCGGCGCGGAAAACATGAGCCGTGCGCCATACATCACGCCCGCCGCGCGTTTCGGCGCGAGGATGGGCGACACGCGCCTGATCGACATGATGCTCGGCGCGCTGAACGATCCGTTTCACACCATCCCGATGGGCGTGACGGCCGAGAATGTCGCCGCGAAATATGGCATCACACGCGAGCAGCAAGACGCACTCGCCGTGGAATCGCATCGCCGCGCGGCGCTCGCGATCGCCGAAGGGCGCTTCAAGGAGCAGATCGTTCCGGTGATGCGTCGAGTCAAAAGAAAAGACGTCTCGTTCGACACCGATGAACACGTGCGCCCCGGCATCTCTCTGGACGACCTCTCGGGCCTGCGGCCCGCTTTCCAGCCGACCGGCGGCACCGTGACGGCGGCGAACGCATCGGGCATCAACGACGCTGCCGCTGCGGTCCTGATGATGGAACGTGGCGCTGCGGAACAACGCGGGATCAAGCCGCTCGCCCGCCTCGTCTCCTACGCGCATGCGGGCGTGGATCCGTTGTACATGGGCATCGGTCCCGTGCCGGCTACGCGCATTGCGCTCGAACGCGCCGGTCTCGCGATGCGCGACATCGACGTGATCGAAGCGAACGAAGCGTTCGCGGCGCAAGCCTGCGCCGTCGCCCAGGAACTTGAATTCGACGCGAACAAGGTGAATCCCAACGGCTCCGGAATTTCACTGGGTCATCCGATCGGCGCAACGGGCGCGTTGATTACCGTCAAGGCGCTCCACGAACTGAAGCGCATCAGCGGCCGCTTCGCGCTGGTGACCATGTGCATCGGCGGCGGTCAGGGGATCGCGGCTATTTTCGAGAATCTTCAATGATCGAGCTAGCCGGTCCGGACTGCTGGCGGCAGCGATCCCGATCGCTGGCAATGACCCCATTCGAACGCACTGAATCTCGCGAAGGGGCCGATCCAAAATCGGCCCCTTCGCGCTTACATACCGCCCAGCGGTTTTTCCACGGTCAAGCCATTGGTGACTGAAATCACGCCTGGAACACCTCTCGCAATTTCTCCAACCTTGTCAACTTGCGACGCGTCCGAAACCGTGCCGCTCAGTTTGACCGCGCCGTCTTTAGCGAGGACGCTGATATTTCCGGCATCGATCTCCTTACTCTTCGCGATGGCGGCGTAAATCTGCCGGCGCAGCGCACGATTTGCCTTTCGTCCCGCGGCGGGCGCCGCCGGATTCGACGCGGCAAATGCGGATGCGCTGGCCGGCTCGCTCGTCTGCGACCATGCGGCGAACGACGTCGCGACGACAACCGCTCCCGCAGCGAGCCTGAATGCGTGAATGTTCTTCATTGAATACTCCAGTCCTGGATCGCGGAATCAGAAGGTATGGCGGATGCCTACCATCGCCGCCGTGGTTGACACGCCCGGCGCAACCGGAGCCCCGTAGATAATCGTCTGGTTCATCGTGCCCTTGTTGTCGACATACCCGACCTGCGCGTACGCCTTCGTCCGCTTCGACAGGTTGTATTCGGCACCCAGCGACACTTCGCTCGAATGATTCGCCGAATGGTTCTTATCTTTCAGGTAGTAGTAGCCGGACGTGATCTTGAAGCTCGGATTGAACTGATAACCAAGGCCGCCCGACACCATTTCGAAGTCTGCCGTATTGGTGTTCGCCGGGTTCTTGCCTACGCCATACGAGCCCGAGATCGAGAATCCGGCGATTGTGTACATCGCGCCGAAATAGTAGAAGCGGTTATTGGCGAGACCTGTCGCAGGTACGGCGGGCGCTGCCGGGTAGGTCAGCGGATACGGATTGGTATCGTGCCCGTTGTAGTACACGGCGGCGAGATTCAGACCGTAGTTCGAATACTTCAGCACCGCCGATTCGCGCGTGCCGCCCTGAGCCTGTCCGGCGACACCGCCCGGCGCGAACTCGAGCGCGAGCGACGTGCCATAGAATTTCGGCGAATTGTAGACGAGCGCGTTGCTGTCATAGAGCGCGCCGATCGGCGCGTTCGTGCTCGTGCCCGGCCACCCGGCCGCCTGATTCGTGCCCAGCCACGCGGTCAAAATACTGCCGAAATACTGCGCGCCGCGGACATCGGTTTCCGACATCGCGTAGATCATCGGGATGATCTGACGGCCGGCGTCGAATGTACCGAACGGGGTGGACGCGCCGATCGTCGCGAACTGGTTGAAGATCGCGACCGTACCCGGGGTGTCGGAAAGGCCGAAGCGGCCGTTCGTCGTGTTGAATGCGCCCTGCAGCTTGAAATTGATCTTGTAGCCGCCGCCGATATCTTCGCTTCCCTTCAAACCCCAGAAGCTCGAATAGATGCCGCCGTCCTTGAGCTGATAGACGTGTCCCAGGTTGCGGGCTGTCGGCTGGAACGTCGATGCCGAGGTGCTTTGATACAGAAATCCACTGTCGAGCACACCGTAGAGCGTGACGGACGATTCGGCATGGGCGGCGCTCGCGAACATCGCCAGCGCCGCCGCGCTGCTCAATTTCAACTTCACCTTCAATTTCATTCTGTCTCCTGCCGTGTGGGTTTATCGGTTTATGAGTTGTGTTGATAAAAGCGGCCCGTTAGAGCGACACGTAGTAGTTGCCGTACTGCTCCCGCAACTGATGCTTGAGTACCTTGCCGGTCGCGCCGAGCGGGACCGATTCGACGAAAATCACCGCGTCCGGCTTCCACCATTTGGCGATCTTGCCGTCGAGGAATGCGAGCAGTTCGTCGCCGGTGAGCGTGCTGCCGGGTTTGGTCGCGATTAAAAGCAGCGGCCGTTCGTCCCACTTCGGATGCCGCGCGGCAATACAGACCGCCATCGCCACTTCCGGATGCAGGCAGGCGACGTTTTCGATGTCGGCCGAGCTGATCCATTCGCCGCCGGACTTGATGACGTCCTTGCTGCGATCTGTAATTTGCATGAAGCCGTCGGGATCGATCTTCGCGATGTCGCCGGTCGGGAACCAGCCATCGCTAAGCGGCGATGTATCGCCGCTGCCGAAGTACTGCCGCGCGACCCACTGGCCGCGCACGAGCAGGTCGCCCGCCGCATTGCCGTCCCACGGGAGTTCGTCGCCGTCTGGACCGACGATCTTCATATCGATGCCGAACACCGAGCGGCCCTGCTTCGCCTGCAGCGCATAACGGTCTTGCCCGGAGAGCGCGCCTTGATGTCCCTTGAAGCTGCAGACCGTTCCGACCGGGCTCAACTCCGTCATGCCCCATGCGTGCATCACGTCGACTTGATATCGTTCCTGAAACTGCGCGGTCATCGCGGTCGGACACGCCGCGCCGCCGATCACGGTTCGCCGCATCGACGTAAAAGCGCCGTCCCGCCCCGCGACATGCGACAGCAGCCCTTGCCAGACAGTCGGCACGCCGGCCGAGAGCGTGACCTTCTCTGTCTCGATGAGTTCGTAGAGCGATTTACCGTCGAGCGCCGGACCCGGGAACACCAGCTTCGCGCCGACCATGCTGGCGACGTACGGCAAGCCCCACGCGTTCACATGGAACATCGGGACCACGGGAAGGATCACGTCGCGCGCGGAGCAGTTCAGCGAATCGGGCAGCGCCGCTGCATAGGTATGCAAAACGGTCGATCGATGGCTGTATAGCACGCCCTTCGGATTGCCGGTCGTGCCCGAGGTATAGCAAAGCGACGACGCGCTGTTCTCATCCAGCAGCGGCCACTCGAACGCGTCGCTGTGAAGATCGATTAAATCCTCGTAGCACATCAGCGCGACCGACTGCCCGAGCGCCTGCGGCATGTGCGCGCGATCCGTCATCGCCACGAAAACCTTGGGACTTTTGACGCGCGGCGCGACGCTTTCGATCAACGGCAGAAACGTCAGATCGAAGAACACCACGCGGTCTTCCGCATGCTCGATGATGTACGCGAGTTGATCGACGTGCAGACGCGGGTTGAGCGTATGCAATACCGAACCTGCGCCCGACACGGCGAAGTACAGTTCCATGTGCCGGTAGCCGTTCCACGCCAGCGTCCCAACCCGCTCGCCCGGCTCGATGCCGAGCGCGGACAGACCGTTCGCCATCCGGCGCGCGCGTTGCGCGAGATCCCGGTATCGATACCGATGAATGTCCCCTTCGACGCGCCGCGACACGATTTCCTGTTCGCCGTGATGGCGTTCGGCGTGCATGAGCAGCGAAGCCACGAGTAGCGGTTGCTGCATCATCAGACCCTGCATCCTTCTTCTCCTTGAATATTTTTTCGACGGCGCGCCGAAGTTCGGTCAGTACGGCTTGTCGCCGACAATCCCGGCGCGCTCCATCTTGCGATGGCACGGTGTGTAATCCATCACCGCGTAATGCTGCGTGCTGCGGTTATCCCAGATCGCGATGCTGTTCGGCTTCCAGCGCCAGCGCACCTGATGCTCCGGGATGTACGCCTGGCTGACGAGATAGCGCAGCAGGTCGCCCGCGCCGGGGTTCGCGTCCTGCCCGAAACGCACCCGCGCTGGCGTGTGATAGTTGCTGAAATGCGTTGCGAACGCGTTCACGAACAGCACCTTCTCGCCGGTCTCGGGATGCGTTCGCACGACCGGATGCTCCGCGTCGGGAAACTGCGCCTTCAGCGCGAGACGCTTCTCGATCGGCATGGCCGCACCGAAGCTCGCCTCGATGCTGTGACGTGCGCGCAGATCCGCGATCTGCTCCTTGACATGCGCAGGCAGGTTTTCGTATGCCAGCACCATGTTTGCCCACATCGTGTCGCCGCCGACCGGCGGACATTCCACGCAGCGCAGAACCGCGCCGAAAGGCGGCGCTTCACGCCAGGTGGCATCCGAGTGCCACGCGTTCTCGTAGCGGTCGTTAGGCTGCTCTGGCGACTTGTAGATGCGCACGAGGCCCGGATGCTCGGGATCGCTGCCCGCGACCGGATGTCCTTCCAGTTCGCCAAAGCGGCGCGCAAAGGTGACGTGCTCGGAGCGCGTGATGTTCTGATCGCGCAGGAACAGCACGCGGTATTTCAGCAGCGCCGCGTGGATCTCGGCGAACAAGCCGTCGTCGTGGATTGCGTCGGCGAGATTCACGCCTGTGAGTTCCGCGCCGATCGCGCAGGTGAGTTGTTCGACTTGCATGCCCTGCTCCTCAGATGACGAAGACCGACGAGCCCGTCGTCTTGCGGGATTCGAGATCGCGGTGCGCCTGCGCCGCGTCTTCGAGCGCATAGCGCTGATTGAGTTCGATCTTGATGCGGCCTGCCGCGATGTGTCCGAAGATCTCGCTCGCGAGTTCGTTCTTCTCGGCGGGATCGGAGATGTAGTCCGCGAGCGCCGGGCGCGTCATGTAGAGCGAGCCTTTCATCGCGAGAAGCTGCGGATTGAACGGCGGGATCGGACCGGACGCCGTGCCCACGCAGACCATCAGACCACGGCGTTTCAGCGAATCGAGCGAGCCCTCGAAAGTCGTTTTGCCGACGCTGTCGAACACCACTTGAACGCCGACTCCATCAGTCAGTTCGCGCACGCGTTTCGCGACGTCTTCGTGGCCGTAGTAGATGACGTGATCGCAGCCGTGGGCGCGCGCCACCTCGCCCTTCGCTTCCGATGAAACCGTGCCGATCACCGTGAGCCCGAGCAGTTTCGCCCATTGCGACACGATCAGGCCGACACCGCCGGCCGCCGCATGAAGCAGGATGGTGTCGCCCGCTTTGAAATCGTAAATGCGGCGCATCAGATAGGACGAGGTGAGGCCGCGCATGGTCATGCCCGCAGCGGTTTCGCAGGAAATCGCATCTGGCAGCTTGATGAGCGGCGCGGCCGGGATCAGACGTTCGGTGCTGTACGCGCCGAGCGTGTTGAGGAAACCGGTGTAGGTAACGCGATCGCCTGGCGCGACGTTCGTGACGCCCTCGCCCACGGCCTCGACCACACCGGCGGCCTCGACGCCCATTCCGGCGGGCAGCGGCACCGGATATAGACCGCTGCGGAAGTAGGTATCGGCGAAGTTCAGGCCCACCGCCTCGTGGCGCAGGCGCACTTGTCCGGGGCCGGGTTCGCCCACTTCGACGTACTCGTAGCGCAGGACTTCGGGACCGCCGGTTTCATGGAAGCGCACGGCTTTTGCCATTTCAATCTCCTTAATTCAAACTGCAAATTCGATTTCGCCTGTGGCGAAACTGTTTGTTCGCGCTGGCGTAAATTCCAGGTCGCTGTTGTGTTGCGCGCGCAAGCGCCGGCAATCCCACGCGGTTGCGTCGCCGGAACGTGGACGGGCCGCTCAGTGCGCGGCTTGTTGGCGCAGAGCGTCGAGGCGATTCAGATCGCCGGAGTAATTGCGCCTGCCGATAAAGAACGCGATCGCCGCGACGAGAGACGCAAACGGAACGAGTTGCAACGCGCCGAGCAACCCGATCCGATCGGCGACGATACCCGTCAAGATCGCAGCGGGCGCCAGGCCGAGCAGGTTGTTCGACAGCGTCAGCGTGGCGAACGCGGACGAGTGAATTGACGATGGCGTGAGATTCGCCACCATCGCGCCGGACGGGCCGCTCGCGCCCGCGCTGAACAACATGCCGACGCCGATCAACACGAGTTGCAACGGACCGGCCGGCATGTGCAAGCCCATGGCGAGCAGCACGAAGCACGTCAGGCAACAGGCGATCGCGGCGCTCCACTTCCTTTCGCGTGCATGCCTGCCGAGCCGGTCGGCGAGCATTCCGCACACCACCATGCCGACGCCGGTTACGAGTACGAACACCGCCGCGCACAACGCGGCCCGGCCGGTCGCCATGCCGTAGTAGCGGGACAGGAAGCTCGGCATCCAGGCCCAGACGGCGGCGGGAACCAGCAGGTGGATACCGCTTCCGAAATAAGCGCACACGACCGACTTCGTCGAAAAGAGGCCCTTCATCAACGCGCGGAAACTCAAGCGCACGCCGAGTCCGTGATTGTTCAAGCTGGCCGGCTGGAACGGCGCGAGACGCTTCTCGGTAACGACAAACCGGTACACGACGACCAGTACGAGTCCCATCGCCGCCATCGCGCCGAACGCCGGACGCCAGCCGGCGTGAGCCGCGACCGCGCCGCCGAGCGCCATCCCGAGTACCGAGCCGAACGCACCGCCCGCCATGAACGTGCCGGTCAGCGTGGAACGCAGCCGCGCCGGAAAGATGCTGAGCACCACCGCGATGCCGACGCTGCCATACGCCGCCTCGCCAATCCCGACGAAGGCGCGCGCGATCAGCATTTCGCCGTAGGTCGTGGAGATCGCGCATCCGAGCGTCGCGAGACTCCACATTGCCGCCATCAGAACGATGCTTTTCACGCGGCCCCAGCGGTCGGCGAGCACCGAGAGCGGGAACGTCAGCAAGCCGACCATCAATGCGACCACGCTGCTAAGCGAACCGAGCCGGGTGTCGGACAGACCCCACGCGGCCTTGAGCAACGGAAACACGGCGTTTAGCACTTGCCGCGACATGTAGTCGGAGAGCAGCAGGCCGACCGTCAAGGCGAAGACCACCCAGGCGTAGCCGCGTACATCGGCTTGTGTTGCTGAAACATCCGTGGCGGGGTCCGCGTGTTGCATGAGCATGATTCGTCTCCTTCGCTTTTTGTCTCGTCGGCGGCCGCCTTTTTGCCTGGAGCAAATGACGGCCTGTTATCGATACTCGTTGTTTTCTAAGGCGCGGCGGCGTGGGCCGCCTTTGCTCAAGCATTCTTGCCGATGGCGCTATCGAGGCTCGGACATCGCATACCACATGAAAACTTTTGGATCGAAACACGTATCGTGCTCGCACAATACGGCCATTGAGCATTACACTTTTATGATTGCGCGCCATCCTTTTAGTGGTGGATGCCAGTGCGTGTAAACACCGGTGCGCGTGACAGCAGACACTTCATAACCGTGGACCAGCGCGCTACGCCAGCCCACACGAAAACCGCGGAGGATATGCGATGGAAACGATGCTGCGCTCGGTGGCGATGAGCGGATATTTCGACGTGGCGCGGCGGCTCGGCCTGAATCCGGTCGAACTCGTGCAGCGAGTCGGGATCGACCCTGCCGCGCTGGCGAATCCGGAAGATCGCGTCCCCGCCGCCGCATGTTGCCGCTTGCTGGAACTCACCGCCGACAAGGCGTCCTGCCCGACTCTAGCGCTGCGGATGGCCGAAACGCGGCAAAAGTTCGGAACGGGCGTGGTCAATGTCCTTCTCGCGCACAAACGCACGCTGCGCGACGTCTTGCTGGCCGCCGCCGAGTTCCGGCATTTGCTCAACGAGGCACTGGCCGTCTACATCGAGGATGTGGGGGAAACGGTCACGATTCGAGAAGAACTCGTCGTCGATCCCGGTACGCCGACCAAACAGGCCATCGAGCTTGCGGTGGGTATCCTCGCGCGCCACTCGAGCGCGCTGCTCGGCACTCACTGGAAACCGCGCTCCGTGCATTTCACGCACAGCGGCCCCGACGATCTGACGTTTCACCGGCGCTTCTTCGCCTGTCCGCTAGAGTTCGACAGCGATTTCAACGGCTTCGTGTGCGCCGCCGCCGAACTCGACTATCCGAATCCGGCCGCCGATCCGGAACTGGTCCGATACGCCGAAAGCCTCGCCACGCCGCTCAACGTAACCGGCGCGCATTCGATCGCGCTGGAAGTGCGCAAGGCGATCTATTTGCTGCTGCCCGTCGAGCATGCGTCGGTGGAGATGGTTGCCCGGCATTTGCGTCTGAGCGTGCGTACCATGCAGCGGCAGCTTGAATCGGCGGATACCAGCTTCTCGGCTTTGGTCGATGAAGTCCGGCGCGAACTGGCCGTGCGCTACATGAGCAACCCGCGCTATCCGATCGGACGCGTCGCCGCATTGCTCGGCTATAACCAGCAGGGTTCGTTCACTAACTGGTTCAACTTGCGGTTCGGCATGACACCGCGCGACTGGCGCAATCGCCAGGCTAAGTAAGCGAACGCTTCCTTCTCAAATGGGCCGAGCGGCGTTCGCTGGGGCGCAAAGGCGTCATTGAGACGTGGCTTGTTTTGCTTTGCGTAACGGGCCAGGCAAACCGCAGCACGTTGGTGGCGGCTTGCGGCGTCGCCTTTAGTCGGCGAGCTTTGCTGGGCGCAGCGCGCGCCCTTCGCATCGCGTCGTCAGACAGCCTTGCGCAGAAAGCCCTGAGTGGCGCCGTTGCGGTTCGGCGCGAAGCCATTAGCGAGCAGGGTCTCTTCGACCGTATTGTAGAACACGCCGATCTTGCTGATCTCGCGCGCCTCTTGAGCCGTCGCGACCTTCCGGCCGAACTCACGTGAAATTCGCACTAGTTGCTCGATCTGCTCGACCGTGCTCATCCGTTTTGTGCGCGACTGGTTCCACAGGTTGTCCTCGATACCGCAGCGCACGTGCAGGCCCATAGCGATACCCATCATGTTGACGGGCAACACGTTGCGCATCGAGCTTTCCACCGTCAGCACCGCACCGTCCGGCGTGGCGCGCACGAAGTTCGACAGGTTGTAGATGTTCGGCGCGTCCATGCCGCCACCGATAGCCACCCAGTTCATGACGAGCGGCCCCTTGTAGACACCACGCCGGATCAGACGCTCGACCGACTCGAAGCTATTGATGTTGTAGCACTGGAACGCGCTCTGGATGCCCGCTGCGTTCAGGCGGCGAATATGCTCCTCGGCCCAGCCCGGCTGCGCCGGGACCGTCATCTCCTTGTACGCGTTGTAGACCTCGGGGTCGGCCATGGAGGTGCCTTTGACGTCGGCATCTTCCCAGTGCTCGACGACATTCATCTGCGACGTGTTGATCGTCACCGTCACCTGATCGGGCTTCGGGTCGAGTTCTGCCAGCATGTGACGCGTGTCGTCGCTCAGCCACTTGGCTGCGGCGCCATCGGACTCGGGCGCGAAGCTGATCGAGCCGCCCACCTGGATGATCATCGCCGGCACCGCGTTGCGCACGCCCGCGATCAGCTCGTTGAACTTCGACAGGCGCTTGCTGCCCTTGCCGTCGAGTTCGCGCACGTGCAGATGCAGCACGGTTGCGCCAGCGTTGTAGCAATCCACTGCCTTTTGAATCTGCTGCTCCATCGTGACGGGGATGTCTTCCGGGAAGTCCGAAGGAATCCACGACGGCGCATAGGGCGCGGCCGTGATGATCAGAGGTTGCTGGTTTTCCGTGTAAAGGGAACCGTCGAGAAAGTTCATGGCAGGGTCACCGGGTCGGTTGCGGAATAGAAAACTGGGCTGCGCCTCGCGAGGCGCGTTGTTTCACTCTCTCCGCGACTAGAGGCGGATTTGCTCTCACGTCTGACAAGTAGAGAGACGCGACCGGAGAGGAATCAGTCCCGCGAAGATACGGCAACTCGGAAGAGGCGTTTACGGATTGGATGCCATTGTTTTGTGAATCAGCGCCACTAGGCGTTAACACCGGCCTGCGAGAGCAGAAGTGGGACGCTCGCCGTGCAGCGATGGCCGGAACGGCGCAGCGCGGCGCGGCGCGGTCTCAACTTCACACGCCGACGCCGACAGCAGGAATGCCGGCCGGGCGTCGAACCCGTTATGTGCTCGATGTTCGCAACTCGAGCCGTTAGAGACGATGTTCCGTCCGCTGCGTTTTACAGCATAGGGCGCGCTGTCCGCTCCGTTCAGCAGGCGAGTCCATCGCTATCCGCCGCGCGCCCTGCAGTACTGTCCGATGCTGACGCTCACAACGCCGAGTTCGTTTGCGGCATGGGGCACCCCGCTGCAAGCACCGCCTTGCGTATTTTCTCGGCAACCTCGAGCGCGCGGCGCTCCTCGGATGGGGTAGGGGAACAGTTTTCGAGGCAAAAGCGTGCCGTCCTGCTCGACCACAAACGCGGAGACGTTCGGCCCTGGATCGATTGCCGCCAACAACGAATCGAAGTAGGAAAGCCGAATTGCGATAACGGCAACGCCCGCTCCCGTTCAGTGGTCCGTAACCCATGCTCTCAAGGACTACAGCAGAAGCACTTGCTGCAGAAGCAGCAGTGCTTGCGACTCGTTCTGCCGTTCCATCCGCGCTTTTCCAGCCAGGGTCTTGAGCAACGCCTCTGCGATCGGGGAAATTCCATCCAGACCCGTCAGATCGGTCATCGTGGTCGACGGAAGCGTGTGGCGCAAACGACTTGTCGTCGCACGACGCGACCTTCGTCGGCTGATCGCCAAGTCGCGAAGAGGCGGCGACGCCATAGGCAAGCGAACCGGCGCCGAAGCGGGCGTGGTTTTGTCGCGCCGCCCTTTCGCGACGGGTACTCCGCGGGAGGACCACCGACTTCCCGCCAAGTCAGACGGACGAGACCTTCTTCTACAGTTCACCGCACAACGACTTTGCCTCTGTCGACCGAGAGCGAGCCATATTTAATCGCGTTGGTCGCGTTCTTTGGCGCCCTTATGCAAGCGCACGAACTCGAGCTTCAATGGCTCGCCGAACCATTCAATCGTTCTGCTATTAAGATAACTATCCTTATCTTAATAGCCGTTTCTTTGCGCTCAACTCACGTTGATGAAAACGCGTGAGATCGCCCTCCCCCACTCTTCGACTGCCGACACCGATCGAATGGATCAGTCCGCGGTTGCAGACCTGCCCGCTGACCTGCCCGTCGACCTGCCCGATCATGCCGCGCTCGCGGCGCTGCGCGCCTGGTACGCGGGCGTGCCGACGCGCGAGGCCGTGGTGCGCTATCTCCCGGACGCCACCGCGCGAGAGGTCTCCGCGCGGCGTGTGATCGGCGAGATACGCCGCCAACTCACCCGCTGTGCGCTCGCCCGTCACCGCGATGAACTCGCCGCGCTCTTCAGCCACCCTGCGGCCGGACGGTTGAAACACGCGCGAGCGGTCACCCAAGCCATCGAAACGCTCCGCATCGCCACGGTCGCGACACCCTCGATCACCGACGACATTCAGCGCTGGTTACCGCCGCGCGCCACCTGCGCGCTGTTGGCACATGGCATCACGACGCTTGCCGAACTGACGCTGCGCATTCCGCGTCGCCGGCAATGGTGGAAAGCGGTGCCCAAACTCGGCCAAGAGAGCGCCCGACAGATTGAAGCTTTTTTTGCGATGTACCCGACGCTGACCGAGCGTGCCCGTGCGCTGATCAAGTCAAGCGCCACGCCCATCGTTGTCCCTTGGGAAAACGTCCGTCTGCCGCATGAGATCGACGGCTCGTGTGGCGTATTTCGTGCACCACGCGAAACCTGCGCTCTCGATGCGAACAACGACTACGACGCCGTGCAGACCTGGTTGTCGCTGTACGAGTCGCCCTCCACCCTTCGCGCCTACCGAAAGGAGGCCGAGCGCTTGATTCTGTGGGCCATCGTCGAGCGGGGACGTGCCCTCTCATCGCTGACGACCGAGGATGCGATTGCCTATCGCGCATTCTTAAAACGTCCAACGCCGCGAGAGCGATGGGTCGGCCCGACGCGGCCGCGCTCGTCGGCGCAGTGGCGGCCGTTTTCTGGCAACCTCGCGCCTCGCTCGGTCGCTTACTCGTTGATGGTCCTCGGAGCCCTCTATCGATGGCTGATCGAGCAACGCTACGTATTGGGAAATCCCTTCTCGGGTGTGAAAATGCGCGGGACCGAACGCATGGCGGCGCTCGACAACTCCCACGCGTTCACGGAAGGAGAATGGCAACTCCTTCGTACCATCGCAAATGGACTGGAGTGGTCGTATGGGTGGAGGGTCGAAGCCGCTCAGCGACTGCGGTTTCTGCTGGATTTTGGGTATGCGACGGGTTTGCGCGCGAGCGAACTAGTTGGCGTTACGCTAGGCGCCGTCCGCACCGATACGCAAGGCGACCACTGGGTGCACCTTGTCGGCAAAGGAAAAAAGGCGGGCAAGGTGGTGCTGCCACCGCTTGCACGGTCCGCGCTGGACCGATACTTAATCGAACGCGAACTGCCGGTCTCGCCGGAGCGCTGGCAGCCGGCGATACCTCTCGTGCCCAGCCTGAGCGCGGATGACGCCCATGCACTCAGCACCGTGCGCCTATGGGCCATACTGAAACGCTTTTTTAAGACCACTGCCGACCTCATCGAGTCTGACAACCCGGCGTTCGCCGCCAAGTTACGCCAAGCAGGGCCGCATTGGATGCGGCACACCCACGCAACACACGCGTTGGAGCGCGGCGCGCAGCTCACATCCGTTCGAGACAACCTGCGTCACGCGTCGATTTCGACCACTTCTGTCTATTTGCATAGCGATGAAGTCGAACGCGCGCGCCAGTTTCGTGATGCGTTTAAGGCGAGCTGATCGTAAGTCGTTAAGATCTGCCCCCATTGGACGGACTGGCTTCTGCTGACGATTTTGATTCGTTTCCCACCGCTCGTCCACACCAACCTGGAGGATTTTCGAGAACACGATCGTTAGTTGCGTATAGCCCTACTTTCACGGGACCGACCTGAGCGAATCTGCGCTCCCGAATGACGGTCCGCTTACTTGAACGCTCCTTATCGACCCTTTCCGGTCATCCGCGCCGGTCCGACACAACGGCTACTTTAAACGCACACCAGCCATCCGTACTGATGTCGGCTGCCTTTTACTCGGCGGCCATTGCGTCACATTTGTCTACATCGGAAAGTAGCGCAAACCGCTCGCTAAGCTTTTGCATCATTGAAGAAGGCAACCTACAGTTGACTGCGGCCCCAAATCCGTCACTTACTTTGAACTCGCGTAAGCGACCCCGCACAGCGATTGAGCGGGCTTCTGCTTTGCATTTGGCGGCCCTTACTCTACTTGAGATGGAGTTAACATGGACGGGCGTGAAAAACTCGAAAGACTCAACAGTAAGCTTTTGAAAATTGCCCGAAAAGGTCCGATTTGGAAACCTGAAAAAAATGACAAAAGCTTAATGGCAAACGCGTTCTACTCCGAGTGGGCGATCCATTACACGGTGACGTGGCAAACTATAGTAGATGCACAAACGGATCTAATTCGTTGGTATGCCGAGAGTGCGTTCGAGCCAAGGTTTAAAGACGCACTTATGTCGTTGGCGCTTGGATATATAGAGACAACCGCAGCAGCACTCGATGCGAACAGTCTCCAGCAGTTAATTGGGCTGTCGCTAACGATAATTGAAAGCGCTGGACGTTTATCTGGAATTGGTGTGGTTACCATACTTTTTGAAATGCGCAGCGCGTTGAAAAAGATCGAGGTAACGCTAAACTCCGGTCGGTCTCAACTGGACGAATTTAGCGATTTACTGGCCGCTGTTGAAGTAAGCATGGAGACGATGTTATTTCTTTGTTTGAACGTGAACAGCCAAGTTTCTGCAATAACGAAGCGACCGCAAAGATTGTCGTCTATACAGCCATTACCGAGACCCTCAGTCGCCGAACTGAAGGCTCCGATTATTTCACGCGTCGCACAGGCTCGAAAGGAACTATACGCTGAAGATCCGAACTCTTTTACAGAGCGCGTTTCGTTTTGCGAAGAGGGTTTTTGGCCTCCGGGCTTCCGCAAGAGCGATTTGGCCATAACGGGCTCGATTGCGCAGTAACGCCAACCGGCCTTTTCTTTGGATCGACGCCTGTTTGCGACCGATGCTTGCTGACGCGCTCGGATTGTCGCCCGCTCGCCGGCGTCATACCAATTTCTGCACTGGCGGGTCGTTCGTTACGAAGCTAGAAGACGAAGTGATTTCAGCCCTGGCGAGGGGCTCACCTTACTTCGGCTTCTTAGAGCGGCGGGAGGAGTCTTCACGCAAATGAAGCTCCTTCCGGGCCGCCTTGATCAATTCGTCCGTTTCCTGACTTTCCTTTTTCAGTCCGGCATCGTCAGACTTCGCTTTCATCTCTTGGATCGCGGATATGAAAACCGTTGCTTTTGGCGCGGTCCAATAGCTTACTGACTTTCACTTGCTGGAAGCCAAGCGAAATCGCGAGCGAGCGGCACCCAAAAAGAGGGCCCACCCTATTCTAGTCAAGCCAGCTGATGATGCTTTCGCCAGCCGCTGGCATAGATGTCGTTGACGTGCGTGATCGTCGCCCGGTCGTACACACTTGACGTCGCCCGTGAGTGGCTCGCCACTGAGACGCCACCCGAAGCGGCGGCGAGTTGGTGCGCACGTCTGCACTGCCAATGGGTCGCGGCTATTGGGCTTGCGCAAGGCTGCTGTTGATGGTGCGCTTGCGCGCGAAAACATGCTGCGGACGTGGCGGGTAGAGGAAGGGGCGCCGCTTCGAAACCGCGTCAGATGCACGCTGGCGCCCCATACGACTCAGCTTGTAATAGGCAGTGACTAGCACTAGTCTGAATACGAGTAAGCATGCTCAACGAATGAAGGAGGCCTCATGTCGATTCCGGATTTGGTAACAAGTCCGCTCGGCCTCGTGGCATTCGCGCTCGTGGTTGTTGTCGGCCTTTTTGCAAAGTCAAAGCGTGGAGATGCTACCTGGCTCCGACCGCTGTTCTCCGCTCTCATACTTATCGTTGTTATAGGTGGCTTTGCGATCGCATATCTGAAACCAGATACTGGGAGCCAAGACGTTGCTGCTGGCGCCGGTCACAGCCCGCCGGCTGCCGCGAGCAGCAGCGCGCCGGGAGACGCTCCCGCTATTAAGATCGAAAAAAACTTGGGGCAGGTGATCGGAACAGTTAAAGGCAATGCGTCCTTCGGCTCGTCCCCTGAAAAGCCAGAATGAATGCGTGGACGTTCGTCCGCGGCGACTTCGCGGTCCTTGTTCTAATCTTTAACCTTTCAATATGCTGGGCCGCCGCGCCCGATCCCGGAATCAATGTCGAGACAAATTTCGGTGTCGTGATCGGGGTCGTCTCCGGGGATGTAACATTTTACGAGAAGGAAGGTGGGCCAAGTTCTCTGCAGGTTGGAGTGGTTCGGGGTAACCTGATAGTTAATAAGGGAATCCCCGTCGCGGCTGTCGCAGAACTTTCGAAGCGAATCTCACGTCAAAAGACTTCAATTAAGGATCTGCAAGAAGCGCTGCGCCTTCAGCTAGCGCGATACGAAGAGCTCAAAAAACAGCTGACGCTTGCGCCCCCGTCTGACCAAATCGCGAAGCGCGGGTTGGCATTACTTGACGCAGGGAAGTTGGACGAGGCGGGTGCGCTTTATGATCAGGCGATAGCCGACGACGAACACGAACTCACAGAGAACGAAAATAGAATCGCCCGTCGAATTTCGGAACGAGCCGGAATATATATGCTGCAATGGCAGGTAAACGACGCTATAAATCTATTTCGGGCAGCAAACAAACGATTTCCTGCACAACCCGATATTGTTCTGGGGCTAGCAAAAATTTTAACGGAAAATACCAACAGCAAAGATGCTAATCGAGAGGCAGAAACATTACTCTCCGAGACAATAGCAACATGGCGATTGGCCGCTGACGGCAAAACTCTAAAGAACCAAGACAATCTCGCGGTGGCCCTTACTTACCTCGGCCTCAGCATGCACAACCAGGGCGGGAAAACGCGGATGCTTTCCATCCAACCCCGTTTGGAGGCGCTTGAGATCGATAAACGGACATGTGATTCCGCGACTGAAAAATGCATGGAGCGCATCTCGTGGATTACAAAGAACATCGCTATCTTGTACGTTCAAGACGGTAGATTATCAGACGCACAGACTCTGTTAGGGGCGTCCTATGACTTCATTTCGACCCGCCAAAAGATGCCCCACGCGATCGACGCGTTATTGACCATAACAATGATGCAAGTGTCGGTTAGTAGTAGGCGGGGAGACTACAAGACCGCCGCTGACCTCTGCGCCGCAGTCGTAAACGTGTTTGATACAGCGGCTACCACGAAAGATGTCGGAGCCTCAGGCGATTCAATGACCTACGGAGGTCAATGCGCTCTTGTCTATTATGATTGGGGCAAGAAGCCAAAATCGTTGCACCTCTGGCGTCGAAGTCTTCAGAACGCCAGCGATCTCATCAAACTAGCTCCGTCAATGCGTTCGTTTACCAGCGTCTTCATCTTCCTAGGTAGCACTGTGCCCATCTGGAGCGACGGAGCTACAAATGCGGAAGCATCGTACATACAGTCAATCATTGAAGACTACGATAGTAAATCCGGTGGTCAAATGACTACTCCCAGTAATTTAGCCTCGATATGGCTCGGTCTTTCTGATGTTATTTACGCGAGCGGACGGAAAGCTGCGGCCATTGAAATGGTCGAAAAACACGTTAATATTGATTCCCTAACCGGGATAAGCCGTTACTGCGCCGCGGAAAAACTTGGAGTCATGAAAATCGAATCGGGCGATATGACGGGCGCGCTTCATATCTACCGCGGCACGATTGAAAACTCAAAGCAAACTACCGAGTTCCTTTCTGCGTGCCCTGAGTGCAGAGATCTCATCGCAGGGATGTACCTGAACGCCGCAGAGGCATACAGTCGAAGCGGAGACGCTAGTCAAGCGACGAAACTCCGTGATGAAGCAAATCGTTTGGCCCCGGATACGACGCCAGCGACAGGTGGATGCGTTTTGATGGGAGGAGATTTGTGAAACCCTACCAGTGAGTTTTCATCGTTGGTTGAGTTCGTGTTCTTAACTTTTTAAAGTGACAACGGCCGCATTGTGCCGGTCAAAACCTGCTTGGCGCCCGTATGGACGGGATAGTCGCACGCCACCTGATCCGATCATCGATCAATGTTGGGCAGCAGTAGCGGATACTCGTCCAGTTACCACGTTTTTCCGAACTAGTCCACCTAGATACGCGGTCATCGAACGCTCTATGAACCAATACGTCAGCATTCCTGTGACCATACAGCCCGCAAAAGATAAAGCCACGTAAAGAACCGCGTACACCGGGCCGGACGATGTAATTCCAAATAGCATCCGCAGCGCTCTCGTTATTTCGAACGAGACGAACTGCACTAAATAGATCGAGTAAGAGGCGTCGCCAATTAACCCCAACAACCGGCACCTGAAGGTAAGCGTGGCACCGGCAACGTCTTGACTGGATATCGTGATGTTCAGACTGCGACGCGCAGCTGAGCTGCAACGAATCAGGGTGCGAGTTCGTCGATGCGGTTAATTGCATGGTCGGCGATGCGTGCGAGCACGAAGCGTAGACATGCCTCAGGATCGATGCCATTGAGTTTTGCACTGCCAACGCATCGCAACTCTGCCTGGTTTCAATAACGCTTACACCTTGTCGACCGATGAGCGGCAGAGCGGCCCGACGAAGACCGTAAGCGCTCGATCTGGCACACGGGACCAACGTGACCGCGTGGCAACAGTCGCGTCAATACGGTGGTTGGATCAAGCGTTGTTAAGCGGTCAAGGCGTATGCTTCGAGAAGTTAAACGGCAGCAGGTCGGTAACATCGGCGTCTAATGCTCGTTGCGGCAATTCGCTGAGTACCCGTACGAGATACGCATAAGGTTCGACGTTGCACGCTCGGCACGTGAGAATCAAGCTGTAGATCATGGCGCTGGCCTTCGCGCCAGCAACCGTGTCACTGAACATCCATGAGGATCTGCCGGTGCAGAATGGCCTGATGTCACGCTCGATCACGTTGTTATCGATTGGGGCGCGCCCATCGTTCACGTAGCGGCTCAGGTACGTCCACTGATTGCGTGTATAGGAGATCGCCTTGCCCAGCAGGCTCTCAGGAAGGATCTGCGGTGCCAGTTCGTCAAGCCATTTCTTGAAGGATTCGAGCAGCGGCACGCTGTGTAGCTGGCGCAGCCGGAAGGTGTAATCGACGCGCGTCTCGCTTTCGGGCAGATCCCCCTTTGCGAGTGTTTCGACCTGGTAGAGCGCCTTGAAGTATTCCAGTGCATGTGCGGCCCGCCCGCCTGGTTTCTTCATGCCCTTGAGGGCATCCACGAAGGCACGCCGGGCGTGGGCCAGGCAACCAAAGTGCATCGGACCTTCGAGCGTGCGCCAGGCGGCGTATCCATCGGTCATCAGCAGGCCCTTGTAGCCCGCGAGGAACGCCTGGGGATATTGCTGAGCGCGCCCTGGCTGGTAGTCGAACAGCACGACGGGTTCAGAGCAGTCTTCAGCGCTACGGTACACCCACATATACGAGGTGCTCTGAGCGGCTTTGCCCGGCTCCTTGAGCACCTGTACCGTGGTCTCGTCGCCGTGAATCAGCTGTTGCGACAGCAGTGTCTTGCGCAGCGCCTCGTACAGACGGCTGTAATGCAACTCAGCAGGCCGGATGATCCAGTTCGCCAGCGTAGCGCGTCCGACTTCGATGTCCGCGCGCGCCAGCGCATGGGCCATCCGGTACAACGGTGTTCCGTCAACGTATTTGCCCGCGGTGACCGTGGCGATCATCGCCGCACTGGCATTGCTGCCCGGCAACGGCTGGGCCGGCATCGGTGCGGTGATGACCGGCGTGCGCTCGGCGTGGCGCTCGCAGTGGCGGCATGCATACTTGAAGCGCACGTGCTGAAGCACCGACGCCTTGACTTCGATGTGCAACTGTTCGCTGAGCTCTTCGCCCATGCGGTGCAGCGCGTGCGCGCAGCACGGGCATACCTTCGCGCTCTCGGGCAGATCGTATTCGATGCGTTGGCGTGGCAGGTGCGCCGGTAAAGGCTTACGTCCCGGTTTGCTTCTCGTGGGTGCCGGCGGATCCGGCAGGCCCGTGTCGGGGAGCACAAACGCGTCGTCAGTGGCGCCGGCGTCCATGTCGTCGGGTTCGGAGCCGACGACCTGTTCGGCCTCGTCGAAGACGCGATCCTTGAGCTTCTCGCTGCTTGGGGCGAATCGCTTGCTTTGCGCGAGGCGGAACTGCTCTTCGAGCTGCGTGATCCGTTCGCCCAGCTGCCGATTGCGTGTCTCGAGTTCACGGATATAGGCCTGGGCGGCTGGCGGCAATCGGGAGAAGTCGTCCTCGTTCATGCTTCCACGATAACGAAGTGTCGCGCGCGATGGGTTTACGGGAATTTGTAACAGGCCGGCTGACGCTGACAGGTGACGCGCAATGCTCAACTGGCGTGATGATACGACCGTACCGGGTGGCGGCGCACAGCATCAATGTCGATGCCCTCCAGGAGCCAGTGCAACTGCTCGCTCGTCAGCTTGACTACGGTTTGCTGCCGGCTTGGCCAGACGAAGTGGTCTTCTTCGAGGCGCCTCAACATCATCCAGAAACCGTTGCGATCGTAGAACAGCAGTTTGACCCGGTCGCGTTTGCGGTTGTGGAAGGCGAACACGGCGCGTGCAAACGGATCGAGCTGCATGGACTGCTCGACGAGCGTCACGAGGCTATTGATGCCGGCCCTGAAGTCGATCGGTTCGCGATGCAGGAAGACCGCCAGGTCGGCTTCGAACCGAAACATCAGCGCGCTCCCAATGCGACGACCATCGCATTAACGATTGCCACGTCCTCTGCTGAACATTCGAGCTCAAGCTTCACGCCATTGGGCAGATGGGCAGACAGCCGTGCCAGTCGTGTTGAGCGTGGCGAAACGCGGGATGATTCTGCTCTGGTGGCGTGGTGCGACGCGGGCGCGGACGCCATGACCGCTGTCGGCTCGTCGATCGCTACGACCGGAACAAACGCTGACGGTGCGACCGGCTCGTTGTGCCCGATCGGGGGCCGGGCGCGATTACTCGCCTGAACCCATTTATGCAACTGGTTGGCATTAACGCCTGCCTTCAGGGCGAGGCCCGATAGCGAAGCGCCTGGCCGCAGACAGGCTTCGACGAGTCGTCGTTTGTCCGTCGGATCGAAGCTTCGCTTGCCGCCGACACCAACACGCGTCACGCGTAGGGGCAAAAAGCTGAGGTCATCTTCTGTCATGGATTGCGTCCGCAAAGTGAGGTTGCGGACGCAATCGTGAGCCTTCTCAACAACGCAAGCTAGGTGTGGGAAATCGCGCGCTTACCGAAGACCGGCTCGTATTGGCTCGGAAGGGGAAGTTCGTTGCGCCTGCCTGAACGGCCCAAGTGGGCCGACTCTCATCCCAGGCTTTGCTCGTAAGCGGCCATACGTTGAGCGCAGGAACCGATGGGGTGCGGATGACCGCCATGGCCGACGACCCGACTGACATCTTCCGCGTACGAAGGTCCGTTGTCTGGGCGGAGCCGACGTTCGAACGTCGGTGGGAAAGCGTGAGCCAACGTCCGTAGCTGGCCGACTACTGCCCGATGCGGTAGGCTGTAGTCGACCCATCTATTTGATACTTGCTCGCGTCACTGGCAGCCTTGGGCGGTATAACGGCCGTTCGTCGCGAGAGAACGCGGCCTGTATGTACCCGCTGTTGTAGCACTGAGACGCCCGAACTTCGCCTGCATGTCGTCGTTGGAAGTGCGGAGGCACCCAAGAAATCAGCGCCGGCTTAAATCCCAGATTCATCCTAATGACGCTCTACCACCGACTACGATTCGCCGAGAAGCGTTTCCGCAAATGCCGATCCCTTTGCAACTTGATCTGTTCCCCCTGCGTTCTCGAAAGAAGTATTCACCTTTGCTACAACAGCGCTCAGCACTTCATCATTGATTAACATGTGTGTCATTAAACTAAGATGTTTAGCGACGTCCACCTTAGCCCCCGTGACTGCTATGGCATACATCATCGCAACGTAATACTTTATGTTGGTAGCGGTTTTTCGATCAAAGCCTGAATCCTTCAAATGCCGCTCCACTGCTCTTATAATTTGGATGATTTTCAAATAGATGTCAATCGGCATATCCAAACTGAAAATTCGCTTGTATTCGATATCGGAATTGATCAGCGTCGACGGGCGCGCGCGCGCTTGATCCGGCTTCAGCAAAATGATCGCCATCATAGCTTGCGCCATGTAAGATATGCTAATAATTTGCGAAATCGGCATACCTTTATTTTTATAGAAATTCTTTTTCCGATCGTAGTAAAAGCCATTGGCTTTCAAGAAATCTTCGATATTTCGGTGGATTTCGTCCGAACTCCTTAGGGAGGCAGGAGGTATGGCTGTTTGGCTGTTCGTCGCGCGGATAATTCGATCTCGCGCTGGCTCATCTTTCTCGCATATGACGCGAACAAGCACTGTTCTGTTATCTTCTATCGATTCGTGGACGTCAGAAAAATGTTGGTATATCTCATGTGAGGTCTGAAGGCCATTGACAATTTGAGGGTCTTCGATGGTAAGTTGCTTACCGGCTAACACAGCATTCGGTGTAATTATCGTAACGCCGTTATTCAAATACCAAAAATCCTCAGAGTTCGCATTTTGCAAAGTCTGGCGAATGCCTGTATTGACAGTAACGCTGCCTTGATAATCACGGACATTAGATTCGAACAAACTCCGCGCCAACGCACCAGCGTCTGAAATAAATTTAAAATAGCTCTTTAATTTCACAAGACATATATAGCTTCCGTCGGCTGTTCCGATCGGTGATTCGGCGACTTCAATCAGCCGTGATGTGGTCGGAATATCACGGGTTAGCTCTAGCAACCGACTGGCGCCTACAAACTCAAACTGAAACTCCGCGTTGCTAAAAAGCGATGCGATCGAGTCACGAAGTTTATCGACTTTACCTTGCACGTTTGGATGAATTTCTACGCCTTGAGTCACATAGAAATATCTGATTTGGAGCCTTGGAAAGGTTTTTGCTAGCTGCCCATAAGCTTTGCGGAACAAGCCGACTTGATCCCTGATGTCTTGATTATATCGATCTGAAAAATCATTTATTTCGTTAGCGAGATTAAATAGATCTTCAGCTGATTCTCGAAATTTTACAATCGCGTCTTCTTTAAAAGACGGCGATGTCTTGGACTGGATCACTACCAGATCAATGCTGTTTTTCTTTTGTGTCGAATTGATCGGAGTATCTTCTTTGAGAAGCTCACCATTCACAAAAATGTATATTGAATCAATACCGCCATCACCGCCATTCCCTACGATCCCATACTCAATGTCGTCATATGACAAATCTTGATTTTTCAGTATCTCGGTCGCAGCATAGATTTCAAAATACTCCGAAATCGACAGGCCATTTTGACTTTCTTCGCTGCGTTCCTTGATGATCTGTTCAAGGATAATTTGATCGTTCGTCTTTTTTCCATGATTCACCGAGGAAGTCAGTTGATGCGTAGAGGTGTATTCTCGCATTTCTGCTGCACTAATACAGAGCGCGAGAGTTCACCTTTAAAAGGTGTTCTTATCTCCGCATGGTCAACGACTGCTTCCGGGATCTGGCGGCCACTTGAATGACCTCGTGACTGCGTCGGCGAACGACCGAAACTGGCCGCACAGAGCCCTTTCCGAACCGCCAGAGAGCTTTCGGCTTCGAAGTATTGCCGAACAGATCGGTCGCACCGGCACCGTGCGGATTAGCTGAACGTCACTTTTTTAATTAGTCTATCGTGGGTAGAGCGTAACCGTCCGACCCTGACCGTGTAGACGCTTGATGAAGGCGACGCCATGCTTTCCGGGGGCACAAATGTGACTGTGTCCACAAAGGAATCATGGACACAGTGACTAAATTCACCGAAGTCAAAGTCGCCCGGAAGTATCGCCGGCGTACCGTGGACGAGAAACGGCAGATCGTCGAAGAGACGTTATCCAGTGGACGTTCGGTGGCTGAGATTGCACGCAGTCACGAAGTGAACGCGAATCAGCTGTTCGACTGGCGCAAGCAGTATCTGGATGGACGCCTTGGCGTGAACGGTCGCGAATGCGCCTTGCTGCCGGTCACCGTGAATGCGGCCAGCGACAGCGGCGCGGCCAAACCGGATGCAGCGACGCGTTCGGCCCAGGCGCCTGGCACGCTCCGAATCCAGTTGCCACGAGGCGAGGTACATGTTGAAGGGAGCGTCGATCCCAACACGCTTCGCGTGGTGATCCAGTGCCTGATCCGATGATTGGTCCGCTCGCAAACACGCGAATCTGGGTTGCCGGCGGATTTACGGATATGCGCTGCGGCTTTGACGGCTTGGCCGCGAAGGTGCAGACCGTGCTGGCGAAGGATCCATTCTCTGGCCACATCTTCGTGTTCAGGGGCAAACGCGGCGACCTCATCAAGTGCCTGTACTGGCGCGACGGTGGCCTATGTCTGTTCGCCAAACGCCTGGAGCGTGGGCGCTTTGCGTGGCCTCGTGCTGACGGCGGTGTTGTTTCGCTGACCAGCGCTCAACTCGGCCTTCTGCTCGAAGGATTCGACTGGCGACAGCCAGTTGATGCAGCGCGCCCCTGCAGCGCTTTGTAAACGTATGTTACAACGCGGCCATAGCGCCATGCACGCGCGTAAACTGCCTGCATGGCATCCAGCGACGCTACGCTTCCGGACGATATCGAGGCCTTGAAGGCTCTCTTGATCGCGCGTGAGGCGGCGTTACGTGAGCACGAAGGCGAACTCACGGATCTGCGCGACACTGTAACGGCGCTCCGGAAGACACTCTCCGACCGGGCGATCGAGATCGAGCACCTGAAGCTGTGGATCGCGAAACTCCAGCGCATGCAGTTCGGGCGCAAGTCGGAGAAGATTGATCGCCAGATCGAACAACTGGAATTGCGTCTCGAAGATCTGCAGGCCGACGATGGTGCGGCGACGGTCGACGCACCGACAAGGCCTCGCCCAGAAACCGGCAAGCCGACGGGACGCAAGCCACTTCCGGAACATCTGCCGCGCGAAGACGTTGTTCATCAGCCCGACGACGCGTGCTGTCCGCAATGCGGCAGTGCGCTTGGCGAGCTCGGCGAGGACGTCTCCGAGCAACTCGACTACGTGCCGGGGCATTGGCGAGTGATTCGTCACCGCCGACTCAAGAAGGCCTGTACCTGTTGCGACTGCATCGTGCAGGGGGCTGCGCCCAGCCGGCCAATCGATCGCGGCATGCCGGGTCCGGGGTTGCTCGCGCATGTTCTGGTCGCCAAATTCTGTGACCATCTCCCCCTGTATCGACAGTCAGTGATTTACGCGCGCGACGGCGTGCAGCTCAGCCGTTCGACACTCGCGGACTGGGTCGGCCAGTGCAGTGCGTTGCTCCGGCCACTGGTAGAGGTCGTTCGCCGGTACGTAATGGCCGCCTCGAAGATCCACGCGGATGACACGCCCGTACCTGTGCTTGAGCCCGGGAACGGCAAGACCCGTACCGCACGTCTCTGGACATACGTTCGGGATGACCGGCCAGCCGGCTCGAAGGAGGCGCCGGCGGTCTGGTTCGCATACAGTCCCACAAGGGCTGGTGAATATCCACAGGGCCATCTGAAGGACTTCAGGGGAACGTTGCAGGCCGACGCGTTCGCGGGGTACAACGCGGTCTATGAAGGTGGTGATGTGCGCGAGGCTGCATGCATGGCGCACGCGCGCCGTAAATTCCACGATCTGTTCGTCGCGCGCAGGAACGAGGTCAACACTGAAGCGTTGCGCCGGATCGGCGAACTGTACGCAATCGAAGCCACGATTCGCGGCAAGCCACCAGACGAACGAAGACGTGTCAGGCAGGAGCAGGCGCGTCCGCTACTCGATGCGTTCGAGATCTGGCTGCGCTCGACATTGGGTTCGGTGTCGCAGAAAGGCGATACCGCCAAAGCCATCAACTACGCGCTGAATCAATGGGCGGCGCTCACGCTGTACGTCGAGGATGGCGCCGTGGAAATCGACAACAACGCAGCCGAACGCGCTTTACGTGCCGTCGCTCTCGGCAGGAAAAACTTTCTGCACTTCGGTTCCGACAGCGGCGGCGAACGCGGGGCCGCAATCTACACCCTGGTCGGTACCGCCAAACTGAATGGCCTTGATCCCGAGGCCTACCTGCGCCACGTCATCGCTCGCATCGCCGAGCATCCCGTCAATCGCGTCGACGAGCTGTTGCCATGGGTCGTTGCCGATCGGCTTCACCACGACGTCGCCTGAACTCAACGCGCTGCCGTCCAACAATTCGCTATCAACACGCTGTCAAGAACGGTCGTGGCCGGACGGTTACGGTAGAGCTTATCCAGGCATGCAACGAATTTTCTCTGCAATTCCGCATCCGTTTCGAGGTCACACAGATAGCCATCGACAGAATCACGAATGTCCCGCCATAGACGCCCTAAATGGATGTCCATTCGATGGGTGTAGCGGCAAGGCCACATAGAATCAAACTTCACTTCGTCCACATCGGGAACGATTGCCAAAGCTGGATGCCTAGTGCTTGCGGTTAGCTTCCAAACCAGCCTGCGTCCGATATGCTCATGGTGTTGGTCGCACCAAATGCCCGTAGCGATCCCACGGTGATTTACCCGGTTACGGAAACCGTCGAACAAAACACGCATCATTTCTTTATGGTAGACCTCCTGTGGCAGGTAACGTTCTGCGTACGCGGAGACCTCAAGTTTTCCAACCCCATCAGTACGACCGTCCAAAAAGGCCGCGAGATATTCCAGCATGCCAAAGCAGGCCATGAGAGTCGGGAAGTAGGCGTGGGTGATACCCTTTTTGGTTTTCGATGGCACGCCGGTTAGGCAAATTACCATATCCTTCTCAAAGCCCAAGAGTCGGGAGCGCAGAAATTCTGCGGCGAACTTTGCTGGATTATCTGGAAATCCCCGGTGCGGCTTTCTCGATTTACTCAGCGTTGGCATACGCACTTGCAACGTGGAACCAAATTCACCGAAGAGAGAGGTCGCGGCTGCATCGGTCGGGACTGCTGAACGCGAACATCAAAAAATGGGCACGGAAATCGACTACGGGGTCGAGTGTTGCGAAGCGCGACTTATTAACGATTCCAATCGCTCGTACACCGGACGTCAGTGGTCAGTGGCCATGTCCGCGCACTCGCTCCTTCTCGGCGTTTCCGCCCGTGTCCGCGGACCCCGCGTCTGTTATGTGCCAGCGATGGCGCAGCCATCGGCCAATTGCCATGCTGATCAAAGGCACCACGATCAGACACGCAAAGTAAATGAGCTTCGTTTCCCAGATCATGATCCACAGTCCTCTCGCATCTCGCTCACCACGACAGACATGCCGTACAGGAAAAGCGTCAAAATAGTGTACACAGGAAACTCCGCAGATCTGTGAGACCCAACGTCGACGTGAAAGGCTGCAACGTAGTAATACAATTGAGTGTAGTCGTACTTGCGGTGGAGATCCATTCTTGCGACGAGCGAACCGAGCCAGCAAATTACCGTTACCGCAAACAAAAATATTGCCGAACTTCGCATTTTTTTCGATGCTTTCTCCTTCTCGACGCGCGGCAAGTTGAAGTTTTGTATTTTGTGGAGAGACGTCCGGAGTAGCGGGGTCAAAGCGGCCGAAGACGCGGCGGTGGCAATAAAACCCGAAAAATCAACCGAATCGAAGAACGCCCCGGAGATAAGGATCTGGACGGCCCACAGAATGCTCGGAAGAAAGTAGACGTAGAAGCGCTTTTCTATGGTCATATTTTGGTACTCTCGCTTACCGACACGAATGAACTTACGTCCCAATCGAAAGAGTTAGTGGGCGGTTCGGTCCCTTACAAGTGCAATGCGGGCGCCTCACATTACTGTCCACTCCTAAAAATTCTTATTTTTCATGCTTCCCTCTCGCCGGCCCCGATTTTCTCCGAACACAGATTTCGCCGGACGAGCGTGCAGTTAGTTAGACTGCAACGCACGGAATTTGCTTGGAATATACGCAAGTTGCTCGAGTACAGACGTTGGAATGGCGGCTCAGCCGAGGAAGCCGCCGAATGGGCGGAGCGGATCGTACTGTAATGCCGACAGACTGGTCGAGAATAGCCGTCATGCCGACGGTCTCTAGGGAAACGTGCCACGCCACAGCCACGCTTCGCGAAACGGCTTCTTTTTGCCGAAAATTTGGTTTCTGTCAGTACCTAATTAGTTGAAGACCAAGCTTAGGAGACTTCAATAACCTGTGTTTTGGCGGAATTTGCATCAGGGGCTGTGATTGACTTCCATAGCAGCGACCAACCTTCCCCTTTTGATGGGGTGAAAAAGATGGCGGACACAGGTCAGAATAGTGAAGATTCAACCCAAGGCTTCCTTAAAGTCGCTAATCAATACAAGGAGTTCATTTTATTGATAGTGGCGCTAGTAAGTGCAGTGTTTTTCGTTAGGGACTATTTTGCCACAAAGCAAGAGGTACGCGTTCTCCAATGTCAGGCACAAAACGGCCTTGCTCTCGTCGAAAGTCGAGTTCAGTCTGAAGCACTAAAGAAAAATATTTTATCTCTTCAGCATGATATTGACGACCTCGTTGAAAAGAAGAAAAAGCTAACGGGGCAGGCGGCTAAATCAGCGGTCGATGCAATCGCTGCACTAAATTTTGATCTTAAAAATGCGACCTCCGACCTGAATGACGAGCGTGCGTCTCAGAGCAAAGCAATTGAAAATCTTAAGCCTGGTGTCTGCGAAAATGAGGTACTGAAAAAATGAAATTTTTACTATTTCTTGTAATTTTTTTAGAAAGTCAACGTTGTCTGAGTCTGGAAATTGATCTCGGCACTGCACCCAGCGTGGGCTGTAGCAAGCTGCAATTTGAAAATAGAGATCAAGACACCATCCCAATGAGAAGCTGGGGTAACTCTCCTACTAGCCTTAAGCTGCTAGTCGAATCAAATCTCGACAACACACAGCCTGATTTACTTCGCTTTTGTGCTGAAAGCACCCGCGACGAAATCGGCCCGCTGATAATAGCCGAGGATCCGGTATCGGCGACCCCTGTATTTCAAGAAAAATTTCAACGGTGTGTTTTAGCTCAGCGCCCGCGAATCTCTATGGAGTTGTATGGGCTTGTATTGCGAACAAGCGGTCCGTGTGGACAGGGAAGCAAAGGTCAGAAATATCTGAAATAGACAAATCAGTTTCGGACATGAAATGCAGTCTCGGAGAGAATCCATGTCTGCACTATGAAACTGGCAATTACGCGTCGTGGCTGTCCCTATGAACATGAGTTCGGTTCGCCGTCCGGTCACGGGCAGGAGGCGACGCCTGAATGCCCGTTCGACGATATCTTTGAACGACGGCGTGTGGCCGAACTGAGCTACTGAGCCGGCTGCAATCGCGGTCGAGACTCGCCGGGCCGACTCACGCTCTTTCCAAACCATCGGTTCAATGGTGAAAAATGCGGGAGCGAGCGCGCCACGCTCCGGGACAAATGCTGGACGGGTCAGCGGTGGGGAAATGACCGGATCCCCCGCGCGCGGACTACACTGAATCATGCCTTGCAGGGAGTCCCCCATGAACATCACACGCACCGCACTTGTTCTCGCATCGGCCCTGGCCGCCACATCGGCTTTTGCACAGCTTCATCCGAGCGTCGAAACCGACATGTACGCGCCGCAGAACAGCACGACGCTCATGCCGAACGCCCCTCTCGGCAGTCAATATCCGACGCACGGCAACGCGCAAGCTGGCGAGCTCAATCTCAATCCGAGCGACCCGCGCGCACAACTCGTCAACGGTCTGCCGAACAATGCCAATAGCGGCGGCTACGGCTCGCCGCTCGCAGGCAACAAGGCAAACGTGCCTCGCGGCGAATGAACGTGCTGCCTGGACTTCCAACGTCAGAAATAACAAGGTGCTCGGCCCTCGATCCTCGCGCTTCCTCGTCCTGCCGAACTCGGAAGCGCCGTCTAAGGGGCCCCGTCACAGGGTCGGCGACGTTCTCACTGGACGGTCGCCGGCTCTGCCCCGTCAGCCGGCGGCCACATACCGCCCTCCTCCGCGTCCGGATCTGAAACCGGCCCTAGGTCCGCTCCGAACCACGGCACCTGAGCGCGAACCATAACGACGTACTTGTCCCAGCCGGGCTGGTGGCCGGCAAATAGGTCGTGCTGGATCGTGTACGCCAGAAGCCTTCGGTTCAGTTCCGGCTCAAGCAGCTCCTTCGACCACAGAAAGAACGCACTCGCTGCCCGCGCTGCGTATTCGTATGGAGTCAACTCCCCGTCCACGAGTGATAGAAGCGGGAAACCCGCCAACGCCTCTTCCTGCGCGGCCGCCTCGCCGATTGTGTTGTATCGCGCCGCGCATTTCATTACACATCCGATTGACTCGACGACATCCCCGAAATGAAGAAGTAGCGCACGCCGTTCAACCGCATCTTGCTCGCTCATATGATCTCTCCCGTTTTCTGATAGTTAGACTTTATTTCAATCCAATCGCACGCCGCATTGCCAGCGTGATGCCTTGTCGGCATTGGAAGTATCCCGCCCACGGATCAGCACCGAGCGATCGCTGACGCTGCACTGCGTTCGCGATCGTCCACTGATCCGCTGCGCGGACGTCCTTAAGCTCGTCCCACGCTATCGGCATCGACACTCCCATGCCGGGTCTGGCTCGCGCCGAGAAGACCGAAGCAGTGCTCGCGCTTTTGCCGTTGCGCAGATAGTCAATAAAGATCTTGTTGATTCGGTTCTTCGGTCCGAGGACCGCGGAAAAACGCTCGGGCATGATGCCCGCCATATGCCGCGCTATAGCTTGCGAGAACCCCTTTACCTCGGCCCAACTTTGCCGACGAGTGACGGGAACAACGATGTGATACCCCTTCCCTCCGCTGGTTTTAGCGAAGCTCTTGAGACCGATCTCGTCGAGCAGAACTTTCGCGAGCAACGCGGCGTCGGTCATCATCTGCCACGGCAAGCTAGGATCGGGGTCAAGATCCAGCACAAAGCGATCGGGGTGATCGAGGTCGGGTTGAACAGCATTCCAACTGTGGAATTCGATAACGTTCATTTGCGCCAGCCCGATCATCGCCTCGCGCGTGTCGATGGCGAGCAGCGGTGGGTGATTGGGGTGAAGGTCCGCTGGGAGGCGCGTTATGCCGGGGATGCCCATCCGCTCTTCGTGCTTCTGAAAAAAAATCTCGCCTTGAATTCCAGACGGCGCACGGACGAGCGAGACCGGCCTGTCCGCGAGATACGGCAGAGCGAATTCAGCAATTTCGTCGTAGAACCGCACCAGATCGATTTTTCGCAGGCCCGTAGTTTCGTCGATCACGCGCTCTGCGTTCGAGACCTTCAGGCCGGCGATCACATTCTGTCCCGCCCGCTTCGACGCCGGGCGCGCCGTGGCCGATTTCCTCGGCTCTGGCGCCGACGCGTCGACATCAACTTCCTTCTCTTCGATTATTTCTTCGGCTGGCTTGTCTGTGCGCATGCCGTGAAAGATCGGATGGCGCACCTCACCATTCGGCGTCCGTTCTAGGAAAGAGGCTTCGACAACCAGTTCCGGCTTTAGCCAGAGGAAATCGCGCGCCCGCTCCGCTGCCGGTGGGTTGTAGAACGGTGAACGTGCTTGGATCAGCGCCTCAGTTTGTTTTTGCAGTTCTGCGATCTGGCGGGGACGCAGTTCCGCCTTGACTGTTCCGGCAAAGCGCAGCGATCCGTCCCGCTCATGCACCCCGATCATCAACGAGCGAATCCCGGATTTAGCGCCCGCCGTTCGGGTAAAACCCCCAACGACGAATTCTTGTCTAAGCAAGCATTTGAGCTTGAGCCAGTCCGTCGAGCGGCCGGAACGATACGGCGCATCTGCGCGCTTGCCCATGATCCCTTCGAGACGCATCCGGCACGCAGACGCCAATAGGGAGGCGGGGTCTTCTGCGAACGACTCGCTGAGCCGCACGTGTTCGCTAGGCATTTCATTGATAATCGCAGCCAGAGCGTCCTGACGTTCCCGGAGCGGCACTGCGCGCATATCCAGACCGTTCAGGTACAACAGATCGAAGGCGAAATAGGTCAACTGCGCGGTGCTGCGCCGGTCAAACGCGTTTTGCAGGGCGTTAAAATCCGGGACACCGCCCTCGGTCAACACGACGACTTCGCCATCGAGCCATGCCGAGTTGACCGGCAACGTCGCCAGCTCCCGCGCAAGCACGGGCATTCGATCAGCCCAGTTATGCCCGCCCTTCGTGATGAGCTTTGTCGCCCCGTTTTCGATCCGACACATCAATCGATAACCGTCGAACTTGATTTCATAGCGCCAGTCGCCGGTGGCGGGCGGTGCTTTGGCAAGGGTCGCTAATTGAGGCGCGATAGCGTCGGGAAACGCGTCCGGGGCGCGCGCTGCCGCGTCGGGATTCGATCGCTTCCGGCTCATGTGCATCTCGTTGAGGTTTGATCATCGCAATCGTCTTGGAAGATTCCAAGCGACATCCAGAGCAACTGCTTTCTCTCGCCCGCGTAGATCCTTCCCCATCGATGCGGATGACCGCGACGCGGGCGGATATGGTCGCCCGCGCTCCGGAGCGGTTCAGCGCGCTCGGCGCAGCACCGTTGCAGGACATGGATCGCGCGATCGCGGAACTCGAGTTTGCGGTCGGCACGTTGGGATTGGCGGGCATCGAAGTGGGCAGCAATGTGAACGGCGAGCCGATTGGCGATCCACGTTTCTGGCCGTTCTTCGAGGCCGCGGAGGCTTGCGGAGCGGCGATCTTCGTCCACCCGTTGCGTCCTGCGGGGATGGAACGACTCGTGGGTCCGGCGTCGCTCGAGCAGATCGTCGCGTTTCCCGGGGAGATCGGGCTTGCCGCGGCATCGATCATCACCGGCGGGCTTCTCGCGAAGTTTCCGCACTTACGCATCGCGCTCAATCATGGCGGCGGGTCGATCCAGGCCTTGCTGCCCCGCATGCAGTTTGCGTGGGAGCGTCAGCAGACACTGCGCGAGGCGGTTCAGGTCGCGCCCGTTGCGACCGCCCGCGCGTTCTATTACGACGACCTGCTGTATAGCGCAACGGCGATCCGCGCGCTGATCGAGACAGTCGGACACGACCGCGTGATGATCGGCACGGACTATCGGTTCGCGATCATGGACGCCAACCCGGCATCGTGAGTGTCGTCCCTCGGCTTGAGCGAGACAGTGGAGGAAGCATTGCGCTGGCGAAATGCCGCAGCGTGGCTCCGGCTTGCGTGAAATTCCTCAACCGGTCACTCGCAGCTATTCAGCCAGCACCGGTAGCTGCAGATAAGACGCATAAGCCCCGCCGGTGTGTATGACATGGGTTCCGCTGTTGGCAGGGGCATACTCGCGCGTCCCCGGCATCATCGTGTTGAGGAGACTTCGGCCGCTGATGACAAAGCGCAACTGTTCGCCCGGATAGAACGCGAGTCCGATCGGAAGCAAATCAATCTGAAGCGCTACGATTTCGCCCGCAGAGAGCTTCTCGATCCGGTCAAAAGCGTGGGCGGGCACTTGATCCGTCGACAGCGTTGTGTCCAGGCATCGCATGGAAGCGCGCAGGCGTCCGTCTGATCCTTTGTAGCGAAGAATCGACGCGCCGCGTTCGGTGATGTCGTGCGCGAGCGCGCCTTGATTGGGGATGGTGAACTGCTGCAACGGCGTGCCGTAAGCGTCCAACTTCTGGACGAGAACGAACAGGTCCATGTCGTCGCTGCCCCGCGCCTCGACCCAGAGATGCGCTTTCGGATAACCGACCAGCACGGTCTCCCGCTCGAACCGCGTAGCGAATGAAACCAGGTCCGGGTTGGACTCGACTTCGTAAGAAACCGTAGCCGCCTGCGCCGGTTCGAGCGTGACGAGCGTGCGCGAGCGGCTGTCCAGAAAGTACTTCGTCGGGGTGACGCCCTTCGGCGGGAATTCGTCGGCGGCGACGGCGATCTTGTCGCCGCCTTGCATGTCATGCACCGCGTAGCGTACTCGTGGCGTCTGCTCCCATCCGTTGTCCTCGCCCTTCAGGAAATGATCGAAGAAACGGCGCAAGTCGTCGCGGTTCGTCTCGTCGTAGTAGTCGGGCCATTCCTGCGAGTTGTGGATGCGCAGCCACTTCTCCTCGGACGCCATTCGGCGCCATGCGCGGAACGTCCCGGCGGTGTGCAGCGTGTTCGAATAGCTGGCCACGACGTAGGCCGGCACCGTAATCCGATCGAATCGAGGAATCTTGTTTTCCCACAGTTCGTTCATGAGCGGGTAGCGCTCGGCCTCGGCGAGAATGTCCTCTTTTTGACCGTTGCCCCAGAAGCTATTGTCCTGGAGTTGCCGAGCGAAACCGGTGTCGGGCATGCCGCCTCGCATGACCAGATCGCGATAGACATCGCTGACGCCTTCCCACGGATTGATCGCGGCCAGATGCGCGGGCTGTTCCGCCGCGGTGAACCACTGCGAGACGGCAAGGTACGAGGTGCCGCTCATCGCGACCTTGTCGCTGCACCACGCCTGCTCGGCCAACCATTCGATCAGATCATGGCAGTCGCGGCCCTCCTGGCGATCCCACACGACGCTGTCGCCTTCGCAATTGGCGACGCCGCGGATATCCGGATTGCAGATCGCGTAGCCCTGCGCGCACCAGTAAGCCGGGTCGGGGCCTTCGAACTTCTCCAGACCCGACACGATCCCGTTGTCCAATCCGACCATGCCGAATATCCCGATCACGCTCGGGGACGTTCCCTGTCCTTTTCCGTACGGACTCCACGCGACGATGACCGGCACGCGCTCCGCTCCTACCGGACGAAACACATCGACATAGATCGTCACGCCGTCCCGCAGCGTGACTGCCAGATCCTTCTCGAAGACGACGTCGACTGGAAGCGCGCAGAACGGCGGCGCGATCTTGAAACCGGCCTCCAGGACGCGGGTGCCGGGTTCAAAGCCGCTCAAAGTCCCGTACCTCGGACCCGGTTCCAGCGACTGGGATGGCACGAATAGTTTTTGATCGTTGCTCATGGTGGACACATCCGGTTGGTCACGCACATTTCGATGGCGAATAGGCGGATTGTTATTCAGTATGGCTAATTGTAATTGCGTTTGCGCCCCGGGCCGTCGTCAAGTCGTTCCGGCTGGAGCACGACAAGTCCCGCCGCCCCTCCCGGACCAACGCGCACTCACAACTTGAACAGGCGCTCGGCATTCCCATGTGCAATCTTCTCCCTGTCTTCCTGACTCACTGGAAGGTTTTCGAGGAACGCGCGAGCGCCCGTGTTGGTGAGATACGGATAATCGACCGCATAGATGATGCGATCCGCGCCCAGGACTTTGTGAATGAACTCGAAATGCGGCAAGTTGAGCATGCCGCTCGGCGTCACGTACACGTGTTGTTTGTAGGTGTCCGTGATCGAACGAGACAGACGGGTCACTTCCTGCGACATGGAATCGTCCATGCGCTGAAGATAGAACGGCACCATCTCGCCCCAGTGACCGCTGATGACCTGCAGATCCGGGAATGTGTCGAACTGGCCGGAAAGCATCATGCGAATCACCTGCACGCCGGCTTCGTTGTGCCAGCCCCAGCCGAATAGCGACAGGCGCGCGCTGAGTTCCTTGTCCAGCCCACCATAGTAAGGCTCGCGCACTTCGGGCAGCGGAAAGCCCGGGTGAACATACACCGGCACCTTCAGTTCGTTCAGCTTGGCGAGAACGGGCTCGTAGCGCGGATCGTCGAGAAAAGTCTTGCCGGGACGTCCGGTGAGCAGCGTGCCTTTGAAACCCAACTCCTTGACCGTTCGCTCCAGTTCCGCCGCGGCGGCATCCGGATCCTGCCACGGAAGCGTGGCGAAGCCGCCGAAGCGCGTCGGGTTCGCCTGAATCGCTTCCGCCAGCCGGTCGTTGGCGGCGCGCGTGAGGTCAAGCGCTTCGGCGGCGGGCGCCAACTGCGGCGAGGCGCTATACGACAGAATCTGCATGTCGATGCCATGCTGATCCATATCCGCGATACGGCCTGCCCCAACGTCACGAGCAAGCTCCATAGACTTTTTGGGCGGTACGAGCGACGGGCGGGCACTGTCGGCCGAAGGCGGCTTGTCTTCGACACGACTGCCCCAGTCCGCCATGTACGCCGCTTCGGCGGCTTGCCCTTGCTGGCTGGCTTTTGCGATTGCCGCGTCCACCGTGTGTTCTTCTATGCAGATGATCTTCATCGATAACTCCTGGAGAGAACCGGACGTCCGCCGCGATCGTCAGATTTCGCGCGCTTTCAGCGATGCGCGAACTGGCAGACGCTTGATGATGCAATGCAATTCGTCCGCGAGCGTTTCAGCGTGAAAGGCGCTGCCGGCACGATTGCCGACAACCTCGGTACATGAGACAGAACGATTCCCTTGCAAGTTCACGGATCATTCGCGCGTGGCTCACTGCGCGGCCCACTTCATCACGAACTCGGGATAACGCGCGCCGACGACCGCCCCCGGTCCGAATGAACTATCCAGTGTCGCGAGTTCGTCGGCGGTCAACGTCACATCGAGCGCGGCCATGTTGTCGGCAATGCGCGATGGCCGGTTGACACCGGCGAGGGGCACGATGTCCTCCCCGCGCGACAAGATCCAGGCGAATGCAAGCTGCGCGGGCGTGAAGCCTTTTGAGGCGGCCATGACTTCGAGCACGCGGGCGGAATCCAGATTACGGGCGTAGTTTTCGCCGTGCATGTGTGGCGCGAGGAACTTCGCCCCTTCCGGCGGCGCGCCCTTGGGCAGCGTGCCTGTCAGCATGCTCTCCGCGAAAACGCGATAAGCGACGACGCCAATGCCAAGTTCCCTCGCGACCGGCAAAATTTCCGGCTCGATGAAGCGGCAGGCGAGCGAGTATTCGATCTCAAGTGCCGTGACCGGATGCACGGCATGCGCGCGCCGGAGCAACCCGGCTCCGACCTCGGACACGCCGAGATAGCGCACCTTTCCTTCGCGGATCAGGTCGGCGACCGCACCGATCGTCTCTTCATAGGGCACATCGGGATCGGCGCGGCCAGGTTGGTAGAGATCGAGCACATCCACGCCCAGTCGCTGGAGCGAATAGGCGGCGAAGTTCTTCACCGAGTTCGGCCGACCGTCGAGGCCGATGATGCGCCCATCCGGCGCCACTTGCGCCCCGGATTTGACGCTCAGAAACGCTTTGTCCCGGCGGTCGCGGATGGCCCGCCCGACGAGCATTTCACTCTGGCCGCTGCCGTAGAAATCGCCGGTGTCGAGAAGCGAAAACCCCGCATCCATCGCGGCATGAATGGTGCTGACCACGTCCCGTTCATGCTCGTCGCGCCCCTGCGAAAGCTCATGCAGCCCAGTCCCAGCGCGGATACAGTAGGTCCGTCCCGGCCCAGGCGCCTTGTCGTCATTTCAGCCATCGCAATTCTCCTGTTGTACGTTCAACGTAGCCGGTGCGCGTCGCGACAAGTGGATGGTAGGTGTTGAATATCTATCGTAGATAAGGATACTTTATCGACCAAGGCAAACTGTTTTAGAGTGGGGCTTCGTGAGACCTTGGTCACTCTGAATACTGCTGGCAAAACCTTTCCTAATCGTTTGATCCGGAGTCGATGAAATGCTTCGTAAAGTCGTGTCGGTCATTGTCATTCTTGCCGTTCTGCTGGCAGGCGCCGCTTACTTCATGCCCCGGCCGTCGCCGTTCGTGCTTGGCAAACTGCTGACGCTCTTAGCTGAGGTAAAACCGTTGCATGTCGAACCGGTGCGTGACGGCGTCTACTACGTGACCGGCGGGATGTCGAATAGCGGCTTTATCGTCGGCGACAGCGGGTGATCGTCATCGATGCGCAGATGTTTGAACCATCCGCCAACAAGGTGCTTAAAGCCATCGGCAAGATCACGCCGCTGCCGGTGAATACCATGATCCTGACTCACAGCGATCCGGACCACGTCGATGCGCTGCCCGCCTACCCTCGCGGGATGGAGATCATCGCGCAAGACAACACGCGCGGCGAAATGCAGGCCGCGCTCGATAACCCCAGCGAAAACCACACGCCCACGCCTCCAGAATTGAAAGACTATTTGCCGACGAAGAATGTAATGGATAGTGAGAACCTCGTTGTAGACGGCGTGCAACTGAACTTGCTGAATATCGCGCCGGCCCACACGGATGGCGATCTCATCGTGTACTTGCCCGCCAAGAAAATTGTGTTCGCGGGCGATATTCTGACGCCCGGCTCCGGTCCCTACCCCGGCATACATCTGGCAAAGCACGGCTCCTCGTTAGGCTGGATGAAGACGATGGAGGCGCTCATCGCCTTGAATGCGGACGTGTACATTTCAGGCCACGGCGAACCGCTCAAACGCGACGATCTGCAGGCTCGCCTAGAGGCCGCAAGACAGCGGAGGGCCGAGATCGCACGCCTCGTCGCGCAGCACAAAAGCCTCGACGAAGTGAAAGGCGCCCTCAACGACCCGGCCCCTTCGGGCGCTGAAAAACTGTTTCCGACGTTCACCGAAACGACTTATCAGGAACTGACCGGACAATAAGCTTCGTCTACGTGGCCTCATCCTTCGATGGCTTAGGAAAACCTGGGAAAAAGCGACAGCGCATTGTTACGCATGAAGTCCTGTCGCGTGCCGTCCGCAATTTTGCTCAGGCAGGAAATGCGCGTGCACATCGATTCGCTGGTTCATGTCTTCTCCCGTCAATCACTAATACGGAACTGGAACACCGGGCGTCACGGATGCACGGCGCGGCCATCACGAATAACTTAAGAAGCGTCGCTATGCGAGCCGGGCAACGAAAGCCGGCGACATCACCCGGCGTGAGCCTTGGAATTTGCATCCAGCGACTTCAGACCATCCGGCAGCTCGATTTCCGGCAACTGCTTCTCAGCGAGCTGCTTGATAACCGAGCGTGACACTCGAAGCGCCGCCAACGCAAGCTGCATGACCTCGCGCGGGTGCTCCGCAGGCGCCGCGCCCGACAAAACCGTCTCGACGCTCTGGCGGATCCCGCCGATCAACAGATCCCTCGCGCCGCGAACGCTGGTGAACTGGGCGATGCCCTGTTCCCGCGCCGTCTCGAGGTCACGCGGAAGATAAACGTCAGTCAATCGTCCGCTGGCGCCGCCCCGGATGCCCGTCCTCGTAATGAATCCGCCCCACGCCGGATGCGACACCGCGATCTGCGTATAGAGCAGGCAGCCGGTCCAAACGCGCTCGATGTTCCCCCGGACGAACATGGCCCTCGCCACTTTCGATAGAAGAATCACTTTGAAAATCCATCAGTTACGCGACGCCGGCGGCGGAATATTTCTGCGACATGATCCGCAGGGCAGCTACTCCGATGGCAAAGCGCTATCCGCTGCAATCCGGCGGCGGAAAATGGACCACGCCGGTTTGATCGATTGCGGCGCGGTTCCGGGCCGCTTTTAGCAGATCGCGGAGCCTCACAGACAATTCCGTCGCCAGCCTTACTCGAAAAAATATCGATGACTCAGCCCCTTCAACCTGCCGTACTCGATCAACTGTTCCGCACCGCGCGACCCTATAACGGCTGGCTGCCGACGGCCGTTTCCGACGAGACCATCCGCGATCTCTATGACATCCTCAAGTGGGGCGCGACGTCCGCAAACAGCAACCCGGCGCGTTTTGTCTGGGTGAGAACATCGGAAGGCAAGGCGCGGCTCGCGTCGATGGCCGCCGAAGCGAATCGCCCCAAGATTGTGGCTGCTCCATTGACCGTCATTATTGGCCACGATCTGAGTTTTTCAGATGCATTGCCGAAGCTACTGCCGCCGACGCACGTCGAAAAGATGCAGAAGCTTTTTTCCGATGCTGATATTGCTCAGAACACTGCAATGCGCAATGGCAGTCTTCAAGGTGCTTATTTGATGCTGGCGGCGCGAACGCTTGGACTAGACTGCGGCCCCATGTCCGGTTTCGATAACGGCGCTGTCGACAGCGCTTTCTTTCCGGATACGCAAATCGGTTCGAATTTTATCTGCGGCCTCGGCCAAGGGGACGCCGCTTCGCTGCATCCGCGTTTGCCGCGGCTCGCTTTCGAAGAAGCGAACTGGTTTGCTTGAGGGCTACACGTTATTGCCGCGCAGGAGCGATGCCGCAGCCGATACGCCGGACTGCGGCACCGACACCGCGCGGTTCAACGCGCGGTCCTGCTACTGCGAAGCGCAAGTAAAGCTAGACGCGAGATTGACATCGCCCGAACCGTTGAAGCGCGGAAAGGTCGGGTATTCGCAGAGCGGCCGTGTACGACCCGGCACGCCCGCGGTATCTGCGACCGTTTGCGGCGGCGGGGCCACACCCTTCTCGACCCAATTCTCAAGCGTCGTCAGCGAATCCCAGGACGCATTGAAGATGCTGCTGACCGCGTGCCCATAACCCGGAATTTCGTAATAACGCACGAAATTAGCAACCGTCGAAACACCCATCGTCTGTTGCAGACGGCGGTAATACTGCTCCGTCGATTGCGTGCTCACCAATGCATCCGCCATGCCGTGGGCCATCAGAATCTTGCCGCCCTTTGCATTGAATGCGGACAAGTCCGTCTTGTTCACATCCTGTTCAGCCGTCAGCGCACTGATTCTTGCCTGGTACACGCCCGGGTTCTCCGGATCGACTGCGAGCGAGTTGACGCTTGGGTCGCGTGCCACGAAGTAACGAATCCACTGGTCCCAGAAAACGCTGAAGTAAGGCGCGGTCGCCGGCATCGGATTGACAGGCTGCAACTTGTTCAACGCCAGCGAGACGACCGTGGGCTGCAGCAACGACGCATTCACGATGCCCAAATCCGCGCCCCACACGTTGAAGCCCGGATACTGCGTCTCACCGCTGGCGAGCGGATAGCTGAACGTGATTGGCGTCGAATAGACTTTCAGCGCGGCGATCTGCGGATCCGACAGACACGTGTCGCCCGTATCCGCGCCGTTCGCGCATCGCAGCGGCGTGCCGTTGAGCGTCGCGGTTGCCGGGTCGAAGCTTGCGTTGCAGGCCGCCACGTCGCTGATGAGACCATCGGCGACGCCATCGAGAAGATCGCACGCGCCCATGGCGGTGTCGAGCAGAACCTTCCGCTTCGCCTGATCCAGATAGGCGTCGGGCAACGCAAGCGCGCGCGTGATGCGGCCGAACTGCAAATCGAGACTTGCCGCGTTCCATGCCGGATACAGCACGATCGAGCCGTCCCAATCCTGCGGCCAGCGCTGAACGACGGCTAACGCTTCGCGCCCGCCCGACGATCCGCCCGCAAAGTAGGCCCGCTTGGGCTTGTCTACCGCATAGCGCTTACCGATCAGGTAGAACGCGGCGTCACGGGTCTTCTTGAGGGCATCGCCGGAGAAGTTGGAGACGGCTTCGTCGTTCGTGCCGAACGAACCGTCCTGGCTGCCTAGCGTACCGGCCTGATGACCGGAGTCGCTGGCGAGGACTGCATAGCCCCGCGCAAGTGGCGCGGGTTGGGCCGTCGGGCCTGCCGGGACGTTGCCGGTCACGGCTGGGACCGTGCCGTCGTATCCGCCACCGCCGAACATCATCGCCTTGCTGTTCCATTGCGTCGGCATCGCGAGGCGGAAGTTGATCTTTGGCGCAGTCTGATCGACTGGCGCAATCGATCCGCTCACGAGGCAGTACTCGGGCGTCGCCGTCACGCCCGCGCCCGAAGCCGGGACGGTCGCGGCGCTTACGACCGTCGCCCCTGTGGTTGGCAAGCCGATCGCATTCGAAGGAACGCTCATCCCTGCGAGTTGCGAGCAACTGAGCGGCGCAGCCGATGGCGAGTCGTCTCCGCCATGACAGGCCGCGAGCGCCAACGCGGCAAACGGTGCAGCGGCTATCGCCGCGTTGACCAACCTGACGTAGTGAGTTCTGCGGAATGCGACTGGCATATCTCCCTCCTCCTGGTTCTTGGACCGCTGTCGTAACAGCGCTTCGCTTCGTGCGGCGCCTTCTTTCGTGCCGGTAAGAATCTTGACGGCGCGGCAAGGGAAGTCAAGCGGGGCATATACCGACCTGCTCTTGTGTTGGCCGCCGCGTCCGTCTCGACTGGCGGGCAGGCTTTAATCGATGGACAACAATGCCGACGAGTGACGCCTCCTTTCACTCACGGGGTCCTAAGGGGGTGCGATGCTCTCTGGGTTCTGTCTACGAGGCGCGTTCGATTACGCCGCGCCCGGAATCGTCCGCTTTGCGATGCGCTTAAATCAATCGCTCAGCAGGCGAGCGGACATCGAAACGGGCGAGCGCAAGTTCACGCTGAGCGCCGCCGTTTATCGAGTTCCTATCCCGAGCTTCGATCAAAGGCGCTCGCTTCCGGGCTTCCTCGCCGCTACTCAATACCGGTCTGCTTGGCGAGAAAGCCACCAATGAAGAGGCCTTACCCCGGCCGTTTGTCGCGAAGTGCTCGGCCCAATGAAACGGACCAGCCCAAGGGAGGCGCGCGTGTTGTCGGACGTCCGCTAACAATTAAAAACTTGGCTTTGAATCGGCGCGCCGGAGACCAATTAATCGAGCAGAAGGCGCGACATCGCCTTTTGCCGCCGACACTTTTAGCATTTACTCTGTCTTTTCAGAGGTTGCATCGGTTCGGTCATCGGACGTACGATGTGATCAACAGTACTCATCTGCGGGTTTGCAGCAAAGTTGAGAAATGTTGATGCGTCGGCGCACGGTCGGCTTGCCCATGACCATGGCTCGCTTCGGCGCGGACACGCGCGACGGCGGCGAATACGGCTTGTAAATAGAACGGGACGAGGGCTTGGTCGCTCGTCGGCGGCCGAATCACAAGTGCTCCGTGCCTGGGATTATCCAAGACGTTTCGAGCAAGGAGGCATCAGTCACAAATGCGCCAGCAAACCCTCCCCGAATTCCTTGCTTCGGATTCCTATTCGTGCATTAGGAATCGGGATTATTAGGATCATGAGCGTTTCAGCAAAGACGAGGATGTTCGAGGACCGCTTACACGGACTCCAACCACGTCCTTCCCGCCAATCGACCGTTGAAAGACCGCTTCGTAAGACCACGGTTGGCATGCGACTACACATCGGAGACTAGCCATGGGAACACGTTTTTTTCGCTTCGGGCTTTTGGCATTGGTGATCTTTCTGTCGGGATGTGGGGGCGACAGCACCAGTCCTTCGGTTGCGACGACGCCGTCCGCCGGTATGTGCCCTGCTAGCCAAGACGATATCGACTTGGCCTAGCCACTCGAATGCAAGCGCTGCAAGAAGGCCTACTAACATGTTCATTGGAGACACAGATGAGTCGCAAATCATCGGCTAGCAGGATCGTTGCTCGCACTGAAACCGATATACGCACACGAAGGTCGGTTCTTAAAAGCAGTCTAGCCTTGGCGCTCCTTCCGGTCTTGCGTGCGGGACAGGTGTTCGGACAAACGACACCCGCATCGCCAATCAACTACAGCACAACGGTTCCGGATTGGGTGCCCACGCTGAAAAGCAATCTACTGGCAATGGCAAATACGCTCGAATGCACGGTGTTGCCGTGGACTGGCCCAAGCCTTAACGCTACGCCCGAGCAGTTCGGTTATACGCTCTCCAGTACACCGAGCCAGACCGCGAAATGCATACAGGCTGCAATCGACACTGTCAGCGGTAAAGGCGGCGGGACGGTGAGCCTGTCGCATGGCGATTATCTTTCTGGGACGATTATTCTGAAAGATAACGTTCGGCTTTCTATTGACGACGGCGCACGCCTATTGGGAAGCACCAATCAAAGCGATTACCCCAGACTGGTGCCCATTACTCAAACCGAAATGGACACCTATTATCAGCAATTTTATTCATTGATTTACGCCGAAAGGGCTACTAATATCGCGATCACGGGCGGCGGCATAATAGATGGCCAAGGTGAGGACTATCCACGCAAAAACAACGAGTTTGGCACGACATTTCGCCCGTTCGTCATGCGGATAATCGAATGCGACAAAATCCATGTCACTGGCGTTACGTTGCTAAACTCGCCAGCATGGATGCACCTCTACTTTGCCTGCAGCAATCTTCTGGTTGAAAAAATCACGGTTTCCAATATCGCGAACATCAATAACGACGGGATCGATATTGATGGTTGTCAGTCGGTCGTCGTGCGAGATTGTGTATTCAATAGCGAAGACGACGGAATATGCTTCAAGGGCTCCGCTGGAAGGTTGATGCAAAACGTCCTTGTGAAGAACTGCCAGTCCTATAGCAGTACAAACGCACTCAAAATTGGAACAGACACTCAGGGGTCGTTCAATAATTTCCTCATTTATAACTGCATCCTCGGCGGCCCGACGACGGATCGCACCATGCTTTACACAGAGTTGGGAATTAACACCAATCCGCTCCGCGTAAAAGGCGGCGTCTCTTGGGAAAGTACCGATGGCGGCACTGTCTCAAACATCCTCGTCTCGAAGTGTACGATTAACAATTCCACCAGTCCGCTGTTTCTGGGTTTAGGTGATCGATTCCGCCTGATGCCAGGTCAGGCGGTGCCTCCTGTAGGATCCATTCATCACATTGTGTTCGACCATATCTCCGGGGAAAACAACGGACCTAATGGTTCCTGGTTCTCAGGCATGGTAGACAAACCTATTACTGACGTCGTGCTCAGCAATATCAACCTCGGCGTCAATGCGTACACGGGAGAAACGCCGACCGCCGACTCCATTGGTGAAATCGGTACCGGATATCCCGATCCGGGTGCGAATCCGCGTCCGGCCTACGGATTGTGGGGGCGCCATATCACCAACCTCACCATTTCGAATTGCGATTGGAAAGTCACCGGCACCGACAAACGTCCCATGATCCAGATCGAAGCGACTTGAACCTAATAACTTGAGTTCGTGCAATATCGGGCGCGCCTTTTCAACCGCCATGAACCTGATCAACGCATTCAATGCGGATGCAGAGAACCGATCAGTTCCGACAAGCCGAGCCATAAGATCTGCATCCCGATGCAAAAGATGGCGAAAGCGAACAGCCGCATGGCGACCTGCGTGCCCGACGGTCCGAGCAGCTTCTGAATGTGGCCGGCGAATCGCAGGCACAGGTAAATGCAGATGCAAATCAGGCCAAGCGCGAGACCGACACCGATAAAGTGGACGGGCTGCAGGCCTTCGCGCGGCGATCCGGTACCAAGCGCAATCGCCACTGAAATCGCGCCAGGCCCGACGGTGACCGGCAAGGTCAGCGGGTAGAACGACTTCGCGCGTAGCGATTCGTGCCGCGAAGCGATGGCGTCCGGCTTCGCGTCGGTGCTGTCGTCGACGGGTGACTGAAGCAGATTCCAGCCCGCCATCGCGATAATCACGCCGCCGGCCACGCGTAACACCGGGATGGAAATGCCGAGAAAAGACAAAAGGTAAGCGCCAACCGACAACGACGCCAGCAGGATCACGAAACTGTTGATCGCAACCCGGCGAGCCATTTCCGCGCGATCCTCGGCCGAGGCGTGAGGCACGAGGCTCAGCGTCGTGAACGCCGCCGCTGGCGGATTGATGATCGGAAATAGCGCCGCGATGATCACCAGGACGGTTCGGGTCAACTCGTGGAGCATGGTTCGCATCCCGTGGAGAGCAAGTGCGTCAATGGTTGAACCAGCGGCGCGTGACGCGCCGGCGGCCGGGTCTCGCGGCATTGCAAGGCTTCAGGAAGACTCCCGAACTCTGGCGGCCGGATCGGCCGTTCCGAGCTTTATAGGTCAAAATCGTCCGCGCAGACAAGCCCTTTACGCCTTCAACGGGGGTCCAAGAAACTCGACCCCCCACTTCGCGCCAAAATCTCGCAAAGCATCGGGTCCAGGCTCACGATTCGCCATCATGCTACGAAGTTCCATGAAGAAAGCGACCGCATCGAGTCCCGGCGTGATCAGCACCAGCATGCGCGACGTCTTTCTATCGATGTTGGTGAAACAGTGCGTGCTGCCCGCAGGCCCCACCACGGTTTCTCCCTCGCTTGCAATAGTGCGTTGCCCATTCACCTCGAACAGGTATTGCCCGGTCAGCACATGGAAGATTTCGGTTTCCCGTTCGTGCCGGTGCATTGGCGGCCCGTATCCGGGCGCATCGGAAGTTTCGATGAGTGTCGCTCTGTTTCCGGTCGCTGTCGGGGCGATGCGCACCTGAACGTTGACGCCGATCGTGGGTATGTCGATGGTGTTGAAATTCAATTGCATGACGTTATGTCTTGAGGTTGTTTATCCGATGGACGGTGTGTAGGTGTCGAACCGCAGGGTCAACTCGACGCGACTAAATTTTTTTCGCACATCCAGGCGCGCACAATTTCGCCAATGACATCGCTATTAGCATCAGCCATCAGAGCGTGACTGTTTCCAGCAATCCCGCGTGAAGGCAAATCGATCCATTGGGCATCCACGCCGGCGGCGACGAGTGCCTGATACCAACGTCGCACCTTGGGCACTGATTCGACCCAGAAAGGATGCTTATCCAGGTAGTCGCCCCAAACGAAAAGATGTGGAACACCGCTTAAGATTGCTGGATCGCAACTATCCGGATTCGGCGCGCCGGACGGCTCGAGCGAGATTACGGCCTTGATGCGATTCGGCGCGTGCAGCGCGGCGTTGAGCCCAAAATTGCCGCCTTGACTGTGAGTCAGCACGATGCTGCTTTCGAGGCTGCCAACGAGTGCGTCGTATGCGTGCTGAGTGAGCGCATCGTTGCCGCCCCAGCGCGGAACGAACTGGTTCATGAAAACTTCCATCCGCTCGACGGGAAAACGAAGTCCTTCATGAAGGCGACGTCGCGCAGGATCGGCATGCCAGGAACCGGCCGGACCGAAGCGGAATGTTTCCTCCCACGCTTCGCGTCCCGTGCGGAAATACGGCGCGTCCGCGTAGACGTCGGGATACGGAGCCCACGACGCCCGGCCTCGCTCGACCGCGTCGGACACGAACACGTCGAAGCCCGCGCGAAGAAAAAACATCTGCCATCCGGCGCGGCCGTCGGGTGTCGTTTCCCAGTTGACGCCGCTCATGCCTCCGCCGTGCCACAGTAAAGGAGGATGCGGACTGCGAGGCGCCGCGAGCTTGACGTACTGCACATACATCTGCCCGGCGATCATCTCTCCATTGGGATCGATGGGATGAACCGCGCCGTGGGTCGTGCTGACACGCAATCTCGGCGCCAAGCCGGTTACCGAAACCAGGTGGCCGCCGATATGAAAGCTCCCGATATCGCGCACCTGTAGCGGCGCGGCGTTCATGCCGTTCCGCTTGACGGAGTAACCAGAGGCGGGCCTAAAAAATCGACGCCCCAGCGCGCGCTGAACGCCTGCTTCGCCTCATCGTCGAGCCTTCCGCCCTTCATTGCCGCACCCAGTTCAGAGAAGAACGCAAGGGCGTCGAAGCCAGGAAGGATCATCACCAGTTGCTTCGATGGATCGCTGTCGATATTCACGAAGCGATGCGGCACGTTGCCATTCGCCACGACGGTGTCGCCCGCCGTCGCTTCGAAGCGCTTGCCATCGACCTCGAAAAGATAGCGCCCCTGCAAGATGTAAAAGATCTCGGCCTCGCGATGCTTGTGCAGCGGCGGCCCGAAGCCCGGCGCGTTTGTCGTCTCGATCAGTTCGAGGCCGCTGCCCGCGAAATCTTGCGGCGTGCGGACACTTAGCTCCAGGCCGATCTCGGGAATGGCGACGCACCGATCGTTTGCAAGCGCCGAGCTAGCGCTCTCGGTCAATTTGAAATTCATATTCATGGTGGTGTTTCAAAAAAGGTTGCGAAAAATGCACCGGGCAAGCCGATCGCCGCCGATGCGCGCTTCACGAAGCGGAATCAGAACAGGTGATTCACGCGTAAGATGCCTTCGTTCGAGCTGTAGCCGCTGCCAAACTGGCCGCCATACTCCAGCTTGATCTCCGTGCTTTTGGAGACGCTGAGGTTCATGTCCAGCTTGACCTTCGCCAGTGCCGACGGCGCCGACGACTCCGCCGTGAACGGCGCCACGCCCGGCGCGCTGCCGACGAACTGCGCGCTCGAATCCCAGTGATTCCGGTTGTGGAAGATCGCGCCGGCCGCAACGTCCGGCCGCAAGACCATGCCGTTCGCGAACGTCCAGCGGCCGCCGACCTCGAACATCGGCGATGCGGACAGCGTCGTGGCACTCGACCCCTCGACCGCTAGGTCGAGCGCACCCGCGCCCTGCTCCGTGAATCCGCCCGAATGGAAGTGGACGACGTGCAAGTCCAGATAAGGCTTCATGTACCAGTCGTTCATCGGGATCGTGTATGCAACGCGCGAGTGCAAGCCGGCCTCATAGCTGTTGAAGTCGCCCTTCGCCTGTGCGGCATAACCGGGCAACGAGACGTTTCGCGTGGAGTCGTACCAGCCGTAGCCTGCATCCGCGCCTCCGGAAATCGTCCAGTTGCCGATCTCCTTCTTGAGCACGACGCCGACTTGCGGGCCGTGTCCGTTCACGTCGCCGACGCCGTCCGAGCCATCGAGGTTCGACGTGTCGTAGCCGACGCTGCCGCCGACGAACCAGCCATCGCCAATCGCGTGCTGGCCGCCAAACTGCATCGCATACGTATCCGCCGAATAGCCGATCGTGCCTGCGCTGTCCGCGCTCGTGTGGTTATCGATGACGCGTCCCCACACGCAGTCGCGCTCGTGCATCATCGCGTCGGCCGGGCCGTCGAACGACGGGCAGCTGTACATACGCTCGACGAACGCGTGGCTCGCGGCAAGGCTCGCGGTTCCTACGGCTTGTTGCGTTTCGTTGCCCAGCCGGTTGAGTGCTGCGTTGTACGACGCGTGGTTCGCAACGCCGTTCGCTAACTGCGCGAAGGCTGTCCCGAGCGCATCGGCGTTCGCGCCTGCGTCGAAATTGGCCTGCAGGTGGGTCGCGACCGCTTGCGCGTTCGCGCTCAAACCCTCCGCGTTCGCAACGAAACTCGCATGCGGCGTGACGTAGAGCGACTGGCTCCCGGGCGGCGCGTCAGGCGTCTTGCCGGTCGCCAGCGTGTATTTGACGAGGTAGGGATTGCTCATCTGCAATTGCGAGGCATCGAGCGCGCCTTTCACGTCGATCACGTCGAGCGTGCTGTTCGTAAGACGCGCCGGGCGCATCACAAGCTGGCCAGCGAGCGTCGCGTTTCCCGCCACGACGAGCCGATCGCTCGTGCCCGCGACATGATCGCCGTCGATCACGATGTTGCCCGTCGCGCCCTGCTGCAGATCACCCGTCACAAGCGTGACCGCGCCGGGCGCGCTCCTGCCGCCGACATCGAGTGTCCCGTTGTTGCGCGTGAGCGCCGCCGCGACCGTCGAACCCGTATTCAGCGTGCCGCCCGGATCGTTCACCACCAGTCCTTCGCCGCCGTCGTTCTCGAGATTGATGGTGCCATCGATCACGCCGGTTGCGCCGTTATGCACAAGCGTCTCGCCGTTGTAACTGAAGACCGCCGAGCCGTTGACACCGGCCGTCGAGGTGATGAGGCCGTTGTTGTTGACCGCGTTGAGCGGCGTCGTGCCATCGATGCTCAGCAGGCCTTCGAAGACCTGAATAGCCGCCGCCGTGCCGTCGCCGCCGTGGTAGAAATCCTGCCCGCCGGACACCGTCGCGCCCTGATTGACGTTGACGACAATCTGCGATCCATTCAGGGCCGCGCCGCCCGACTGCGAGCTTTGCGCGTAAATTCCGGGCGACGCCGCGCCCGTTGCGCTGACCGTGCCGCTCACGTTCACGTTGACGGACCCGCCATTGCCCGAGCCTCCAAACGATCCCGCATACAAGCCTTGCGCGTATTCGCTCGCGCCCGCCGTGAAGTAGCCGCCTCCGCCGCCCACGCTCTGCGCGATGATCGCCGGTGCGTTGGCGCCGCTCGTCTGCACGCTTGATCCGGCGCCGACTGTCACCGCGACCGTACCGCCGTTGCCGCTGCCCGGATGGTTGTTGGCGGCGTAATAACTCAGATGCTCTTGCGACAAGCCCGTGTCGCCCGCGATCCCGCCACCGCCGCCCACACTTTGCGCGAAAATGCCGACCGCGCCCTGCCCGCCGGTGTCGATGCTGCTGCCGCTGTTCGTGTTCACGCTCACGTCGCCGCCATTGCCGCGCATCGCAGCGGTGTTCATGAAACCGCCCGGGCCGCCCGAAATTTCGCCGCCGAGCACGATCCCGCCGCCCCCGCCCACGCTTTGCGCGAGCACGCCGTATGAGTTGCGCCCTTTTGTCGTGATCGTGCCGCTGTTGTTGACGTTGGCCGCGCCGCCGGAGCCATTGCTGCCATCATCGCCAGTACCGCCGAAGACGACGTTCAGCTCGAACGTGCCATTGTTCTTGATCGGGTCCGCATTGGCGCCGCCGCCCGCGTTGTCCTCGGCGTCGGTCGAGGCCGCCTTCACGATGCCGCCGCCACCGGCGATGCTTTGCGCGATGATCCCGCTCGCGTCGTGGCTTTCTGTGAGAATGCTCGCGCCCGCGTTATTGTTGACGGTGACCGTGCCGCCCAGGACTGTCGCGGCATCCGCGCTCTTGCCGATTTGGTCGCCGCCGATGTTGATGCCCTTGTTGCTGACATTGAGCCCTTGCAGCGCGCCGTTGCGCCCGCCCGCGACGCCGCCCATCCCGCCGCCACCGCCGATGCTCTGCGCCACGATGCCGTTCGCCATCGAGCCGATCGTGATGATGCTGGCGTTCGTGTCGTTGGTGACCGTCACGTTCGATCCGCTGCCCGCCGCGCCGCCCGAGCCGCCCACCGCAACCGGTGCGCTGACGCTGTCCTGATCGACGTTGAGCGAGCCCGAGCTTGTCGCCGCGCCGCCCTTGCCGCCGCCTCCGCCGATCGATTGCGCAAGAATGCCGTCGGACATAACGCCGATCGTGCCGATGCTGCCGGTGTTGCCGACCTGCACGATGCCACCGTTGCCCGCCGTGCCACCCGAGCCGCCGATCGCGATGTTGGTCTTGATCGACGTGGAGTTGGTGTCGTCGCCCGCGTCGCCCTGGTCTTCGCCGAGATTGCCGAGATCGCTGGCGTCGTCTTCCGGGCTCGAACCGAGACGGCCTGAGGTCACGGTGGCGGCAGACGTATCGAGAAGTTGACCGGCGAGCGCGCTCAACGCGGCGACGCTCGTGTATTGGCTGCCGATGCCGCCGTCCTTAAAGGCGTTGGCGAGCGCGTCGAGCGTCGGATTGGTGGCGCTGCTGCCGTTGCCGCCGTCGCCGGTGGACTTCTTGCTGCCGAGGCTCGTCGCGGCTTTCCCGCCCATGCCGCCCCCGCCGCCGATGCTCTGCGCGACAATCGCCGAGGCGTCCGCCCCGAACGTGACGATCGAGCCGCTGTTGCTCGCCTGCACCGACGTCGTTGGATTGTTCGACGCATCCACGACGGTCGCCGAGCCGCCGGCGCCGCCCGAGCCGCCGATGCTCACGGTCGCGCTGAAATCGCCCTTGCTCGTGCCCGCCGCGCCGCCCGCGCGTCCGCCGCCGCCGCCCACGGCCTGCGCGATGATGCCCGACGCGCCGTCACCGAGTGTGAGAAGCGCGCCGCTGTTGCTCGCCTGCACGAGGCCCAGCGCGTTGCCGCCTTTACCGCTATTGCCGCCGATTGGAATGCTCGCCGAGATGTTCGTGCCGTCGCCGCTCGCCTTCGCCTGTGCATCGCCGCTGCCGCCGTTGCCGCCGCCACCGCCGATCGACTGGGCCAGGATGCCGTCCGCCGATTCACCCGTCGTGACGATCAGGCCTGCGTTGGCGGCGTTGACCGCGTTGGCGTCGCCGCCCGATTTACCCTTGCCGCCGATCGCCACCGATGAATCGATGTTGAGTTCGCTGCCGGTCGTGCTCGACGTGGCCGACGAGTCCCCGCCCGCACCGCCGCCCCCGCCGATGCTTTGAGCGATCATGCCGATGCCCGCCGCGCCGCTCGTCGCGATGAGGCCCGCGTTCGTAATCTGCGCGGTACTGCCGTCGCCGCCCGAGCCGCCCGAGCCGCCGATCGCGGCTGTTAGCGAGAGCGACGGCGTGTCGTCGGGCGCATAGGTCTTGGATGTCGCAACCGATGCCGCGCCCAACCCGCCCCCGCCCCCGATACTCTGCGCCACGATCCCGAAACTGTCTGATCCGCTCGTGCGAATCGTGCCCGTGTTGGTCTGGGTCGATCCGTCGACAAAGCCGACCCACGCCGCCGAGCCGCCTGCGGCGCCGTCACCGCCAACCGATTCCTGCGCGCCGAATACGCCGTTGGTGTCGTTGCTGAAGGCCGCGCCGCCCTTGCCGCCGCCGCCGCCGATCGACTGCAGTTCCATGCCCGACGCATGCTGTCCGCTCGTGACAATGTTCCCGCTGTTGTAGGCCTGCACGGTCCATCCGTTGCCGCCCGCGGCTCCGCTGCCGCCAATCACCAGATTGAGTTCCGCGCCTTGGCCGCTCTTCGCATCGCCGCCGTTGCCACCGCCTCCGCCGATGCTCTGCGCTTGAATCCCCGCCGACGACCGCCCGCTCGTCGTGATGGTCTGGCTCGAATTGATCGTCACGCTTGCACCTGAACCGGCGTAAGCGCCCGCGCCGCCGACCGCCATCCAGCCGTTGGAATCGCCGCCGTTGCCTCCGCCCCCGCCGATGCTCTGGGCGAGCACGCCGGGTGAATCGGTGGTGCTGGTGGTGATGCTGCCGCTGCCTCCAACGAGCACGTTGCCCCCGTTGCCGCCGAACGCGCCTTCTCCACCAGACGCGCCGAAGCCGCCGCCCTTGCCGCCGTTCGCGCCCGCGCCGCCGAGGGACTGCGCGAGAATGCCAGGCGAATGCGATGCGCCTGCCGTCGATAAGGCGCCATCGTTGGTCACCGTAACCGAACCCGCGTTGCCGCTCTGCCCAGCGATCCCGCCATTGTCCACGCCGCCCCCCGCACCGCCAGCGCCGCCGATTCCGCCAAGCGACTGCGCCCAGACCGCGGGCGTCATCGGGTTCGTGCCGGTTCCGGCCTGCGTCGCGACGCTGCCCGACTGAACTGTCACGACGACATTTCCGCCTGGCGCGCCCGCGCCGCCCGTGCCGCCCTGGCCGCCCGCCTGAGCCGTTCCGGTCGAGCCGCCCGCGCCACCGTCGCCGCCCGCGCTGACCGCCCAGATGCCCGCGCCCTGATCGCTCGGATAGGTCCCCCCGACGCGCCCATTTGCAAATCCGACGATCGACGTGCCCGTCGTGACCGTGACGTTCCCGCCCGGCGCGTCCGAATCCGCGCCATCGACGCCGAACTTGCTGAAGCTGGTCACGTGCGGATTGCCGGTGCCGCCATTGCCGCCGACGGACGCCGCATAAATGCCGGAGCCAAAGCCCATGACCGCGGCCGTGGCACCTGTCAACGGGACGACCTGGTTCGGATTAGCCATGTCCTCGACCGTCACGTCGCCCGCGCTGCCGCCGATCTGCGATGTACCTTGTGTGCCGCCCGTGCTCGGCACGCCCCCGCCGCCGCCCGCGCCGCCCTGCGAAACGACGGATATCGCGGGCGCCTGTCCTGCGGCGCCGAGATTGGCCGGGCCGGTCATCATCGCCTGCACCTGCGCGCCTGATGTAATAGTGAGCCCCACGCTGCCGCCAGCGCCCGCCGTGCCGCCGTCGCCGCCGTTCAGATTGAGTGAGGGCACGACCGTGCTGCTGCCGCCGCTCGCATCGCTGCCGGTCCCGCCCGTACCGCCGATACTCAGCATGCCAATCGCGGAAGGCTCGTTACCTCCGCTTCCGACGCTCCAAAATACCGTCGGCGACAACTCGCTGAAGGTGGCCAATAGCGCAGTTGCCGAGCCTGCGCCCGTGCCCGGATTGCCGCTATTATCGAAACCGCTCTTCGGTCCGGGTGTGCCCGGAGATCCCGCGGCGCCGATGGTGCAGACATTTGCCGAAAGCCCCGCGCACGGATTGCCGCTTGTCTGTGCGTGCGCGCCAAGCATCAAGCCGCCCGCCGATGCGCCGAGGGCCAAGTGGATCAATTGGACGAGACGACGGCGCGCGAAGCGCGGCGTGCCATCGAGCGCGGTGCGCGCTGTATGTGCGGGTCGACGCGCGGTTGCAGCGCGAGCGGATAAGGGAGTGCTTCTATTGCTGAGACGACACGAATGACGGACCGACATGGAATGATCCTCGGATATGATGGATTGAAAGAGTTGCGTCGAATTTGACCCCACATCGACATTCGTCTGGACTTTGTTGCTGACGTAGGTGAACCGGCAAACGAGGTCAGTTGTCCACTTCACGGTCGATATCGCGGCGTGGAGGGCCGGTCGACGCGATCCGTCAATGTGCGTGCCGAGCATTCCTGCCAATTCGGCCTGGGAGAATTGTGTAAAATTTCGACTGCCATTCCATCCCCTTAACTGGGTATGAAACTGCGTCATTTCGGGAGTCGGAGGCTTCTGTGCCCGAGTCGGCTCTGTCTGATGTCATCAATCTGATCTATGCCGCAGCGACCGGCGATGGGGCGGCATGGGACGATGTTGCCCCACGCTTATGCACGCTTTTTGGCGCGCAGCGGGTCGGTCTGGTGCTGCCGGAGGCCCCAGGCAGGCTCCGACAGGTCCTGGGCGGCGGGGACGACGAGTTCGCCGTCTCGTACGCCGCGTACTATCACCGGATCGATCCGTATCGCCAGTCGGCCGAACAACACTTTCGCGATGCGCGATTGCCCCGGCTCAATGTGGTCCTGGACGAAGAAATCGTGCCGTACAGCACCCTGAACAAATCCGAGTACTTCGCCGATTACGCACGGCCGGCCGGATTTCGTTACCTGCTCGGAGGCTTGCCGGGCGCGGAGTCGTTCGCGCCCATAGGCTTTTCGCGCGATGCGAGCAGCGGCCCCTTCGATGACGCCGACAAGCGCCGGTTACTGACACTGTTGCCCCATTTGCAGCGTGCGCTTCAGTTGGAAAAGCGGCTCGCGGTTGCCGACCGGACGCACCTCGGTTCCGGCGCGCTGGACGCACTCGCGATTGCGGTCGTGCTAGTGGACGGCGCGATGCGAATCCTGCACGCGAACGCCGCAGCGAGCAGATTGATGGAAGGCAGCCGATGCGGCCTCGCGATGCTCGGCTCGGGGCCATACCCCGGCGTCGGTGACATCCGTGTGCTAGCGCGCCATCCGGAGGATCAATCGACGCTGGTCAGACTCGTCGCCGACGCCACCGCTGGCGGCTCGGGCGGTGCATTCAGATTGCGGACCACGCGCGACGAACCCGCGCAAAACGCGCAGTTGGCTGTGCTCGTCTCGCCTGCCGTGAATCATTTGTGTTCCCGTCCGACCGACCGCTTCGGCGTAACACCTGGCGCGGCGATGCTGGTGGTTCGCCAATTGAACCGCGCGTGGTTACCGCCGCCGAGCCTGATGAGCGAACTCTACGGCCTGACCAAAGCAGAAGCGGAAGTCGCTTTGCGCTTTAGCGGCGGCGCGACCGCCGAAGACGTTGCTCGACACCGACAAGTCTCCCTCGACACGGTCCGCACGCAGGTAAAGACCATCCTCCGCAAAACGAATGCTGCAAGCCTGCGCGATCTTGAGCGAATCATTGCGATCAGCTCGGCCATGCTGCCTGCGGCGTCGTAAGCCTGTTCACGGCGCGCAACGCGCATTTCATAGCCGACCAAAATTTCCCCGACGAGGTCATGGACAGCCGCCAATGAACGACAGCCCGCAGCGCTCCCCGGATCAAGGCGATGGATCACGACCGGTCTCGCGTTCGCTCGCGGCATTCGGCCGCTGGCTAGACCGAATCGATCCGGGTACGCACCGCCGCATCAAAGGGCTTCGGCTCGTCACGGCGTACGGCAGCGCGGCCGCAATGGGAGCGTTGCAGGATATCGCTCATCACGTCCCGGGTAGCATCCCGCTCAGCTACCTTGCTGGAAGCTTCGCGCTGTGGGCAAGCGTGTCCGAGGGAAAATCGACACGAGCCGAGTCAGCCCGCGATCTCACGTTACTGAGCTTTTCTGCGGGCTTAGGTGCGCTTCTGTTCGTGGTTCTGTCCGAGCCGCTGCGCTCGACCGGTCGGGCAGGCCCGGAAATGGTTTTGGTGACGGGCGCGTTTCTAGTCGGCTATCTCAAACGATTCGGCGTGCTGGGTGCCGGCATCGGATCGCAGATTTATATCGGCGAGTTGCTCGCCTACGGCGCTCGTTTGACTCCGGACGACGTGGTGGCGATCGCGATCGCCACACTGATCGCGACACTGGCGTCGGTCGTGCCGCGGATGCTCAGCGGACCCGCCGAGCGGCCTGTCACGCCGGCCGTGCTCGCGGCCGGGCCACAAGTCGTTCCGGGCAAATACTCGCCCGAGATATGCATGGGAGTGCAGGCGGCGATCGGCGCGCTGGTCATCGTCGTTCTGAACGGTCTGGTAGGGCTTGAGGAATCCGCCTGGGCGATCACTGCGTGCACCTACGTCGTCGCTGGTTCGGCGACCGGCACGGTAGACCGGGTGCGTCGCCGGATAATCGGCACGCTGATTGGCGTTCCGCTCGGGCTCGCCTGTTTGCCGATCGCCGAACACGCACCGCTGCTGATCTGGGCCGCGGCCGCAATCGCCATGGTCATCTATTCGATGGCGTTGCCGGAGCGTTACGACGTTGCCTGCGCGGCGTTCGCTTTCACGTTGATCGTGACGCTCGCGGCAAGCGGTGTGCATTCATATGCGCTCCTTGCTGCACGCGCCTGGGAGACGCTGCTCGGGGGCGCGCTTGGCATAGTTGCCGCGATGGTCGTTTTTCCTATTCGCACGCATGGGTCCGGGACGTGAGACCTTTCGAAGACTGTGGTCTCTTTATGACCTTATTCGATCAGGGCGGCTGCGAAGGACGCGTACGAACCGCCAAACATGTTTTCGATTGGGGCCGCTTTTTTCAGGTCGGCTTACGAATTGCAGCGCTCGAAACAGACGATTTACACCGTCGAATCGCGGCACTTCAGAGTGGATTTCTGAAGACGGACATCGTCGCGATGGCAAGGGTTTCACCGTCACGTCCATTGATTCGCCGGCCGACCGAAGGACCGCCGCCACCGGCACGATCGACGCGCGATCGTCCACTTGGCGCTGATAACAGGGGTGTCCGGCAGGTTGTGGAGGTGGACCGGCCGTTCGAATGACGCATTTGTTCAAAGGCGAGCGGCAGAAACTGGCCGGATCCGGGCTGACGACGAACGCACCGCCCGGCCCAGAAGAGCCCGTCGCGGAAAGCCATGGGGTCGCCCGTGCATTCCGCCGACATCTGCTCCACTTATGCCACAATTGCCGGCGAATCTAAAGCTAAAGGCGAAGAGCTAGGCCGCCGCCAAGGCATACCATCCGGTGGAACCATGCCCAAAGACGATGTTCAAGCGATCTTGGATACTTATTATTTCGGGGCGCTTGCGGCGGCCAAGTCCGGCTTGACTCAACATTTTCACGAGTTATCGGCGCCGTTTCTCCTGAGCGTATCTCAGGCTTACCTCGATGCGCCCGTCCGAGTCATGTTCATTGGGAAGGAAACTAACGGTTGGTGTGGCAAGCTGGGAGCCTTCTACGAGCGTCCAGACAGGATCGACATCGCTAAGGCTCGCTATGAGAATCAACACGCCCGCGGCACCGGCTCTAGTGAGTTATTGCGTCAGTGGAAGCGGTTTGCCGATGCGTTCGCTGGAGGCGATCGATCAGCTGTTTGCTGGAACAACCTAATGAAGATGGACTGGCACCGCCCGAAACGCGGCTACTCAAGGACCTCAATCGGGCATTCCCCTCATTTGTTTAATTTTTCGGTAGCAACCGTCAAGTTCGAAATCGAATTGCTTAAGCCAGATCTAATCATCTTCGGTAGCGGCCACACGTACGATCGCGCCTTGAAAGCTGTGCTCCCGGAGCGTCAGACTGTGAAGGTCGAGCCAAGGGCTCTTTGGCACTTCCGGTCGAATGGAATCGAGTGTTTTAGGACATTCCACCCCGGTGCGCGGGATAAAGACGTGAAAGAGTGCTACCGGAAGATTGTTGACGCCGCTTCGAATGCGTTTGAGGAGCGCCTACCGCAGAAAGCTTCGCCATAAACTACCTTGTCTCAACATTCTTTCGCGCGGCCGTGCGACGTGTCAGCCGCTGTGTTGACGACAGAACGCGGCCCAGTGTGGCCTCCTCGTGCTCACGCGTCTTCTAATCGCTTGAACAACTCTTTGTGTTGTCGGTAGATAGCGTTTTGACGCGACCGATAGTCACCTTCCGAATATCCCTTCGCTCCGCGTGCAGGCTTGCCGGCCGTATTACACTGGGCTTGTTGCCTCTGAACAAGCCTTATTCGAACACGCTGCTTCATAATCCATGCGAGGTGGTGGCGGGCGTATCGTCGATTGTCCGCGATTCGTGGTTCCGTGTCGAATGACCGCTCATGGCCGCTTGCCGAAGCCCACAGTTCAAACGCTGGTCGAGCGCTGCGCTCGCGCGGTGAGCTTCCTTACGCGACCCGTTCGACAAGTTGAGATGGAACGTCAACTCGCTGCGCTTTTTTCTGTGCACTCAATCCGCAATGCCTGGGGCGCCCGGAGCCCACTCGACCGCACCCTCACTGCGCCCCAACTTGCCATCGCAGAATCGGGTGCGTCCCACCTGTGGGCATCGCCCAGACGCCCGACGGGCTGAAGTCCCAAGTCGAACCAAAACTGGACGCAGCGCTCATTTGCGCGGTCGTTAATCCGTTTGCCGCCGGCACCGGCGTGCCGCTGAAAGTACCGTTAGCCGTCGTAGCCTTCTGCACATCCCAGTACACATTGTTCGCAATCGTCCCACTGTTGCTGTTGGCAACTCCCCCTAAGAATTCTGGAAGCTGCAACCCACTAAGGCGCGTCGCAGCAAAGGATTCGCTGATGGTGCCGTCGTTCCGGGATGCTATGCCCCCCACAAAAATGCCAACAACACTGCCGGTCGCATAAGACTGAGTAATCGTCCCGTTGTTATCTCCTACGAGACCCGCAGGCGCCGAGCGAGCGCCGCCACCTGCGAATCCGGTTGCGAAGGATTGGACGATCGACCCGTTGTTTTGTGCAACGAGGCCACCGGAATAGTCGTCGGCGTCGACCCCTGCGCTACTCGACGAGCGCTCGATGACCCCATCATTTCGGACGACGAGCCCACCCACCCGCCCGACAGAGGACTTTCCTGCGGAGCCCGAGGTGTACGAGTTACTGATGAGCCCCCTGTTTTCGCCAGCGAGGATGGCTACCTCAGGATTGCCCACCACAGAGAGATCCGCGTCTTCTACGCCGAGGTTGCGCACCACACCATTCGTTCCGATCGAGTTAAAAAGCGCAACGTAGGTCTGTGAGTCGTAAGTGTCGTAGACGGTCATGCCACGTATCACGCGGCCCATGCCGTCGAACTGTCCTGAGAAAGCGGCATTTGTTGCACCACCAATCCCGCCGAAATCACCCGAACCTGACAGGTCTATGTCTTTCCCCAATGCGTAGGTGCCCAATAAATTGTTCGATAGGTTCTCGAGATCAGCGCGTGAATTGACGAGTTGATAAGCTGTGACTTGCGACAGCAGACCGCTAAACGGCGCTGCAACCCACGCAGCATTGCGCTTCACCGTACCTGCCTTGTAGGTGCCATTCGAGTCGTATAGCGCTGCAACCACACCGGTCCCGTGCGACCAGTCAACAGTACCGCGATTGATGACGCTGCCATGGATGTCCGCGCCGGTCGAGTCGCCTCGCAGCGTGAGATCGCCTGCCCCGACGTTTGCGATGGTCGCGCCTGAACCAACGAAGACCGTGCGTTGCGCATTCAGCGTCAGTGACGCACCGCCCGTCCACCGCAAATTAGACAAGACGTTGATGTCCCCACTCGCTCCAGTCGTGTCGACCGTCACCGATGTCCCAGCCGACAAGATTCTCGCCAGCACCGCGACCGCGAGCGGCCCCGCGGTATAGGCAGGCGTCGCGAGGTTCCATTGCGCAGCGTCAACGGTGACGTTGTCGAAGTGAAACGCCGCGCCATGCATGTCGAATATGCCGCCGCTTCCGTCCACGTTAGCCGCAACGATGTCGCCGTGCGCGTGAACCGTGCCACCATCAGCGACGAGCCAGATGTGCCCGTTGCGTGCGGTCGTGCCTGTCGCGTGCAATACGCTATTGCGTCCAGCAAGAGCAAAGACGTTCCCATCCGCCGCTTGCACGCTGATCTGTGCGGCTTTGATCGCGCCGGTGTTGTAGATGTTGCCGTGGCTGCCGGTCTGTACGGACAGCTGCTGGCCAGTCTCGCTATCGTGAAGCAAAACCTCACTTCCTGCAGCGAGTTCTGCTGAGCCTTTCGGCGCATTGATATCGCCGCGATTCTCGACACGGATGCGAGAGATCAAAAAGACATCGCCGCCGCTCGAACTGATCTTGCCGAGGTTGAGAACAGCGCCGTTGCCGGTGCCGCTCAGTACTAAGTCGCCGCCGGTCATGAACGCGCTGGGGTCGACTGGCAGCGTGGAAGCAATAAAGCGCCCGCCCGTCAATACGACACCGGTCGTGCCGAGCACGATACCTTGCGGATTGATTAGGTAGAGACTGCCCGTTGCGCTGAGTTTTCCGTCGATTATCGATTGCGCGCTTCCGGTCACGCGATTGAGAGTTGCTCCGCTTCCGTTGTCAATCGTGACGGTGTTCCCATTTCCAATCGAGAAGCGCTGCCAGTCGATTACACCCCGGGCTGAGGTCTGCTTTATTCCAACTGACGTTGACTGCGAGCTTATCGAACCCTGCCCCGACGAAAAGTGTCCGCCTTGCGGGAGCGGCCCCGCGGCTAGTGCGCTCGAAACGAGGACATTGGTGGCAGCAATCTGGATCAGCACGAAAGCGTAATGTTTAAGACCGATTCCATCGTCGCGCGGATTCAGGCAACTGATATGGTCCCGATTTGTCTTTTCGGCTGCTCTAATCGACGTTTCAATCCCTAACATTGCTCACCTCGGCGGAACACGTTATTAGAATCGACTCGGACGCCTTTTCCCGAGACCGCAATTCACTTGCGTTTCAATGTCTTATTGCGCCCCGAGTTGCCAACGCAGAATTGGATGAGTTTCGCCTGCGGGCATTACCCAAACGCCATTGGGTCCGAAATCCCACGTAGGTCCGAAGCTTGAGGCCTTGCTCATCTGGGCAGTAGTTAGACCGTTCGCGAGAGGGTATGGGCCGCCGCCAGCGTATGTTCCTTCACTCGCCGTTGTAGCCTCGACGTCCCAAAACACATTGTTGGAAATCGTTCCGCCATTGCTGACCGCGATGCCCCCTTTAACCTCTCCCAAGGAACTCACATTCAAAAGTGTGGTTGCAAAGGATTCGCTGATCGTCCCGCTATTAGAAGAAACGATGCCGCCGGCAATGGCCGCGCTGCCAGTTCTACCGGTTGAATAGGATTGCGTGATCGTACCGGTATTCGTATCAGCAATTCCGCCGCCGGACGAGCGTGATCCACCGCCGAAATTACCCGTATAGAGAGACTGGATGATCGATCCAGTGTTAAGACCGGCGATGCCTCCCGACTCGTCTTGGCTGCCCACACCAGCGCTACTTGAAGTGCGTTCAATAATGCCGTCGTTCTGAGAGACGACACCGCCCTCATAACCTACTACATAGGTATCCGATGACGAGCCGGACACGCGAACGTTCGTGATAAGGCCACGATTCAATCCCGCCACTATGCCGGAGGAGCCAATCACCGAGCCATTAACGTCTGCGTCTACTCCGAGGTTGCGCACCACGCCCGTCATGCCAATTTCACCGAACAGCCCGACCCTTTCCTGTGTGTTCTCATCTGCCGCTCGCACAATCAGACTTCGAATCGCATGGCCCATCCCGTCGAACTGCCCCGTAAATATGCCATTCGCTGCACCGCCAATACCGCTGAACGGATCCGTCGAACTGGAGAAATCCAAATCCTTACCTAGAGCGTAGATGCCGGCGAGGTTGTTCGACATATTCTTGAGATCTGCGCGTGAGTTGACCAGTTGATAGGCCGTCACCTGCGACAGCAACCCGCTAAACGGTGCGGCGACCCACGCGCTATTGCGCTTGACCGTACCCGCTGTAAAACCGCCATTGAAGTCATACAGCGCCGCAACGACACCTGTCCCGCGTGACCAGTCAATAGTGCCGCGATTGATGACGCTTCTGTGGTTGTCCGTGCCGGTCGAGTCGGCTCGCAGTGTGAGGTCGCCTGTACCCGTGTTTGCGATGGTCGCGCCTGAACCGACGGTCACGATGCGTCGAGCATTCAGCGTCACTGACGCACCGCCCGTCCATCGTAGATTGGACAGGACATTGATATCGCCACTCGCTCCGGTCGTATTGACTGTCACCGATGTCCCGCCCGATAAGATTCTCGCTAGCACCGCGACCGCGAGCGGTCCCGCGGTATAGGCCCGGGTCGTGAGTTTCCATTGTGCTGCGTCAATGGCGACGTTGTCGAAATGAAACGCCGCGCCGTGCATGTCGAATATGCCTCCGCTGCCGTCAGCGTTGGTCGCGACGATATTGCCGTGCGCGTGAACAGTGCCACCATCTGCGACGAGCCAGATGTGGCCGTCGCGTGCGCCCGCGCCTGTCGCGTGCAATACGCTGTTGCGCCCGGCGAGTGCGAAGACGTTTCCGTCTGCCGCTTGAACGCTGATCTGTGCGGCCTTGATCGCGCCGGTGTTGTAGATGTTGCCGTGGCTGCCGGTCTGCACAAAGACCTGCTGGCCGCCCGCGCTATCGTGGAGCAACACCTGACTTCCTGCCGCAAGCTCCGCTGAGCCCTTTGGGGCGTTGATGCTGCCTTGATTCTCGACACGGGTGCGCGAGATTAGAAAAACGTCACCGCCATTCGAACTGATTTTTCCAAGATTCAGAATGACACCCGATCCGGTTCCCTTGAGCGTGAGATCCCCGCCCGCCATGAACGGTCCGGGATCAACGGCCAGCGCGGAGGCAACAAAACGGCCGCCTGTCGACACAACGCCACCGGATCCGATAACAATCCCTTGTGGATTAATTAGATAGAGACTTCCGGTCGCGCTGAGTTTTCCGTCGATCAAGGAAACGCCGGAGCCAGACACACGGCCGAGCGTCGCGCCGGTTCCATTGTTAATCGCCACACTGTTACCGCTGCCGATGGAAAAGCTACTCCAGTCGATCACGCCGCGCGCCGACGTTTGCGTGACGCCAATTAAAGTGGGTTGCGTATTGATGGAGCCTTGACCGAAGGAGAAGTGACCGCCTTGGGGAAGAGGCCCTGCTGCCATTGCCCCCGAGGTGCCGACTACGACTGCGGCGATTGGTCCCAACGCAAAGACAGTTCGTTTTAGGTACGCACCACGAACGTAGCCACCCTTTCGAAACCCGCCGAATGTCGTTGACACGACAGTGCAACGGCAGTTACTAACATGCGACACTGCCCAGTCAATCGCTTCAATTGCGGACATTATTCACCCCTCGGCGGAACAGCGCAGCAGACATCGGCCTATCGCTCGATATCTTGGAAACTGTAAGCACAGGAGCGCATAGTGCGCCGAGCTTTTGTCGATCGTCAACAGCCGAGTTTAGCGGCGAACTTCCGTAGCCGGCTTTCCGCCGCTCGCACCATTGCAAAGTCAATGACAAGTTCCGAGGTGGAACAGCCATTCATCGAGCCCCGTCTGACTGGGTGTGAACACAACGCCCTTGATATCATGTACCAATGTTGTCGCCATCGCGGCGATCACCATTTGGAGGTTGGAGTTGGACACAGCTAGGGTTAAAGAAGAGGTGTGGGCACTCGCAGAAGAATTAAACGCTGCATTAGGCGCTCCACTCATAGAGCCATACCAGCAAAAGATCTCTGTTAAAAACATAAGCCTTACAGGCCCCAAAGGAGAGAGGCTTTATATCAAGCCCGCGAGCGGCCGCTACATGATTGCGCTTTCAGGCAACTCTCTCGTCGCCAGAATGGAAGCCTTTATGGAGCGCTTGACAGGCGGAAAACGCCAAGGCTACAACCACCCGCACGTGAGCCGAGAGCCCTACTGGTATGTCAACGACTACGATCAAGTTCGCGAAGCAGCCTATTTTTATGCCGACGCCACGTTGCCTCCGAATGGTGGGGAGACAGTCGATGCTATGCAAGCACCACATCGCCGACAGATCGCAGAAGTGACCGGCGAAAAAGTTCATCAACCGGTTGGGACGGCAATACCGGAGGACCCGCGAACGTTGCGCGATCCCACTGCGATTGAGGCTCGGAAAGCGAGACTTAACGACCCGCACATCGCCCCGCTAACTCAGTATGTTGTCCGATTGCGCAACCAGCACCCGAACTGGGAGTTTCCAGACTTCGACCCGCTTGACGGCGGCATCGAAGCAGAACTGCTGTTCCTTCTCGAGAAGCCGGGTCCCATGACGTCGCCGACGCACATGCGGAAAGGCTCCGGCTTCATCTCCCGCGATAACAACGATCCGACGGCGGAGGCGACATTCTGTTTCATGCGTGAAGCTCGCATCGAACGAAAACGTGTCGTACTCTGGAACATCATTCCTGGCTGGAATGGACAACGCAAGATTGCACCGGGCGAGGTCGACGCGGGTGTCAAGGAACTGCGCAACCTGCTTAAGCTTCTACCGCAGGTCCATACTGTTGTTCTCGTGGGAAACAAGGCCCAAAAAGCAGAGCCGGCCATTCACCACCTCAAACTTTGCATCCGCAAATCCGCACGCCCTGGGCCACTTGTCAAAGGATCAAACCGAGCTTTGTGGGACCGGATATCGCAGCAGTGGGCAGAAGCCGCCCTTGCTTCGACCAAGAATAGCCGACAGGCCAGTTATAAGTGAGTCCGGGCAGACGTTCGTCGGCTCGCGACCATGGCCGTCAACCTCTACACGGCTTTCGCGGAATATTGCGAACAGATCTTTGGTAAGTAGGTCCGGCGGCATTCTGAACGCGAATTACCCCATTCACATGCCGGCCGGTGGCCAAGTGACCCTCGAAAAGATGCTCACGCGAATGGCACTAACGAATGGCACAACGGACATCGAAGTGTCCGATCCACAGCGCTTGTGAAGGGCCGAAGTTGGCCGAGGCCGTGTAAAAACGCGTGTGATCACCTAGACTGAATCAACCTGCTGAATCGAGAGGCGCAGATGGGGCGATTTGTCGAAGGTGCGCAACGCAGTCAGACCACACTATTGCCAGAATGTCTCGACGACTTCATCGCTGAAGACAACCCTGTGCGGATTGTCGACGCATTCGTCGAAGAACTCGAACTGGCATCCCTGGGATTCGAAGGCACCATGCCCGCGAGCACGGGGCGACCTTCGTACCACCCCGCCGTGCTTCTCAAGATATATATCTACGGTTATCTCAATCGTGTGCAGTCGAGCCGTCGTCTGGAGCGGGAGTGTCAACGCAATGTCGAACTGATGTGGCTGACCGGCCGGCTTGCGCCAGACTTCAAGACGATTGCCGAGTTCAGGCGGAGCAATGGTGAAGGCATTCGCAACGTGTGCCGCCGCTTCGTGATGATATGCCGGGACCTGAGGCTGTTCACACAAGCGGTCGTAGCTATCGACGGCAGCAAGTTCAAGGCGATCAACAGCCGCGACAACAACTTCACGCCCAACAAGATTGCACGGCGTCAGGAACAGATCGAGCACAGCATCCAGCGTTATCTGGACGCGCTGGAGACCGCCGATCGTACTGAACCAGCCGAGGTAGAAGCGAAGACTGAACGGTTACGGGAGAAGATCGAGACGCTGCGTGAACAGATGCGCGATCTGAAACGCGCAGCGGAGCTTCTAAACGATCTGCCGGAAAAGCAGATCTCGCTGACCGACCCGGACTCACGCTCGATGATCTCTCAAGCCAAGGGTACGGGCGTGGTTGGCTATAACGTTCAGGTCGCCGTCGACGCCCGGCACCATCTCATCGTTACCCACGAAGTCACGAATATCGGCAACGACCGGACGCAGTTGAGCCCAATGGCCAAAGCAGCGCGCGACGCGATGGGCAAGAAGAAGATCAAGGCACTGGCAGACCGTGGATATTTCAGCGCACCAGAGATCAAGGCATGCGACGACGCGGGCATTGCGGCACTGGTACCCAAATCGCAAACCTCGGGTGCAAAGGCTGACGGCCGCTTCGACCGGGCCGACTTCATCTACATCGCCAGGGACGACCAGTATCTGTGCCCGGCAGGGGAACGCGCAATATACCGCTACAGCTCGTTGGAGAGTGCCAATCTGCTGAAACTGAGGACCTACTGGAGCAGTGCCTGCCCACACTGTCCGCTCAAAAAGCAGTGCACGCCAGCGCCGTATCGACGCATTCGCCGATGGGAACACGAAGCGGTACTCGACAGAATGCAACGCAGACTGGATCATCAGCTTGACGCGATGACAATACGGCGACGAACGGTCGAACACGTGTTTGGCACGCTGAAGCACTGGATGGGCTCAACCCACTTCCAGATGCGCAGGCTTGGAAACGTCTCGACTGAAATGAGCTTGCATGTGCTGGCATACAACCTCAAACGCGTCATGAAGATCCTCGGATTTGCAAAGACACTGAGAGCGATGAAGCGCGCTGGCGCGTAATCTCACGCCTGTCTGTGCTCGCTGGCGTGGCGCAATCAGTTCAATCATAGACAAAGACAACAGGAAGCCGAGAAAGAGCGGTCGCAACGGTTGCTCGACAGACTGCCGGCTCACGCGTTTTTACACGGCCTCAGCCGGTTGCCGAATTTCGCAGCGCCAACGCCGATCGCGGAAATGCGGCTGCGCAGTGGACTACCGTAGCCGACCCAAAAGCGACCTTCGGCGTAAGTCGTCGGCGACGACTGCTTTCGGAAAGATTCAGGACATCCGCGGGGCGCTTGGCAACAGAAAGTCACCGAAGTACCATCAAATCTCGCCCTTCACCGATTCGGCGCGAGGCCGTGGATCGCACGGATTATGCCTTCGGGGCGTTATCTCGTTGCTGTTCGCGTTCATTCAGCGGATTTCGAGCGCCATCGGCGTCTCCAATCTGATGACTTTCTCCACGCTTCGTTTCTTGCTCGGTGCGTGCGAGGCAGGCTCATCTTTTATCTGACGCTGTGGTTTCCTGCGGTGTATCGAGCGCGGGTTGTATCTCTCTTCATGCTGCATGATACCGGTAACATGGAAACGGGCTTGGCGGGTGATCACCGCGTGAAGTTAGAGCAGCGGCAGGCCGCCGTCAACCGGTAGCAGCCCCGGGGAAACCCGCGCGACATCGCAATGGACGACCATCGGTCGCACGCGCATTGCGAGTACCATCTCACGGCTCGACCTCCGACGAAACCGAGGTCGGTAGGGATCGGTGGAGGCCAACGCGTTAAGCCGCAGTACGATCCACGTAGAAGCGCTGCATAAATGTCTAAATGGCAGTCACGACGAACGAGTCTTCGTTGCCCGCACAATACCCGATTGCGTCGGACGCATGTCGACCCGATTTGGCTGTGAGCGCTGACGAGCAACGAGCTGCGTCATCAAAAATCCCGATATCCGGCGGCTTGAAGCACCGATGCCATTAGCGGCGCTACGGAGCGCTCGCGGCGGCGTGGTCGTTCAGAAACCAGCCAACGCTGCCGGAACGTGGCGATCCGTCGTTATTGTTGCATCGCGTCGACGATCGCGGCTCGCCGCTTTTCGTGAACATCGCGAATCCCCGTGCTGTCAGCTAGGCCACCAGATAACCGCCGTCGACCGGTACGATAGCCCCCGTCATGAAGGCCGCTGCCGGGGAACACAGGAAAGCGACGACATCGGCGACGTCCTCGGGACGGCCCCAGCGCTTCATCGGCGTACGTTCCAGGATTGCCTGCGAGCGGCTCTCGTCAGACACCAACGCCTGCGTGAGAGGCGTCGCGATCCAGCCGGGCGCGACTGCATTCACGCGGATGCCCTGCGCTGCATAGGCGATCGCGAGCGACTTCGTCAGTTGCGCAATGCCACCTTTGCTCGCGCTGTAGCCCGGCACGAGGCCACCGCCAAAGTAGGCCAGCATCGAGGCGGTATTGACGATCACGCCGCCCGCCGCCTCCAGCTTCTGGCGCGCGGCGGCGCAGACCCGCATTGTCCCGCCCAGGTTCACCGCGATCACCCGTTCGAACATCTCGATCTCGAGCTCCTCGCCGCGCCGGATCATTCCGGCGCAGTTGACAAGGATGTCTATTGCTTGCGCCTCGCCGACGAACGACGCCACGCTGGCTTCGTCGCTGACATCGAGCGCGACAACTTTCACCCGCGCGCCAAGCGTTTGCCGCTGCTCATCGGTCGGTGCGATGCCGCCCGCGATCACCTGCGCGCCGAGCGAGGCGAGCCGTTGCGCGATGGCCGCCCCGATACCCTGGGTGCCGCCGGTGACAAGGGCGGTCTTGCCTTTGAACAAATCAGTCAGGAAAGTCATATCGGTCAGGAAAAGTCGGAAACAGGAACAGCGGAGACGGCGGTTTCGCCATCCTCGATTCGGCTGCGCACGACGAACATGTAGACGAGAGCCGCTCCGAACGCGACGGCCGCACTGATGAGAAACGCGTTCACAAACGAGTGAGTCCGGTCTACGACGATCCCCGTCACGAATGGAGCAAACGATCCGCCGAAGTATCCGCCGAAGTTCTGAATGCTCGCAAGCGACGCCACCATGTGCCGTGGCGCGGCCACTGTCGCGAGCGCCCAGCACGCGCCGCTCGCCATGTTGACGAAGTACATCGCGGCACAAAGGTAAATCATTGCGAGTGTCAGGTTTGGGGTGAATGCGGCAGGCACGGTGAAGAGCGCAGCGCCGAGGAGCCCGACGCAGATTGGCCACTTGCGGCTGCGCATCGGCGCCATGCCGCGCGCCATCAGGCCATCGGCGACGAAGCCGCTCGAGAGCATGCCGATCGTACCGAACAGGTACGGGATGGAGACGAGCCACCCGGTGCTCGCAATCGAAAGATGCCGCTCGTGCTCAAGGTATGCGGGCAGCCATGTGAGATAGAGCCACACCATGTAGATCACGCCCATGTTGCCAAAGATCATGCCCCACGTCGTCGACTTGCTGAATAGGTTGCGCCATTCGCGCATCGTCATGCGGCGCTCGGCGCGTTGCTCGCCTTCACCCTCGCTGAGAAAAGCAATCTCGCTACGTTCGAGCGGGACCTTCCGGCGGTCTCGATAGACGAGATACCATCCGATCGACACTGCAATCCCAAACGCGCCCATGATGATAAACATCGTGCGCCAGCCGAACGTCAACAGGAGCACGGTTAATACAGGCGGGGCAAGCGCCGGTCCGATTGTCGACGAAGTGATGAAGATGCCGGTCGGCCGTCCGCGCTCATGTACGCCGAACCATTCGCTGACGACTTTCGCGCCGGCCGGAAAATTCGGCGATTCCCCGAGACCGAGCGCGACGCGCGCGACGAGAAACTGCGGAAGGCTCGTCACGAGGCCGCCGCACAATTGCGCGGCGGACCAGACGAACATGCCAAGGCCAAGCATCACGCGAGCGCCGAAGCGATCGAGCAGCATACCGATGGGCAACTGCGAGAACGCGTAGGCGAATGAGAAGGCGGAAAGCAGCAAGCCCATCTGCGATGCGGAAAGGCCGAGTTCCTGGCTCACGGAATGATTTGCGATCGACAGCGTACTTCGATCCAGATAATTGACGATGCCCGCAATCGTCAGCATTGCGATGGCGATCACCTGAATACGCTTCAGGCGCGGTGACTTCACATGCATGGTGTCTCCTACAATGCTCTTGTAAGCTGGGGGAACGCGGCCTACTGAATTACCGGATGAACTGATCGACGTATTCCTCGCCGAGTCCGACGCTCGCGAAGTGCTTGCGGCACATGTCGACTTTCGTAAAGACGTCCTCATAGCCGGTGTAGTTGCCATACGGATCGCAATAGAACATCACGCCGTTGACCTGAAAGTAAGTGATCATCTCTTCCACGTCTTCGGGTACGTAGAGCGTGTGGGTTTCACCGGGCGGCTCGAATACGTAGCTGCCTTCGGTCGCTTCCCAGTCGTGCTCCAGATAGCGCCAGCGGCCCTTGAGCACCATGCCATGCACCGCCTGCGGATGGCGGTGGCGGCTCAGCACGCCGGACTTTCGCACGCGCAGCAGGTTCATCCAGTAGCCGGTCGATACGTTCAGGCACAGCGGCCTAAACCAAACGTTCTCGGCTTGCGGCACCCACAGGCGCTCGTCTTCGGGTATCGCCGACGGCACGACGATCTCCTTCGCTGCTTCTTTCGGAAACGGCAATTGATAGGGCGTCATTGCGTTCGCGGAAGGGTTCGATCCGGCCATGCGTTGTCTCCTTGTGATTAATGGCGAGTGCGACCTTGCAACTGTCGCGAAGGTCGCGGCTCGTTAGCGCGGCTCGTTACAGCGCCTTGACCTTGCCGATCGAGGCCCGCGAATACGGGCCGAGCACGGGGCCATCGCCTGCGACTGTCGTGCGACGAAACACGCGGCGGTACTTGCTCATGTCGTAGGCTTCGGCCTTGTGAAGCATCGTGCGGTTGTCCCAGACAACCAGGTCACCCTTCTCCCATTCGTGGAAGTAAGTGAACTGCGGCTGCGCGATGTGTTCAACTAGCGTTCTGTGCAACGCCTGGCCTTCTTCGAGCGGCAGTCCGCTGACTTCGTTGCCGGCATTCGCCGTGAAGTACAGCGAGCGCTCATAGTTACGGTCCGGATGCACGCGCACGAGCGGCTGGCTCACCGGGGGCACCGACTCCTTCTCATGCTTCGTCACCGGCGGTAGTTCGGGGAAAAGGCGCCGACCGAATTCATATGTGTGGACCATGTGCAGCGGTTCGATCTGGTCCTTCAGAGCATCGGGCAACGCGGCGTACGCCGTAATCATGTTCGAGAATCCCGTGCGTCCACCTGGTGCGCCCTTTGGCATCACCTCGATCCCGTACAGCAGCGACACATAGGCCGGGACGTACCGATAAGAACTGTCGGTATGCCAGCGTGCGTTGACCTTCTGGAAGATCACGCGGAAGTCCGTCTCCGGCAGGCTCTGACCGTCCGCAGAAACGTTTGCCACGTGATAGACAGTCGCCGCCGATACCGTCTTGTCCTCCTCCGGAAAGTCTTCCAGCGGTCCCCACTGTTTCGAGAACGCGATCTGTTGCCCCTCGCTCAGCGACTGGCTGCGAAAACACAGCACGCCGTATTGACCGATCGCGTGCTTGAGTTCCGCGATGATTTCGCCGCTTACAGGCGTCGAGAGATCGAGGCCCGTCACTTCCGCGCCCAACGCGTCTCCCAAGGGCGAAATCATGTACTGACTGGTTGCTGCTTGCTCCATCGTCCCCTCCAAAATGGTCGCTTTAAATTCTGGCATGCCACTGGCATGCCAGTACGGAGACGATAGTAAGGGTGATGTTTGCGTGCGGCAACTGCGAGATAACCCTTAGATGGAATCCGAGCCGAAGCGCCTCAGTCGGGCTGGTGGGGATGCGGCAGCGTGGCCTGAGCGAACGCGACGAGATGGTCAATCAGCGCGTTGGAAGACTGGCCTGCCAGCGCAGGATCGCCCGATGCGATTGCTTCGACGAGATCGGCGTGGATCGGGCCGATCTCCGCAAGGGCCTTGCGTTCATCGTGGTGATAAAACCAGAAACGACGCGACACGGTATGCAGTGTCGATGCGAGCGCTGCCGCCGTGCTGTTGCGCGCGGCCTTGGCTAGCAACAGGTTCAGTTCGGCATCGAGGCGCAAGAACTCGCGGGTGTCGTGGTCGGCGATTGCCTTGCGCGTCATCGCGAGATTGCCCGCAAAAGCTTCCCGCTCCGCAGCTGTTGAGCGACTTGCGGCTGCGGAACTTAGCAGCCGGTCTAGTTCACGTCGGGTTTCGAGCACTTCGAACTGGCGTCGTACGTCGATGGTCGTCACCACGACACCGCGCCGCGGAATGATCTCGACGAGATATTCCCGCGCGAGCCGCTGCAGCGCTTCGCGGATCGGCGTCGTGCCGATGCCAAGCTGCCGGCTCAGGATCGATTCGGACACCAGCGAGCCGGGCGCAAGCTCAAGCGTCACGATCATTTCCTCTAGCCGCCGGTACGCTTCCTGGTTGAGCGTGGTGCTGCCGGGAATCGGCTGCTCAGAAACGGCTGCGGTCTCATTCGGGTCCTTCAGGCGCTGCACGGCACGGATCTCCGGAGGTTGGGAAGTTACGTACCCTATAGCTTACCCGACCGTAGGTTCTGACCGGAATTCACTGGTCCGTCGAAGGCATGTTTCAATTGACAGCGCGTCAGCATTCGATCGGGCACCCACCCTCAAGCACTCGTTCGACTCTGACGATAGTCAGATCGCTGACCATAACCTGGGCCGTTTTACGCCTGTCATTATCCACGTGCGAATTCAGACGGCGATGCCGACGATTAATTCCGAATGGAGCGTCTCCACCGTCCCGGGAGCATGCCGAACAGCTACGCCTAAGTGGATCAGACCTTCGAACGTAAGCGTCCAGCGTGGTGCAAAGACGGATGATGGCCGCTTCCTGTTTGTCACCACCGTCGAAACCCGACCCCCTTCCGTCATCCGTTGCTCGGTTAGTGCGACGGCCGCTATCAGCGGCACAGCGGCCTTCCGTGCCGTCATGCCGACCGCCTGGCACTGGGTAATACATACCTACTGTCCATGTCACGACGACGGCAATTTTCCGTTCCCTCACGATCCAGTCGCATCGGCTTTATCATTCAACAGACACGTTCGCAGTAGGCTCGTGCCGGCAGCCTCCATCCACCGATGGGGCTGCCGGTCGGATTAAGTCGCGTGCGAGCCTTCGGTCTGGATTGAACGCGCGCGATTATCGGCGCGCCACCATACCAATGTTCAGGCGTTGGCGTGACCCCTCACTGCCCCCCGAAAGGCTTTTCAACGGCCAACTCGTTGGTCACGGACGTCACTCCCGGAACCACTTTCGTGATCTCCGCAACCTTGTCGATCTGTGCCGCATCCGTGACCGTGCCGTACAGCGTCACTGCCCCGTCCTTAGCGAGGACACTGATGCTGCCCGCGCTGATCTCCTTGTGTTTGGAGATGGCAGCGTACACCTTGCGTCGCAACGCCCGATTGGCCTGTCTGCCCGTTTGCGCCGCCGCGCTTGAGGCAACCGTCGCGGACGCGCCTGAAATGCTGGCCGGCGCACTGGATGCCGCGCCATTCTGGGCCCATACGTTCAAGGAAGCTGTAACGACGAATGCGCCGACAACAATCCTGAGTCCCTTGATTTTCTTCATTGGCTTATCCTTTCGCTAACGTGGGAAACAGCATCAGAACGAATGGCGGATGCCAACCATTCCGGCGGTGGCGTTATGTCCCGGGGGCACGGGCGCCGCGTATTCGAGTTCCTGATTCATGACCCCTCGGTTCGAGACGTAGCCAATCTGAGCGTAAGTCGTGGTGGTTTTGGACAGCCTGTAATTGGCGCCGAGAGTATAGGAAGTTGACTGGTTGTTGCTGTGCTTGTTGTCCTTCACGTAATAGACGCCCGACGAAATATCGAATACCGGGTTGAATCTGTATCCGATGCCCCCCGTCCACATGTCGAAGTCGCCCGATACGGCATACGGCGCCCCTGCCCCCGTGTTCTCGTTCGAGGGGACGCGGCCGTTACTGAACGAGCCGGACACCGAGAGGCCACGCCAAGTGTACTTGGCGCCAAAGTAGACGAAGCGGTTGTTCTCAACGCCCGTCGGCGCAACGGCAGCGCCCGGACTCGTATAGGGAAACGCGTTGGCATCATGTGCGTTGTAGTAGACGGCGGCGGCATTCAGGCCGAAGTTCGAATACTTGAGCACGGCCGATTCGCGCGTGCCGCCCTGAAAGTGCCCGGGGCTACCGCCAGGCGCATACTCGAGCGCGGCCGAAAGGCCGTAGAACGAAGGCGAGTTGTAGACGATCGCATTGTCGTCATACAGTGCACCAATCTGGCCGTTTGTGGTGCTACCCGACCAGCCTGACATCGTGTTCATCGTCAGCCACGCGGTCAGGACGCTGCCGAAGTACTGCGCATTGCGCACGTCGGTGTCGGCCATTGCGTAGGCCATCGGTGCAAACTGGCGACCGAAGTCGATCCTGCCGAACGGCCCCGATGCGCCGACTGTCGAGACCTGAGTAAAGATCGAGGATCCCACTGAGGCCGGCACATCGGCCAGCCCGGACTTGCCGTTGTTGCTGGTAAATGTCCCCTGAAGCTTGAAGTTGATGTTGTACCCGCCACCGATGTCTTCAACGCCCTTAAAGCCCAGGATGCTCGAGTAGATGCCGCCATCCTTGAGGGCGACCATGGATCCCAGGTTTGGATTTTTCGATCGAATCGGCAAGAACGGGGCCGCCCCTCCCGCGTTCGCGGTCTGCCAGAGCACACCCGTATCGATTACTCCGTAAAGGGTCACTGACGATTGAGCGTGTGCCGAACTTGCAAACGCCACTAGAGCACCAACACCGGCAAGCCTGAGCTTCATATAGGTTTCCTCATTTTAATTTCCCCACCTGCACCTACGCAATATGGGAATCCTCGCTACGGTTGATAAAATTGACGTCTGCCTACTTTTCTGCTGGAGGAAGCCGGATGCCGGCGGCCATGTTCGCCTAGTTGAAATCAGGCCAGTATCCAGTCGCGCAGATTGGGCGGGTCAACCACGCGCCGGGCATTCTTCCGGCTGCATCAGGAAGTCGCGGAAGCGCTCGCGCAATTGGTGCTTCAGGATTTTCCCGGTCGCACCCATCGGAAGCGCGTCGATGAAGACCACGTCATCGGGCGTCCACCATTTTGCGATCTTTCCCTCGTAGAAACCGAGCAACTGCTCGCGGGAGAGTTCGGTGCCCGGCTTACGGACCACGACGAGCAGTGGCCGCTCATCCCATTTCCGGTGCCGCGCTGCGATACATGCGGCCATGGCGACGTCCGGGTGTCCCACGGCGATGCTCTCGAGATCGATCGAACCAATCCACTCGCCCCCAGACTTGATGACGTCCTTCCTGCGGTCGGTGATGTTCATAAATCCGGCAGGATCGATAGTGGCCACGTCGCCGGTCGGGAACCAGTCCTTGCCTTCGCTCATGACGAGCGGGCTGTTGCCATCGCAATTGACATACGACGAAAGTACCCATGAACCACGCACCAGCAGGTCTCCGGAGGTCTCTCCGTCCCACGGCAGTTCGTTGCCTTGTCCGTCGACGATCTTCATATCGATGCCGAACAACGCACGGCCCTGCTTGGATCGCACAGCGCGCTGCTGGGCCGGGGTCCAGTCGAGTTGCCCAGTCTTAAGCGCGCCGACGGTGCCCAGCGGGCTGAGTTCGGTCATGCCCCACGCGTGAAGGACTTGCACGCCATACTGCTCCTCGAATGTCTCCATCATGGCGGGCGGGCAGGCCGAGCCACCAACGATCGTGCGGGTCATGCGGGAGAAACGCAGGCCGTTGCGCTGCGTGTGCGCGAGCAGACCCTGCCAGACAGTCGGGACGCCCGCGGAGAGGGTTACGCCTTCCGCCTCGATCAGTTCGTACAAGGAGGCGCCGTCCAGGGCGGGACCGGGCAAGACAAGCTTTGCGCCGACCATGCACGCGGAGTATGGCAAGCCCCACGCGTTGACGTGGAACATGGGCACCACCGGAAGGATGGTGTCGCGCGCAGACAGATTGAGGGCGTCCGGCAGCGCCGACGCGTAGGTGTGCAAGAGGGTCGAACGGTGACTGTAGAGAACGCCCTTCGGATCCCCTGTCGTGCCGCTCGTGTAGCAAAGTGAAGACGCGGTGCATTCGTCAAACTCGGGCCAATGGAACGCATCGTCCTGCGCCGCCATCAGGTCTTCATAGCAGAGCAGGTTGGGAATGCCGGTCTGTGCTGGCATGTGCGCGCCGTCGGACATCAACACGAAGGCGCCGACACTCGGCAGGCGGGATGCAACCGCTTCGATCAGCGGCAGAAAATTCAGGTCGAAGCAAAGCACCTTGTCCTGTGCGTTCTCGGCGATCCAGACCAACTGATCGGGATGCAGACGCGGGTTGAGTGTGTGCAGGACAGCACCGCAACCGGAGACGGCATAGTACAGCTCCAGATGGCGGTATCCGTTCCAGGCCAGGGTGCCCACTCGCACTCCGGGCTCCATACCCAGCGCGCAAAGGGCCTTTGCCATCCGGCGGCTGCGCGATGCCATATCGCGGTAGGTATAGCGATGGATGTCGCCTTCGACGCGACGCGATACCACTAGTTGCTCGCCGTGATGGCGCTCTGCATGGCGAACCAGCGAAGAAATCAGCAGAGGCTGCTGCATCATGAGTCCCATTTTTGGCATCTCCAGAAGGACGTAGGGTTCGGCGGCAGCGGCGCAATCACGCTACTGCGCGGCATTCGTTTTCGGGGTGCTCCGCGGAACAAATGTTCCCGGCAGGCACCGGCTCAGGGCGTTTCAAGCACGAGCATCACCTTGCCGCCTGATGTACGCAGGGGAAAGCTGTGCACGCAAAGCTTTCCGCCGTCAGGCCGCTCGCCTGCCAGAAGGTCGAAACGCAGTCCATGTGCAGGACAACTTAAGACGCTTCCTTCGAGCTGGCCGTTCGACAATGCAGCGCCGTTGTGCGGGCAGGAGTTGTCGATTGCGACAAGCTCTCCGCCGATGTTGAACAGGACGAGGCTGCGGCCCTCGACAAACAGCAGCTTGCGCTGTCCGGGGGCAAGATCGTCGACCATTGCGACGGGTATCTGGCGTGACATAAAAACCTTAAACGGTAGCGCGCGCAGCCGACCGGCCAGCAAAGCGGCCTGCGCCTGCCGCCTGCCTGCCTGAGAGCGGGTGGGCGCCGTTGCGCGTTGCTGACTTGTGCTCCTTGTGCTGCGGGACAGCTTAGAATGGTGTGCTGCCCACGATGCCGGCGCGCTCCATCTTGCGATGGCTCGGGGGGTAGTCCATCACTGCGTAATGCTGGGTGGCGCTGTTGTCCCAGATCGCCACGCTGTTGGGTTTCCAGCGCCAGCGGACCTGATATTCGGGAATCGCCGCTTGGCTGACCAGGTAGCGCAGCAAGTCAGCCGCGCCGGGATTGGCGTCCTGGCCAAAACGCACGCGCGCCGGCGTATGGAAATTGGTGAAGTGCGTGGTAAAGACATTCGCATACAGGATCTTTTCGCCCGTTTCTGCGTGCGTCCGGACCACTGGATGCTCCGCATCGGGAAACTGCGCCTTGAGCGCAAGGCGCTTCTCGATGGGCATGATGGCCCCGAAGGTCGCCTCGATGCTGTGGCGCGCGCGCAGGTCGGCAATCTCGCTCTTGATGTGCTCGGGCAGCTTCTCGTACGCCAGCACCATGTTCGCCCACATCGTGTCGCCGCCGACCGGCGGGCATTCCACGCAACGAAGCACCGCGCCAAACGGTGGTGCTTCGCGCCACGTGGCATCCGAGTGCCACGCGTTCTCGTAGCGGTCGTTCGGCTGGTCCGGCGTGCGGTAGATCCGCGCCAGCCCTGGATTCTCGGGATCGCTACCCACGACAGGATGCCCTTCGAGCTCGCCGAAGCGACGGGCAAAGGCGACGTGCTCGGCACGGGTCATTTCCTGGTCGCGCAGGAATACCACGCGATATCGGAGCAGAGCTACGCGGATCTCCGCAAATAGGCCCGCATCGTGGAGGGCGTCGGCCAGTTTGACACCGGTCAGTTCTGCACCTAAGGCATGAGTGAGTTGTTCGATATGCATAAAGTCGATATTCCTGGTCTTACTGTTCCACCACGAAGACTGACGAGCCGGTCGTCTTGCGCGATTCCAGGTCGCGATGTGCCTGGACGGCGTCTTCGAGGGCGTACTTCTGATTGATCTCGATCTTGATGCGGCCGGCCTCCACGTGGCCGAACAGTTCGGCAGCGAGTTCAGCTTTCTCGGCGGGGTCCGCGATGTAGTCGGCAAGCGCCGGACGGGTCACGTAGAGCGATCCCTTATGCGCGAGCAGTTGCGGGTTGAACGGCGGGATCGGGCCCGAAGCGGTGCCCACGCATACCATCAGGCCCCGGCGCTTGAGAGAATCCAGCGAGGCCTCGAACGTGTCCTTGCCGACGCTGTCGAAGACGACATTCACGCCGACGCCGTTGGTCAACTCGCGCACGCGCTTGGCCACCTCTTCCCGGCTGTAATCGATGGTGTGGTCGCAGCCATGCGCCCGCGCGACTTCCGCCTTGGCGTCGCTCGAGACAGTACCGATGACCGTCAGCCCGAGCAGCTTTGCCCATTGCGACACGATCAGGCCGACGCCGCCGGCCGCCGCATGCAGCAGGACGGTATCGCCCTCTTTGAAGGCGTAGATGCGACGCATCAGGTAGGACGCGGTGAGCCCTCGCATCGTCATGGCGGCAGCGGTCTCACATGAGATGCCGTCAGGCAGCTTGACTAGCGGCGCTGCGTCGATCACGCGCTCCGTGCAGTAAGCGCCAAGCGTGTTGAACGCGCCCGTATAGGTCACGCGGTTGCCTACCGAGACGCTGGTGACGCCCGGCCCTACGCTGATCACGGTGCCGGCCGCTTCGGTTCCAATACCCGAGGGCAGCGGCGCCGGATACAGCCCGGTACGAAAATAAATGTCGGCGAAGTTCAAGCCGACGGCCGCGTGGCGGATCCTGACCTGTCCCAGACCTGGTTCGCCGACTTCGGCATCCTCGTAACGCAAGACCTCGGGTCCGCCAGTTTGATAGAAGCGTATAGCCTTTGCCATGCTTCGACTCCTTAGATAATGATTAACCATCCGAACGTTCTACAGTGTCGCGGTCAGTGCCCGCTCTCGCAGTCGCTTAAGTAGTCATTGCAGGGCTTGTTCACGCAGGGTAGTCAGCCTGCCCAAGTCTTTGGTGTAGTTGAGCCAGCCGAATACGAAAACGACTGCAGCGAACAGTGGTGCAGCGAGGATGATGTGCAACGCGCCGAGCAGCCCGATCCTGTCTGCAATCGCGCCCGTGATGATGGCGGCAGGCGCAAGTCCGAGCAGATTGTTCGCCAGCGTCAACGTAGCAAATGCGGAGCCGTGGATCGGAGGCGGCGTCAGGTTAGCCACCATGGCGCCAGCGGGGCCGGACGAGCCCGCGCCGAAAAACATTCCTGCGCCGATCAGCGTGAGCTGCAACGGGCCGTTGGGCAATCCGAATGCGATAGCCAGCAGCGTGAACGAAACCAGGCAATAGATGACCGCAGTCGCCCACTTTCTCGTAGGCTTCGACACACTGGCCCGATCCGTCACCATCCCGCACACACCCATGCCGAGCCCGGTGATCAGGACAAATCCTGCGGCGCACAAGGCGGCCTTGCCGGGAGCCATGGCGTAATAGCGGTTTAGAAAGCTGGGCATCCAGGCCCACAGCGCGGCGGGAACCAACAATTGAAAACCGCTGCCAACATAGGCACACCGTACCGACGTGGACGAGAAGAGCCCGACCAGCAGCATGTGAAAGCTCATCCGGACGTTGGGCTTTCCGGACATGTCGCGTAAGCCCGGGGGCAGTAACGGGGTCAGTCGTTTCCCGGTTACGACAATTCTGTAGGTGATGACCAGGACAATGCCGAAGCACCCCATGGCGGCGAACGACCATCGCCATCCAAAGTGCGCTGAAAAGATTCCGCCAAGGGCCAATCCGAGCACCGAGCCAAACGCCGCACCTGCCGTGAAGATACCGGCGAGCGTGCTGCGAAGGCGCGAGGGAAAAATACTCAGCACGACCGCGATCCCTACACTGCCATAGGCGGCTTCGCCGAAGCCAACCAGCGCGCGCGCCACGAGCATTTCGCTATAGCTTTGGGCGATGGCGCATCCCAGGGTTGCCACGCTCCACAGGGTTGCCATGAGGACGATGCTTCTGATGCGTCCCCAGCGGTCCGCGAGCACGGACAGCGGAAACGTCAGCAGTCCTACCATCAGCGCGACGACGCTACTCAGGGAACCCAGCCGGGTATCCGACAGGCCCCATGCTGACTTTAACAACGGAAAGACGGCATTCAGAACCTGCCGGGACATGTAGTCGGACAGCAGCAGACCCACGGTCAGGGCGAACACCACCCACGCATACGCGGGAACGGCTGGCTGCCTGGCCGGAACGGCCCCCTGGGCGGATTCGATAAAAGGTGTGTGCAAGGTTGTCTCCTCTGCGTAAGGCTTTTGACGTACTTATGGGTGATGCACGACTGCCTAACGGACACCCCCAATATAGCGAGGTCATGAAGTAGAATCTCTCTTTTCACGCCATAAATGTCGCATCTGGCGCCAATAGGAGTAAACACCGGTTTGCCTGGACTTGGCTCGCAAGGCCACCGCACTGGGCCGATATGGAGAACGGGCAATGGTCACGATGGTGCGGGCCGTCACTCTGAACGGGTATTTTCAGTTGACCAGGAAGCTTGGCGTCAATCCACAGGCACTGTTGCAACAGGCGGGGCTGGACGCCGCCATGCTGGCCAATCCGGAGCAGCGCATCCCGATAGACGCGACCTGCGAACTGCTCGAAGCGACAGCACAGATGGCGGCATGCCCAACCTTCGGACTACAACTGGGCGAAGTGCGGCAGGAACTCGATTTCGGCGTCATCGGCCTGCTTTTCGCGCACAAGCGCACGTTGCGCGAAGTGCTGCTAGCCGCCATTCAATATCGACACTTGCTTAACGAAGCGCTGGGGCTCTACATAGAAAGTGTCGGGGACAAGGTGGTGATTCGCGAGGAAATCATCGTGGACTCGCCCGTACCCATGCGACAGGCAACGGAGCTTGCGGTCGGCGTGCTTGCCCGTACCTGCAGCGCACTGCTGGGCGCGAGCTGGCATCCGGTTGCTGCCAACTTTACCCACCCGGCACCCGATGATCTCCGGTATTACCGGCAGTTCTTCGGTTGTCCTGTGGTGTTCGGCAGCGATTTCAATGGCATCGTGTGTTCGGCAGTCGATCTGGACTACCCGAATCCGGCGGCCGACCCCGAACTGGTGCGATATGCCGAAAGTCTGCTTAAGCCGCTCAGCTCGGCTGAAGAGCATTCCATTGCATTGGAGGTGCGCAGGGCCGTCTACCTGCTGCTGCCGCTCGAACTGGCAACCATTGAGCAGGTTGCGCAACATTTACATCTGAGTACCCGGTCCATGCAACGGCAACTCGAATTCGCGGGCACGAGTTTCTCGGCTCAGGTCGATGAGGTGCGCCACAACCTCGCCTTACGCTACATGGCGAACACGCGCTATCCGATCGGACGTGTTGCTACGTTGCTCGGCTATACACGGCAAACTTCGTTCACGCGCTGGTTCACGTCGCGCTTTGGGATGACGCCGCGAGCATGGCGAACTGCACGGTCGAATCAACGCTGCCGTAGCGACTAATGCGGGGTATGTTGACAAGCGTCATCTGGGTTTTCACGGACGGCAGAAGCCTTCCCCTGCCCGGCCCACAACAAACGTCATCGGGCGTTCGCTCCTTTTTTGTCCGGCACGCGGACCCCGCGCGCTCGACAACGCATGACACCAGCCGGATCAAACTCTCCACTTGGATCGACGACACCCACTCCCCGCCCGTGTTGATTACACACGGTCCACGATCTGAACGAAGCCGTCCGGATGCATCACCGCGATGTCGTGCGTATGGAGGTAGCCGCCGGCCCACAATTCCTCTGACGCCTCGGGTTCGTTGTTGTAGCCGAGCATCAGGAATGGCCCACGCAGAACAATCTCTCCGGGACTCTTGCCGTCGCGCGGCACGTCGTTCATGTTCTCATCCACGACGCGAAAGTCGACCATCGGGACAGGGCGCCCCGTAGAGCATCGCATCTGCACTTCCTTCTGATAATTCTCCGCGGTGTCGTTGCGGTTGCTCGATGCGAATCCTGGGAGCAACTGCGCAAGCGCGACGATCGGGCCGGTCTCCGACATGCCGTAGCCCGTGAACAAGTCGATGCCGCGCCCCATCGCCGCATCACAAAGCGCAGGCGACAGCGCCGATCCGCCGATGATGAGTTTCCATCCCGACATCATGCTCCCTCCGTCCGGAATGGCGTTCAGCAGTTTCTGCAGAATCGTCGGTACGCAGTGAGAAAACGTTACGTTCTCCGCCTCACGCAACCGAAGCAGCATTTCCGGCTCATAGCGGCCAGGCAGAACGGTTTTGAGTCCAAGCATGATGGCGATATATGGCATACCCCACGCGAGTACATGAAACATCGGCGTGATCGGCATGTAGACATCTTCACGATGCAGCCTCTGACCATCGCGAGGTGAACATAGACTCATCGCCGTCGCCATCGCATGCATGACAATGTTCCGATGGCTATAGCTGACCCCTTTGGGATCACCGGTCGTGCCCGTCGTATAGAAAACCGCGGCCTTTGTGTTCTCGTCGAAATCGTCGAACGCGAACGCCGCCGACGCCTGGTCAAGCAATGCCTCATACTCGCCGGCAACCGGCAGGTCGGTCTTCGGCATGGGCTGACCGTCGGCCAGCACCACCACTCGCCGTACGAACCGCAGTTCATCCCAGATCCGCGTGAGGGTTTCGACGAAATCCGCGTGAACCAGAACGACCTCGGCCTGCGAGTCGTTCAACGTGTAGAGAAGTTGTTGCGGTGACAAGCGGACGTTCACCGTGAACAGCGTCGCCCCCATCATCGGAATGGCGAAATAGCTTTCGAGATAGCGATGACTATCCCAATCCATCACCGCAACGGTCGATCCGTGCTGGACGTGGAGTGACGTCAATGCCGACGCGAGCCGGCAAATACGATGATCGAAATCGCGGAAGCGGTAGCGCAATTCCCCTCGATACGTGATTTCCTGGTCGCCATTGAGGCTGCGTGCGTTGAGCAGTAACTGCTTGATCAAAAGCGGATAGGAGTAAGCCGACGGCGTCGCGGCTACCAGATTCTCTTGCATGTGTGTCTCACCATCCCGTAGGGGAATCGATTTAATTAGTGCTTTCGGATGATTCGAGCGCGCTTCAAGTCGTAGACAAAGGAGGCATCACGAACTTCGCATCGAGCTATCGATCGGGCAACTTCTTCGGCCACCGGCCCGATATCTTCCACACCATGTCATCCCGCAAATCTAAGCGGATCCGGGGATGGCGGACAGCGCAGGGACGTGTCATTCCGTTTGGCCGCTAGCTAACAAGGCGTCGTAGTGCGGGCCGTGACATGAGAGCTACCTACTCCTCGTTCAATGCTGTAAGAGATTTGCCCGGTATGGCACTCTAGTTCATGGAGGATGAACCGTAGATTTTGGGTGGGTACTCGAACGATTAGGTCTTCTTCGTGAAAAACTCTCAGAAGGAAACTTTATCCTTGCCTTTGAGTTTAAGTATCTCGCGCGCTTCGTCCGGCGATGCTACTTCAAGTCCCAACCCTTCCAGAATTGACCGAACCTTTCGCACCTGGTCAGCGTTGGACTTAGCTAACTGCCCCTTGCCGATCCAAAGGCTATCCTCCAGTCCGACCCGGACGTTGCCGCCCATGCTTGCCGCCATGGCGGAAATCTTCATTTGGCTAACGCCAGCACCTAATACAGACCATCGGAAGTCATCGCCGAAAAGTCGGTTGGCAGTACGCTGCAAGTGCATCACATCTTCAGGGTGCGTGCCTATGCCACCTAGAATTCCGAAGACGGTCTGAATGAAGAACGGAGGCTTAACCAGTCCCTGTTCAACGAAGTGCGCCAACGTATAGATATGAGCCGTGTCATAGCACTCGAATTCGAAGCGAGTCTCGTTGACTGAAAGCTCGGATAAAACAGCTTGCAGATCAGCAAATGTATTGCGGAATATTTGCTCTTTAGTCCCTTCCAGGAAGGGGCGCTCCCAGTCATGCCTGAATTCTTTGAAACGCTTGAGCATCGGAAACAAGCCGAAGTTCATGGTTCCAAGGTTCATCGAGGCCACTTCAGGCTTGAATACCTTGGCAGGCAGCATCCGCTCCTGCACAGTCATGTAGGGCGAGCCACCCGTTGTCAGGTTGAGCACCGCATCCGAATGCTTCTTGATTTGCGGCAAAAACTTTCCAAACGCCTCGGGTGTCTGGTCAGGCTTGCCCGTTTTTGGATCTCGTGCATGCAAGTGAATGATAGCCGCGCCAGCTTCCGCTGCCGCGATAGAAGCTTCAGCGATTTCTTGAGGCGTCACAGGTAGATGCGGGGACATTGAGGGTGTATGAATACCCCCAGTCACGGCACAGCTAATAATGACTTTGCTTTGCTTGAACATGATTGACGTCTCACTTGAAAAAAACTGACGAAACAATAAGACGAGGATCATCCTCGGCTTGAACGCCTGATGTCTGATGCTGCAAGCTACAGATTGTCGGTGCGCAAACGAATGAACAGACGAGGTCCGGATAGGAATCTCGCCTGCTTGAACCGATTTATCAGGTCATCAATCCATCTCAGCGCTAGGCCGCTCTGCGATTCGGTGCAAATCCATTTGCTGCGAGGGTCTCATCGGCGTTCTTGTAGAACGTGCCGATCTTCAAAAGCTCTTTGGCTTCTCGGCCATTGGCGACTGGCCGACCGAATTCCTTCGATACCCGAACTAACTGTTTAATTTGCTCGACCGAGCCGAATTTTGTCTTGCCGTCTTGCGCCCAAAGGTTGTCCTCGTTGCCACAACGAACATGCAAACCTTGTGCGATCGCCATCATATTAATCGGCAAAGTGTTGCGCATCAGGCTTTCGAACGTCAGCAGAGCGCCGTCCGGAACGGCGCGAACGAACTGGGCCATGTGATAGAGGTCCGGCGTGTCCGCGCCGCCGGCAATCGGAATCCAGGTCAGGTTTAACGGAACGTTGCAAACGCCGCGGCGCATCATGCGCTCAACCGTCATAAACGAAGCCATATTGCCGATCTGGAATTGGATACCAATACCGTTGGCGGAGAGCCGCTTGATATGCTCTTCCACCCATTCCGGCCCTGCAGGAAAGGTCATTTCCCGGTAGGCATGGAATACGGCAGGTTGTTCGAACGAAGTGCCTGCGATGTCCGCCGAGGACATGATCTCAACAATGTTGAACTGGTTGGAATTGACGGCCAATGTCACTTGATCCGGCTTAGGGTCAAGTTCGGCCAGCATGTGACGGGTGTCATCACTCAGCCATTTGGCGGCCTCCCCTTCGCTTTCCGGAGCAAAGGAAATCGAGCCGCCGACCTGGATGACCATGTCGGGCACGGCCTTGCGTACACCGGCGATCAGCTCATTGAACTTGGACAGGCGCTTGGAACCCTTGCCGTCGAGTTCACGCACGTGCAGATGCAGTACGGTGGCGCCGGCTTCATAGCATTCCGCAGCCTTGTCGATCTGTTCTTGCATGGTCCGCGGAAGGTCTTCCGGGAAGTCGCTGAGCAGCCACTGAGGACCATAAGGAGCTACGGTGATGACCAGCTTTTGCTGATTTTCTGGCAGGAGATGCCCGTCGAGTAAATTCATGATATTTCCTTCCTGGTTGATGGTTGAACACATGAGATCGATGTCGGCCATGGATTGGTCGTTGCCATGGCGCACACGGCCTACTTGAGCGCGGCCATGTCTTCCAGCAGTATCGGTGCGCCGATACTGCTGGCATGAATCCCCAAGACGCTGACGACTTGCGGCACGGGCGTAATTTCTTCTTTAGTGGCACCCTGTGCGAGCGCCTTGCGAATATGTCGGCGCGTTCCCGGTGCATACATGTGCGTGCACGCGGCATCGACCGCTATGGCGATAAACTCCAGTACCTTGGGTTCCAGCACGCCAGACTTGATGGTGTGCATACCCAGGGCGACGAATTTCTCTGCCCAAACGGGGTCTAGCTCCGAAAGCGCGCCCCAGTCGGGGTTCCAGTTCCCGGCGGCTCGCAATTGATCACAGAATGGTGGTGCGCCTCGGCTTGACTCGTTACGATCGTTCGTCCCCTAAAATCCTTTAGGTCGCGCAACCACATGAAAGCGTCGTGCGTCAGTGGAGATGAGTATCGCCCAACGCCAACCGATGATTTGACATTTAACGACACTCACTTTATATTCTGCGACAATAGGAGAAATCGATATGTCCTATTTGATACGCAGTGCAGTGCTGACCAATTACGTCGAAACGGCTCGGTCTGTGGGCCTGGAGCCTTATCGGCAATTGCGGGACGCCGGAATTCACCGCGCCGTGTTACTCGAGCCAGACACCATGATTCCGGTTGACGCGGTCACACGGCTGTTGGAGAAGTCGGCTCGGCTCGCTGAAATTGAAGATTTCGGGCTGCGCATGGCTGAGACCCGGCAGCTATCGAACCTCGGTCCGCTTGGTTTTGCACTAAGAGAGCAGCCGACACTGCGCAAGGCGCTCGAAGCCATGGTCCACTACCTGAGGCTGTACAACGAAGCGCTTGTCATGCGTGTCGAAGAGACGGAAGGGCTCGCCATCATCCGGGAGGACATGATGGCCGGCGTCCCGGGGGCGGTTCGCCAGGCCACGGAGTTGGTGCTGGGCGTCACCTACCGGATGCTGGGCGTGATACTTGGACCGGCTTGGAAGCCCCGCACCGTCTGCTTCACGCATAGTGGTCCCGCTAACCTTGTCGCGCACGCCCGCATGTTTGGCACTGTAGCGTTCAACCAGGATTTCGACGGCATTGTGTGTCTCGCATCGGACCTGGACGCCACGATTCCCACTTATGATCCGGTCTTGGCGCAGCAGGTACGCCGGTACCTTGACTCGATGCTGCTCCAATCCAACGCAACGATGTCCGACAAAGTCAGGAAGCTGGTTGTCGCACTGCTACCCTCAGGACTGTGTTCGATCGTTCGCGTATCAGAGCACCTAGGCGTGGACGCGAGGACTGTGCAACGTCATCTGGCTGATCACGGCGATAGCTACCTATCGATAGTCGATGCGGTGCGCGTTGAATTCGTGGCGCGATATCTTGATAGCAGCGAGCGGCCGCTATCTGAAGTCGCGACGCTGATGGGTTTTTCATCGTTAAGCGCGTTTTCCCGTTGGTTTGGCACGCGATTTGGGATGAGCATGTCGAAGCGGCGCAAGCAAAGCGCGAAAGGGTAGAGACACTCCCCGTGTCTGCAGTCCGGCACCGGCAGGCATGTGCAGTCGAAAGGAAAACCGCACGGATGGATATGCCACGCTCGCTGGCTTGGTACGTCAACGCCCGTTCTATCATCTCAACTCCGAAGCAGAACGGCACGCTCCCATAGCCGGCAACCGTCAGCCAGCAACCGTCCGACGTGGAAAAGGCCGCGTATCAGGTTTGCCCTAAGGCACCGCGTAGGAAACTCGTAGCCTACGGTTGCAATATGCAAGCACCAAACCGATTGCGATGAGCTGGATTTGCTGGACAATGAAAATGTGTTCGACTTGGCCACCCGATTTTGATTGCTGCAGCCGCACGACCTGGATGTTGATCGAGTCTCGCGTATTTCGGCGCTGACGGCCGAATCAAAATCCGCCTTCCGGAATCCCGGCACGTTCGGGGACGATGGAGAAACGCTCCTGTTTCGAGTCGAATGGCCGCTTGCAGAGGCGGAACCGACGTCTAAACGTCCGGACGATGGCACGAGCGAACGACGCTTCATGGCCGGCAAGCGACCGCTCGCCGGCCAGGTCCATTTCAAACTTCGGTCTGCTCCGCCATTTCGAGCACGTCGTCAACCTCGATTCCAAGATATCGGACGGTGCTTTCAAGCTTCGTGTGACCTAGCAGGAGTTGTACTGCACGCAAATTTTTCGTGCGCCGATAAATGAGGGATGCTTTTGTACGGCGCATCGTATGTGTCCCGTACGCAGCGTCATCGAGGCCTATCGACGCGACCCAACGGTGAACGATCCGCGCGTATTGCCGAGTCGAAAGATGGGGTGAGGCGTGCAATCGAGTTGGAAACAGGTAGTCGGCCGGCTTTAACTCACGCGCCTTGATCCACGCTGCGACGCTTTGCCGAGTTTGTTCGGTTACCTCGAACTGAACGGGCCGCTGCGTCTTCTGCTGCATGCACGTTGCGCGAGACACCACGTGACCTCCAAGGCAAATGTCCTGTACTTGCAGTCGCGTCAAATCGCACGCTCGGAGCTTGCTATCGATCGCTAAGTTGAACATCGCCAGCTCTCGAACGTTCGAGGACATCTGCAGCCTCGTCCGAATCGCCCAAATCTCTCGAAGTTTCAGCGGCGGCTTCTGGCCAGTGAGCTTGCCCTTGTTCCACGGCACACGCCGGGAACTGGACGGATTAAGCACTTCCAT